>JAGMBO010000005.1 GCA_023129715.1 Candidatus Eiseniibacteriota bacterium | reverse complement strand
ATCCACGAAACCGGGTCAACTCCACTTCTCGATCGTGACCAGATCGGGCCCGCGGACCTTGACCCCCATGGGCGCCCGCATCCCGCTCTGCAACATGACGAGCCGGGTTCTAATCGGCTGAAGCTTGGGCGCCGAGGTCGTACCCGGGATCTGCGCGGCGCGCACGATCGCATCCCAGATGTCATCGGGTGAGCGGATCCCCTCCCAGGCGGCGCGGGCCGGATTGAGTGCCGGATCGAGCGGAGGGCGCCAGAGGCGGAAGGGGCTTCCTCCCGAATCGGGAATCAGCCTGCCCTCCTCGTCACGGGCGAAGCGCCCGGCCACGACATAGGGCTCACCGTCGGGGGCGCGCACCGGCACGCCGGCCAGTGTGCGGAAGGTATCGGTCTCACCACTCTCGAAGCGGTAGCGGCGCAGCCGCCCCGACGAGTGGGCGTCGAATTCCGAGCGGTAGCTGATCACCGTCTCGATCATCGAGATCGGCGCCGGATCGAGCGCCGTCTCGGCGCGGCCGATCTTGCCGACGGCGAGCTCGACCTCGGGGATCTGCTCCAGAGCGAGATCCTGTTTCTGCAGAACGTCGAGTGCTTCGCCAATCGAGGCATGGGGCATGGTCGTCGGCATGTATAGGAAAGATCCCTCGTCGAGCGGCGGCATGAACTCGCGCCCCAGGCCCGGGAAGGCATGGGCAACGGCGACCACCGGGCGCCACGAGCGAATCGATGCCGGCAGCCATCCGCCGAGCCGCTCGAAGCCGAGCCAGATCATTGCTCCCGACAGCACGAGGGTGAGCGGCAGGAGCAGAAAGAGCGCCTTGTGCGCCAGGAACCAGCGCAGCAGCGGGACGTAGAGGCGGCGCAGGACGAAGAAGAAAAGCAGCAGCCCTCCGAGGAGCAGGCCGACGAAGAGCAGGTTGCCCAGAGGGCCCTGTTCGGGACCCAGCGGCATCCAGTAACCGGCCAGGAGAACGCCGAAGAAGAGCGCCACCAAGGCATTCGGCAGCCAGGGGAGCGGCGGCACGCCCCACCGGGCGATGCCGGGGCGCAGCAGATGGGCGGCACCGATCAGGAGTAACAGCCCCCCGATCCACCAAGGCAGGAGAAAGAGTGCCGCTAGCCCAAGCGCGCCGAGCAGCGCGGCGAGGGTCCACCCGGCGCCGGCCGCGGTGTGCTTCGGGTTGGGCCCGGCAGCGCGCATCGAGTTGGGCTCTGCGGCGCCCGGCGGGCCGGTCCCGGCGGAGGCCTGCGCGGCGCGCCGCCGCCGGACGATGAGAAACTGGCTCAGCGGGGGGATCAGGGTGAGGGCGACGATCACCGAAGCGGCCAGGGCGAAGGTTTTGGTGAAGGCGAGCGGGCGGAAGAGTTTCCCCTCGGCGCCCTGCATCGTGAAGACGGGCAGGAAGCTGACGACCGTCGTCGCCACGGCGGTCACCGCCGCCCCGCCGACCTCGCGCGTGGCCCGCAAGACGATCTCGCGCGAGGGGACGCCCGGGTGGGCGGTGCGGGCATGGCGCACGATGTTCTCGGTGATGATCACGCCCATGTCGACCATCGTCCCGATGGCGATGGCGATTCCCGAGAGGGCGACGACATTGGCATCGACGCCGAAGGACTTCATGGCGACGAAGCAGAGCAACACCGCCAGCGGCAAGAGCCCGGAGATGAGCAGTGAGCTGCCCAGATGCATGACCATCAAGAGGACGACGATGATCGTCACCAGGATCTCTTGCGTGAGAGCGGTCTTCAGCGTGCCCAGCGTCTCGTGGATCAGGCCGCTGCGGTCGTAAAAGGGGATGATTTGCACCTGGGAGAGCGTGCCGTCGGGGAGGGTCTTGCGCGGCAGCCCGGCACTGATCTCGGCGATCTTCGCCTTGACGTTCTTGATCACGGCGAGCGGATTCTCGCCGTAGCGCACGACGACCACTCCGCCGACGGCCTCGGCGCCGCCCTTGTCGAGGGCCCCGCGGCGCGTCCCCGGCCCCAGCGAGACGTGCGCGACATTACCGACGAAGATCGGGACATGCTCGCGAACCTTGACAACCGCCTGCTCCAGGCCGGCGAGGTTCCTGACAAGACCAAGACCGCGGATGACGTATTCGGCCCGGTTGATCTCGATCGTGCGGGCGCCGACGTCGACGTTCGACAGGCGCACCGCGGTGAAGACCTCATCGAGGCTGACTCCGTGGGCGCGCATGGCGTCGGGGTCGACATCGATCTGATACTCGCGGACGAAGCCCCCCACCGAGGCGACTTCGCTGACCCCCTCGGCGCTCATCAGGGCGAAACGCACGTACCAGTCCTGAGTCGAGCGCAGTTCCTCCAGGCCCCAACCGCCGGTCGGACGGCCCTGCGGATCGCGGCCCTCCAGCGTGTACCAGAAGACCTGGCCGAGGGCGGTGGCGTCGGGGCCCAGGCGCGGCTGGATGCCGGGCGGGAGCGCTCCGGGGGACAGGCTGTTGAGCCGCTCGAGGATGCGAGAGCGCGACCAATAGAAGTCGACCGACTCATCGAGGATGACATAGATCGAGGACACGCCGAGCATCGAGTGGCTGCGGATCGTGCGCACGCCGGGGACGCCGAGCAGCGCGGCGGTCAGGGGATAGGTAACCTGATCTTCGACATCTTGCGGGGAACGCCCCACCCACTCGGTGAAGACGACCTGCTGATTCTCGCCGATGTCGGGGATCGCATCGACCGGAACCGGGCTCCGTGCCAGGCCGCCGAGCGTCCAGTCGAAGGGGGCGACGATCAGTCCCCAGACGAGGGCGATCAGGGCCAGCAGGAAGACGACCAGCTTGCGATCGAGGCAGAAGCGCAGGACCGCGTCGATCCATGAACCTCCCGGGGATGGAGCGGATGCGGGCGTCGGCCCGGGCGGCAGTGTCTCACGGGGCGGTTCGCGGTCCGTCATCATTCTGCTCCGCCGGTCCCTGGCACCAGCGTGGCCGTCTGGCTGCCACAGCGATACATCGTATTTCCGTAGTAGGGGTTTTCAGTTCCCGGCCGGTCCTGCAGCCAATCGGCGCCCTGGCCGCCGAAGGCCATCGGACAGTGGAACTGCAGCACCGGCTGGGCGGCGCTCGTCCCGAAGCGGGTGACCAACTGGGTTAGCGCCTGCGTCAGCGGCAAGAAGGCCTCGCGCGCAGCACCCAGGCCGGCAGCGTCAGCCAGGGCGCGGCTGCTCTTCGCCAGCGAGCGCCGCTCGGCCGACCAGAGACTCGCAGCGGGGGCGCTCAGGTGGGTGGGGGTGATGGCGTCGAGGCGTTCGCGGAAGCGGCGTGCCTGCTGCTGCGCGGCGGCGAGCTGATCGAGGCTCAAGGGTTCATGGATCGCATAGTAGCGCGCCAGCAGCGTGTCGATCTGGGCCCGGAAGGCTGCCGGGGCCTCGAGATCGGGCATCACTTGCTCGGACATCGCGCGATCGGGCATCGTGTGGTCGGGCATCGTGTGGTCGGCGTGGTTGCCTCCTCCGGCATCATCGGGCACGTGCTGTTCGGCATCGGCAGGGCTCATCATGCTTCGTCCCGCCTGGATCTGGATCGCGCTGTCGATCTTGAAATTGCCCCGTACGACCACGCGCTCTCCTTCGCGCAGACCGGCGCGCACGATGTAGTCGTCGCCGGCCCGGGGCCCGAGCTCGATCTCGCGGCCCTGATAGGCCCCCGGCGCGAGCGGATCTTCCACGTAAACGACCGCCCGCTTGCCGGTGATCAGAGGCGCCGACGCGGGAATGACCAGCGGGGCGGCAGTGTCATCGACCGCCACGGGCGAGTAGCCGAGCGCCTCGGCGCGCACGAGCGGCATGCCGCAGAGCCGGCAGTCATTCGCTTCCTCGTCGATCACCTCGGGGTGCATCGGGCAGATCCACTTGCCGGCGAGCGACGGCTCCATGACCCGCCCGCCGGCGGCGACCTGGCTGTGGACCACTGCGCGCACGAACATCTCGGGCTTGAGGCGCCCATCTGCGTTGGCCACATTGACCCGCACCTTGACCGTGCGCGTGCGTGCATCGAGCACCGGGTCGATGAAGCTGATCCGGCCGCGGAAGGGCTCTCCGGGATAGGCCTGGGTGGTGAAGGTCATATCCTGTCCATAGCGCAGCCAAGTCAGATCCGATTCGTAGGCGTCGAGCATGACCCACACGTGGGAGAGGTCGGCGACCGTGTAGATCGGGGTGCCGGTCTCGACGTACATGCCCTCGACCGCCGGCTTGGCGACCACGATGCCGCCGATCGGTGCATAGATCGTCATCCGGTCACGCGGTTCGCCGCGGGCCTCGATGGCGGCGATCTGTTCTGCAGTCATGCCCCACAGGCGCAGCTTCTCGCGCGCGGCGGCGACGGTCTGGCGACCCGTAGCGCGCATGGCGGCCAGGTCGCTGCCGGCGAGTTGCTCTGCTGCCCGGGCCGCCTGGATCAACTCCGCCTGCGCGGAAAGCAGCTCGGGGCTGTAGATCTCCACCAGATGGTCCCCGGCGCGCACGGGCACTCCCGTGTAGTCGACATAGAGGCGCTCGAGGCGGCCAGGGACCCGGGCGGCAATCGTGGCGAGCCTCGTCTCGTCGAAGGTCACCTTGCCGACCATGCGGATCTCGGCGGTGGCGTACCGCCGTTCGACGGGGGCGGTCTCGATCTGCGCGCGCCGCCGCGCGCTGGGCGAGAGGGTCAATTCAGCGGCCCCCACGCCGGCGCCGGTATCGCCCGCCTCAACCGGAATCAGGTCCATACCGCAGAGCGGGCATTGCCCCGGTTTCGGCTGGCGGATCTGAGGATGCATCGAACAGGTCCAGACCTGCTCGACCGCTCCCCGATGCCCTGCTGCCATCAGCTCATCCTCCGGCGCCGCGGAGCGGGTCGGCGCCTCCGGCCGGCCGTGGCCCAGGAGATAGCCCCCGACCAGACCGACGATGGCCACCGCGATGAGGGGAAGCAGGAGACGGCCGGGTTTGCGCTGAAGAGCCTTCGCGCTCATCGTTGCTCTCCTTCTGTGGCGGCAGGCGGGGCGATCGATCCGGAACCGACTTCACGGCCGAGGAGGGCGGCGAGCCGTGCCGCGCGCTGCCCCCGGGTTGCCTGCGCGCGCGCGTAGGCGAGCTGCAGCTCGAGGAGCGCCTGTTGCACATCGATCAGATCGGCGAAGTGGGCCTCGCCTCCGGCGAAGGCCTGCCGGGTGACGGCGAGTCCCTGGTAGGCCTTCGGAATCAGGGTGTGGCCGAAGAGCTCGATTTTGCGCTCGGCGTCCCGGAGTTCGTAGAGCAACTCCTCGAGCTCGAGAGCCAGCTGATCGGCGCGCGCCCGGCGCTGCGCCAGCACCTCGGCGTAGTGCGCGGCCGCCTCGCGTTCCGCGGCGCGGTGCTTGCCGAACCAGAGTGGGAGGGAGAATCCAATGCGCGCGATGACCGCGTCCTTGCCGTTTTCCTCCAGGCCCGGCAGAGGGCGTTCGTCGGTGGCAATCCAGTCGGCGCCCAAGACGAGATCGGGGAAGTAAGCGGCGCCCGCCAGCGCCTGCCGGGCGTGGGCCACGGCAAGCCGCCGGTCGAAGACGCGAAGCTCGGGATTTCCGGCGGCGAGCCAGGCGCGCAGTTGCTCATCGCTGGCGTCGGTGACAGCCGTGCCTCCGCGCTCCCCAGCGCCGGAGGCAGAGCCATGCGAACCCATGTTGCGATCGCCGGCTGGCAGCGGGGTTGGGGCAGGGCCGGCGGACTCGCGCGCCGCCGGGCTCCACGGGACCGGCCAGGGAACCGGCAGTGGCCAGGGCAGGCGGGCCTGCGGAACCCGTCCCAGGGCCGTATTGAGACGCGCCAGTAGCGGCTTGCGGCGGGCATCCAAGGCTGCTTGGCGCTCCTCGAGACGCCCCAACTCGAGTTGCACGCTGATCAGCGCGGCATGGCTCGCCGTCCCCGCGGCGTAGCGTATGCGGACAACACCTTCCAGATCGGTCAAGAGCGCCACGCTCTCCACGGTGATCGCCTGTGCCCGCACCAGGTAAGCTGCTTCGTGAAAGGCCTCGGCGACCCGCGCTTCGAGGTCGAGGTGCGCAGAGGTGAGCTTTTCCCGGGCGATCTCGGCGCCCGCTAGGGCTGCGGCGGTCTGTTGGTTGAGCTTGTCGGGCCAGGGTATCCGCTGGGAGATGCCCAGACGTTGCCGTTGGGGACCGACGCGCGTCTCGACTTCTTGGATGTAGTAGGCGTAGGTAAGCTGAAGATCGGGCAAGCCGCGCGCCTGCGCCACTCGTTCGAGCGCCGCCTGCCAGTGGTAGAAGCGTGCTTCGAGTTCGGGATTGTTGAGCGCCGCATAGAGGAGTAGATCATCGAGCGAGGCCTGTGGCGGGATCGCGGGCAGCGACGCACGGGTGGTCGCGGCGTCGGCAGCTCCTGCCCGGTGCTGATTTCCCGCCGCCGACTCGGCGGACCTGTGGACTCCGATGATCCGGGCGGCGTCCGCGAGTTCCGAGTAGGCTGCCCGTTCGCGGGTTCCGGCGCAGCCGGCGAAGATCCATGCGCACAGCAGCGATAGTGCCAGAGCGGTGAGGCGTCCGGTGGAGATCCCGTGCAGATGGAGGCGCGGAGACCCGCCCGCGATAGATTCCCGCTCGGCAGTGCCCATCATCTGGTCTCCCGTCAGTGTTGTCCTCCGGTGAGTGTCGCGGATCGTGAGTACACTCAGTCGGCAGCTCGTTGAACCGAGTGACGAGGAGCCGGGTTCCGCTTGTTCCGTTGCTGCCCGCACCTACGCGCAACGCGATTGCGAAACGAGCGTGTACGCCGCCGCCCCCATCCCTGCTGCCCGCACCGGTGCGCAATGCAGTTGCGAAACGAACATACGCCCGCACCGCACGAGGGCCGCATGGCGGGTGATCAGATCGGGAGCATCCAGCGCGCTAGCGCTTCCAGAAGGAGGGGCGCAGCAGCACGATGACGGTGAAGATCTCGAGGCGTCCGAGCAGCATGCAGAGGATCAAGACCCACTTCCCGGCCGTCGGGATCCAGGCGTAGGTCTGCGTGGAGCCGACGCCCGAGAGGCCGGGGCCGATATTGGCGATTGTCGCGGCGACCGCGGCGACCGCAGTCGTCAGGTCGGGAATGAAAAGCGTCATGATGATCGAACAGACGATGAAGAGCGCGACGAAGAGGATGAAGAAGCCGACGACATTGGTGATCCTTTTCTCTTCGACCGTGTAGCCGCGCACTTTCAGCGGCGCGATCAGGCGTGGCCGGACCATGCGGCGCAGCTCGCGCCAGGCGACCTTGAGCACGACCAGAATGCGGATCATCTTCATCCCGCCGCCGGTCGAGCCGGCGCAGCCGCCCCAGAACATCAAGACGACGAGCAGGAGGCCGATCGAACGCGGCCAGACATCGAAGTCCGCCGTGCCGTATCCGGTGGTCGTGGTGATGGCGACGACCTGGAATGCCGAGTGGCGGAGCAGTCCGTCGAAGGAGGAGAGCTTTTCTTGCTCAGCGGCCACATGCGTGGCATGCGCCACCGTTGGGCGTGAATCGAATTGGTAGTGCTGCTCGGAGATCTCGGCGGCCGGAACGCCGTCGAAATGGAGCACCGCCATCGTGATCAGGATCGCGACCAGAACCGTGCCGGCATAGAAGTGGAACTCCCGGTTGTTGCGCACCGCCAGCCAGTCGCGCCGGAAGAGCACGCGGTAGTGGAGCAGGAAATTGGTGCCGGCCAGGAACATGAATAGGATCACGACCCAGTCGATATACGCGCTCTGGTAGGCTCCAATGGAGGCACTGCGGGTCGAGAAGCCGCCGGTTGCCATCGTGCCGAAGGTGTGGCACAGCGCGTCGAAGAGGTCCATGCCGCCCAGCATCAACAGGGTCGTCTCGGCGGCGGAGAGGAGCAGATAGACGCCCCAGAGGACCTTGGCCGTCTCGGCGAGTCGCGGGCGCAGCCGGTCGGCGGAGGGGCCGGGGACCTCGCCGCGAAACATCTGGTAGCCGGCGATGCCCATCGCCGGAAAAATGGCGAGCGCCAGAGTGATGATCCCCATGCCCCCCAGCCAGTGCGTTAGGCTGCGCCAGAAGAGCAGATCGCGCGGCAGGCCTTCGATGTTGGTGAGGATCGTCGCCCCGGTGGTCGTGAACCCGCTCATGATCTCGAAGTAGGCGTCGGTGAACGCGGTGAAGATGTGATGGGGCGCGCTGACGTCGCGGGTGGCAAGGAAGTAGACGAAGAAGGGGATCGATCCGAGCAGGGCCAGCAGGGCCCAGCCAAGGGTCACGATGGCGAAGCCCTCGCGCGTGCGTTGTTCGTCGCGGGCGGCCCGGCAGGTGAACTGGAGGATCGTTCCCGCCACCAGGGCGACGGCGACGGTGATGATGAAGGCATATCCCTGCGGGCGCGTCAGGGGCGACCAATCGCGGGCCTCCCAGACGGCAATCCCTAAGGGGATGAGCAGGAAGGCGGCCATCAGCTGCATCAGGCGGCCGAGGGCATGGAGGATCGCTCTGCCGTTCACGTCGTCCTCATCAGCGCTTGCCGCCGAAGAGCTTCTGGATCTTGCCCACCTGCCTCTCCTCCGTGATCACGATGGCATCATCGCCGGCGGCGATGTGCGTATCGCCCCGCGGAATGATCGTCTTGCCCTCGTGGACCACCGCGCCGACGATCGCGCGACTGCGGAGAGGGCGCCAGACTTTGAGCAGCGGCCCGCGGGTGACGCGGCTTCCCGGGTCGGCGCGAATGAGCAGCGACTCGAGCGGCATATCGCGCAGATGGAGTTCCATCGAGCGGCGCCCCCGGTGGATGACATCCATGATCTCCTGCGCCATCAGCCGCCGCGGACTGACTACGTGGTCGACCCCCAGCTCGCGGAAGAGACGATTGTTGCTCGGCTCGTCCGAAACGGCGACCACGCGCCCCGCGCCGACGGAGCGGGCCAGCAGGGCACCCATGACGTTGTCGGCCGTGATCCGCCCCGCTCCAACGAAGAGGTCGGCGGCGCCCACGTTGTTTTCGGCCAACACCGCTCGGTCGGTGGCATCGCCGTGAATGACCTCAACGCCGTCGAGCCGTTCCGCCGCGGTTTGGCCATGGGCTGCGTCGGGATCGATGAGGAGCACGTCCTCGACCCATTCCTCGAGCGCGGCGCACAGGCGCACCGCGGTCAGGCTCTCTCCCGCCACGATCGCCTTGCGCACCTTGCGCCCGGAGAGGCCGAGAAACTCGAGGTAGCGCGGGAGGGTTGCGGCCCGGAACAGCGTGGTCACATCGTCACCGGGACGGATGACATCGTCCCCGGCGGGAATGCGTGCCTCTCCGTCACGCCGCAGGGCGACGGAGAGGAAACGATCCGAGCCCGCCTCCTGGAGGATCTGGACCAGGCTCTTGCCGATGATCGGCATCTCGGGCTTCATGACATGGCGCGCGATCAAGATCTCGTCGTCATGGTAGCTGAAGACCTCGACGACGTCGGGGATGCGAGCAATGTTGTGGATCACGCGCACGATGATCCGTTCCGGGTCGATGACCCGGGTGACGCCTAAGCCGGTGAGATTGACGCGCGCACGGCTTCCGGTGAACTCGGGGTTACGCACGCGCGCGATCCGCGTCTTCACCCCGAACTGAGCGGCCAGCCCGCAGACGAGGATGTTGACCTCATCGACCGAGGTCACCGCCAGGACCATCTGCGCTTCGCGCAGACCCGCATCGATCAACGCCCGCGGGCTACTCCCCGGCCCTTCGACGACTAGGATGTCGAGCTTGTCGCGGATCTCAGCGCAGCGGTCGGTATGCTTCTCGACCAAGCCGACATCGTGCCCCGCCCTCTGGAGCTGAACCGCCAGGTCGAATCCGACCGTGCCTGCACCGACGATGACGATCTGCACGCGCTACCTCCTCCTCCCACACAGCAGGGGGCATTCTAGGGCCAGTTGCAGGGCCGCTCAACCGCTCCGGCGTGCGATTTGACAAGTCCGTGAGTTCATGCGGCTCTTGAGCATCAGCCCTCAATTCATGTAGGGGTAGTCAATTGCGCCTTACGTGCCTTTTCTCCTCGCTCTGCCAGCGCAAGATGTTCGGGGCGTCGAGAACCCTTGGCGTAAGGGACACGTATGTTGCACGGGGATCCCGCCTCCGGCAACCTGCGCCAACGGAGAGACGCGGCGCGCATCTGCCGGCGCGCGGGGTGCTGAGGCGCGATGAGTTCCTGCGCATTCCTCTGGAGCTCAGCGCCGACAGTCCACACACACGGTACAGTGGTTCAACAATCGGGGAGACGACCATGGATCGGACAGCAGAGAAGTGGAAGGGCGCAGTTCGTGTCTCTTGGGGATGTGCGGTGATCCTCGCTGTCGCGCTGCTGGCGGCGGCTCCCGCCGGGTGGGCGGTGCAGGACGAAGGTCCCGCCGGGCTGCCCGACTACTGGACCGAGTCCCGCCTGCTGGCCGAGGCGCCCGGGGTGTCGAGCAGCCTGGCCGCGGGACTCTTCAACCCGGCCGTCTGGCCGACGCGCGAGCGGGGTGGCTTCCTGCTCGCCTACGAGAACTGGGAGGATCAGGGCATCCGGGCAGCGCTTGGCTGCGGGCGCGACCGGATGCGCAACAGCCTCGGCATCCTCTCGCTGCGCAACCTCTCGTTTGCCGTGCGGAGATTTGCCTTCGAAGACCAGGGAGATCGCAGTCGCTCCGGCCGCGAATACACCCTCGGGATCGGCAGTGCGTCGGGGGGCGGGGGCTGGGGCATCGCCTACTCCTGGAATGGCGGCGACTGGACCGACACGCGCCACAAGCGTCTGACGCTCGGGATGACGAAACGCTCCCGCTGGCTCTCCAGCGGTTTCTCCGGGGCGTTCGACCTGGAAGGGGACGATCTCGTTCTCCAAACCGATCTCGGCCTGCGCCCCCTTGGTCCCCGGCTGACCTTCTTCGGCCAAGCGGCCTGGTACCGGGATCAGGATTTCGAGCAGATCCGGACGGGCTATGGATTCGAGGTTCACCCCCTGCGCGGGATTGCGCTCGGCGCTCAGGCGCTCAACACCGGCGAGGTGAGCTTGCGCCTGAGCATCGGTCTGAGTCCCCGGTTTCGCAGTGATCTCCGCGGCACGCTCGACAACGATGGTGAGCACCTGACGACGAGCTATGTCCTCGAAAGCGGGCTCCCGGCGCCCGACACGGGGCTGTTGCGCCCGCATCACCGCTATCCGGACATGAACCTGAAAGGTCCGATGGTCTACCGGCGCTATCGCTTCTTCGACGACCGGCGCACGTTGCTCGGCACCCTGGCCCACATCGATGCTCTGGCCCAGGATCCGACGGTGGATGGAGTCGTTCTCAACCTCTCGCAGATGGAGATCAACAGCGAGATGCTCTGGGAACTGCGCGAGCAACTCGCCGGGTTCCGAGCCCAGGGGAAAAAGGTGATCATCTACGTTGATTCCGTCAACCTGGGCGGCTACGTCTTCGCCACCGTGGCGGATGAGATCTGGATGGATCCCGTGGGCGACATGGAGCTGATCGGACTGTGCGGCGGGCGGACCTATCTGCGTGGGATGTTCGATAAGCTGGGCGTCGGCGTCGACGAGTGGCGGTACTTCACCTACAAGTCAGCCTTCGAGAGTTTCTCGCGGACCTCGATGTCCGAGGCCGATCGCGAGCAGATCCAGGCGCTGATCGACGATTTCTACGAGGAGATTGCCGCCACGGTGACCTCTGCCCGCGGGATCAGCCGCGCGGACTGGGAACGCGTGATCAACGAGCAGGGGATCTTGCTCGCCCGCGAGTGCCAGGCGGCGGGGCTTGTCGACTCGATCGGTTCCTACGAAGAAGCCAAGGAGGCGGCGCGCGAGAGCGCGCGGCGGGAGACACTGGATCGTTCGGCGGCTCAGGTCGCGACGGTCATGGGTGATCCCGTCTGGAGCCCACTGGAGTGGGGCCAGCCGGAGAGGATCGCCGTACTCTACGGAATCGGCCCTTGCGCGATGGAGACCGGGATCAAGGGGCGGTACCTCGCGCAAAAGATCAAGGAGGCTCGCGAAGACCCTCTGGTGAAGGCAGTTGTCTTTCGCGCCGATTCCCCGGGTGGTGATGCGCTGGCCAGCGATCTGGTGGCAAGAGAACTGAAGCTGACCGCCGAGGTCAAACCGGTGATCGTCTCCCAGGGATATGTGGCCGGCTCCGGTGGCTACTGGATCTCGATGTACGGGGACACGATCGTTGCCTCGCCCTACACGCTTACCGGGTCGATCGGTGTGATCGGCGGTTGGTTGTGGGACGACGGCCTCGGCGAGAAGCTGGGCATCGACTACGATCATGTCCAGCGCGGCGAGCATGCCGATCTCGGCCGGGGCATGCGGCTTCCCTTGATCGGGATGGCCGTGCCCGAGCGGAATCTCACCGCGGACGAGGAAGCGCGGGTCGAGGAGTTGTTCGCCGAGGTCTACCACGACTTCGTGGCCAAGGTTGCCGAAGGGCGCGGGTTGGCGGAAGAGGAAGTCGACCGGATCGGCCAGGGCAGAATCTGGAGTGGCAGGCGCGGCAAGGAGATCGGATTGGTCGATGAGATCGGGGGATTCTGGTACAGCCTTGCCCTGGCCAAGCAGGCGGCCGGCATCCCGGCACAGCGGCGGATCGCGCTGGCCGAAGCGCCGGCTCTGGGCACGTTCCGCTTCCCATCTCTGCGCCCCGCCTTGATTGGATTCCTCGGGCTGCCAGCCGCAACATCGGCGGGGAGCGATAACCGGATCGCGGGTGCGGCGGCTACCGCCGCGGGAGTGCCGGAGGGTGTTGTTGCCGGGACTGATGCACTGGCGCTGCCCGCCGAGGAGCTGCTCTTCCTGAGGCAGCTTCTGAGTGCCCCGGGACGACCGGTCCTGATGATGGAGCCACTGCGAATCATGCAGGGCCGGGAAGCCTGGTAGCGAGCTCCGGGCGCCCCGCGGGTGATCAAGGGGGCCGACGGCCAGGGGGCCAGAGGGCCAGGGGGAGGAAGGGGAGAAGGCCGATGGGAGCAAGTAGTCAGATTCCGGTGACCTTCCGTGAAGTCCAGCGCTTTCGCCAGCCCTGGCTCTGGGCGCTCGTGCTGACGACCCCGGCGATATTGCTCTATGCGATCGTTCAGCAACTCGTCTTCGGCCGTCCTTTCGGCAACAATCCGTCGTCCGACGAATTGCTGATCGCGATGGGGATCCTGTTGGGGGCGGGCCTGCCGCTGCTCTTCCTCTCGGCGCGGCTGGTGACCGAGGTGCGCGCCGAGGGTCTCCACCTTCGGTTTCACCCCTTTCATCGCGCCGGCCGCCGCATTGCTCCCGAGGAGATCGTTTCCTGCGAGGCGCGCAGCTACAGTGCGATTCGGGAATACGGGGGATGGGGCATTCGCTCCGGTCTCCACGGGAAGGCCTACAACGTGCACGGGGACCAAGGCGTGCAGCTCATCCTGCGGGATGGCACGCGCCTGCTGGTCGGTTCGCAGCGCGCCGAAGAGCTCGCCGCACAGATCAACGCCCTGCGTCGTTGAGCATTGGCCGCGTTGTCCGGGGCAGCGACCGTCGTCGCACAATTCAACGTCCTGCGCTCTCGATCGCCGGCTGCCTCGACCGGAGAGGCGGGGCTGATCTGCGATTCACCTCAGGGGAACAGATAGCCGACAACCCGCACGTGCAGGAAGACGGCCGTGGCGAGCCCGATCCCGAGCTTGAGGAACGAGGCGAGCGCCTTGCCCAGAATCGCTCCCCACCCGGGGGGCATGCTCGCGCCGAGCTGGCGCAGGTGGATCCACTCGAAGAGCACCGCGAGACCGGCAGCGCCGATGAAGGAGCCGATCAGCGTCCCGATGATCGGCAGGATTGGCGTGCCGGCGATCGCCCCGACGATCCCGCCCACGTAGGCGCCGATCATGCCCCACTTGGATGCGCCGTAACGGCGGGCCATCAGACTGCCGAGCGACGACTCGATGATCTCCCCGACGATCGCGAAGGCGAGCAAGAGCAACAGCGCCCAGAGTGTCACCGCCTGGAAGCCGGTCAGCAGCGCGATGATCAAGGCGAAGCCGACGAGGATGAAGGTGCCCGAAAGGCCGACGGGAATCGCGATCAGGCCGGCGAGGAGAAGCACATCGAGGAGAACGACCAGGGCGACATTCCCGATCTGCGTCCAAGGCATGGCATCTCCCATCGTCCCCGCATGGCTTCAGGGACCGGCCGTGCGTTGGGGCGATCAGGCGCTGCGACGCTCGGCCCCCGCCGTTGCGTGCGCTTCATTGGAGCACGCTCCCTGTTCGGCCCCCGCCGTTGCGTGCGCTGCATCGGAGCACGCTTCCCGTCCGGCGGCGCACCGTTGGCGAGCATTGTAATGCACGACAACCCAGGATACGCTACGACTTCTGTGATTGCCAGCCGGGCAGAGGAATCGATTCTCTGCGAGGACGAACTCGATACCGGGGAGGAGGGACCGCATGGCCGCAGTCAAGAAAGGGACCCCCGCGCGCAGGAAGTCCGCCCGCAGAGTCCCCAGCCGGATCGCGCGAGCCGCGCGCACCGCCATCGCGGATGTCTTGCGAGTACGCAAGGGTGAGCGGGTCGTGATCGTCACCAATCCATTTGACGACGTGCTGACGATCTCGGCGGCGCTCTACGATGCCGCCCTCGACCGCGGCGCCGATGCGACGGTGATCATCCAGCCCCGCCGAACCTCGCTCGATATGGCCTCCGATGCGGTCATCCATGCCTTGCGCTCCGAACCCGAGGTCACCATCTCGATCAGCGCCGACAAGCTGGGTAAGGACCGCTTCGGCATGGAGAAGCCCTATCGTTTTGGGCGCGGGCGCGGCTCTTGGACGCACATCTTCAACGCCTTGATGGCGACCGGCCGCTCGCGGAGCTTCTGGTCTCCGTCGGTGACCCTCGACATGTTCGCCCGCACCGTGCCGGTTGACTATGCGCGCATGCGGCGGCAGGCCGCCAAGCTGAAGCGGGCCCTCGACCGGGCCGACCGGGTTCTGATCACCGCGCCGGGCGGAACCGACATCGAGATTGGGTTGCGGGACCGCAAGGGGCGGGCCGACGATGGCGCCTTCTGGAAGCCGGGCAGCGGCGGCAATCTCCCAGCGGGCGAGACCTACATCTCGCCGACGAACTACGATGCCGACGGGGTGCTCGTCTTCGACGGATCGCTGGCGACGGCCGATGGGGGCGGTGCCTTCGTGCCTCGCGCGCCGGTGACCGTCGATGTCTCCGGCGGGCTGGTGACGGCGGTGCGCGGGGGCGCGGGAGCCCGGCGCTTCGAGCGCTCGCTGCGTCTCGGGGAGGAGGCGGCGCAAAAGATGCGCGGGCGGACCGGTTGGACCGCCCGGCGCATTGCGACCTATGCGCGCAATGCCCGCCATCTGGGCGAGCTCGGCATCGGGCTCAATCCTGCCGCGCGCGTGACGGGCAACATGCTCGAGGACGAAAAGATCCTCGGCACCTGCCATATCGCGATCGGCGCGAACTACGACGAGGATGCCCAGGCCTTCACCCATCTTGACTGCATCGTCAAGTCGCCGACGATTACGACGATCGGCAGGAACGGCCGGCGCGCGGCGTTGATGAAGAGCGGGAAGATCTGTTAGCGAGATCCAGGATGCTGAAGATCGCGACCTGGAACGTCAACTCGGTGCGAGCCCGTCTACCCCGCCTCGAGGCGTGGCTCGGCCACGAGCGTCCCGACTTGCTCTGCATGCAGGAGAGCAAGGTCACCGACGAGCTGTTCCCGCGGGAGACCCTCGAGGCGCTGGGCTACCGGTTGGATGTCTTCGGCCAGAAGACCTACAACGGGGTTGCCCTGGCTGCGCGCAAGCCGGTGAGTGACATCGTCCGTGGCTTGCCCGACGATTCCCCTGATGCCGAGCGGCGCCTGATCAGCGCGACGCTGGAGGGGATCCGCATCGTCAACGTCTATGTTCCCAACGGGACCGCCTTGGGGACGCCGCGTTTCACCTTCAAGCTGGAGTGGTTCGCGCGATTGCGCGAGATGCTCGCAGCGACCGCTTCTCCCGACGATCCCCTGCTCCTCTGCGGCGACTTCAACGTCGCGCCGGAAGATCGCGATGTCCACGATCCGGAGAAGTGGCGCGGTCGTCTGCTCTTCCATCCCGCAGAGCATGCCGCCCTGCGCCCGCTCTTCGAATGGGGACTCATCGACGCCTTCCGCGCGCTGCATCCCGAGGCGCGGCAGTTCACCTGGTGGGACTATCGGGCGGGCGCGTTTCATCGAGGCTGGGGCCTACGCATCGATCTCATGCTGATGACCCCGAGCCTCGCCGCCCGCTGCCGGGAGGTGAGGATCGACCGGGAGGCGCGCAAGGGCGAGAAACCCTCGGACCATGCGCCGGTGATTGCCGAGATCGATTGACTGCCAATCGGAGAGACTCGCGGCGCCGCTGAGGGCCCGGGTGCGTGAGGGACTGCGGGACCGGTGCGTGCCGGGGCGGACCCCACGAGGGCTGCACGCGCCTTGGGTCCGCTTCGCGCGAAGATCCGTCGCAACCGCCTGTCAGGCGCCGCCCGCGCGGCGGACACATCCCTCCGCCCCCCACGCACCCGGGCCCTCAGCGCCCAGCGACTGCGCCAACCGGGGGGCGCTCAGGCTCCCGCGATCAGCTCGCCCAGGCGCTCGCGCAGCCGGTCGATCGCGCAGCGCTCTTGCTCGAGCGTGTCCCGGTAGCGGATGGTGACTGTCTGGTCGGTGAGGGTCTGCCCATCGACGGTGAGACAGAAGGGTGTTCCGACCTCATCCATGCGCGCATAGCGGCGCCCGATGCTGCCCCCCTCGTCGTAGACGACGTCGAAGCGCTGCATCAGCTCCTCGTAGATCCGGCGGGCGATCTCGGGCATGCCCTCTTTCTTGACCAGCGGGAAGATCGCCGCCTTGAGGGGAGCGATCCTCGGATGGAGACCGAGGAAGACGCGCTTCTCGCCTTTGATCTCCTCTTCCCGGTAGCCGTCGATCAAGATCATCAGCAGCGTGCGATCGCAGCCGGCCGACGTCTCGATGATGTTGGGGATGTACCGCTCGCGGCTCGCCTCGTCGAAGTACTCGAGCTTCTTGCCCGAGAACTCCTGGTGGTGGGAGAGATCATACTCGCCGCGATCGTGGATGCCCTCGAGTTCGTGCCAGGGATCGGTGCCGAAGCCGAACTGGAACTGGATGTCGCTGGCCGCCCGCGCATAGTGGGCCAGCTCATCGGGGGCATGATCGTGGAAGCGCAGCCGCTGGGGATCGATTCCCAGCGCCAGGTTCCAATTCATGCGTTGCTCTTTCCAATACTCGAACCACTTTGCATTCTCCCCCGGCTTGATGAAGTACTGCATCTCCATCTGCTCGAACTCGCGCGTGCGGAAGATGAAATTGCCCGGGGTGATCTCGTTGCGGAAGGCCTTGCCGATCTGGGCGATGCCGAAGGGCAGCTTCTTGCGCGCGGAGACACGCACGTTGTCGAAGTTGACATAGATGCCCTGGGCGGTCTCGGGGCGGATGTAGATGACGTTGGCCGTGTCTTCGACCGGGCCCATGAAGGTCTTGAACATCAGATTGAACCGGCGCGGCTCGGTGAAGGTGCCTCGCATGCCGCATTTGGGGCACTGGGCATCCGGCAGGGTGGGGTCGAAGTCGAGATCGTCGGCGCGGAAGCGCGTCTTGCAGTGCCGGCAATCGATCAGCGGGTCGGTGAATTCGGTCAGATGTCCCGATGCTTCCCAGACTCGTGGGTGCATCAGGATCGCCGCATCCAACGGAACAACGTCCTCGCGCAGACGGGTCATCGCATTCATCCACGACGTCTTGATGTTGTTCTTGAGCCGCGTGCCCATGGGGCCATAGTCCCAACAGGCGTTGATCCCGCCGTAGATCTCGGAGCTGGGGAAAACGAAGCCGCGCCGTTTGCAGAGGGCGACGAGCTTCTCCATGACGTTTTCCATGGCGGGACCTCTCGGCTTGACGTCTTTTCTTGCGTCTCCGGCCGGCGGCCGCCGCGAGTGGGGGGAGACCCACGCCGGCGGTGCGCAAGAGGCCGGAAGAGGGAGCATCGCGTGCATCGAATCGAGCGAGTACGCTACACTCTGGCCTATCGGTGGATCAAGCGGCTTCTGGAAGGAGGCGTTGCGTGATCGAGTTCGCACGGCACTTGGCGGAGACCGCGGCCGGTATTCTCCGTGACGGCCATGGCCGCGTGGAACGCGCGGCGGTCGATTTCAAGGGGCGGCGCGATCTGGTCACCGACGTCGACCGGCGCGCCGAGGAGACGCTCGCCGCCGAGATCTCGCGCCATTGCCCGCAGGACGGCATCCTCGGTGAGGAGGCGGTGCGCACGGCAGGTCGCTCGGGGCGGGTCTGGATCCTCGATCCATTGGACGGCACGACCAATTTCGTCCATGGCCATCCGATGTTCTGTGTCAGCATCGGGCTGGCCGAGGGTTACACGGGGATCCCGGATACCGGGACGACTCGTTTCGGGACACACGATTCCGGGTTCTTCGCCCCGGGCGCCTTGCCGCGCCTGCTCCTCGGCGTCGTGCAGGCCCCTGCGCTGGGGGAAACCTACTGGGGCGAGCGCGGCAGGGGGGCGTATCTGGGCGACCGCCGCCTGGCCGTCAGTCGGACGCGTGAGCTGGGTGACGCCCTGGTCGCGACCGGTTTCGCATACCGGCGCAATGAGCTCAGCAATAGCAATCTGGAGAACTTCAACCGTCTCGCGCTGCGGGCGCGCGGCATCCGGCGCGGAGGTTCCGCTGCGCTCGACCTCTGCTTCGTTGCCGCGGGCAGATTCGATGCCTTCTGGGAGCTCTACCTCAAGCCCTGGGATGTGGCGGCGGGGGCCCTGCTGGTCGCGGAGGCGGGCGGCGAGGTGAGCGACTTCGCCGGCCGGCCCCGGGCCCTCGAGGCGACCGAGGTACTGGCCACGAATGGCCGCCTCCAGCGAGTCGTCGGCGAGCTGCTCGCGGGGCCCGATCCGGCCTGGGCGGCCGGAGAGCGCGAAGGTCTGGGGCGGGAATAGCCGAAGCGCCCAGGTCCCTTGCCGGGGCAGGGAGCCGAGGAGGACGCGTAGCCCCGGAGGGGCGCGCGGCGTGGGATGGCGTCAGTGAAGCGTGCCGGGTGCGGTGCGGCCGGCGCGAGCAGGGGGCTTGGCCGGGCAGTTAGCTCAGCGCGCGAATGATCAGCACCACCCCGATCAGGCTGGTCCCCAGGAGCACGATCAAGGCGATGACGGCAAGGGGCAGGAGGCTGACGGCGAAACCGGTGGCGAAGAGAGCGACCACCCCGCCGACAACGAGCTTCAGGGGCAGCAGGACGATGTGCGCCAGCGCCCAGATCAGCTTCAAGGCGACGCCGAACCCCGCCAGGGCAAGACCTCCCAGAATGAGAACAATGCACTCGAACATGATGCCTCCGAACACCACAGGCAGGTATGGGTGGGGGTACGAATCCCCACCACGACATGAGTCTATGCTTTAAGACGCTTGCCCGTTCAGAAGGTTACGAATCCGACCGGCGGTGGGTTCGAGTTGGCGGGAAAAGGGGAAGGAGGAACCCTGCGAGGGCCCCTCCTTCTCGAGAGTCGATCCGGCGGTCAGTGGTCCTCGGGGGCAAAGGGCAAGGTGAGGAGGCGGGGAAGCCACTGCGGGACTGAACGCCCCTTACCGCCGGATCTAATTGTTTCATGGCCAATTGCAGGTTCTCTGCATCGGCCGCGGCTGTTCCTCCTCTGTTCTGCCCCAGGTCCGGCTGGGCATCGGTGAGGCCGGTGGGCCCAGCATGCTGGGCGCTGCTGGCGTCGGTCGGCGGCTCTCGATCCACCTGTGCGGCCTGAGTCCTCTCCCCGGGGTGTTCTGCTAGGTGTGGTGGAGAGCCTCTCTTGGCCGGGCGATCTCTACGAGCCCGTGGACGCGTCAGTCAACCGCCGCGACGCGTGCTGTCGGAAGTGCCGCTGCACCACCGACCTCCATCCGAACCGTCAGGAGCCTGACTCGCCGTCGGTCCCGAGATCCCCGTCGCGCACCTTCACTCCTTCAGTGGGATCGTGTGGGCCGGGATCCTCGATCGACGGTCCAGGCTTGGTGGTGCCGCCATCGCTGCTGCAACCGCCTGCTCCGATGAAGACGAGCAGCCCGAAGACCAGCAGCGACCAGTAGACAATCCTCTGCCGTCGCAATCCTCTCATCGCGGCTTGCCCCCTCCTCTTTGGTCTGCCGCCCGCGCGGTCCCGCCTCTGCTCTGCCACAGTCACCCACTCACGGTCTCTTCTGCGCGTACATGGGCGGCAGGGCCTCGCTCTGTTCCCCGGGGCGACGGTCGCTCCGGCGATCCCAACTACTGCATCGATCATTCCAATGACGGGGGGCAACGAGCGGAAAGCCTCAACTGCTTACAGAAAGCCTGGTTGCGAGGCTAGTCCCTCCCTGCGCTGCGTTAGTGCCCGGTCGGAGGCAGATTGCAATGCGCGCGATTGGTGATGCGCGATGCCCGCCGGAGGCACTGGCATCGTTCCTGCATCGCCCTAGGGAAGGCAGGCAGTATGCCAAGGTGCTGATTGGTGGGGCCGCGTGTGTGGAGTGGGGTTGGGGGTGCGGGGGATCGGGGAGTGGCCATGACCGCGGTGTCCTGGTCGGCCGGCCGGTCAGCCAGAAGCGGGAGTGAACCAGCGAGGGGGGGGGATGGAAGCCGAGGTCTTGTGGCGAGAACTGGAGGGAGAGCGGATCGCTGCCGAACGAGAGGTCGCCGTGGGCGAGTGGCCCCGCGCCCGCAGGCGCGTGGGCACGATCCTCGATCGGGTAATCGGCGTCCTCGGGCAATTCGACCCCGAATTGGCGACCTGGGTGCGCCTGCTCGGAACGCTCGCCGACGTTCGCCCGCGGTTCGAGGCGAGGGCCCAGCTCGGGTTGTGGTCTACGGATGATCCCTCCGAGGGAGGCAACGGGGCGCGGGGCGCGGGGAGGAGACGCAGCGCGGGCATGGGGGTGATCACGCGCGACCGGGGTTTCCTGGCGGCCCTCGCTCTCCTCGAGAGCTTCGCGGCGACCGATCTATCGGTGCTTCTGGAAGGCACAAGAAAGACGGAACCGAAGTCTCGAAAACGCGCCCCCAGTCCAGGCGGATCGAGAGAGTGCCGTCCGTGTTCACTGTGGCCGACTCGACGTACTTGTGCAGCTTGCGCCGCACCTCGGGATCCTCGTCGAGAGCTCGCAGCTCGTGATATGCGAGCGCCCGATGCATGATCCGAGACTCTTTCTCGCCGTCCGGGTCGGGCAGGAACTCGGGCTCGAACTCGAGATCGGAGCGCCCTCCGCGGCGGTGATACTCTTCGCGAAGCCACTTCAGAGTCGCCGGGTTGCGATCGGCCATCGTGGCGAACCACTTTCGGGACTTGGCATCATGCCGCTGGGCAACCTGCACCAGCCCGAGCAGCTCTGACCCCGTGCGGATCAGCTCGCGCTGCACCTGCTCAAGCGTGATCGGGTCGCCCTGCTCTCGCTGGGCGTCCGCGAGTGCCTGCTCGGCCTTGTGCCGTTCGGTCGCCGCGGCGTCATACTCACGGTAGAGATCCCGCTTGTTCTTGATCTCGCGGCTCCCAATGGCCTGCAGAAACTGCTTCTCCTTCTGCGTCCACTTCCGCACCTCCGCTCGGAGCTTCTTCGGTGGCCGCTTCCGCGTGCGATCCCGCTCGAGATCGGTGGCGATCTGCTTGGCGAGATCCGAATTCGCGAGCTTGTCGTGGACCGCCGACAAGATCCAGCCGGCCCAGCCGTCGATATGGAAACTCCCGACGCCACGGCACTTCTTGGCGCGCTTGCGCTCGGCAGACTTGGTCATGTTGCCGACGCATCGGAAGTAACGCCGCTTGATCCCCGGCCCGAGCGGGGCCTTGCCCGTTGTGGCAATAGCTTGCCCACAGAGGCCACACCGCAGCCGACCCGAAAGCGCGAGCCGAGTCCGTCCGTAGTTGTGCCCCGCATTGAAGCTCTGTGCATTACGATCGAGTCGCTTCCACACCCGTTCCCATTGCTCGCGGGGCACGAGCGGCTCGTGATGATTCCAAGTGACAGTGGCAAGCCATTCCCCACGCGGGATCGACTTCTGGCGGGGGTAGATCGTCGGCCCTTGGCCAACGACAGGGCGCCGCCCGAAGACATAGCCGCCCGCGTAGACCGGATGCCGGAGGGTGTTATGGAGTCGCCCGCGGGTCCATCCAACGGACTGGGCGATCTCGGTCAGTTGCCGGCCTTCGGCCTCGGGATCGGCCCACGAGAACACCCGGCGGATCGTCCGGGCCTCGTCTGGATCAGAAACGAGGACGTTCTTGTCGTCATCCTGGCGTTCTAGGCGGAAGCCAAACGGGGGCTTGCCACCGGGGAACTCGAGCCTACTGGCGATGCCCCGCTTGGCGCGCCTAATGGAGGCTTTCGTTTCCTCGATCATGATCTGGCTGGCGAGCATCATGACGGCCCGAACGATATAGGACGCCTGCGGATCATCCGCGGCAACGAGTGCCACGCCGTTTGCCTCGAGAGTCGCATTGATCGAGTAGAAGGCATTTAGGCTCCGGGCAAGGCGGGAGTGCGACCAGACAAGGAACACGTCAGGGCGATGGTCCTCGACGTAGGCGAGAGCGCGCCGTAGGTCCGGCCGGTTCCTGAGCGTGCCAGAGACGCCCGGATCTGACCACTCGCCGGCGACCTCCCAGCCTTGGACCTCACAGTACTCGCGGCACGCTTCAAGCTGCTCAGGGACGCTCTTTGCGCGTTCTGCCTGCTCTGCCGTGCTGACCCTGGCGTAGAGAACTGCCCGCTTCACCTAGCTTGCTCCTCGGCATCGCTCATCCGCGGCCCATCCTCCGGCACCGCAAGATCGGCACGGACCTGCGTGTCGATGGCGGCGAGATCCACGCCGGCCTTAGCGGCGACCTCAGCCGCGATCTGCGGAATGCGCGCCTGGAAGTCCTGCAGCCCGGCGACAAAGAACTGATACCGCCGGAGGGTGGCGTCCAGTTCCTCGAGCGCCGCTGGGTAGGGGTCAAGCGCACCGGACGCCCGGAGGTCCAGGGCCCGCAGGATGGGGCCGCCGTAGACCAGCAGGTCCCGGATCAGGTCCCCGATCGGCACACCGAGGGTTCTAGCAGATGACTTCAAGCGCTGATGCACGGTTGGCTTGATGTAGATATTCAGCGCTATCTTGCCGCTGGGGTTTCCCTTGCGACCACTCTTCTTGCCTACGCTTGCCACAGCTGGTCCTGCAGTCTTGCCCACGAGTCCTCCTCGTTTTGCACCCCTCCCGTTAAGATCATCGCACAAAGTCCCCCATTGGGCAAGTCATAATCTAACGTAGCGCAGTTTTTCTTTTGACCCCCATACATCCCCCCTGCGCCCCTATCTTGCCCGGGTCCGACCCGTGGGTAGGGGTAGGGGGGGGATCGTCGCTCCTGGGGGAGATGTGGGGGTGGGGGTGGGCCTATGCGGTAGGCGGCGGGTCATACCTGCTGGGCCGGACAGCCACACACTGGCCATGGGGGTCATTCACACTGGCCGGAAGCAAATGGCGCTCAATGAGAACGCGCCCCATAGGCACGCAGGCTCTTGTACCACCGGCCGCCCGTGCGAGCTCAGCGCATGGGTAGCCGCCGACTGGAATCACTATCCTGATACTCTTGCGAGGAGCACGGACTCTCATCATCTCAATGGCGGGCACCAAGTCCGAGTCGGCCGATACGAGAATCGCCCGGTCAAACTCGTCATCGGTCGCTTTGGTGACGAGATGGAGGGCGATATTCACGTCCGTCTGCTTCTCCTCGTGGGCCGTCCACTTGTCCCCGCAGCCAAAGCACTCCCGGTCCTTCTCCTTGAAACTGCCCATCACGGGTACAACTCCAGTAGCCTCAAGTGCTTTGACGTACTGCCGATGCCTGTGATACGCGCCCCGTCGCCATGTGGCAAAAGCAGAAAAGTAGTAGACCCCCCTGAGCGACAGAGCCGGCGGCGGACAGTACTCGCTGCAAAGGCCCCAGAGATCGAGCCACTTCAGGTGGGGCTGCCCTAGGTTCTTTATGGCATGGTAGAGGTTGAAGCCATCCACAAACGCAACGACACGCACAGTTGCCCCCCCGAAAAGAACAAAAAACGCCCGCGGACCGTAGCCCGCGGGCACCGCAGGGACGTACCCTACGGGATGAACAGCAACTTCACTGCTAGTAGTCTATTCGACTGTTCCTCGTTTCGTCAACAGTATTTTCTACTATCGACCATAAGTGACTACCCGCACTTCTGTTCACGGTTCCGGGCTGAAACCGCTGTCGTCTCTGGCCCTCGGTTCTCTGATGCCTCTGTGACATCCCCCGGTCCAGGGGGCATCCCGATCTGCCGATAGACACCATGGAGGTGCGCAATGACCGAGAGATCCACAGACCCCGGGACCGTACTTGCCCGACTGGCGAAGCTCGAGCGCCAGAACCGCCGGATGAAGGTTGCCGGCGCTGCCTGCGTCCTGCTGCTCGGGGGGCTGCTCCTGACGGCGGGCAACCAGCCGCAGGATGTGCTCCGGGCGCGGGGCTTTTGCCTAGTTGATGATGCTGGCAATACGCGCGGATTCTGGGGGTATTCCGACTCTCTTGAGGAAACAGCACTTTACGTCGGCACTCCAGAGGGGCGGGAAGCTGGTCTGGCGCTTAGGGCAGGTGGCATCTCGGCCAGCTTGTGTGTCTTCGGTGACGGGGAGGATCGGCAACGTCTGCCGCGTCTGAGGCTGGGACTTCTCAAAGGAATAGGTCTGTTCACCCTGTCGGATCAGAACGACGTTACGCGGGTTAGTGTCATGAACCTTCCTGAATTCGGACCACGCATTGCCACGTTCGATGCCGCGGGACAAACGACCTACGGGGCACCCTTCTAGTCGCACCGCAGGCGGGGCGGCCGGGGCCCTTGGCTTCCGCTCATACCACCACTCTCCTGCGCACAAAGCGTCCGTGCCGCGGCCAGCCTCGAGGCGGCGTTTCAATATCGTCTGCGGCCTTCGCCGGCTGCTCCCAGCCGGGCTCGTCGCGGAGGAGCACTGTGTCGTGCAGGCCCGGGAAGTTCCGCGGGTCCATCGAATGGGCAGGCACTGCATCGTCCAACGTGTGCTGGAAAGTCAGCGTCCCCTCGATGGCAAATGCGTCGTAGCGGATCGAGGACAGCAGGAACTCGACCGGACCGATCTCCGGGCTGTCCCAATCCTCGCTGGTTACAATGGAGACATTGACAGTCGGTGCGTCCGGCGCGCTGCTGATCTCTCGCAACGCCTGGATAACGGTGCGATCTATGTTGTCGATGGTCAGCCGCACCGAAACGGGCAGGCCTTCCTGCTCGGGAGCAAGCGCGACATGAAACGGCCAGACCCTGTAGGTCTCACCATCCGAATTGATGTCTTCTGTGTTGTCCACCAACCGCAACGGTTCGGCCATGTCGTCATGGTCGATCTCAAGCAACGTCAGAAACACCTTGTCGGTGCTCTGCGCGTTCATCGCGGCTACTATGGCGGCTGATAGGGTGCGGCTCATCTTTCCCCCGTCACGTTGTGGCCGGCCAGGAACCGCGCCACTATTTCAAGCACAACCGCACCGCAGGCGGGGCGGCCGGGCCGGGCAAGTGAACCGACCCGGCATGAGGCCCCAACAGAAAGGCCCTAACCCCATCCTGCAGCGCTGGGCGGGGAGGCACTCTCCCGCCCGAGAACGTCCGCCCGCAGCCGGCAAGGTGCGCAGCCGGGGAGGGGCGGCTACAGATCGCAGGGGGTCACCTAGCGCGACCTGCAACCAATACCCCTTCCCCCCGGCACGCTGGGGCGGGTGAACGCTCCCGCCCACTCCCGCCAGGAACTGCGGGAGACCCTAGTCAGTGATCGCCGTCTCGCCGTGCCCGTACCTCGCCTCGAGGTAGTAGTCAACGGAGATCAGGTTGGCAGCATTCGAGGCGGCCGCATACATGCAGACGCAATCGAAGCCGTTCGCCTTGTCGAGTGTCGCCGGGTCGATCTTGAAGATCACGACCTTGTTCTTCAGCGCCGCATCGGTCTGGAAGTTCACCGCCGCGGTCTCAGCCGTGAGCGCGTCGCTCGCTGCAGTGTCTTCGTTCGACCAGATCGGAACCACCGTCCCCAGCGCCTTCGAGCTCGTGCCGGCAACTGCCGTCGCTTGCTTCGGCGTCCAGGTGATCTGCGCCGCGTTACCCTGCGCGACCTTGCACACCATGTAGACCGCGTGCGCGGTCTTGCAAGAAACGTAGTCGCCGGTCTCGGCGCCGCCATGCGTCTTCGGCTCGATGCCCATGACGTACTTGGCAGCCTCCGGAATCAAAGCACAACTCATCTGATATCCCCTTCCTAGCTGCGGGTCTCGAGCGTCACGAACGGCGCGACCTCGGTTCCGTCCGGCAGCAGCGTTGTCCGGTTGTCGAGCGGCTGCCCATCGACTCGCGCGATGAGACGCCAATATTCCTCGTCGCTGGTGAAAGCCGCGTGGCCCGATCGGTCGAGTCGCACGTCGCGGCGCAAGCCGATCCCGTAGCGGCTCAAGTCGGCCAAGATCAGATCCCCGGCAGTGCCCAGCGTTGAGCAATGCGCAGTCAGGATCAGCGGCCGCCCCATGAGCGTGTCAGCCGGACGGCCCGAGGCACCGTTCGCAGGCATGAAAACCGGCACACCGCCGGTGCCCACGGCCTTGCTCATATTCAGGAGCTGCACCAGAGTCGTCGGATGCGCGAGCCAGACCAGAGAGCTGCGCGACGCGCTCGCCGGAGTGAGGCGTCCCCACATTTGGGAGACGTTCTCCCAGACGAGTGTCGCTGCCACCTGCCCGCCTTCCTTCGCCTGCTCGTAGACGCACGGCGACTTGATGATGCCGAGCGGCTCACCGCTGCCGTCGCCGTTAATGAAGCCTTCGTCGAAGTACCAGGTCATCGCATTGATGAACACGCCTTCGAGCTGGTCCCGAGCTGACATGTCCTCGAGCAACTCGTTGCTCAGCTTCGACAGGATCGCCAGCTTCTTCGCGCGAAGCGTCAGCTTGCGGGGCTCCGGCTGGCTCTCGGTGAGCGTGCTGCCCTCAGCCTTCCAATAGCCGACAAGTCCGCCATACAGGCCGCTGGAATTGTGGTCGAGCACGAAGCCCGGCACGCGCAGCTCGTCGCTGCCCATCGGAAAGATCGTCGCATAGCGCCGCACGATCTCGTTGCCGAGACTCTCGTCGAGCATCCTGTCGCTGTACTCCGTCGGGACCATGAATCCGCCGTCACTGCCAATGCCTTCCGACATTGCGCGAGTGACGCGCGGGTCAGCAATCCGACCGTGCAGTGCATCGAAAAACTCGTTGAAGCTCTGCCAGCCGCCGCTCCATGCGCCTCTGCCGAACATCGCCGACGCCGTGCGCTTCTCGCGCTCGAGCGAGGTGATGCCGCGGCGGGTGTTGGCGCTCGTGGTGTAGGTCGAGAAGTCGCCGGCACGCCCCTCCGGGTCGGGCTTCGGCACCTCGTTCATCGGTTCATCCAGGTTTTCCAGAAGGCGCTTGATCCGCTCGGTAGGCTCGAGGCTCCTGTCATCGCGCATGAACGGCCTCGGCGGCCGCATACCGATGCCGTCTGCCTCACGCCGGAATCCCGAGTCGATCTCATCGGCCATCTGATCGGCTTGCCGCAAGAGCGAGTCGAAGTCTCGTTTCTCCGTATCGGTCAGCCGCGTGCGATCCTCGCCGGCCGCCTTGAACATGACCTTGCTGGCCTTCTCGATCAGGCCTGCCCGGTCGCTACATGTTTGCCATGTGTCCATTCTTCAGTTTCTCCATTGAGCCTCAGTGTCTCGTTGATGTCACCTGTCTTGCCCACGCTCGAGTGCGGCCCTGCGCGGCTCGCTGGGGGTTGGGGGTTCTCGGTCGCGCCCGGAAGTGCCGACTCCTGCCGGCGGCTTCCAGGGGGTTTCGTTGCCGTCTTCGCAGACAACGGAAAGGCCAGGAGTGCGGATGCAACCCCTGGCCCTTATCTCATCATTCAGCCTGCCCGACGAATTGCCGGCGAGTTCCTTATAGAACAACCGGCGGGCAGCGCCAGAATCCCAATTCTCACCGATCGTCGGCAGACAGGTGATAGCCTCGAAACGGTGCCTTTGCTTATCGGTTTGCAATTCCCAAAGTCCGTGCCTCCTGTTCCGCCGATGCAGCAAGTTCAGCGTCGTGCTTCTTCCGTTCCTTCTCGGTCGCTTCGTAATCCCACCAGGCGGCCGGTTTCGTTCCCGGCTCGCGCGATGTCTCGGTCAGCCGGCCGCGGGGTGGGTTTGGGGCGTCGGCCATCCCGGTCATGGATTACTCCCTTTGCTGAGAGCGAGACTGCACGCTCGGTCAAACAAGTGCAGATCCATAGATCGCCCGCTGGGATGGGGTATCTTGCTGCCTGCCAGCCACTTGCGCCTCGCTACCCCTTCGCGACCTTCCTGCGTTGCGCCGCCACCTCGCGCAGTCTGTCCATCTCATCATCAATCCCGATCTCGTCTGGAAAATCGCGCATCGAGACCTTCACCTGATCGCGCAGCCACTCCTCGACAGTCCGGTCAGCGGCCGCCGCGGCCGTGTTGACGAACCGCGCGACATCTCCGGTGAGAGCGATCTTGCCGTCACTCACCATCACCAGCTTGCGTGTCGTCTGTGCCATCATCTGACCCCCTTTGTTCTGTTGCCTCTCCACTCCCGCCCACCGTCGGCAGGCGGACCTCTACGCCACCGTCCCCGGCAAGAGCTGCGCTCTGCTGGAGTACGTTGACCAGCTCGACAGCATTCAGCGTCGAACCTTTCTCCCGCTGCAGTTTGAACAGTTGCCCGCGCCACCCTTCGACCAGGAGCGTGAGCACGTCGGCCTCACCGATGCCCGGCCCGTCGAGCACCTTCGAGATGCACCGCGCCAGCTCCTGCAGCAGCCCCCCGAGGGGCGGCGGCGGGAACCAGACGATCGGCAGCAGATCCTCGGGCACTTCCTCAGATGATCCACGCGCCTTCTCAGCCGCCGCCGCTGAGTGTGTCTGCAGAAAACCTCCCCGACGCGCCTTCTCGAACCTCTGGCGCACAGCGTCAAGGGGTGCCGGATGGTCAACCATGCAGGATTTCAAGAGGCTGCGAACGTCCTCATGCCTGTAGTGGAGCAAATACCATCCAATCAGCTCCTCGAGCTTCTGCCTGTAATGCTCGCCTTGTCCTTCGCCCAGGCAATCGACCAGTCGCCGGATCTCCATACGGGCTCCTTCTGTCGCGTCGGGCGGAAACACAATCCTCATCTCTCAGTCCTCGGAACCCAGCGGCGGCCGGGTCGGCCATGCCGGAAACGACCCGACCCACCGCCGGGACAAGCAGCCGCCGGCAGGGGGGGGTGCCAGTTCGACGGCCGCACTTCTTCGGTTGTCTCAGAATTTGTCTCCCCCTTAGGAAAGGCGGGGGAGAGACAAACTTGGCTTGTCTCAAGCGCCGCTTGTCCGTATCTCATTGCCTTCCAACTCATTGCCGTTCCTTGTCTCGGCTTCGTCTCACTTCGTCTCACCGTTCCCGAGACAAAGCTCATAGAACCCGCGTTTCGGGCGTCGGATGTGCCCGGCACGCTGCAGATCCTTCAGCGCCCGGCCCACCGTCGGCCGGGAGTGCTCCTGCCGCAGAGCGGCCTCGATGTCCCCGCGCGGCATGCGGCCATTCTCGCCGAGCGTTGCCAGGATCGCCTCTTCGGCGGCCTCGGTTGCCATGTTGCCCGGCTCGACCTCACCTAGGCCGGTGAGCGTGATCGGCCCCTCGTCGCCATCAAAGTCGAGTTCGACGAGCATCGTGATGCCCGACGGACCGTAGCGCTGCGCCTCGAGTTTCAGCGGCATGCGGCCGTCTTTCGGCTTCTTGGCGATCCAGAGGGCATCGACAGTCGAACGAAACACCGTTGAACCGCGCACGCTGTCAGAGTCCGAACCGCGCCCGAAGCCGGCGACACCCTTTCGGCGATGGTGAACGAGCACGAAGCCGCACCCGTAGCGGTTGCGGAGATCGAGCAAGACCCCCATGAACCGCTTGGCGTCGGTTGTATCGTTCTCGTTCAGGCCGCCCGAGACGCGTTGGAGCGTATCCAGAAAGACAACATCCGGCCGAAACTCCCGGATGCCCCACTCGAGACGCGCCACGCCATCGGGGGAATCGAGCTCGATCGACTGGCCGGAGGCGATGAACAGGTTCTCGTGATGCCCACCTAGGCGCATGGCTCGGTTGGCGGTCATGAACTCGGGCAGCTCTGCATCTACTACGAGCACGCGGCAGGCGCGCGCCACCTCGAGCCCGCACCAGTTCTCACCACGCGCCAGCGCCTGCGCCAGCGCCAGCGCGACGATACTCTTGCCCACCTTCTCATCGCCGGCCAGGATGACGATGCCTTTGGTGATGAGCCAGCCCTTGACGAGCCAGTCAACGGCAGGCACGCCTTCGCGCTCATAGTGCTCCAGGTCGAGCCGCCGCAAGGGAGTCTCGCCCGTCGGCCTCACCACCTCGGCGAGCTGCTCGAGGTGGGCGCGTTGCGCGTCGAGAACCGTCTCGAGCTTGTCGCCTTTGGCGAGCTTCGCCTTGATCGCATCGAGCTGTCTGATCGCCCGCCGGCGCGCGGCATTCTCGATCACAAGGCCCGCATCGTGCTCGGCGTTCCTGCCTGTCGCCCCGCTGTCAAACAAGCCCTGGACGTAGAATGTCCCCGCGCAGCTGCCGTTCTCGTCTTGGATGCGCTCTAGGTTGCCAGCGAGCCTGAGTTGCGCCAGAACGGCGTAAACGTCGGGCTCTCCGTTGCGCCGGCGCGCCTCCAGCATGGCGCTGTAGATCGTGGCGTGGGTCACGCGCCCGAAATGGTGCGGGCCTAGGCGATCGGCGAATTTCCCGAGCTCGCTGGGCTCGACCATGATCGCCCCGAGCAAGCGCCGCTCGGTCTCATCGTCGGGGACCACCACGACAGGCCCGGCATCATCGGCATCCCGCCACGTCTGATCGGGCTGCCAGTCGTTGCCCGGATCATCCCCGGTCATCGGCCTTGCATCCTGCTGCTGGCCCGCCCTATCCAGCGTCTTGCTAACAGACATCCACTGTCCCCCCTGCGCCCGCTTCTTGACAGGCGACCACGGGGGGCGATACGATGCCCTTAGTGGTCCCCTGGGCGGACTGCTTCGAACCGCCGCGACTCTTCGCAGGAGCTTCCGCGGCGGTTCCCCTTTTCCCCCAGCGACGGCGCCGGGGCAGGTCTAGCTTGATATCCCAGTTGTGTACTACTTGCAGGAGAGAGTGGGACGGGAAAGGAGGTGGTCGCCCGGGCCATCCATCGTCACAGTGAACGGCGTCGTCACCCCTGGGTGGCGATCAACTGCGGGGCGCTGCCCGGGGAACTGCACGAGAGCGAGCTCTTCGGACATGCTCGCGGCGCCTTCACCGGTGCGGTTGTTGAAAAGCGGGGGCTTTTCGAGGCCGCCGATGGCGGGACGCTGTTCCTCGATGAGATTGGTGAGATGGATCCGCGTGCGCAAGCCAAGCTCCTGCGCGTGCTCGACAGTGGGGAGCTGCGCCGCCTGGGAGAGACCCGCACCCGGCACGTAGCCACCCGTGTCATCGCCGCGACGAATACGCGTGTCGATGAAGCCGTCGCCCAGGGGCGGTTTCGCCAGGATCTGTTCTATCGTCTCGGTGCGATCCGCATGGCGCTGCCGCCGCTGCGCGATCGGCCGGGGGATATCCTTCCTCTGGCCGAACACTTTCTGCGTTGCTCGCTGGCCTGGGTTCCGCCCTTCTCCCCCGCGGCCCGGCGGGCCTTGTTGCACCATCCCTGGCACGGGAACGTCCGCGAACTGAAGTTCGCGATCGAGCGGGCCGCCGTGCTCTGGAACCAACAGGGCGGGGCGGAACTCGATGAGGCGCTGCTGATGCTCGACGGCCATCTGGGAGGCGCCGCCGCCCGCCCGGCGCGTGCCGCGGTGCGTGGGGATGGCTCTTCTTCGGAGAAACCGCCGGTCGCCGGCGTGGAGCACTGGCCCGTCGAGGTGCCGGTGGGGCTCACGCTCGAGTCCCTGCTGGCACAGGTCGAGACGCGCCTGATCGCTCATGCGCTTGAGCAGGCGGGGGAGAATCGGACGCAGGCGGCACGCTTGCTCGGTGGGATCAGCCGCACGACGCTGATCGGGAAGATGAAGCGCCTGGGGCTTTTCCCCTGAGCCGGCTTCGATGATCCCGATGGCTTTGCACGGATTCTTGAACGGGCAAGGGGCGAGCGGACCGCATGGGACCTGCGGGATGTGCCCGCCGCGCGGAGATGGCTGTGCGGAAGTGCCAGGGCCGCATCGGTCTACGACGATTCGAATCCGCCCAGTCCATGCGGCGAGGATGCATCGACCGCCACTGCGGTCGATGCGTCTCCATCCCCGGTAACCGTCAGGCCGGCGCTCTGTGACAACCAGGAGATGAGCATGCCCGCCTCTTCTTCCCACCTCTTCTCATAGGTGTGCACGATCTGCTCGTCAATGGAGAGCCCAAGGGCGCGCAGGGCCTCGCTCTCCGCGGCCTGCTCGCCACGTGGAGTCGGAATGCGGTGACGCATGCGCAGCAGCGGCAGGGACTCGGCGGCGCCGGTGAATTCGTCGATGACTTCGGGGTGTAGTTGGCCGTCGATGGCGGCCACGGCCGCGCAGTGAGGGGCGTGACGCAGGGCAAAGATGATCGCCAGCATGGCGGCGTCCTCGATGCCGATCACGTAGAAGCGCTCATCCTGCAGCGCGAGCTGCTCGCGGAGGCGAGCGAGCACGGCATCGAGATACGCGGCGGCAGCGGATAGGCTCTGACGGAAGGCCGGGTTGTCTCCCGTATACTGGTACCATGCATAGCCGACCGTGCGCGCACCGCCGAGGTCGACCTCGCGCGCGTGCAGCCCCCGGGGAAAGGCGATGTGGGCCGCCAGCTGTTCCAGATCACGCAGCTTCTGAGCGCATTGAAACTCGCATAGGCGCGAAGGATGTAGGCAGAGCAGCAGAGGCACCGGATCGGCCGACGCGCTGCGGATGATCAGGGTTTCGGGCTCGATGGTGACCGGGGTCACCATCTGCTCGATGCGTTCAGGTTCGAGGCCCAGGCGGAGCGCCTGCACCACGGCTCGGTCCCCTTGCGGACAGTCCATCCATGACCTCCAGTAAGCAAGGTTCACGTTCCGTTCGTGTTCTCGCCGTCGATCGCGCGGTGCCGTCTATCAAAGGAACGCGGGATCCCGGTAAACGCCGAAGACTTCGCGGAAGACGTCGCTGATCTCCCCGAGGGTTATATGGGCCTTGACCGCCGCAATGATCGGGGGAACGAGGTTTTCTTTTCCGGCGGCGGCCTGGCGCACGGCATCGATGGCGTCGCGGGCCGCCTGCGCATTGCGGGCTTCCCGTACTCTGAGGATGTATTCCTGCTGTCCGCGCTCCACGGCCATGTCGATCTTCAACGTCGGGACCGGGTCTTCCTCTTCCTCCTCCACGTACTTGTTGACGCCGACGATCACGCGCTCTCCTCGTTCTACCTGCTGTTGGAACTCGTAGGCCGAACGGGAGATTTCCATTTGTGGATAGCCTTGATTGATTGCGGCGACAATGCCGCCGAGGCTATCGATGTGTTCGATGTACTTCCAGGCCGCTTCCTCGACTTGGTCGGTGAGGGTCTCGACGAAGTGGGCCCCGCCAAGTGGATCGGCAACCGCGGGGACATTCGACTCATCGGCGATAAGTTGCTGCGTGCGCAGGGCGATCTTGGCCGCCTCTTCCGTCGGCAGCGCATAGGTTTCATCGAGCGAGTTGGTGTGCAGCGACTGCGTCCCGCCGAGAACGGCCGCCAGTCCCTGCAGAGCGACGCGTACGACGTTGTTGTAGGGCTGCGGCGCGGTCAGCGAGACCCCCGCCGTCTGGGCATGGGTGCGCAGCCACCAGGAGCGCGGGTTCTTGGCGCCGAACCGTTCGCGCATGATCTTCGCCCACATGCGGCGTGCAGCTCGGAACTTGGCGATCTCTTCGAAGAAGTCGTTGTGCACATCGAAGAAGAAGGAGAGCCGCGGTGCGAACTCGTCGGGATGCAAGCCGGCGGCAATGCCTGCATCGACATAGCCGATGCCGTCGGCGAGGGTGAAGGCAAGCTCCTGAGTTGCCGTCGCGCCCGCTTCCCGGATGTGATACCCGCTGATCGAGATCGTATTCCAGCTGGGCAGGTGGCGCGTGCCGTAAACGAGCATATCGCGGATGATGCGCATTGAGGGTTCGGGCGGACAGATCCACTCCTTCTGGGCGATGAATTCCTTCAGGATGTCGTTCTGGATCGTCCCGCGCAGCTTCTCGGAGGCGACGCCCTGCTTCTCACCGACGGCGGCGTAGAGGGCCAGCATGACGATTGCGGTGGCGTTGATCGTCATCGATGTGCTGACCTGGTCGAGAGGAATGCGATCGAAGAGCAGTTCCATGTCGGGCAGGCAGGCGATCGAAACCCCCTCGCGTCCGACTTCACCGGCGCTCATCGCGTGATCGGGGTCATAGCCCATCAGGGTGGGCATATCGAAAGCCGTCGAGAGGCCGGTCTGCCCATGGTCGAGCAGATAGTGGAAGCGGCGATTGGTATCGCGGGGTGTGCCGAAGCCGGCGAACATGCGCATCGTCCAGCGGCGGCCGCGGTACATGTCGGCGTGGATGCCGCGGGTGAAGGGATACTCACCCGGCCGGGACGCATCGGGTTGGCGGCCATGGTCCGAGAGCAGGTCTGCGCGGCTAGCCTCGGTGTAGGTCTGTTCGAGCGGAATGCCCGAGTAGGTCTGATGAACGGGCGCCGCACTGGGATTCGCAGGCCTGGCAGCAGTCCCGGTGTTGGTTTTCGGCGTTGATGACATCGCTTCTGCCCCTCGTCACGTCTCCCGGGGTCGGCGCACAAGCTGCTCGGTGGTGGGCGGCACCCGCCTCTAACACCCCGGGCGTGGAGGCGGTCCTTTGAAGTCGGGCCGCCTGGCGTCCGAGCGGCCCCCCCATACCTGTCGTACCCTAACAGAGATGCCCGCAGCGGGCAACACGGCCACCCGGTGCAGGCTCCTACTGGGGGCGATTAGACGCGGTCCTCGAGAAACTCTCCCTCCAGGGCGGCGACGGCCGCCGCCGTCTGTTCCTCGGCGATCATGCAGGTTACCGAAGAAAGCGACGTCGAGATGACGTCGATGTTGATTCCCTTGTTCGAGAGCGCATTGAAGAGCCGTCCGGCGACACCGGGCACCTTGGAGAGATTGGGGCCGGTAATCGAGACGAGCGCCACCGCGGTGTCGGCCTCGACGTCCTTGGCCTGGACCTCGTCGCGGATCTTGTCGAGCGTGGAATGGATATCCCGCTGCTGGTCTTGCGAGACGGCCAGACAAATGTCGGCGGTTCCCTTCGTGCCGCCGCTGGTGACGACGAGTTCGACATTGAACCCCTGCGTCGCGAGGGCGCCAAAGATCTCTGCGGCGATCCCGGCGCGGTCCGGAACGCTGCGGAGGACGATCTTGCTGATGTTGGTGTTCGACTCGATTCGGAGCTTCTCCATCGACGACCTCCTCACAAGACGGAGCAGTCTGCACGGCCTGCCCGGCAATCCCTGCGGGCCCTCCCCGCAAGGGCAACCTACGGTTTGCCAGGCGCAAGGGCAATGCCAAAGCGATCTCGCATGCTGCCCGGAGCGGCATGGTCTGCTAGCAGTGACCATTGAACGCGCGCGCATTGGACTAGTCCAATGCGCGCATTATGAGGGAGAAATACCGATTTTCTGCTTGATCATTCGTCCAATATGGCGACAATGGTATGTACCAAAGAAGGAGTGGCGGCATGTCAGGTCCACGATCCCTATCGATTCGCATCGACCGCGACTCGCGGGTACCCGCGTACCAGCAGATCGCCGGGGCGATTCGCGATGCGATTCATGCAGGTCGCTTCGATGATGGGGAACGTCTCGCCTCCACGCGGGCGCTCGCCGCGCGCCTGGGCATTCATCGCAACACGGCGGTTGCTGCCTATCGGTCACTGGAGAGTGCCGGGTTGTTGCGCGCGGGGGTCGGCGCAGGCAGCTTTGTCGTGGCGCCCGTGATGCCTGCTGCCGTGCCCGGCGAGGCGGCGGAGGGAACCCCTCCCTTCGCGTGGCGCCGGTTGTTGCGTGATCCCCAGGCGTTGGAGGGGGATCCGCGGCAGTGGCTCTCGGCGCGGCACTTGCCGGTGCCGCCCGACGCGATTCAGCTGACCGGCGCCATCGCCGAGCGCAAGCAGTTTCCCTTGGAAGATCTCGCCGGCTGCCTGCGCGCGGTCCTGGACGACGCCGGGCCCGGGATCCTCGACTACGGGCCGACCGAGGGCGACGAGCGCTTGCGCGAGTGGATTGTCGAGCAGTTGCGTGAGTGGGGTGCGGGAGAGATCGACATCGAACGCGTCTTCATCGTCAGTGGCTCACAGCAGGGCCTCGATCTGATCGGCAAGCTGCTGCTCGCGCCCGGGGATGCGGTGGTTCTCGAGGCGCCGACCTATACCGGGGCCTTTCTCTCCCTGCGTCACGCGGGCGCCCGTCTGGTGACCGTGCCGATGGGGGAGGCCGGCTTGGATCTCGATGCGCTTGAGGCGTTGCTCGAGCACGAGCCGGTCAAGTTCCTGTATACGATGCCCTGCTTCCAGAACCCGACCGGGATCAGTCTGGGGTCCGCCGAGCGCGACCGGCTGCTGGGGTTGGCGCGGCGCTACCGCCTGGCGATCATTGAAGACCACTACGACACCGATCTCTACTACTCGGGGCAACGGCCGCGCCCCTTGCTGGGCGACGACCGGGAAGGACAGGTCATCCACTTGGGGACCTTCTCGAAGATCCTCTTTCCCGGTCTGCGCATCGGATGGTTGGTGATCCCCGCAGGGCTGGCCGACTCGTTACGCCAGATACGCTGGGCGACGGATTTGGCCTCCGCCACGCTCGCCCAGCGGGCCCTTGAACGCTTCTGTCGCGCCGGGTATCTCGATGACCATCTGCGCCGCATCCGGCGAGTCAATGCGCGCCGCCTGCGCGCGATGCTGCGCGCTCTGGAGGAACACTTCCCCGCAGCGGCTCGGTGGACGCGCCCGGGAGGCGGCATGACGCTGTGGGCCGAGCTGCCCGCGGCGGTCGACACTGTCGAGCTGTTCCATCAGGCGGCGGCTCGCGGCGTGCTCTTCTCGCCGGGAATCGCCTTCTATCCCAATGGGGGAGGGCGCAACGCCATGCGTCTCTCCTTCAATCGCGAGAGCGAAGCACGCATTCAACGCGGCATCGCCTTGCTGGGAGAAATGATTGCCGAGCGCCTCTCCGTTTCGGAGAAGGGCCGCCCGGCACTGGAGGAACCTTTGCTCTGAGGCGCCCGCGCCGCGGAGCGGAACCGGACAGCCGTTTGCGCGAATGTTCCGGCCGCGAATGGCATGTCCGCAGTGATGTAGAGGGAGGAGAGAATGATGAAAACGGGATCGTTGCGCGTCAAGACCGGCCTGGCCGAGATGCTCAAGGGCGGCGTCGTCATGGATGTCACCAATGCCGAGCAGGCCAAGATCGCCGAGGATGCCGGGGCGGTTGCGGTGATGGCGCTCGAGCGCGTGCCGGCCGACATTCGCAAGGAGGGAGGGGTGGCCCGCATGGCCGATCCCCGGAAGATCAAGGAAATCATGGAAATCGTTTCGATTCCCGTGATGGCCAAGTGCCGCATTGGGCATTTCTCCGAGGCCCGCATCCTCGAGGCTCTCGGCGTCGACTTCATCGACGAGAGCGAGGTGCTCACGCCCGCGGATGAGCACTATCATGTCGACAAGTTCGCTTTCAAGGTCCCCTTCGTCTGCGGCTGTCGCAATCTGGGTGAGGCTCTGCGCCGCATCGGCGAGGGGGCCGCGCTGATCCGCACGAAGGGTGAGGCGGGGTCGGGAGACATCGTCGAGGCAGTGCGCCACATGCGCGCGGTGACCGGTGGAATCCGCGAGTTGACCCAGCTGCGCCCCGAACAGCTGATGACCAAGGCCAAGGAACTGGGTGCGCCCTACGAGATCGTACGCTGGGTCGCCCAGGAGGGGCGCTTGCCGGTGCCGAACTTCTCCGCCGGAGGCGTCGCGACACCGGCCGATGCGGCCCTGATGATGCAGCTCGGCGCGGAGAGCGTCTTCGTCGGTAGCGGAGTTTTCAAGTCGAACGACCCGGCGCCGCGCGCCGCGGCGATCGTCAAGGCGGTGACCTTCCATGAGGATCCCGCCATGCTGGCGCAGCTCTCTGAAGGCCTCGGGGAGGCGATGCGCGGCATCGATGTCGGCAAGCTGGACGAGAGCGAGCTGCTGCAGACACGGGGTTGGTAGCGAGAGGCTGCGATCGGCGCACACCCTCTCCACCCGTTGCCAGTAGGAGGAACAGCGACGCGATGAAGAAGCCACTTGAGATTGGCGTACTGGCGTTGCAGGGGGATTTCGCCGCTCACGCCGCGGCTCTGGGACGCGTCGGGGGATGCCGCATTCGGGAAGTGCGTCGGGCCGGGGAACTCGCGCCGCTGGATGGGTTGATCCTCCCGGGCGGCGAGTCGACAACCCTGGCGAAATTGCTCCGCGACTTCGATCTCTGGGAGCCGCTGGGCGACTTCGCCGGCCAGGGCAAGGCGATCTTCGGCACCTGCGCCGGCCTGATCCTGATGGCCGAGGAGGTCTTGCAGCCCGCCCAGGCGAGTCTCGGGCTGTTGCCGGTGAGCGTGGTTCGCAACGCCTACGGCCGTCAGGTCGATTCCTTCGTTGTTCCGGGCCGGGTGATCATCCCCCCCGACCTGCCTTCGCGCGAGGTTCTCGACGCGGAGAGCGCCGGGGCTTCTTCGGAGACGGATTCCCGGGTGGAGGACGGGCGCCGGGCGAGCTTTCCGGCGGAGTTCGTCTTCATCCGCGCGCCTCGCATTGCCGAGACTCGCGAGGGTGTCGAGATCCTGGCGAAGCATGACGATTCCCCGGTGCTGGTGCGCAAGGGCGCCTTGCTGGGAGCGAGCTTCCATCCGGAGTTGCCTGGCGATAGCGGCGTCATGCGGCTTTTCCTGGCTCTCGTCCGTCACGTCCGCCGAACGGCGGGCGTGGCTCGCTAGCCTTCGATGCGTCTCACGGCCGGCGAGCTGCGCCGGCGATCGCAGCGCCTGCAGAGACGCCTGGCGACCTGCGATCTTTGTCCACGGCGCTGCGGCGTCGATCGAGGCGCCGGCGAGCGCGGGTTCTGCGGCGTCGGGACGGCCGCGCCGGTGGCCGCCGCCGTTGCCCATTTCGGGGAAGAGCCGCCGATCTCCGGGACGCGGGGCGCCGGAACGATCTTCTTTGCCGGGTGCAACCTGCGCTGCTGCTACTGCCAGAACCGGCAGATCAGCCGCTGGACGGGCGCGCGGACTTCCCCCGCCCGCATCCGTGAGCTGACCGCGCCAGAGCTGGCCGCCGAGATGTTGCGCCTGCAGGAGGCGGGCTGTCACAACATCGAGCTGGTCACACCTTCACACGTCGTGCCTCAGATTGTCGCCGCGCTCGCGCTCGCCGCTGAAGAAGGTCTCGACCTGCCGGTCGTCTACAACAGCGGGGGCTACGATACCGTTGATGTCCTGCGTGAGCTCGAGGGCGTGATCGATGTTTTCCTCCCCGATCTCAAGTACTCCGATTCCGAGACTGCGGAGCAACTCTCCGCTGCGGCCGACTACTGGGCGGTGGCCCGGGCGGCGGTAGGGGAGATGGTCAGGCAGGCGGGCGCATTGGAACTCGACGCGGCGGGCATCGCCCGGCGCGGGGTCATCGTCCGTCACCTCGCGCTGCCCGAGGATCTCGCCGGCAGCCGGGAGGTGCTCTCGTTTCTCGCCGGTCTCGATCCCGCCCCGGCGGTCGCCCTGATGGCGCAATTCTATCCGATTGCGGAATGCGACCACTCGCAGCTCCAGCGCGCGATCACCACGCAGGAGTGGGCCGCGGTGGTTGCCGAGCTGGAGGCGCTTGACTTGACCGGATGGACGCAGGCACCGAGCGTCAACCGGAGCTACCGGCCCGATTTCTCTCGGGCGGACCCCTTCGTCGGCTGAATGGCTGCGCACAAGTCTCGCCCCGTTGGGCCGTGCCGAATCATTGCCACGACGAAGCAGATGCGGCCGATTCCGGCGCTGGGAACCCTCTGGGCGCCGGTGGTCGCTGCGCGTAGGTCTCTGACCGCAAAGGACCTGCGAGCGTGAACCGCATGGCATCTGCCCCCGCGCCGGAGCCCCCCCGTGGGCCTGGCGGCTTTCGGCCCCCCATCCGGAACGCCGGGTGGAGGGTCAAGGCACTCCTCCCGGCTGCCGAAATGCCAAGTGAGGGCCGGAAGCAGCCTCCCGGCGAGTCCGGCCGCGGAAGCCCGCACGATCAGGGCCGCCGATACCTGCGGGGAAGATGGAACAGAGGCATTCGCCAGCGGGGTAGTACATTTGAAACGAATGCTCAACATTCTGGTCGCCGAACCTGCCGGGAGCCAGGCGATTCGCAAACAGATCTACCATCGGCGCCGGATCCGTCTCGCGGCCAGCGAGCAGGAATGCATGGATCTGGCCTATGCCGGTTCGGCCGATGTCATGGTCATCGATCTCGAGGCGTCGGCCTTTTCCGATCCCGACTTCATCACCCGCGTGCGCTTCGTCTCGCGCAACGCGTTTCCGATCATCGGCATCTCCTCCCGGGAGAAGGCGGAAGGAGAGAAATGGACCCGCAGCGGGCTCTCCGAGCTGCTCTTCTGGGAGTCGCTGACTCCCTACCGGCTCGACCGGGTCATGCGCCACTGGGTGCGCTTCCGGCGGATGCAACGCCGGCTCTTCGATGCCGATCGGCGAGCGTTGCAGTGGTGGAAGAACCTCGTCGACGCCCTCGACGAGGTCCGGCATCGCATGGAGCGCTGCGGCGACTCGTTGGATGCCTTCCTCGGCCTGCTCGATGGTGGGGAGGGCGAGGTTCCCGAACTGCGCGGCAAGCACATCGCCGGGGCGCGCCAGCAGCTGGCCGAGCTGAACCATATCGCCGCCGACCTCGATGTCGCCGCGCGCACGATTCAGCTCCGTGGGTTGGAGCGCAGCCAGCGCGAGGCCCAGTGCCGCCGGCCGGTGATCAAGCCCGAGGCATGGTTGGAGGCGGGTGAAGAGGAAGAGGTCGGGGAGCGCTCGATCGATCAGCCCCCCTTCGTGCGCGGTTCCGAGGATCAGCAACGGCGCTACGGGACCTGAAAGGTCTTGCGGGAATCTCGTCCCAGAGACTGTGCCGAGTCGCGCGAAGTGATCTAGTTGAGCAAGAGCAGGCGCACGCCGTGCGCAGTCCCCGGTCGCGTTTCACCGGCTAGGCCGCGGCCCTCCAACCGACCGAAGTAGACCCCCGCCGGGGCGGGTGCGCCGCCGGTCGCGCGTCCATCCCAGTGAAAACCGTCCTCCCGCGGTCCGGCGTAGCGGGGCGCGAGGCGCCGCACCAGCCGTCCCCCCGCGTCGTAGATTGCCAACTCGATCGCCGTCTCGTTGCCGCTGGTTATCCCGGGTGTTTCCGTCACCGGGTGGCGCCAACGCAAGGGAATCCAGATCTCCGACTGCGCCGGGTTCGGGTAGGGGGCGCCGAGCTGCGCCGGTGGGGCGAATGCCGTCGGCGCGCGCGCGCTGCCCGCGACCGCCGAGGGGAGCGCTCCGTAGTGGACCCGGCACAACACCCACTGCTCGGGATCGATGATCAGGGACTCGGGCGGTGCCGGCGTGGTCACGAGGAATTCCTGCTCGGGGAGACTGTCCCAGAGCGTCGTCTCGAAGATCTCGCCATTGCTGAGCAGGAAGCGCGCATCGAGCGGCATGGTGAAGAGCTGCGGTCCACTCGGCTCCTGGACGATCCGCACGCGCACCTGCGTCTGCCCGTCCTCTGCTTGGCGCAATCGATCCCACCAGACACCGTAGAGCGGACGCCCCTCGCCATAGACCCATGGGTCGAAGAACCAATGCAGCGAGTCTCCGGTGGCGGCGGCGAAGGCGGTTCGCAGGTCCTCGGTCACCGCAGTGGCGTAGGCGTGCCGCCGGCCATAGTCGCCCAGGACCGAGAAGAAGGTCTTTTCCCCGACGACATGCCGCAGCATGTGGAGCACCCAGGCGCCCTTGCGATATACGGTCGCGTTGAAGATGAAGTCGGGGTCATAGACCGATCCGGCGAAACCGGGCCGCCGATTGTAGGCCATGTGTGCATGCAGGCTGTCGATGCCCCCACGGTGTTCCGCCCAGAGGGCCTCGCAGTAAACGGCGAAGCCCTCGTTGAGCCAGATGTCGCGCCACGTGCCGCAGGTCACCCAGTTGCCCCACCACTGGTGGGCGAGCTCGTGAACGATAATCCAGTCTTGGGGAGCGGGATTGTCGAGGAAGTAGCTCCCCATGCTGGTGAGCGTCTGATGCTCCATCGCCCCGCCCCATGGAAACTGCGCCATGCCGTACTTCTCTTCGACGAACGGGTACTCGCCGAAGGTGCGGGCGAGGAAGGTGATCGCTTCCGGGGTCACCGCCCACTGGCGCTGGGCGTTGGCGAGGTGCGCGGGGAAGGCGTAGTAGGTGAGTGGCATGCGCCGGCCGTCGAGGGTCGCATACTCATCGGCGAAGCAGGCGAAATCGGTGGCGACGACGCTGATCAGATAGGGCGGAATCGGATAGCGTTCCACCCAGTGGTAGCAGCGGCGCCCATCCGGCAGAGGGGTCACCGCCTCCAGGAGGCCGTTCGAGGCGGCCACGAGTGTGTCGGGTACGATGAAGCGCAGATCAGCGGTGAACTTCTCATCGGGGCGATCCTTGCACGGCCACCAGGTGCGCGCGCCGACCGGCTCGCAGTTGGTGTAGGCAACCGGCACGCCCGCCAGCTCGCGAAACTCGAAGCCGAGCAGGAAGCCCCGTTCCGGACTGCCACCATAGGTCAGCCGGACCGTCATGCGCTCTCCCGCGATCGGCGCCTCGCCGAGGGTGACGTGCAGCCGGTTCTCGGCCTGGAAGAAGCGCGCCGGAAGATCGGCGATCCAGGCGCCGGTGACCGTCATCGCGTCACTGAAGTCGAAACACAGGTCGGCGGGCAACGGCTCGCGCAGCTCGAGCAGCCAGACCGCCTCGCCGACAATCGTCTCGGTGGCGAATTCGATCTCGGTGGTCAGATCGACATGGAGCGCATCGTATCCGCTGCGGTCGGGTTCCGATTCCGGCCCCGGAGTCCAATTGATCCAGTGGCTCGCGCGGGCGGCGTTCTCCTTGCCGGGGCCGGGGACGCTGGTGCTCACCCGGGCGGTGCTCTCCTCGTCGGGGCCGGGGACGCTGGTGCTCGCCAGGGCTGCCCGACCGACGAGGCCCCCGGGGGGGGGCTGCCCCGCCCAGCTGACCAGGGGGCTGAAGACGAAGAGGGCTCCCGCGGCGATCGCGAGGCCTCCGCCGAGCGGCCACCAGCGCCGCCGGCCGCCGCGGCGACTCCGGCCTGACGAAAGCTGGTGGGTTGCGCCGCTCATCGGGGGGATTCCTCCCTGGGGGTGCCGCGCGGGGAGGCGGCAGTCTCGAGGTGCAGTGAGATGACTCGTTGCAGCAGGCGGCCGATTTCGCGCTCGGGGGTCGAGGCGCCGGCGGTCAGCCCGATCCGGCGGGGCGGTGGGGGCAGCCAGTCCCGGGTGATTTCCGGCGTGGCTTTGCCCGGGGGGCGGTGCCGGATTCGGTGCGCATCGAGCAGGCAGTCGGCATCCTCGACATGGAAGGTCGGGATCCGCTCGCTTCCCAGGCGCGCCAGATGCGCGGTGTTGCTCGAACGGAATCCGCCGACGACGATCAACATCTGCAGGTCTCCCGGGGCAAGCAGCTCACGGACGGCCTCCTGGCGTTTCTGGGTCGCCGTGCAGAAGGTCTCGAGTGCCCGGTAGCATGCCGGGCCCGGTGGGGCGCCCCAACGTTCGGTGAGGGCCTCGCGCAGCAGACGGGAGATCTCCTGGGTTTCGTTCTCGAGCATGGTCGTCTGATTGACCAGGCCGAGACGATCCAGGTCTCTGCCCGGATCGAAGCCGAGGCTGGCCATCCCCGTGTCCCTGGTCGGCAGGTTCCTGCTCGCGGTGCCTACCGGATCGCGCACCGCGGCGGCGATCGCCGTCGCCTCGGCAATCGTGCGCACGATGACCCAGGGGCCCTGGATGCGCGAGGCGGTCGCGCGGGTCTCTTCATGCTCGGCCTTGCCGTGGATCACCAGGGTGAGGCCCGCGCGGGAGAACTCGTCGGCCGCCTGCCACACCTTGCGCACCCATTCGCAGGTCGTGTCGATCACCTCGCATCCGATCGCCTGCACTTGGCGCTGCTCATCGATGTCGATGCCGAACGCCGGGATGATCACGCGATCCTGCGGACCGATGTCCGCTAGGCGGTCCGGTGTGCCCGGGGGCGGCAGGCGGATGACGCCCGCCTGGCGCAGCTGCTCGTTGATCGCCGGGTTGTGAATGATCTCCCCGGTCACGAACAGGCGGGCCGCCTCGCGATCCACTCCCCGAGCAGCGGTGGGGACGGTGGCTTCGGCCGCTCGCAAGGCCCGGGCGACCGCCCGCTGGACCCCCTGGCAGAAGCCATAGGCGCGGGCGAGGCGCAACTCGAACCCGGACAACACCAATCGCTCGCCCCGTTTCCGCACGTGCGCCAAGAGCGCGCGGGGATCCGCGGGCAGGTCGAGGGTGCGGGACCGTGCCGCGTCGCCTGCCATCGTTTCTCCCTCCGTCGGCTGTCTCTGAAGGGGCGCCCTTCTGTGGGCGGCCTCCCTCTGGCATAATTGTACGTGATTTCGCCCGATTCTCCAAAGCCCCAGGGCAAATGGGCAGCGACGCGTCTCGAGCATGGCCGCCGTGCCCGCGGCATTGCCCCGGCCATGAGGGAGGAGGTGGTGGGCGGGGAGGGACGGGAAAACGGGAAAACGGGAAGACGGGAAGACGGAAAGAGTGAAAGAGTGAGAGAATGAAAGAGTGAAAGAGGGAAAGAGGGAAAGAGGCGGCGAGGGAGGGAAATAGGATGGAGAACGGTGACCTGCCGGAGACGCGCTCCGAGACCGAGGTAGCGGGCGGAGCCGACTTCCGCTGCGGTTACGTGGCGATCTGTGGCTACCCGAATGCTGGCAAGTCGACGCTGCTCAATGCGCTCCTCGATGAGCGTCTGGCGATCGTGACGCGGAAACCGCAGACGACCCGGCGACGCACGCTCGGGATCCTCACCAACGATGGGGGGCAGATCATCTTCGTCGATACTCCCGGGATCCTGGAGCCCCGCTACGAGCTCCAGGGGGCGATGATGCGCCAGGTCGAACAGAGCATCGGCGATGCAGACGTGTTGCTCTATGTGGTCGATATCCGCCATCCCCGTATCGCCCCCGGGGTCCAAGAGGCAGCGCAACGGAAGCCCCTGATCGTGGCCCTGAACAAAGCCGACCTGTTGCGCACTGCCGAGGAGGGCCTGCCGGCCATCGAGGCGCTGCGCGGGGAGGTGCCCCAAGCCGGGTTTCACGCGATCAGTGCCCTGAAGGGAGCGGGGTTGCCGGCGCTGCTCGCCGAGATCTTCGCCCGCCTTCCGCGGGGTCCCGCCTTCTATCCCGCCGATCAGTTGACCGAGCACCCGGAGCGATTCTTCGTTGCCGAGCTAATCCGGGAGGCGGCCTTCGATCGTTTTCACGAGGAAGTTCCCTATAGCGTCGAGATCGAGTTGGCCGAGTTTCGTGAGCATCCCGGCCGCAAGGATCTCATCGAGGCGATCGTCTGGGTCGAAACCGAATCACAGAAGGGGATCCTGATCGGCAAGGGGGGGAAAGCCATCCGGGGCTTGGGGCGGCAGGCCCGGGAGGCGATCGAGGCGTTCCTCGAACGGCCCGTCTTCCTGGAACTACGCGTCAAGGTGCAGCCACACTGGCGGCGCGACGCGCAGGCGCTGCGGCGTTTCGGGTACCCCCCGCCAGGATCTTGACATCCGCGAGGGCTTCGCCGAACGTAGCGGCCAACTTCGCTCCCCGGGACGAGGCGTCCCGGGGAGCGGCGGGAGACAGAGGGGAGGCGTTGTGGGCACCTTCGAGCGAACACTGGTGACGAGCGCGCTGCCGTATGCAAATGGCCGCATCCATGTCGGCCACCTTGCCGGGGCCTACCTGCCCCCCGACATCTACGTGCGTTACTTGCGCATGAAGGGGGAGGAGGTCGTCTTCATCTGCGGTTCCGACGAGCACGGCGTGCCGATCACGTTGCGGGCGATGGAGGAAGGTGTCGGGCCGCAGGAAATCATCGATCGTTTCCATACGGCGAACGAAGCCGCCTTTGCGGCCGCGGAGATCGACTTCGACATCTACGGCCGCACTTCGTGGCCCGAGCACCACGAGCTGACCCAGGCGTTCTTCCTCAAGCTGCTGGACGGCGGCTACATCGAGAAGCAGCGCATCCAGCAGTACTATTCCGAGAAGGTCGGGATGTTCCTGCCCGACCGCTATGTCGAGGGTGTCTGTCCCAAGTGCGGCGGCGACGCCCGCGGCGACCAATGCGATCATTGCGGCACGACCTACGAGGTGACCGAGCTGCGCGAGCCGCGCTCCGCCGTCCCGGGTGACGGCACGACCCCGGTGCTCAAGGACACGCTGCACTGGTTCCTGCGCCTCGACCGTTTCCAGGAGACGCTTGGCGACTGGCTCGAGGGGAAGACCGACTGGCGGCCGAACACTCGCGGTGGGGCGATGAGCTGGCTGCGGGAGGGTCTGCGGTCCCGCTGCGTGACCCGCGACACCGAATGGGGCGTGCGCATTCCCCTCGACGACCCCGATGCGGAGGGCAAGCGGATCTATGTTTGGTTCGACGCTCCGATTGGTTATGTGACCAACACCAAGGTGTGGGCCGAGCGCAGCGGCCGTCCCGAGTACTGGAGCACCTTGTGGCAGGATGCCGGCACCCGTCTGATCCACTTCATCGGCAAGGACAACATCCCCTTCCATGCGATCATCTTTCCCGCGATGCTGCTGGGGCAGGAGACCTACATTCGACCCGATGTAGTCGTGGCCAACGAGTACCTCAACTTCATGCGCGCCGGCCGCGCGGCGGCGGAGAAGTTCTCGAAGAGCCGCGGGGCGGTGATCGAGGTCCGAGAACTCGTCGAGACCTTCGGCCCCGATCGCCTGCGCTACTACCTGACGGCAATCGCGCCCGAGACCGCCGACTCGGAATTTTCCTGGCTCGACTTCTTTCATCGGACCAATGGGGAACTGGCCGATGTGCTGGGCAATTTCATCCACCGCACGCTCAGCTTCGGAGCGAAGAACCTCGCGGGTGAAGTCCCGCCCGCCGGTACGCTCGGCGAGGCCGACCGCGCGACCCTGGCGGCGATCGCCGAGACGCGCGAGAAGGTCGGCGGCCTGCTCGACCGGTTCCAGTTCCGTCATGCCCAGGCGGCGATGATCGATCTTGCCCGCGTGGGGAATCGCTATTTCGACGATCGCAAACCGTGGGTCACCCGCAAGCAGGATCCCGCGCAGTGCGCGACGACGATCCACGTTTGCCTGCAGCTCGCGGCAGGGTTGGCGCGCCTGATGGCCCCCTTCCTTCCCGGGGGCGCCGGTCGGCTGGCGGCGATGCTGGGGATCGAGGGGCCGCAGAGCCCGGGGAGCTGGGCCCGGATCGGTGAGGAAGGGCTGCCCGCGGGGCGGCGTTTCGAGAAACCGAAGATTCTGTTCCCCAAGCTGGAACCCGGGGACGTTCCGGAGGCTAGTACCGACTAGACGGCTTCGCACGAATCTCGCCCCATTGGGCTGTGCCGAAGCGCGCGAGGTGATTCCGATGCCGCGTAGGCATAGGGTGTTTCCTGGCAACCGGCCCGGGCGCGTGGGCGCCGTACTGCGGCATCGCGTTGCACACGCGAGGAGTAGGGAGAGGAGCGGGATGTTCGTGAAGATCATCGACAAGCGCGAAGTCACCCGGATTGCGGGGTTGGGAGTGACGATCCTGGCACTGCTCGTGGCGAGCTGCGGGGGCGAGGACCGGCAGATGGATGACGCCGGGAAGGCTTCCGCCGCCTCGGCGGTTGTCGCTGAGCCGCCGGCCGCGGAAGTCGCCGAGGCGCCGCCGGCGGGAATCGCCGAGGCGGTGTCCCCGGTCGGCAATCATCCGCCCCGGGCGCGCTTCGAGGTCTTTCCCCTGAGGGGCTTCATCGGGTTGACCACGTTGCGCTTCAATGCCAATCCCTGCCGGGACGACTCGACCCATCAGCGCGACCTGATCAAGCACTGGGATTTCGACGGCGACGGCACGTGGGACATGGGGCCTTTTCGAGCGATCCGCCTGCGACACGTCTATGAAGAGGCGGGGACGTTCAGGCCGCGCCTGCTCGTCTACGATGCCGGCGGGCTGGCCGACTCGTTCGTCGGTCCCGAGATCGAGATCCGCCAGCCGTGTCCCGCGCCCGATTTCGAACTCTCCGACGTCAATCCCTCCTCGCCGAGCTACGGCCAGACGATCAGCTTCAAGGATCTGCGCGGACATCGCGTGATGCTCTGGTACGCGACCCCCGCCGGGTGATGCAGCTACGAGCGGCAGTTTGCCGTTCTGGATGAGCTCGCCGCCGAGTTTGCCGAAAGTGAGGCGTTTGGCGATGTGCGGATCTTCCCGATCTTGAAGTCCGATCGCTACGGCAAGCTGAAGAAGATGGTCGGCGAGCGGAAGCTGGCCCTCTTGCAGGACGACCTCAATCGCACCTTCCAGGAGAGCTATGCGGCCTCCCCGTCGGCGGCGTTCTATTTCTTCGACCGCCAGGGCTGTCTGATTCCCAATGAGATCCATACGAAACCGAAGACTGAGGTTGCCCCTGAGATTCTGCGGCGGTTTCTAAGCGAGATACATTCCTAGATGGTTCTGCACGAGTTTGGAACGTCCAAGTCCGCTCGCCCCATTGGGCTGTGCCGAATCGCGGGAGGTGATTAGGACGTGTTTCTGCGGGCCCGGGGCAGGACCGCGGGGGGGCAGGGGGCCCAGGGATGGGCGCGGAACTGCGCAATCGTCTGAGTTGGAGCCACAGTCGGCACGAGACGTTTCGGAGCTGTCTGCGGCGCTACTACTACCATTACTACGGTTCGTGGGGGGGCTGGTCGACGGGCGCCCCGCCCGAACGACGACGCCTCTACCTGCTGAAGAATCTCAAGAGCCGCTACCTCTGGGCCGGAGGGATCGTCCACGAGGTCGTCGCTGCCGCCCTCACGCAGGTGCGGGCGGCGGGCGAGACCGCGCCGCTCCCGCCGGTTTCCGGTGAGGAAGCCGGCGAGCACACCGTCGCCCGGATGCGCCGGGAATTCCGGCTCTCCCGCAGCGGTGCCTATCGCGAGGATCCCCGGCGGGTCCTCGGCCTGATCGAGCATCACTACGCTGAATCGGTCGGGGATGCGGCCTGGCAGGGGCTTGCCGAGACGGTACGCCGATCGGTCCGTCACTTCTACGCCGGCGGCCACCGCGAGAGGTTGGCCCGCGTGGAGCCCGGGGACTGGCTGGCCCTGGAGGACTTACAGACGTTTCCGCTCGCCGGCGTGCCGGTGTATGTGAAGATGGACGTCGCTTGGCGGGTCGGGGGTGGGACCGTGCGCATCGTCGACTGGAAGACGGGACGCCGCCCGCCGCAACCGGGCGGGCGGCAGCTGGCCGTCTATGCGCTTTATGCCGCCGAGCAATGGGGGGTGACGCCCGCGCAGATCGAACTGCGGGAGGTGAATCTCAATCTCGGCGACGAGGCGCAGGCGGGGACCTGCGCGGCGGATCTCGTCGCGGCACGCGAGGAGATCGCCGCCAGCATTGCCGCAATGCGCGAGCGATTGGTCGATTCAGAGGAGAATCGCGCCCAGGTCGCCGACTTTCCCGCCATCCCCGAGCCGCGCCGTTGCCATCCCTGCCCGTTTCGCGAAGTGTGTCCCGAGTACCAGGAGATGAGTCGATGAACGTGTCGACGGCCGAGAGCCTCGAGCGGACACTGCAACGGATCGATGGGCGGGGTTACAAGGCCTACCAAGATCTCCGGGGACACTATCGCCTCGGCGCGTTTGAACTCGAAGTGGCCCACGTTCAAGGGGATCCCTATGCGCCGCCCTCGCGCATCCACGTTCGCCTCGGCCACGAGACCTCCGGCTTCGGTGAGGCTGTCCGTGAGGCTCTGCCGCGTCGCCGCGGACTGGAGGATTTCCTCGCCCGCATGCTGAGTGCGGCGATCCGCGGCGCGGGAACCCGCGAGATCGGCATCGACCGTCTGGGCCAGGAGATCTTGCCGCGAACCCTGGTGGGCTTGCACGGCGACCACTTGGAGGCGCGCCTCAGCGTGCAGCTTCCCGCCGCGGGACGCCGGATCCTCGGTCGCCAAGCTGCCAAGATCCTGCTGCAGGTTCTCCCGGCGGTTCTTGCCCGCAGTCTCGAACGCCGGGCCGTTGATGAGCGCGCCCTGCGGCGACATCAAGATGTTATCGAAGATCACACGGCGCTTGTCGCGTTGCTCGAAGAACGCGAATGGGTCGCCTTCGTCGCGGCGGGCGCGGTCCTTCCGCGCCGGGCGGGGCACGACGACCATCCTCTCGAATCGCCGGGGAGGGCGCCCGTGATTGCATTCGAACCACCCCCGACACTGACCGCTGAAGTGGATCTTCCCCATGCAGGACGCATCCGCGGCATGGCGATCCCACGGGGCGTCACCCTGCTCGTCGGTGGGGGCTTCCACGGCAAGTCGACCCTGCTCGAGGCGATCTCGCGCGGGATCTACCCTCACATTCCCGGTGATGGACGCGAGCAGGTCGCGACCGATCCCCGGGCGGTCAAGGTGCGCGCCGAGGATGGGCGGGCGGTCACCCGCACCGACATCAGCCCCTTCATCGGCGATCTGCCCTACGGCCGCTCGACACGCGACTTCAGCACGACCAATGCCAGCGGCAGTACCTCCCAGGCTGCCAATATCGTCGAGGCACTCGAGGCGGGCGCCCGTCTCCTGCTCCTCGACGAGGACACTTCGGCGACCAATTTCATGATCCGCGACGCGCCGATGCGACGCTTGCTGCGCCCGGGGCAGGAACCGATCACTCCCTTTCTCGATCGTGTGCGAAATCTCTTTCGCGACCGGGGCGTCTCGACCATCCTGGTGGTCGGCGGCAGCGGGGAGTACTTCCGGGTGGCCGACCGGGTCATCCAGATGGACCGCTATCTCCCGCGGGATGTGACCGCGGAGGCACGCGAGATCGCCCCTCCGGGGGGGGGGTCGTCGGAGGCCTTCCCGCCGGCCGGGTGCCTGCGCCGTCTGCGTTTGGACGCCTACCGGCGCCAGGTGGGGCCGAAGGGGCCCAGGATCAAGGCTCCCGGGACCCATCGTCTGCTGGTCGAGCGGGAAGAGGTCGATCTGGGGGCCTGTGAGCAGCTGGTCAGTCCCTCCCAGACGCGCGCGTTGGCGGAAATCCTCGGGCGCCTGCTCGAAGGCGATCGCGCCGCCGCGCCCTGGAACCGCCTGGGCGCAGCCTTCACGCCGGAAGAGCTCGAAGAACTGCTCGGCGGGCTCGGGGATGGTGGGCTCGATCGTTTCAGTCGCTTTCCTCGCGGCGATTTGGCGGCCGTGCGCACGATCGAGGTGCTGGCGATGATCAATCGCCTGCGATCACTCGGAGTCGATCGATGAGGGGCCGAGATTCCATGCATCGGTATCGCCCCGGCCACCTGCGTCTGCTCGTCGCGGCCGAGCGGGTGCTGCGTTGGCTCTGGCGTGAGGGGGGCGTCTTCTGGCGGGATCTCAACCGTCCCGATCGGGGGTTTCGTCGAAGCTTGACGCTCTCGGCGGTCGTTCATGGAGTCGTCTTGATTGTCTTCACCCTCTCACCGAGCTGTCATTCGCGGGCGGTGGGACAGGAACCGCGGCCGATCGTCTTCGAGTATCTGCCGTTGGATGAACCGCTCGATCAGCCGGTGGCGCCGAAGCCCAAACCCAAACCCAAGCCCAAGGAGGTGCCGGCGCCGGAGACCAAGATGCCGGCCGAGGCGAAACTGCCCGAGGAGAAACCGAAGCCGAAGCCGCCCGAAACACCACCGCCCGAGCAGCCGGATCCGGAGCCGAAAGCAGAGGAGACTGTGCCGGCGCCCGATTCATTGGCGAGACCTCCGCAGACCCAGCAGCCGGTGGAACTCGCGCGGATCGATGAGCCGCAGTTCGCCTACGACTACTACCTGCAGACGGTCGTCGGCAAGGTCTCGGAGGTCTGGGAGCCTCCGGCCGGGTTGGCGGCCAGCGGAGCGGCAACCGAGGCGACGCTCGTCTTTCGGATCTCGTCCCAGGGGAGGGTCCTGCGGACCGAAGTCGAGGTTCCCTCGCTGGCGGGGTTCTTCGATCGCAGCGCGGCCGAGGCGATCCTGCGAGCACAGCCGTATCCTCCTTTTCCGCCGGCGTATGGGGGGCGATGGTTGACAGTTCACTTGAGGTTCCGTTTCGATCCCTAAGCTGTGGGTCGAGGATTGGTGATCGGCGGCGCGTATGGTGCGCGACCTAGGGAACCGAGGCGTGGTTGCATCTGCCCGGCATGATGATTGCCGGTAGTTGATTCTGGAGAAACGAGTTGAAGCCTATTGTTCACCGATTTTCGATCCGCGAGCCGGAGCAGGCGCGGGCGCACGGGTTGCGGGCCGGGCCCTTCACCGTGGCCTTGCTGTTCTGGGCCGGGGTTCTCACCGTCGCCTTGCTGTTCTGTGCCGATGCAGCTGCACCCGAGATCGACCTCCACGGGACGGTGGTCAAGCGCACCCTCTACCGAGTGCCGATCGTCGTCGAGGATTTCGCCATCGAGGCGTCGCCGGGGGAGCGCAACGACCCGCTCTTCTTCTCGGGGGGCGAGCGGCCCGAGGATCTCCTCGTCCAGGACCTGCGGTTCAGCGATGCCTTCCAGGTTGTTCGCCGCCGGCAAGGTTCCTTCGATCCCGCCGGCGAGCCGCCGCGGGATATCGACGGCGCGTTGGTCGAACAGCCCATCCAGGCCCGTGTCGTGGGGCGCATGGAGTGGGACGATGAGCGCTTGCGGCTGAAGGCCGAGTTGATCGACCAGGGCACGGGGAATCGAATCCTCGATCGCGAGGTGGCGATCAATCGCGAAGGCGAGCTGGCCCGTCCCGATCGCTGGGCGATCCACCGGCTGAGCGATGAGATCACGCGTTACCTGACTGGCACGCCCGGGTGCGCGGCCACCCGGATCGCCTTCCTGAGGGAATCGCGGTCGGGCAAGGAACTCTTCCTCGTCGATTGGGATGGGTATGAGGAACAGGCGGTGACCGGACTCGGGACGATTCTGGTCTCTCCCGCCTGGCATCCCTCCGGAGAGCGGATTGCGTTCACCAGCTACCACCGGGGCGCCCCGGTGCTGGTGGCCCTCGATCTGGAAAGCCGGCGTCTGGCGACCTTGTCGACGGCGCCGACACCCGCCGCCGCCGTCTATTCACCCAACGGCAAACGGGTTGCCTTCTCGACAACCGCTGAGGGGGATGCCGAGCTCTATGTCGCCCGGGCCGATGGTTCACATGCGCGACGCCTGACCTTTCACCCGGACATCGATACGGCCCCCTGTTGGTCACCCTCGGGGGAGCGGCTGGTTTTCACCTCCGACCGGTGCGGACGTCCGCAGCTCTTTCTGATCGATGCCGATGGGTCGAACCTGCAGCAGCTGACCTTCTCCGGGGAGTGGAACGATTCCCCCGATTGGTCGCCGGCCGGGTCGCGCATCGTGCATGTCTGTCAGATTGGGGGACGTTTCGAGCTGGCGCTCATCGATGTGCAGGGCTTTGGGTGGCGACGGCTGACCGTCGGCGGTGGCTGTGAGAACCCCCGCTGGGCCCCCGACGGCCGCCATGTCGTCTTCGCGCTGACCCAGGCGGGCGTGCGCAATCTCTGGATCCTGGATGCCGATTCGGGCAACCTGCGGCAATTGACAGCTTCTCCTGACCATTCATACAATCCGGGGTGGTCTCGACCTGCCCGGGAGCGAATCCGCGCTTCCGGATAAGGGGGGTGGCCCTGGAGACGGAGCAAGGGAGGTGGCAGAGGCAATGAGAACGAGAACTCTCTACATGGGCATGATTGCGGCGCTGATCGTCGTGGTGGGATTGGTGGGCTGCTCGAAGAAGCCGCCTCCGGGGGAGATCATTCCCCCGCCGGAAGTCACGCCGAGCGAGATGCCTCAGACCGAGCGGGTGCCCGGCGATGAGACCGCTCCGCCCGGTTCGGCCGCAGAGGATGCGGCTCTGCAGATCGAGGACGTCTTCTACGAATTCGACAAGTATGCCCTGACGGCGCGCGCCCGCGATACCCTGACGCGAGACGCCGATGTGCTGCTGGCCAATCCGGGCATGCGGCTCCTGATCGAGGGGCACTGCGACGAGCGTGGGACGCGCGAGTACAATCTCGCCCTTGCCGACCGCCGCGCGCGCGCGTCGCGCGATTTCCTGGTCGCCTATGGAATCGATGCCAGCCGCCTGGAGACGATCAGCTACGGGGAGGAACGTCCCTTCGTGCTGGGCAGCACGGAGAGTGCCTGGTCGAAAAACCGCCGGGCGCACTTCGTCGTCCGTCAGTAGCCCCGCAAACCGTCGGGCCGATGGCGGGCCTGGTCTGCGGGTACCGGGGGAGCAGGACCTTGTTCTTGAGGGTGGATGCGGCCACCGGGAGGAGGGCGCGATGAACAGAGGCCTCGTGGCGGTGCTGGCCGCCGCCCTGGTCACCATGGCTGGCTGCAGCTCGATGCGCAGCCTGCCCCGGCCCTTCGGCAGCGGCGCGTCGGCGGCCGCGCCGGATACCCCCCGCCAAGAGCAAGCCGAACTCGAGGCGCGCATCGCCCGCGTCGAGACAGCTGCCGACCGCCAGGAAGTCTTTCTGCGCCGGATGAACGCCGACCTGACCGCCCAGCTCGACGAGCTGATTCGGGAAGTGCGCACGCTCGGCGAGCGTGTCGCAGCGCTGGGACGCCGCCTCGATGCCCGCACGCTGGGCGGCGGTGCCGTCGGATCGCTGGCGGGGAGGTCGGCGCGCTACCCGACGGATGATCCGCGCGTGGCTCTGCTGCCGGGTGCGGAGGCTTACGACCCGGGGGCCTCGAGCTGGTGGGACAGCAGTGCCCCGCCTTCCTGGCAGGAGCGCCGGGAGGCGCCGGACGATGCAGAGGATGCGGTGGGGACCGCCGCGCGTGACCCCGAGATGCCATGGCACGAGGCGGCGGATGGACCGGATGGGCGCGGCGCCGTGCAGGCGGAGGCTGCGCCCGGTGGGCTGGCCGATCCTCCCGCCGACGGGCGGAAGCTCTACGATGTCGCCTACCAGGATCTGATGCAGGACAACTACCAGCTCGCGCTGATCAACTTCCGCGCCTTTCTCCAGCTCCACCCGCAGACGCGCCTCAGCGACAACGCCCAGTACTGGATCGGTGAGGTCTACTACGAGCAGCGGCAATTCACCGTCGCGATCGAGGAGTTCCGCAAGGTCATCGAGCAGTACCCGGCGGCGGAGAAAGTCCCGGCCGCCTATTACAAGATCGCGCTCAGCTTCCGCAATCTGCGCGATCTCAGCACTGCACGGCGCTACCTCGAGTTCCTCATCGGGCAGTACCCCGAGTCGCGCGAGGCGCAACTGGCCGAGGAACGCCTGGCCGAGTTCTAGGCTGCTGCCCTGGTCCGCATTTCTCGCCCGCACCATGACGTGCGCGCCGGCGCGCGGGAGTCCCGCGGATCAGTCGCTCTCGCCGCTGCGATAGAGGGTGCCCGCCTCGTGGCGGGTGCGCAGCTTGGCGAGCATGTCTTTGGTCATCGCCCCCAGGTCGTAGCTGGGTTGCCAGCCCCATTCCTTGCGGGCGGCTGAGTCGTCGATCGACTCGGGCCAGGAGTCGGCGATCGCCTGACGGAAGTCGGGCTCGTAGGCGACGGTGAATTCGGGGATCTGTTTCCTGATCTCGGCGGCGAGTTCTCCGGCCGAGAAGCTCATCGCCCCGACATTGAAGTCGCCGTGATGCTCGAGAGAGGCGAAGTCGGCTTCCATCAGGTCGATTGTCGCCTTGATGCAGTCGGGCATGTACATCATCGGGAGCCGGGTTCCCTCCTCGACGAAGCAGGTGTAGCGGCCCTCCTCGATGGCCTTGTAGTAAATCTCCACGGCGTAGTCGGTCGTACCTCCGCCGGGCAACGTTTCTGCGGAGATGATCCCGGGATACCGCAGACCGCGCGCATCGACGCCATGGCGTTGGACGTAGTAGTCGCAGAGCAGCTCGCCGGTGACCTTGCTGACGCCGTACATCGTGGTCGGTTTCAGGATCGTCTCCTGGGGCGTGTTCTTCCGCGGGGTGCTGGGGCCGAAGACCGCGATCGAACTCGGGCAGAGCACCTGTGCCAGCTCGAGTTCCCGGGCGAGCTCGAGCGTGTTGATCAGGCCGGTGACATTGACGTGCCAGGCGAGCTGAGGGTTCTTCTCGCCGGTTGCCGAGAGGATCGCCGCCATGTTGATGATCGCGTCGATCGAGTGCTTGCGACAGGTGTCGCGCAGTTTCTCCACCTCGGTGACGTCGACCCACTCGAACGGTCCCGATTCCTTGAGTTCCTTCGTCGGTTTGGTCTTGCGGCCGCAGGCGACGACATTCTCGGCACCGTAGCGTTGCCGCAATTCCAGCGTCAGCTCCGAGCCGATCTGTCCGACCGCGCCGGTGACCAGGATCTTCTTGATCGCCTTCTTCGCCATGGTGCCCGTCCCGTCCGTGGCGACCCGGCGCGGGCGGGGCGCACCCCGCCCGTCGGGTCCGTCAAGCGATGGGTTCACGCTAGGCGATGACCTTCAACGCCTGGCCGATCTTGGTAAAGGCCGCGACCGCCTTCTCGATGTGCTCCTCCTCGTGCGCGGCGGAGAGCTGCACGCGGATCCGCGCCTGCCCGCGGGGGACGACTGGGAAGGAGAAGCCGATCACATAGATGCCCTCATCCAGCAGCCGCTCGGCAAACTCCTGTGCCAGGCGCGCGTCGTCATCGAACTTGCCGAACATGATCGGAACGATCGGATGGTCTCCCGGCCGGATGTCGAAACCGGCCGCGGTCATCATCTCGCGGAACTGGCGCTGGTTGCGCTCGAGACGATCGCGCAGCTCGGTGGTCGCGGAGAGCAGATCCATGACCGCCACCGTACCGGCGGCAACGGCGGGAGCGAGCGTGTTGGAGAAGAGATAGGGGCGGGACTTCTGGCGCAGCCACTCGATCATCTCCGCATGCCCCGCCGTGCAGCCGCCCGAGGCTCCGCCGAGCGCCTTGCCGAAGGTCGTGGTGACCAGGTCGACGCGCTGCATGACGTCATGGTACTCGTGAATCCCGCGGCCACGCTTGCCCATGAAGCCGGTGGCGTGGGAGTCGTCGACCATCACCAGGGCATCGTGCTTGTCCGCCAAGTCACAGATCTCCTTGAGCGGAGCGATGTCACCGTCCATCGAGAAGACGCCATCGGTGGCGATCAGACGGTATTTCGCGCCCTGCGCCTCTTTCAGTTTCGCCTCGAGGTCGGCCATGTCCATGTGCTGGTAGATGAAGCGCTGCGCCTTGGTCAGGCGGATCCCGTCGATCACCGAGGCGTGGTTGAGCGCATCGGTCAGGATCGCCGAGTCCTTGTCCATGAAGGGCTCGAAGACCCCGCCATTGGCATCGAAGCAGGCCGCATAGAGAATCGCATCGTCCACACCGAGGAAGTCGGCGACCTTGCGTTCGAGGGTCTTGTGAATCTGCTGGGTGCCGCAGATGAAGCGAACTGAAGACATGCCGTAGCCCCATTCCTCGAGGCCCTGCCTGGCCGCCGCGAGGACCTTGGGATGGGAGGAGAGGCCCAGGTAGTTATTGGCGCAGAAATTGAGGACCCGCTTGCCGGTCGAGACTTCGATCTCGGGGCCTTGATGGCTGACAATGATGCGCTCGTCCTTGTAGAGGCCTGCCTTCCGGGTTTCGTCGAGTCCGCGGCGCAGGTCTTCCTTGATCTTCCCGTACATGCTCCACTCCTTTCGCTGGTCTTGATCCGCGGGGAACCCCTCAGCCGAAGGGTGGGACCACGAAGGCGAGGAGTATAGGAAGTGGGCTGCGGGGTCGTCAATCCCGCTTCCCGGCCGATCCGCCGGTCGCCGGCGGACCGGCTCCAACACCCGCTGGTTGTGAGTCGCCGTCGCGGGCCATGCGCAGCATCAGCGCCGCGGCCAGCAGCAGCAGGAATGCGCTTGCCAGGAACGCATGGATCGCCGACCCCGTCTGGATCAACAGGTAGCCCAGAAAGGGGGCGAAACTGCCGCGCACGCCGGTTAGGACCGCATGCACGGCTTGATAGGAGCTGGGGTCTTCGTTGCGCGCGAAGTGGATGCTGCTCATGTGCCAGGCGAGGCTGATGCCGGCCATGCCGATGCCGAAGCAGCCAAAGGCGATGAAGGTCAGGGGAAGCTGCAGTTTGCCCGCGACGAGCCCCGCCGCGGTGAGGAAGAGCGGGTAGAGCGCCAGGAAGGCGAACATTCGCGCGCTGTGGCGAACCGGACCGAGTCGTTCCATGGCGCGGCCCAGAAGCGGGGGGAAAAGGATCATCCCCGCCTGGCCCATCAGCCCCTTCGCCAGACCGATCTGGCGATAGTCGAGTTGCAAGTCGTGGACGAGGAAGATCGGGACGACGGGCAGCAGCGCAATGAACGCGATGCCATAGATGAAGAAATTGCGTTGGAAGCGCCGGAAGGCCGGATCGTCCTTGAGAATCCGCGCGACGAGCTGCACCGATTCGCGCATCGATCGCCACGTGGCGCCCAGGCCCGGCTGGCCCATCGGGCGGTAGGTGCCCGCCCCGGGGTAGGCCACCGCGCCGAGGGGAGGGACATCGGACTCGCCTGGGGCCGCCGCACCCCACGCAGGGCCGCGATAGCGCTCGAGGCCGCGCTCCATGCGGGCGAGGAGCAGCGCGCCGACGAAACCAGCCGTGCCGGCGATCCCATAGTAGATGCCGTAGGCGCCTTCATTCCAGTCGAGCAACCACCCCATCCCGACGGAGGTGGCCAGGTTCATCAGGGTCATGATCGAGACGCTCAACCCGAAGAGGCTGTTGCGGTGCGCGCGCCGGTAGGCGCGCTGGATAATCGATACCTGGGCGGTGACGATGATCGCCTGGGCGAGCCAGGCGATCCCCACGAGCAGCAGAAACCAGCGCGGATCATTCGAGAGGCCGACCAGCCAGAAGGTCAGACGGCCGCCGATGGCCGCCGCCACGATGAAGGGCGCCTTGCGCCGGCCGCGCATCGTCCCGACCCAGAAGAGCGATCCCAGAAAGGCGACTGCCGTCAGGAGGCTCAGGATCGTTACCTGGATCGGGGAGGCACCGAGGGTCTTCGTCAGGGTGACGTCGGCGAGATTGAGGCTGCCGACGACGATCCCGGTGAAGCAGGCTGAGAGAAGATGAGACTTCAGCAGATGCCGCTCCCTTCCCGTGAGATCGGGGGGTAGGATCATCTGCTGGACGAAGCGTGCCAGTCGCCGGTTCGACTCCATGTCTCCCTCATGATGGTGAAGACCGAGGGGGAAGCGTGGCGGGCATGCGGCTGGGTTGTCAAGGACCCCGGTTCTCCTGCGCGGGGGAACCGGGACGGTTGGGGAGGGCGCGGCGGCGATGTTCTTCTTTCTCCTGGTCGGCACGCGGCCACAAGTGCGCCTGGACGAAGGGGCGGGCAGTGTGCAGCGCTACTGCCCGAACTGCGGACGCGCCCACGCCTTCACCCCGGCCGAGCGGCGCACGATGCTGACCATTTTCTTCATTCCCATCTTCCCGCTGAGCCGCGGTGTTCCGTGCCTTGCCTGCCGTCGTTGTCATTGGTGTTTGCCGGGTGAGCCGGGGCCGCTCTCCGATCCCGCGCGGGCCCCGGCGGGCGGGGCCCGATACTGCCCGCACTGCGGCCAGGCGTTACCTGAGGCCTATGTCACCGGTGATGGGACGATTTGCTGTCCCCACTGCGGCGGGCGCTTTCGTCTCGTCTGACGCCGGACCTGCCGGCCTCCGGCCGAGTCCCTCCCCGCAAGACCGCCGGCGCGCGCGGCCGCCCGGGCGCGCGGCAACTCCAGAACGCCTGCTGGCTGCCGATCTTTCACCAGGGCAGGGGGTGCGAGATGCCGCTGCCGGAGAGTCGCCCGCGGTTCTGGGGAGAGGAGAGAACGAGTGGGACCCGTTGAACGAAACCATCACGGCAAGGGGCGCACGCGCACGCTCCCGGGCCGGTACTCCGTCGGGAGCTGGCAGAGCCTTCCGGCCGACGACGCCCAGCGCGTCCTGGAGGAGGAGATCATCGCCACCCAGCGGCTGATGGTCGTGCGCTGTCTCTACCGGCCGGGGAGTGACTTCGCCCCCCATCTCCATCAGCAAGAACAGATCACGATCGTGGAGAGCGGCACTCTCGAGTTCACTGTCAATGGAGACACGATCAAGGTCGCCGCCGGCCAGATGATCTCCATCTTTCCCGGCGTCCTCCATGGCAGCCGGGTTCTCGGCAGCGAGCCTGCCCGCGCCCTGAACATCTTCCACGCCGCCGCCGATCGCCGCACCACGGCCCGTTCCGGGCGCCTGACGAGATTGCCCGGGATCGCCTAGCTTGCCGTCTGCGACTCGGCCTCCACGGCGGCCGGCGCGGGGAGTGGACCGCTGGCCGTTGCCCACGCGGGATTCAGGCGGCCGTAGAGCGCAAGCGTGCGGGCGAGCATCCCCTCCCGCGTGAAGTGCTCGGCGACCCGCTGCCGGCCGGTGGCGCCCATGCGCTCCCGTGCTTCTCGCGAGGCGATCAGGCTTGCCAGCCGGTCTTGCCAGCCGGCGGCATCTCCGGGAGCGACGACGAACCCGGTGACCTCGTCACAGACCGCCTCACGCACGCCGGCGACATCGTAGGTGACGACGGGCAGGCCGGCGGCCATCGCTTCGAGAACCACGAGTGGAAAGCCCTCCCTCCGTGAGGCGAGCACGAAGAGGTCGAAGGCGGCTAGGCGCTGGGCCGCATCGGGCAGCAGGCCGCAGAGCCGTACCCGGTCGGGAGCGGGGAGCTGCGCCCGGGCCCGCGCGACCTCATCGCGCAGCGGTCCATCGCCGATGAAGGCGACCCACAGGCGGGGTTCGTCGGCCAGCAGGGGTGCCAAGGTGGCCAGTACGCCGAGGGGGTCTTTCGCCTCATCGAGCCGGCCGATCGTGCCGACGACGATCGCCTCCTGTGGCAGGCCGAGAGCCTCCCGGGCCCGCCGCCGCTCATCCTCCCCGGGCGGGGTGGGCAGGGCGATGCCCCCGTGGATGACTTCGTACTGAGCCGGCGTGCCGATCCTGTGCCGCAGACCCATCTCCCTGACGGCCTCCGAGACGGCGATCAGCTTCTGGCAGCGGCGGGCGGCGATGCGTTCGGCGGCCGCGTAGAGGGCGCGCACGATCCGCGGCTCGTCGCGGTCCATGCTCCAGCCGTGCACCGTGTGGATCCGGTAGGGTACCCGCGCGTGGGCGGCTGCAAGGCGGCCGAGGATGCCCGCCTTGGCGCTGTGGGTGTGGACCAGGTCGAAGGGCTGCGCGCGGAATGCCCGTCGCAGCCAGCAGAGTGCCGCCCAGTCGCGCCGCGGGGCTACATCGCGGACAAGATCGGGGACTTCGCGCAGCGGCAGACCGCGCCGGCGCGCCTCCTCCCGGAGGCTTCCCTCGGGGCCCGCTTCCGGGCCCGACCAGAGCTCGACCCGCCAGCCGAGTTCGCGGAAATGCGCCGCCGTCTCGAGGGCGATGCGCTGGGCGCCGCCGACGATCAGACGCGTGACGAGATGGCAGACGCGGGGCGCGTCAGGCACCGGTCCCGCCGGAGTAGAAACTCTCGGCGAATTCCACATCCTTGCGACTGCCGATGATCAGCGGCACGCGGTGATGCAGGCGTTTCGGTTCGATGTCGAGGATCCGCTGCGTGCCCGTGGTGGCAAGCCCGCCGGCGTTGTGAGCGACGAAGGCGAGCGGATTAGCCTCGGGCAGCAGCCGCAGTTTCCCGCTCGGACTCTTGGCGTCGGCGGGATAGATGAAGATCCCGCCATAGAGAAGATTGCGATGGAAGTCGGCGACCAGGGATCCGATGTAACGCGATGAGTAGGGTTCGCCCCGGGGGTTCTCCTCACTCTTGAAGGCTTCCACGAGCTTGCGCGCCGGGGCGTCCCAGCGGTAGTAGTTGCCCTCGTTGACGCTGTAGATCCGCCCCTGCTCGGGAATGCGGATATCGGGATGGGAGAGCAGGAACTCGCCGACACTGGGATCGAGCGTGAAGCCATGCACGCCGTGGCCGGTGGTGTAGACCATGATCGTGCTCGAGCCGTAGATGATGTACCCGGCGCAAACCTGGTTCTTGCCCCGCTGGAGGATGTCCTGGCGCGTGCCGGTCGGGCCGTCGCTGACGCGCCGTTGTATCGAGAAGATCGTCCCGATGCTGACATTCGCATCGATGTTCGAAGAGCCGTCGAGAGGATCGAAGGTCAGGGCGTAGTTGCCGATCGCATAGCGCTCGGGGATCGTGATGATGTCCTCATGCTCCTCGGAGGACATCACGCAGAGATGGCCGGTATAGCGGAGATTGCGGATGATGATGTCGTCGGCGTAGTCATCGAGCTTCTGGACCTTCTCGCCTTGAACATTGGTGCGCCCGGTGAGTCCGAGGATGTCGACCAAGCCTGCCTTGCGTGTCTCACGGGCGATGATCTTGGCTGCCATCATCAGATGGAGCAGCAGGCTCGTCAGCTCCCCCCGCGCGGCGGGGGAGAGGCGATGCTGCGACTCGGCGACGTGCTCGGTGAAGCTGATGCCGATGTGCCTCTCGCAGTCATGATTGACGGCGTTCCCGGCCATGGCGGCAGACCTCCTTTCGCTATCCCGATCGAGAGGGGGGCGCTCGTGACGGCGGCACCCCGGCAGGCGAGTATAGCCTGTGCGGGAGCGGGTGGAAAGTTTTCGTTGCCCGGACCTGTAATTCTGCCTAGTGTTTTCCTTTCTGGGGACGGAGCGGCCGGTTCCCGAGCGGTTGCTCTCCGCGGCGCCACGCGGGCGATTGACGCCTCGCGGAGTTCCAAGAGGCAGGGAGTCGTGAACCCCACGGAGGGAGGTGGATTGAAGTGAAACTAACTCCACTGGACATCCGCAAGCAGGCTTTTCGCAAGACCATGCGTGGCTTCGATCCCGACGATGTGCGCGTTTTTCTCGACATGATCGCTGACGAGTACGAGCAGCTCCTGCAAGAGAACGGAATGCTCAGCGAGAAGATCCGTCATTTGGACGAACAGATCGAGCGCTATCACGGCATGGAGCGGGCGCTGCAGAACTCGCTGCTGACCGCCGAACGCGTTTCCGAGGAAGCGCGTGAGCGTTCCCGTCTCGACGCCGAGGCGGTCGTCACCGATGCGCGCCAGCGCGGAGAACGGATCCTCAGAGACTCGCGCGAGCGCTTGCAGCTTCTGGGGGGGCAGATTCAGGAGCTCCGCCGGGAGAAAGACCTCTTCACGCAGCGCCTGCTGGCGTTCCTCGACGGCCAGATCCAGTTCCTGCGCAACCACGAAGAGGAAATCGAGGAGATCGGCGCGCTCGAGGTGCGGGCTGCGGAGTGCCTGGAACAGGCGCGCCGCCCGCTCAACGAGGGGGGCGAGCCGGAGTCCACCGCGGAGCTCTCCGCGGAGGCGCCGGACGACCCCGCGACTGCCGAGTTGGTCGCGGGGGCCGAGTCGGGTGACGCGGATCAGTCGGATGAGGCAGTCGAGACATCGACGGCAGAGTCGGCGGCCGAGGGACCGGCGAAGACGCCGACTCTGGCACCCGCGGAGGGGGCTGGTTCCGGGGCGCCGCGCCCGCGGCCCTCCCCCCGGGCGGGAGAAGAGATTCCGGCCTATCGACGCGCCCCGGCCCGCAGGGTGGAGACGGAGCCAGGGGGCGGGTTCTTTGCGGGGGTGTCGGACGAGCAGGGGTTCTTCGATGGTGACGGCGAAGGGGGAGTGCGCAGCTGATGGGCACCTTGGGCATTCGTGAGCAGATCGCTGCCGCGGTCGGTTTTCTTGCGCAACAGGGGGTCGAACAGCCCGCGGCGGGTCTGATCCTGGGCTCGGGGCTCGACCAGCTCGCCGAGCAGGTCACTGCCAAGGTGACCATTCCCTACGGTGAGATTCCCCACTTCCCAGTCTCCACGGTGGCCCACCATCCGGGTGAGCTGATCTACGGAATCTTCAACGAACGCCCGGTGCTGGTCATGCGCGGCCGCGCGCACTATTACGAAGGCTACTCGATGCGGCAGATCACCTTCCCAGTGCGCGTGATGAAGGCCTTGGGTGTCGAGTTGTTGGTCTTGACCAGCGCAGTGGGTGGACTGCATCCGCTCTACCGGGAAGGGGACCTGGCGGTCGTCGTCGATCACATCAATCTGATGGGCGACAATCCGTTGATCGGTCCCAACGACGATGCCATTGGGCCGCGCTTTCCCGACATGAGTGAGCCCTATTCCCACCGCTTGATCGAACTCGCCGTCGGCGCGGCCCTCAATGAGGGAATTGCGCTCCATCGGAGCGTGCTCGTGGCGGTGGCGGGGCCCAATCTGGAGACGCGGGCCGAGTACCGCTTCCTGCGGATGATCGGTGCCGACCTCGTCGGCATGTCGATGGTGCCGGAGAATCTGGCGGCGGTGCACGCCGGATTGCCCGTCTTGGGGCTCTGCGCCGTCACCGATACGTGCCTGCCCGATGCCCTCGGCGTTGCCGACATCGCGCGGATCATCCAGAATGCCGCTGTGGCGCAACCGGGGCTCAATCGGATCATCGAACGCGTGCTGTGCAACGCCGGGGAATAGCGGTGCGCCGACGCAAGGGAGGCGTGGCGGCCGCCCGCCTAGGATTGCGCGAGTCTGTGGGGGGATGTGACCGCCGGTGAAGCGTCTACTGTCGAGTGCGGCGGCGCTGGTAGCGCTTGATCAGGCGAGCAAGGGACTCGTCTTCCGGTTTCTGGAAATCGGCCGCATCGAACCGATCTTCGGCGATACCGTGCGCTTGCGCCATGTGCACAATGCCGGCGCGGCCTTCAGCCTCTTCCAAGGCAGCCGGCTGATCTTCATCCTCATCTCGATTGTCTCGATCGCCTTGATCCTCTACCTGACCATCACGAAGCGGTATGTCTTCCGTGGCAGCCGGATTGCCTTCGGGATGATTCTGGGGGGCGCCCTGGGGAATCTGGTCGATCGCCTCTGGCTCAGCCGGGTCATCGATTTCATCGACGTCGGCTTCGGGAACACGCGTTGGCCGGTGTTCAACATTGCCGATATCGGGGTCACCCTCGGGGTGCTCTACCTGGCGATCCGTTTCCTCTGGCCGCCGGCGGCAGCGCAGGGTGCGGCCGGAGAAACCGCCGGGTCGGCTCTCTCCCCGCCTCCGGAACGACAACGACCCGACCACGCCGTTGCGCTCGAGGGAGGCGGGGCGCAAGAGGAAGGCGGGGAGCACGAGGAAGGCCCCGCGCGACCGCGGGAGAGCGGCGGTTAGCACCATGGGCACGGTGGACGGCTCTGAACGGCGGTGGCTCGTGGTCGACGAGGATGCCGAAGAAAGGCGGATCGATCGTTTCCTCGCCGAGCGCCTCGCCGAGGTCTCGCGTAGTCGCATCCAGCAGCTGATTCGAGAGGGTGAGGTGCTGCTCGATGAGCGTCCCTGCCGTCCCAGCACGTCGGTGAAGGGGAATCAGATCATCTCGTGGCCGGCCGACGCGGGTTTGGTGACGATTGAGCTGCTTCCCGAGGCGATTCCGATTCTGGCTCTCTTCGAGGACGAAGATCTGCTTGTGCTCCACAAACCCCCCGGGCTTGTCGTCCACCCCGCGCCGGGTCATCCCCGGGGGACGCTGGTCAACGCCCTATTGCATCGCTGGCCGGGATGGCGGGCTCCCGGTGGGGCGGACCGGCCGGGGATCGTCCATCGCCTCGACAAGGACACGAGCGGCCTGATGGCTGTGGCTCGCAGTCTGCGCGGCTACCAGTCCTTGCGGGAGCAGGTCTCCGCGCACCGCATGGAGCGCGCCTACATTGCGCTGGTCTGGGGCGCACCGGCCCGGGACGAGGGGATCGTCGATGCGCCGATCGGGCGGGATCCCCGCCATCGGCAACGCATGGCCGTCGTCGCGCCGCGCGGGCGGCCGGCACAGACGGAATGGTCTGTCCTATCGCGGTTTGACAGGCTGACACTGCTTCGCCTAGTATTGCGCACGGGTCGCACCCATCAGGTTCGGGTGCACTTGGCGAGCTTGGGCCATCCGGTGTTTGGGGACCCAGTGTACGGAGGGATCCGCGGCATCGAGCGCCTGGCCCCACGGGAGCGGCCATACTACCATCGTTTGCTTCGGGAACAGGGACGCCTGGCTTTGCATGCGTTTCGCCTCGGCTTGCGCCACCCGGCCGATCAGGAGTGGCTGCTCTTCGAGGCTCCGGTTCCGGAGGACATGGAGCGGGTCCTTCTCCAGCTCACAGAACCAGGAGGAGCGTAGATGAAGGCGTCGACGCGCACCGAGGGCGATGTTGTCGTCATCTCCCTGAGCGGCAAGCTGATGGGCGGCCCCGACGCAGAGTCGGTTCGCCAGTTGATCCGTGAGAGCCTCGAGGCGGGAAAGAAAGAGATGATCATCGACATCGGTGACGTCTCCTGGGTCAACTCCACCGGCCTCGGCATCCTGATCGCCAGTCATGTCACCGTCTCCAATGCGGGGGGCACCCTGAAGTTGAGCCGGGTATCGAAGCGGATCTCGCAGATCTTCATGGTCACGAAACTGCATACCGTCTTCGAAACGCACGAGAGCATAGAGGAGGCTTTGCAGAGTTTCACGGGTTGATCGGGCGCGGATGCGACCGGGGGTGAGCACGCCGTCCGACCAGGGACAGGGCGTGGGGGATGCATCCGGGGCACGGCGCGCGTTGCGAGGGTTGTGGATGGCGGAGAGACTCCCGCCCAGCAAGATCGTCCTCGAGATACCCAGTCGTCTCGAGTGGCTGGATCTCGTCGATAGGATGGCGACCGGGATCGCGGAGCAGATGGCCTTCTCCGAGGAGGATGCCAACAGCGTGGCCAACTCGGTGCTCGAGGCCGCCACCAATGCGATCCAACACGGCCACCAGTACAATCCGGCCCACCCCGTGGGGATCGTCTTCGAGGTCGCACCCGACGTCCTGCGCGTGAAGGTCCATGACAAGGGGCCCGGCTTCGATGTCGGCAAGGTCTTGAACGCCAACCCCACCGGGCCCGAGAGCCTGCTTGAGCCGCGGGGACGCGGCATTTTCATCATGAAAAGCCTGATGGACGAAGTCGTCTTCGAGATGGAAGCCGGAAAAGGGTGCACTGCGGTTCTGACGAAACATCACCCCGCCCGCAGGGCGGCGCTCTGACCGGGATGTCGCCGAACACTTCGGAATTTCCTCACGATCGGAAGCCCAGCGCTCCTGTCGAGCGGCGGGTGATGGCGATCGACCTCGGCACGCGCCGCACGGGGATCGCGCTTAGCGATCCGAGCGCGACACTGGCCTCGCCCCTCGAGACCGTCTCGTTGACCGGGGATGCGTTGCTCACGCACCTGCGCACGCTTGCCGAGCAGCATCGGGTGGCCAAGGTGGTGATCGGCCTGCCCGAGGGGCCGGTGGGGGCGGCCAACGAGATCGCCGTTCGCGCGCAGCGTCTGGCGGCGGAGCTGCGCCGGGTCTGTGCCGCCGAAGTGGTTCTCTGGAACGAGGCGCTCAGCAGCTGGGAGGCGGAATCGATTCTGCGCGGCGAGGCCGCTGGGGCCGCCGAGCTACGGGAGCGTCGGGTGCGCCGAGGGCGGCGCGCGGGCCGGGCGCGGCAGGCCCCGGGGGGACGGGGGGGCGCCCGTGAGGCGCGCCGCCGCCGCGTGACGGGGGAGATCGACAAGCTCGCGGCGACGCTCATCCTGCAGGACTACCTTGATGCAATGCGGACCGGACCCTCCGGCGATCGACCGCCGGGCACATAAGGCGATGGGGCCGGGCGCGGTCGGGCCGGGGCGGCGAGGTCTGCTCGTTGCTCTTCTACTGGCCGGAGTGGCCGGCCTGCTGGTGGCGGGGTTGGCCCTGTGGCTTCATCGACCGCTCGATCCTCGCGGCGGGCCGCAGGCCTTCCGGGTGGAGGCGGGAGAGGCGGGCCGGACGATCTTGATGCGCTTGGCCCACGCGGGACTGATCGGGCGGTGGGAACCGCTGCTCCTCTACGCGCGAGTGACCGGTGCAGATCGAGAGATCCAGCCGGGTACCTATGAGCTCTCTGCCGCCAGTCCGCCGATCACAACCCTCGAGAAACTCGTGGCCGGGCAGGTCGTGCTGCGGCGGGTGACGATTCCCGAAGGGTTTGTGTTTACCGCGATTCTCGAACGGCTCTCGGAGCGTTTGGGACTCTCCCCGGCCGTGTTTCGGGAGGCAGCCCAGGACAGTGCCTGGCGCCGATCCCTCGGTTTGCCGCAGGGCCCGCTGGAGGGCTATCTCTTCCCCGAGACCTACTTCTTCGATCCCGCTGTGGGGCCGCAGCGGATTCTGGATGAACTCGGGCGCACCTGCCTCGCGTTCTTCGACCGGGAACGGATGGCGCGGGCGGACGATCTCGGGATGACGCGCCACGAGATCCTGACCCTCGCCTCGATCATCGAAGCCGAGGCCGTGCTGCCGCGGGAGCGGGCCCGGATCTCGGCTGTTTATCACAACCGTCTGCGGGGGGGCCGCCTGCTGCAAGCCGATCCGACCGTGGCCTATGCCGTGGGTCGGCCGGGGCGCCCGCTCGCACTGGAGGATCTAAAGACTCCCTCGGCCTACAACACCTACTTGCACGAGGGGCTGCCGCCGGGGCCGATCTGTTCGCCGGGCCGGGCGAGTATCCAGGCGGCCCTCTGGCCGGTCGAGGACTGTCCGGATTTCTACTTCGTGGCCCGGGGCGATGGGAGTCATGTCTTCTCGCCGAACCTGGAGGCCCACGAGCGTGCCAGGGCGGCCGTGCGCCGAGGCCGGTAGCCACGGTTTCCGGGGGGGGCTGAGCCGGATCGCCGTTGCGCCGAGCGGGGCAATTGCCCGCCGCTGATAGAGCGTGCTACGCTGCGGGGCTGTAGGGGACAAGTGAACGGGGCGATGGCGGAGAAAGGACGAGGTATGGACCGCAGTGAGCGGCGCAAGGACCGCCGGGCGGCACGCAGAACGCGCCCGCCGGCCGTGCGGTCTCGGGAGAAGCGGCGGCCGCGCGAGGCTCGCGAGCCGGTTGCCGCTGTCCGGATCGGGAAGCGGGGGCTGTTGTTTCTGGCCATCTCGGTTGCGGTGATCGTGGTTGGTTTCGTTGCCCTGGCCATGGGGTCGATCGTGCTGGCGCCGATTCTCCTGGTGGCCGGATTTCTTGTGGGGATCCCCTGTGCCTTGATGGTCCGCGAGCGCCCCGATGCCTCCGCGGTGGGGACCGTCGGGGAGGATGGGCGCCCGGGCGCGCCGGCAGAGCCCACGGAGTAGAGTGTCATCCCGGGGCCGGTCCGGGGCTGTCCGGCCGCGGGGGAGGGCGGATAGCTCAGTTGGTTAGAGCGCCTGCCTTACAAGCAGGAGGTCACAGGTTCAAATCCTGTTTCGCCCAGATTGCCGATCGAGGATTGAGCACCGAGACTAGTCAGCTTGCTGGCAACGGCTTAGAGAAGTAATCATGTCTCGCGCCTCCGGGGTCGGGTGGATCCTGCCCATCGCCTAGTCACAGCATCCTGCGGGCTGCCGCCAGCCGGTCCGAGGGGACGGGAATCGGGCTCCTCCGACTTCCCCTCGATCCGCTATCCCATTCCCCTATAATGGAATTCTGACGTTCGGCGTCTTGACAGCCCTGGGACCTGGTGCTATTCTTGTACCGTGCAAGCTAGCAGTGATCCTCTTCAGAAAGGAGGTGCGGAGGCAGCAAGGATCGAATGAGTTGTGGCATCTTTGAGCCTTGTGGTCTTCCTCCGTGAAGGCTGCTTTCAACAGCGTTGTCAACATGGGGAGGTTTTTGAGCCATGAGAATTGTTTTGTTAGCACTGGTAGCACTTGCACTGGTCGGCGGAGGCGCTTGGGCAGGCGTTCCCGATCCTGACTACTGCACGGTAATGGATCAGGATTTGATGTCGAATCCGTTGCTCACGGGCTTCCTGACTGATGGGGCGTTCCGTGCCGATGGCGACGTCACCATCTTCATTGCTGCCTACGGCGGCACGCCGATCGGCGACGCCGAGGTGACCATCGTGATCAACGCCGCGTGCGAGATGTGCATCTGCGATTCTTGGGTGCAGACGGCGTACACGAACAACGATCCGTTGAGCCCGGACTACGGCGCGGTCACGATGAACATGCGGTGGGGTGGTTGCTGCGAGATGGCCGCCGCGGCGACCATCTATGCAGAGGGAACCCCGATCCGCACCTATGACGTGATCAACAGCACTGACTGGAAGGGCGACGCGTGCTCTGCCAAGGTCGATCTCGAGGACTTCGGTGAGTTTGCGCGTAACTACGGTTCCAGCACGTCTCCGTGCCAGGACTACACCGGAGACGGCGAGACCGATCTGGAGGACTTTGGCATCTTCGCGCGTCACTACGGCGATGAATGCATTTGGACGCCATAGTGCCAAGCGGCTGCCCGGGACTAGGTTCCGGACAGCGATTGCCTAGCAAGTTGAACGGCTCGGATCATCTGATCCGGGCCGTTCTCTCGTTGGGTCCGGAAGGGCAGTTCGCTGAACTTGCTTGCCTCGAGCGGGTAGAGATAGAATGCGAGGCCGTGCAGCAGCGCGCGGACCAGGGGCCGATGGGGAGAAGTGGGTTGTCCTGAGGCGGCAAGGAAAGCCACTTGCGAATCTGGATTCCCGCAGGGCGCGGATATCTGCGAGGCGGGATTCCTGCAAGGTGGAGGCGAATTGTCGATGCGAGGCGACGCCAGGCTTCTAATTCCGGCGGTCTTCCTTGGGGCGCTGAGTCTCGCGGCGCGGCCCGCGATGGCGGACACCCTCGAAGGGGCGGTGCTCTTCGCTCATCTCAACCCCACGATCCAGTACACGAGTTCGACACCTTCCTATGAAGGACAGGCTGATCTCTCGATCTGCGAAGAGGCTATTCCCCAGGGCGCGGTCGATGAGGAGCATGCCCAGGTCTGGTTCGTGATGGCCTCCTTCAGCAATTCTCCGGGGCCGACCGGCCTGAGAGCCATCGAGTTCGGATTCGGTGCCTACAACTCGAGCTGTCTCGCGATCATCGACTTCGGTCACTGCTTGGGATCCGATGTGCAGCAGATCACCACGGGGGCTTGGCCGGGGCCAGGAGAAGGTATCGCTATGGCCCATACCCACGGTTCCGCTGGCGGGCAGCTTGTCGAAGTCTATTGGATCGCCTGCTATGCCTACTGCCCGGTCGTCGTTCCACTGGATGTCAATCCGACCACCGCGAATGCCATGGTGATCGGTGTGAGTTCGGACGAAGGCGACCTGATCTACGCCGAGAACCGGGGTTCCATCGGTTTCGGGCAAATGGGCCACAACCCATGCGGGGGCGTGGCCAATCCAACCGGTGCCTGCTGCCTGTGGGACGACCAGTGCAGCATCCTCGAAGAAGAGGAGTGCTCTGCAGAGGGGGGGATCTACCAGGGCGATTTCACCAGCTGCCTCCCCAATCCTTGTGATCGGCCGGTGATTGAGACGACGTGGGGGCTGCTCAAGAAGATGTACGAGTAGCTCGGGTGCCCACCCCGGCGTCTCTCCGCCCCGCGAGCCAGCCCGGAGACCCGTTTTCCCCCGGTTCTTGCCCCGGCAGTCCCGCCAGTTGGCTATCCTAGACACAGTTGCAAAAAAAAGACTTGTCTCTCTCGCGTGGGATGGCATACTGCGCGTCAAGTGCTCATACTGCCTGTGGGTGCTTGGGGTTGGCCCGCGTGTGAGTGGCCGCGGGGGGTCCGGTCGGGGAGGTGTTCCTCACGTCCGGGCTCGCCATTCACTTGCGGCGTGTAGGGAGGTTCATACGCGTCCATCCTACGCGGGATCTGGCGCCCGTGGGAAAGGGATCGGATGCGGATTCTGTCAAGGAGGTCGAGCCAATGAGACGGATTTTCTGGGCTTTGGCGGTGGTTGCCTTGCTCGGCAATGCTGCCGCGGCTGACGAGAACGACCTATCCGGTGGCGTGATGATTACTCACGCCCCGCCCGGCTACACGTATACGAGCAGTCTCGACGCGTGTGGTGACTGGGAGACGATCCACGACGTCACCGAGTGCGGCGACGTGGTTGCGCGGATCGACACCGAATCGGAGATTTCGTCGGTCTGGTACGTGGTCGCCGCTTGGGACGAGGCGAAAGCCTGGCAGGGCTTTGAGTTCGGTCTCGGTGACTACGACGGGGTGTCGAGCTACTACTTCGTCGCCTCGGGATCCTGTGTTCCGGATGGCGTGATCGTCGACAAGATTTGGCATGACCAGGGCAATTGGCCCGGACCGAACAACGGAGTCGCTGTGGTGGCCCGTGCGGATGGATGGGCGGGAAACTACCAAGCGCTCTATTGGTTCGCGGGCTATGCCTACGGCGAAGATCTCCTCCCGCTCGCTGCCAATCCGGCCACCGAGAATGCAGCGATGATTCCGATGCCGGGTCATGGTGGCCAGGTCGTGTTTCCCCCCTCTTCGCTCGGGGCGTTGGGCATCTACACCGACGGTGTCGTGCCTTGCCCGGTCTCGGACACCGGCGCCTGCTGCGCTTTCGGCGGCGTCTGCACGGTGGCGACGGAGGCCGAGTGCACGACCAGCGGAGGGACCTTCGAGGGCGTCGGCACAGTCTGCGACCCGAATCCCTGCGATATCGTCTGGGCCTGCTGTGTAGACGAAGTGTGCATGATGCTCTCCGAGGCTGATTGCACGGTGCTCGAGGGGACTTGGCATGCGGATAGGGTCTGTGTCGAGGATGGCGGGGACTACGTGTGTCCCCCCGATGACGCAGACGACCCGAGCTGGGGCTGGATCAAGGCAAGCTACCGCTAGCCCTCAGATACCTGTGGCCGCGGGGAACCCTCCGACCCAGATTGGGTAGGATCCAGCGAGGCTTGGTAACGCTGGCGGGGGCCGTAGGGTTCGAGGCAGTCCGATGCCTGGTTAACGCTCTCGATGTTGGCGAGACCGAGTGGGGCCTCCTGTGGGGCCCCACCTCCTTGTTCCTCGTGGCTGTCCTGACGGCACGGCTCCGAAGTCCTCCGGCTGGGAATCGGCCGCTGGTGCGGAGGGCGGCACCACCCCGGGGGAGTGGGTTTCATGAACCGCAACTCCAGTCTCACAAGGCGGGCCGGCTTCCCGTTCGGCGGCTCGTTGCTCTGTGCGTTGTTCTTCGGGCTCGCCCTGACCGGAGCGGGTTGTGGTGGCGGGGAGGATTCGAGCGGCCAACTGGTGGTCATCGGTCTCGACGGTGCGACCTGGGAACTGCTGCAACCTTGGATCGACGCCGGCGACCTCCCGGTGCTTGGCGGGCTTCAGGATTCCTGCGCTTGGGGCGAGTTGCAGAGCTCCGTGCCCTACCTCTCTCCGCCCGCTTGGACGACTGCGGTCACCGGGGTCAATCCGGGCAAGCATGCGGTCTTCGATTTCCAGCGACGTATTCCGGGAGAGAAGATCATCGTCAACGAGACCGCCAAGAGCCGCCGAGCCCAGCCGATCTGGAACGTGCTGAGCGCGGTCGGACGTCGTTCGCTGCTGCTCAACATTCCCATGACGGACCCGCCCGATCAACTCGAGGGGATCTGCATTGCCGGTTTTCCCCATCAGGATCACACCGGCTTCACCTATCCGCCGGAGCTCGAAGAGCAGCTCGGTGAGTACGAGTTGGACACGATGGAGATGCGGATGGAGGAGGGCGATGAGGACAGCTTGCTGGCTGTCTTCGAACGTGGGCGGGGGATGCGCAAGCGCATCGCGCTCGACTGGCTCGAGAACGAGCCCTTCGATCTGTTCTGGGTTGTCTTCACCGGCATTGATCGGATCCAACACACGTTCTGGAAGTTCTTGGACCCGGAGAGCCCCCACTACGATCCCGAGGTTGGGCAGCGCTATCGCAGCGCGATCCATGATTTCTGGGTCGAGCAAGATCGGGCGCTGGGGCAACTCCTCGCTGCGGTTTCTTCCGAGGCGACTGTCCTCGTGCTCTCCGATCACGGGTTCGGCCCTCTGCGCTACGACTTGCGCGTGCAGAACCTGCTCCGACAGCCCGATTCAGGCGTGAGTGAGCGCGAGGCGAATTCGGTCTACTCGATGGACCCGGGGGATGCATGCCGCCTCTACATCGCCCGGCGCGGCCGGGATGTTGGTGGTGGGTGGCCGCCCGAGCAGGCCCGCGAGGTTGTCCGCAAGATTGCCGCGACGCTGCGCAGCGTGCGCGATCCTCGCACTGGCCAGCTGGTCTGTGACGCCGTCCTGGAGAAGGACCAGGTCTATAGCGGTCCCTATGCCGAGAAGGGGCCCGATCTGACCGTGGTGCCTGCCTTCGGCTACTTCCTGGTTGAGGGCAGTCGCGAGCCCGGCGATCCGGGACCGGTGATCGTGCCTCACCCCAAGAGCTTGTCGGGATGGCATCGCATGAACGGCATCTACGCGATCCGGGGCGCGGAGATCTCCCCGGGCCGCAAGGACCGTGACTCGGGTGCCGAGATCACCCTCGTGGACCTGATGCCGACCTTGCTCTATCTGCTTGGTGAGCCGATTCCCGAGGGGCTCGATGGGCGTCTCCTGCGCTCGTGGATCGATCCCGCCTACCTCGAAGCGCATCCACCTCAATCGACGGGTCCCCTCGAGGAGGACTACCGGGAGATGACGCCCGACGAGTTGAGGAACTTGAGAAACCTGCCCTATATCGGCGGCTGAGCGCCTGGCCTCACAGGCGCTGCGCAGGATCACCCCGCCGCGGCGAGCCGCTGGCCGCTCATCACGCCTCGCCCCGCCGCACCATCAGTGGGGAGCGCTTTCGGTGTCGAGCTGCTGGATCAGCCTCTTAATGCGCAGCCGGTTACGTTCGTCGGGAGCCTTGGCGAGTTGCTCCTCGGCGAGGGCCCGCCCCTCGACCCTGCGGTCCAAGGTGATGAACGCTTGAACCACCATCTCGGTGATCATGCCCCGCCCGGGCGCGATCTCGAGCAGCCGCATCAGGAGAGGCATCGCCTCTTGCGGTCTGCCTGTGCGCGAGAGCAGGGCGCCACGCATGTACCAGGCAAGTGGACTGTCGGGATACTGCTGCAGACCGAGCGCTGTCAGGCTGTCGGCTCGACCCATGTTCATCGCGCGGAGGGCCTGGACCGCCTGGCTGCCGAGCTCGACAATCCGCGGATCGATTTGACTGGCGATTTCTGCGGGCAGGCCCAACGCCTGCGCTTGACGCCGGGTATCCTCGATCATCCGCAAATTCGAGCGCGCGACGTCATACTCGGGATCGAGTTCGAGGGCCTTGACCAGCAGGGGGCGAACCAAGGGGAGCTTGCCCGCCATCACCAAGACGGTCGCGAGCTGGTTGAGGTAGAGCGGATGCTGCGGATGCAGAGTGATCAACTGGGTGAGCAATGACTCAGCTGCGGCATAGTTGGTCTCGCTGCGGCAGATCTCGGCGAGACCGTAGAGTGCTGCGGCATACTCGGGATTGATGGCCAGCGCTGCCTGGAAGGACTCGCGGGCCGCGTCGGGAAGGTCCTCCTGGGCGAGCAGCTCCCCGAGATCGGTATGCGCGGCGACATTCTGGGGATCCACCCGCAAGGCTTGGCGCAGCAGGTTCGTCGCTCCCCGGCGTTCCTCCGTCTCGCGCTGCAGGATATTGGCAGCGTAGCGCAAGTCCTCCGAGCGGTTCTCGAAGCGCGCCCGCCCGTCGGGAAGATCGAGATAGGAGAGTAGAGCAAGGATCACCGCGCCGCCGAGTACCCACTGGGCCACGGGCTGTGTCCGCAGCGCGCGCACGAGCCGTGGCACGGTGGCCAGACCGGCGGCCGAGACCGGTAGCAGCACGAGGAGCAGGTGGAGTCGCGACGCGGCGGAGAAGCAGCCCAGCAGATTCGCGGCCAGCAGGGCGATCATGATCGCCTTCACGGAGCCCCCATAAGGCTGGTTCCGCAAGCTCCAGAGGCCGATCAGCCCAAGGCCGAGGAAGATGGGGAAGATGTGGATTCCCCAGAGGAGCGGCTTGGCGTGTTCTGTGAGCACGAACTGCACCGAGACCGGGTCGGGGATCTCCGGCGCCGAGAGCAGCAGAGCCCCCCGACGCAGCACCTGAACGATCCAGCGCAGAGGCTGCTCGGCGATGCGCTGCAGCCCGCGCGTTCGGTAGTAGCTCGTCGCCCCCCACTCATCGAGGCTCCGGCCGAGTGCCTCGTTGGCCCGCGTCTGGGCCTGCGCCGGGGTTTGCCAGACCGGGGGTTCTTGCGAGCGCGCGGTTCCCCAGGTCTCGGGCTCCATCGTGCGGTGGAGGCTATGGGCATCCGTCCAGTTCCAGGTCGGTCCCCCCCCGGGGAGGGCGGCGTTGTGGACGCAGAGCAGGCCGGGCAACAACAGCGCAGCCAGCAAGAGGGCGGCCGCGCTCAGCGCCGGGTGGGGCCGCCGCACGCTGGGGGCGGTCTCGTCACTGGTCGGTGCTCCTCCGCCCCCGCGGAATCTCCGCCAGACAGCCGCCAGGGTAAGCGCGGCGAAAGGCAGCGGGGCGAAGAGGAAGCCGAGCCCCAGAACACCACCGCCGATCACCGCCGTGGGCAGCGAGCGTTGCTGGCAGAGGAAGACCAGCCGCACCGCCAGCAACAGGAGCAGCAGCGCGGGAATCATCGGGTCGAGACGCAGGCCATAGATCACGAAGAGCGGGTGCAGAGCGTAGCACAGGACAGCGATGCCCCGCGCGCGGGGGCCGAGCAGGGGGCGGAATGCCCAGCCGATGAGCGGGATCGCCGCGGCGCCCAGAAGGGACTGGACGAGCAGGATCAGGTCGACGCGCCCGCCAGTGAACAGGCCGAGGAGCGCCCCGAAATAGGGATAGATCGGCGATCCGGTGGGCAGGGCGGTTTCGGGGAAGCCGTAGCCGAGAAGCCGCTCGATGCGCAGCTCGTGCACTGCATCTAGGAAGCCGGGGCTGCCGCAGAAGAACGCGTTGCGCAATAGAAACCAACCGAGAATGCGCAGCCCGATGCCGAGCACGAGCGCAACCACCAGCCAGCGCCAGTAGGTCGCGGCGCCTGCGTCCGGGCGGGCAGGCTCGGTCCCGCTCGCGGCCGGTGGCGGGCTCTCGTGGTGCTGCTTGGCCGTCTGCTCCATTTCAGAACTCCTGTCCGGAATGCGGATCCGCGCCACAAGCCTGGTCGACGAGGTCGCCGAGCGCAACCTGTTGCTCCGCATCGAGTCCCACGATCTGCTCGGAGAGAAGCACAGCCCTGGCCGCCTCGCAATCCCCCCGCCCCAGGTGATGGCGAATGAGCGCCTCGAGCGCCGCTACCAGGTGTCGGTGTAGATCCCGGTCCGGCCCGGCGAGACGCTGCGCCTCGTGCCACGCGGCCGCCGACTGATCGTAGCGACCGAGCAAGCAAAGCGCCGAGGCGCGCCCGATCATCGCGTCGGTGCGCTGCCTTGGATGTCGCGCGGCCTGGTCGAAGGCGGCGAGGGCTTCGGCAGGCCGGTCGATTTCCAGGTAGAGGTTTCCCAAGCGCAGCGCCGGTTCGGGGCTTTCGGGGAGCCGGTCACGGGCCTTCAGGAGCAGCGCCTCGGCCTCGGCGTAGCGTTGCTGCAGAATCCTGACGTGGCCCAGCCCGTGAAGCGCCGGCGGATAGTCGGGGAGGACATCGAGCGCCGCCTGGTAGTGCGCCGCGGCCTCGGTGAGTTCTCCAGCCCTGACCAGCCAGGTCCCCAGGTTCGCGCGCACTTTGACACTGCGAGGCTGGGCCTCGACGGCAGCGCGGAAGAGGCTCCCGTCGTCGCGCCATTCGAGGTTGCGCGTCCAGCTGCGAGCTCCCAGCGCCACCAGGGCCACGACGAGCAGGATGGGAATCAGCGCACGGCCGGGTGCTTTTGCAGCGGCTCGATCGAAGAGCAGGGCGACGATGGCCAGAATGCCGAGTGAGGGAAGATAGAGCAGCCGCTCCGCCATGATCGTTCCGATCGGAACGATGAGATTCGACACCGGGAGGATCAGGGCGGAGTAGAGCACTCCGGCATGGAAGAAAAACGGCATGCGGCGTCGTAGGGCGGCCGCCAGAACGATCACCCCGACGCTGAGCAGCGCGAGGAGCCCCGCAGCGCTGAGCCAGCTCTCCTCGGGCGTGATCGCCGCGAACGAGTAGTCGGGGCTCAACCGGTAGGGAGCCAGGATCAACCCGATGCCGCGCCACAGAACCGTGAGTGCGGTCAGGACGCGGGTTCCCCAGGAGACGTCGTAGATCGGATTGTCGACAATGGAGACCCGCTGCAGGCCGACCAAGGCGCCCAGGACGGCGATGCGGGCGGCGACGTAGACCCCCACGGCCCCGAGCAGGAGCGCATCGCCGCCGAGGCGGCGGGGCGACGATCCCGAGCCGCTCGCAGGCCCCGCGGTCGAAGCGGCGGGCGCCGCGAGCAGGCCGACCCGATGCAGGGCGAAGACGAGCACCCAGGCGATCGCACTCTCCTTCGAGAACATGGCGAGGCCGAGGAGCACGGGCGGGGCGAGCGAGCGCCAGGCGCCACGAGCGGTTAACCAGCTTAGATAGGCGCCCAGACCGAAGAGCGCCGCGAGCAGATCGGCGCGGCCGACGAGATTGGTCACCGCCTCGGTGTGGATCGGATGCACGGCGAAGAGCAGCGCGATCGAGAACGCCAAGCCCCGGCGTCCAGGGATGAGGCAGCGCATGAGGACGAGCGCGAGCAGGGCGGCCCCACCGTGGAGGAGTAGATTGAAGACGTGAAAGGGAACCGGATCCTTTCCCCAGAGCGCGAGCTGCAGGTGGTAGGTGAGGGAAGTCAACGGCCGGTAGAGCCCGCTATCGTGATCCGGCGGCCAGTAGGGTCGCACGAGGGAGTCGGTCCAGGGCGACGACGGCGCGACGGTCGGGTTCTCGAGAATCAGGCGCCCATCGTCGAAGGTGAATCCCGATTCGAGCGCCGGGATGTAGGGCAGCCAAGCGGCGATCAGCACGAGGACCCAGGGGAGGGCCGCCCGCCACGGGCGGCGGCCCGTGCCCCGCGGCTCCCGGTGCGAGGGAAGCGGTCGGGGACGGGGCTGGGATGTGGAGGGCGCGATCATCTCCATCCCCCGCACAGAGCCGGTGGCCCCGTCGGCTGTGCATTTATTCTTCGCACATGCGGTGCCGGCCCACGGTTCTCCGGCACCGCGGCGCCCAGTTGCACCGGCGAGAGGCTCTCGCGCGGAATCCAGGTTTCCCGCGGCACCCGGACGGCAACGCGCTCACCGCCGATCCAGTCCTGCCGGTAGCGGATCACTGCTGGCTGCTCCGTCATGCCAGCCAGGGCATAGAGCAGGAGGGATGCGGGGAAGCCGAGTTCTCCCGCCGTGATGAGGCGCGGCTCTCCGGAAGGTGTGACGGCAATCTGGCCCCCGCGCAGTGGCCAGCTCGCGGCGCCCGCCGAGGTGAGCTGTCCCAGGATCCAAACGCTGCCCGCTTCGGGCAGGGCGGCGTCGATCAACTCCCGCAGGCGGTAGGCTTCGCGCTCGTAGGCACGCAACGAGTCGATCGGGGTCGGGATCGCCGCGGCGGGGTTGATCCCCGTGAAGGCAGGAAACCAAGCGGACTGGTGCTCGGCGCCCAGGCGGTCGAGATAGTACTCGACCGCCGGTGCCGTGAGCACCCCGTGCACGAGCCAGTCACCGGACTGCAATCCGTGGGAAACCAGGGCAGTGGCCACGCGCCGGTCGGTTCCCTTCGCCAGGGGTCCATCCCTCCATCCATACGCGGGCGCGAGGGCGGCAATCGAGACGACCGTCCAGAGAAGCACGGCCGGCATCGTCCCCCAGCGGGGCAGCCGCGCCAGTCCCCGGCCGATCAGGAGCGCGAAGGAGGGGAAGACGATGGCGTCGGAGCGGCCGAGAACATAGGCGGGGGAGACGAGCAGCGAGGCGGATAAGAGCGCGATCAGGGGAAGAAAGAAGGACAAGGCGTCGGTGAGCCACCAGCGCAGCGATTCGCTCTCCCGCTGCGGATCCGCAACGTGACCGGTCCCTGGGATTCGGGTAGCCCGCACGGCGCCCACCAGACCCGCCCCCAGGGCGGTCAGGACGAGGGCCAGGGAGGCCAACGTTGCGAGTTCCCCTCCCGCGCCAAGCTCCGGCAAGGGAACCGCGGCGGCGATGGGGAAGCGCCCCGCGGGTGAGAGCACTCCTATCGAGAACAGGGGGGCGAGGGCGAGGGGATGATCCTGCCAGTGGGTGGCCATCCATTGGTTGTACGAGGCGTGCATCTCCCACTGCGTTGCCGAGAAGAGCCAATAGAGGCCCAAGAGCAGCAGGGGCGCCGCATGCCAGCCGATCCAGTGCAGAAGGCGTGGGCGGCGTCGCGGGTGAAGGATCCAAAGCGGCAGACTGGCAAGCACCAGGATCACGCCCAGGTGATGCGTGAAGCAGAGCAATCCCGCGCTCAGCGCCAGTCCGACTCCGCGCGTGCGGCTTGTGCGGCGCGCACCGGCGAGGAAATCGCGAGCATAGAAGATGAAGACGAGCGCGAGGAGCTGCAAGAGTCCGTACGAGCGCGCTTGTCGGGCGTAAAAGACGCCGTAGCTTGCGATCGCGAAGAATGCGGCGGCCCAGAAGAGCTCCGGCTCGCGGCGGCGGCGGGCGCGGATGAGCATCACGACGACTGCTGCGCAACTCGCCGCTGCGGGCAGCAGGCGCAGCGCGAACTCGCCATCGCCGAAGAGACCCACGATCAGTCTGCTGAGCAAGTAGAACAGCGGAGGCGCCTCGTCGTGATGGACCAACTCGTCAATCATCGTCCCGAGGGGCTGGGCAGTGCGCAGGGCCGTGTAGGCCTCGTCACACCAGAGTCCCTCCCCGCCCAGGCGGAGGAAGCGAAGCAGCACGGCGGCCAAGGCGATCAGGATCAGCCAAATCCAGGCCGTCGATGCGCGGCGGCGCCCGGTCAGCATCGCACCTCCTTGCGGGCAACCGCGAAGACCGAGAGTCCAAAGCGCGCGCGGGTGCCACACAGGCGCGCCTCCAGCGCCAGCAACCCTGCCAGACTCTGGTTGAGCCAGCGGGGGAGGGGACGCAAGTCAGAGCGGGCCCCGGGGGCGTCGATGCCGGTGTCCGGCGTTCCGGGGCTGCCGTCGCGCCGCCCAGCGGTCCAACGCCGCAGCAGGCGCAGCATGACGAGCGGAGGGAAGAGCAGCGTGTTCCAGTAGCCGACTTGCAGGGGGCGCAGTCCGGCGCGTGCGAGCTTCGTGCGCACCTCGCGCGCCGTGTAGCGCCGCGCGGTGTGGATCGCCTCGTCGTGAGTGGAGCGCAACCAGGCGAAGGCGGGCAGGTTGACGACCAGCAGGCCCCCCGGACGCAGGCAGCGCGCCGCCTCGCGCAGCGCGGCTAGATCGTCGGGGACTCCGCGGTGGTAGAGCACGTCGGCGGAGAGGATGATGTCGAGCGATTCACTGCGCACGGGCAGGGTGACGATCGAAGCGCGCACGAGCCGAGAGAGGGCACGGCGGCGGGCGAGGCGCAACGCCTCGGCGCTGAAGTCGAGACCTACCGAGAGGAAGCGGTCGCCCATGGCGGTGAGCAGCATACCGCTCCCACATCCGGCATCAAGACAACGGAGGTGCGGATCCCTCGCTGCCGCTCCGTGATCCCCGCCCCGTTCGCGACTCCCCGCCGCCGGCCACGCCCCCCACGCGTCGATGGCAGAGATGATGCGCTGGCGCAGAGCACGGCACCACCAATGGTGCTCTTCGAGCGCGAACATGCTGGCGTACTCATGGGGCTCCATCGCGGTCCCTGCCGGAGGCTACGTGCGTGACACCAGGGCAACACCGATCACGATGACGACGGCGCCGAGCCAACGCAGCGGGGAGACGTGCTCGCCGAGAATGATCGCGGAGAAGAGCAGCATCAGAATGTATCCGGTTGCGAGCAGGGGATAGGCCCAACTCAGATCGACCCGCGAGATCGCTGCGAACCAGAAGGAAACGCTCACCAGGAAGCAGGCGCAACCCGCATAGAATGGCCAGGTGCGGATCATGCGCGCCGCCGTCGGACCGAGCGTGGAGAACGTGAGCACCCCGACGCGATTCATGCCCTCCTTGAAGAAGATCTCGCCTGCGACGGAGAAGACCACTGCGATGAGAACCATGAACAGAGGTGTCGACATGCTGCCTCCGACGGCGAACGGGTCGGGCGATTCGTGGCGCCGGCAGTGGCCGAGCGGCGGCCGCCTAGCCGTCCCTCCTGCCGCCCAGCGTTTCGGTGAGGACCTGCACCACGCGTCGCAGATCATTCTCCCCCAGCGCTGGGGAGAAAGGAAGGCTTAAGGTTTCGCGGCACCAGGCCTCGGCTGCCGGGAAATCACCCGCGTGGTATCCCAAATGGGAGTAGGCCTCCTGGAGATGGATCGGCGTTGGATAATGCGCCTGAGACCCAATCCCGCGATCGGCGAGCCGGTCGCGAACTCGACCCCGCTCGGCAACGCGCACGGTGAAGAGATGGTAGACGTGCGCCTCTTCGGTCGGGGCCGGCGGCGGAAGTGTCAGGGGCAGCGGGGCGAGCAGCTCGCGATAGCGGGCCGCCAGGCGCCGGCGTTGCTGATTCCAGTGGACCAAGTGCGGGAGCTTCGCATTCAGAATGGCTGCCTGGATCTCATCGAGACGGCTGTTGAGACCGACGCGCTCGTGTCGGTCGCGCTCGCTCTGACCATAGTTACGCAAGCTGCGCAGCAGCCGAGCGTCCTCCTCGTCCGCCGTCCAGACCGCCCCCGCATCGCCATAGGCGCCCAGGTTCTTGCTCGGATAGAAGCTGAAGCAGCCGAAGTTCCCCCAGGTTCCCGCCGGGCGGCCGCGCCAGCGGGCGCCGTGAGCCTGGGCGGCATCCTCGATGACCACCAGTCCGTGATGGCGGGCGATCGGCATCAGGGCGTCGAGATCCAGCGCCCGGCCGTAGAGGTGCACGGGGATGATTGCCCGGCTGTTGGGCCGCACGGCCGCGTCGATCCGCGAGAGATCGAGCAGGGCGGTCTCGGGATCGACGTCGACGAAAACCGGTTCGGCGCCGACGGCACTGATGGCGCTGACCGTAGGGATCGCGGTGTTGGGCACGGTGAGCACGCTGTCGCCGGGTCCGACGCCGGCGGCCCTTAGCGCGAGACTCAAGGCTGCCGTGCCCGACGCGGCGCCGACGACGTGGCCGCCGCCGAGCCAAGTGGCAAAGGCGGTTTCGAAGCGTTCGCCTTCCGGGCCCAGAATGAACCAACCCGAGGCGACCGCCCGTTGGATGGCGGCGCCGATCTCGGCGGCAATCGCCGCATCGTGGGTGCGTACATCGAACACGGGCAAGGGAGCCGGCGTCTCTTCCGCAGTTCGCTGTCTCGACTCGCTGCTCATTCCCCCCTCCTGCAGCCCCCGGGAGACCGCGTGGCTAGAGATAGTGGCCCCCGTGCTCGCGGTAGAAGGCGAGGGTGCGCCGCAATCCCTCCTCCACCGAAATCCGCGGCTGCCAGCCGAGGGCCTTGTGGATGCGTCTGAAATCTCCCTGATAACTACCGATGTCGATCCGGCGCAGTTCATTCGGGAAAGGCACGAGTTCCACGCGGCCGCACCCGACGATCCGGACCATCAGCTCGGCGACCTCCTTGAGGGAGATCGCCTCGGGGGACCCGAGGTTGTAGACCTCGCCCGCTCCGGCGGCATCGGGCCGGGCGGCGGCGGCGAGCAGCGCGTCAACGACATCGTCGACATAGTTGAGGTCCCGCAGCTGGCTGCCGTCGCCGAAGACACGGATCGGTTCTCCGGTGAGCACACGGCGGATGAAGACCGAGAGAAACCCCTGGCGGTCGTGGCTAATCAGGAGACCGGGCCCGTACGTATTCGTCAGCCGCAGGCTGGTGATTTGCATTCGGTGCAGCCGCGCGTAGAGGCGATGGTACCACTCTCCGGCCAGCTTGTTGATCCCATTGAAGTCGGTCGGCAGCAAGGGGTGGTCCTCGTCGACCGGGGTATAGAGTGGGCGGCCGTACTGCTGCCGAGTGCTGGCGTAGACGATGGGGGCGCTGGGATTCTCACACCGGCAGGTCTCGAGCAGGGCAAGCTGACTCTCGCAATTGATGCCCTGGTCCTGGTGCGGATCCTGCATGCTGTCGATGTGGCTGACCTTGCCCGCCAGGTTGAGAATGAAGTCCTGAGCGCGGACCAGGGGCCGCATCCGCTCGCAATCCCGCATGTCGACGATGTGCAGCGCAACCGCGTCGCGAATCGGCTCGAGGTTATAGAGATTGCCTCCGCAGTTGGGAATCATGGCGTCGACGACGGAGACCTCCGCGCCGAGCTCGTGCAGCCGGCGGGCGAGATGGCTGCCGATGAAGCCGGCTCCGCCGGTGACGAGCGCCCGCTTCCCCGCATAGATTGTTTCACCGTTACCCATCAGCGCTCATCCCGAGCCGCGGACAACGGTCCGATCGGCTCATGGCGGACGAACAGCCTCCACCAGAGCTGCAGCATACGCAGCAGGACGCGCACCACGCGGCGGAAGTTGAAGAACTGAGACTTGCCGTGCATGCGGTGGAAGTGGTGCACAGGCACCTCGGCGATGCGCATGCCGGCCAGGGCGATCTTGGCCACCAACTCGACGCAGATCAGCCCGGAATCTTCGGTCAGGCGGACTTGCTCGAATACCTCGCGGCGCAGGAGGCGGAAGTCGCAGTCGACATCGCGCACCGGCAGCCGGAAGAGGTGCTTTACGAAGTTGTGGTAGAGGCGGCCGATCACGGCCCGGTACCAGGGATCACTGCGGCGAATCTTGTACCCATTGACCAGGTCGGCTCCCTGGCGCTGCGCCCAGAGATCCCTGAGTTCGCGTACGTCGTACTGCGCATCGCCATCGGTATAGAAGATCCAGCGTCCCGCGGCCGCCTCGAAACCGCTGCGCAACGCCCCGCCGTACCCACGATTGGCGGCGTGGGTCACGATCCGGAGGCGAGGGTAGCGGCGCTGGAGTTCCTCGAGGATCTCGGGCGTGTGGTCGGGGCTTGCATCATTGACGACGATCACCTCGCCGGCGACCTCCAGAGCGTCGAGCACGCAGAAGCCCAACACGATCATGCTCGCGATCGTGCCCCAGTCGCCGTAGGCGGGGAAGAAGATGCTAATCGATTCCCCCTCCAGGGACTTGTGGATCATGGTGCTCCTCCCACCCCCTTGGCTACCCATCGGACGGATGACCACCTATCTCAGCAGGCAAGTAGAAATGATCGCCCAGCGCCCCCTCGGTGTCAATTCCCTGCGCCCGCGCGCCGGGATGGGGGCTCCGGGCGGAACCCCTTGCGGCGCTTGCGGGTGGAAGTGGGCGGAATCGCTTTCGAGGGATCGTCTGGCTTGCTAAGATCGCGTTTCGTCCGATTCGAGGGGAAGTGCCGCAAGGGGGGCTATGATGAAGACCGCCGTGTTCTGGGCCGTACTCGTGCTGAGTGCCCTGAGCCTCGCAGGCTGTGACCAAGAGCAGGATCCGGTTCTGATCACCGTCGGCGCGGACGCGATCTGGTTGAGTGAATTCGAGCGGGCCTTCCACGAGAGCGTTGGCGAGGATGGAAGCTCCACGCCCGACAGCGCCTCGGCGCGCCGGTTCCTCAACCTATACATCGACAAGACGATCCTCGAGCAGATTGCGGCCGACTCGGTCGAATGGACGCCACTGCGCGAGGAGCGCGCTCAGACTATGCTGGAAGGGAAGATGATGCGCCGCATGGAGCAGGATGCCTATCAAGATGTGATGGAGATCACCGACGGCGAGTTGCGTGACATCTACGAGGAGCACATCCGCACGCGCTACCACTACCGCGAGATGAGCTTCCAGGACGATGAGGAGGCTCGCCAGATTCTCGACGTAGTCCGCGCAGGGGCGGTCTTCGAGAAGGTCGCGATGGGTCGAGGGCTGTCCCAGGGTGGAGACCAAGGGTGGCGCTCAATCGATGCGGCCCCCGCGGCGGTGATGCGTGCGCTCGCCGATCTGGGGCCCCTGGAGACGAGCGGACTGATCCGAGCCAATGGCCTCTACCGGTTCGTGCAGCTGATCGAGAAGCGGCCCAATCCCGATCCGCCCCCCTTCCGGCTGGTCAAGGACCGCTTCAGACAGCACATCATCCTGGAACGCTCGGGCAATCGCATCGTCGATTTCCGCAAGCAGCTCTTCGAGGAATACGACTTCAAGACGGATATCTTTCAAGTCCACTGGATGACCGATTTCCTGCGTAAGAACACCCAGCACATCAGCCGGCGGTTCACGCCGCCCCCCCCGGGGAGCGAGTCGCGTCGGGACGCGCCTCCCTGGCCGGAGTGTCCCTTGCCGCGGGGGGACTGGGGGCGCATCCTAGCGACCTCGAAGGCCGATACGATCGTGGCGATTCTTCTTCTGGACCATCTCATGACCAAGCTGGTCTACACGTGGCCCACCTTCGAGGATTCCGCCGACGTGCTCCGGCTGACCCGTGAGCTGATGCTCGATCGTATCGAGCGCCAGGCGGTTTGGGACCGGGAGTACCATCTGCAGCCCGACTTCGCGTACGAAGACGACAAGCAGCGCTCCCTGATGCTGGCGCGCACTTTCCATCGGGAATTCGTATCCGCGCGCGCCCGGCCGACCCTCGAGGAGTCCCGCGCTTGGTACCAGGAGCACTCTGCCGAGTTCGGCGAACCGGAGAAGCGGGCATTTCTGTTGCTCCATCTACGGGATTGGGACACGGGGCTCGCCGCCCGCGAGATTCTGGCGGGGCGCGGGGAGGCGAATGCCGCCCTCACGCAGATCCGGCGCCTCGACCCTTCCGCCGACTGGGTCGGCACAGGGCAGGTGGTCGCAAGGGGGAATCAAATCAGCAGTCCCCTCGACCGGCAGATCTTCCGACTGGAGACCGGAGAGATCACCGAGCCGGTTCCCTACGAGGGGCGCTTCGCCATCGCTCGGCTCGAGAAGATCGAACCAGGCCACGTGCCGATCTTCGAGGACATCGCCGAGGCGGTGGTCGAGCGCATCGCCGAGGCTCGCGCCGACTCGCTCTTCAAGCACTACATCATGGAGCGCAAGGCAGTGACCCCGATCGAGGTTGACGAGGAGGTCTTCCGCAGGATGCAATTCGAGCCGCCGCCGATCGCCCGGGGCGCGGCGGCCGGCTGATTCCGGACGCGGGAATTCCGCGACCTCTTGGATGCTGCGGGGCGCGCCGGCGGCACAGGGGTAGGTGAGCATGAGCAAGAGACGAGATCCCAGACGGCTGCTTGGGGTTCTCGCTGCAGCAGCGGTGCTCTGCAGCGGATGGGTACTGCAGACGCCCGCGACGGCGGATCCGCAGATCGAGATCATCGCCGAGTCGCCCGACGAGGTCCTCTTCGTCGTGACCACGCCGCGGCCGGGAGTGGTGCCGATCATCCTTGCGGGTGAGCGCTACGATCGGCTCGACCTGCCGGGAGGGGACCATGTCGGCCGGCCCGGGGAGCCCGACCTGCCGAGCCTCGAGTACTTGATCGCCTTGCCCCCGGGCCGCGTCGCCGTGCCCCAGCTGGTCGAAGCCGCGGGGGAGACGCCGATCGCCGGACGCCCGTTGCCGGTGGCGCGCCAGGACATCCGCCTGGTGCCGGGGCCGGCCGGGGAACGTGACGAGCCGATGCCGCGCTATGAGCTCGATTACGAGGAGGACCCACGCATCTATGGCGCCGCGGGCGCCTTTCCGGCCCAGCTCGTGACCCTGGGCGAGGCGCGCAATTGGCGCCACTATCGGGTCGTCCCCGTGCAGCTCACCCCTCTGCAATTCGATCCGGTCGCGGGGGAGGTGCGTTGGTTCTCGCGCCTGCTGGTGCGCGTGCGCTTCGTCGCCGCTCCCGAGAAGTCCGTGCCTGGGGATCCCGGCCGTCGGGTGCCCTACTTGTTCGACGAGCCGCGCTGGGAGCCGCTCTTCCGCCAGCGGATCCTCAACCATGGCAGCGCCCGTGCCTATCGCCGCCGCGCGGCGCCGACTCTGGCGCCCGCACCGCAGGCGCCAGGCAGCCGGCTGCCGCGGGCGAGCGGGCTCGAGTTCCGCGTGACGGTGGATACGACCGGGCTCTACCGGCTTGCCTTCGCCGATCTGACCGCGGCGGGTTTGGCGCAAGCGAGTCTCGCTTGGGACGAGCTGAAGCTCGTCGTGCGCGGCTACGACGATGAGGATGACGGCGCTCCCTTGCGCGAGTGGCCGGTCGCCTTTCTGCCCGACGATGAGGACGGCGACGGCTTCTTCGAGGCGGGGGAGGGTTTGATCTTCTATGGCCAGGATGCCTGGTCCTTCTTCGACTACCCCCTTGAGGAGAAGCGCTACGGGCGCGGCAACGTCTACTGGCTCATCCAGGGCGCCGGGAGCGGTCCGCAAGTGACCAGCGCCGACTCCTGGTTCGATTGGGAGGGACTCACCCCGCCGATCAAGTACCGGCGAACGGTCCGCTTCGAGAACAACGTCTACTACGGCGACATCAAACTGCGCGACGATCTTGGCTCGACTTGGTCGGGCCCCTGGGCATTCGGTACCGATCACTATGTCTGGAGCCAACCCACGGCCCGGCCGGTGGGCACGGGGATCGTCTCGCTCAAGACGGTGTCTTTCGAGATGCCCAAGTTGCTGCGCGCGCTCAGTGTCTGCGTTCACTTGCAGGGGACTTTCTTCGTCAATTCCTCGAGCAGTCCTCACCGTCCGCGCCTGTGGCTCTCGCGCGCGGCGGCGCCGGAGGAGACCACCTGGGCCTTCCCCGGCAATCCCTACTACGTCTACTCGCTCGATGATGGCCTGGCCTGCACGACGGGCAGCAGCATCCCGCGCACGGTGCTCTCCGATCGCCGCAACTATGTGAAGATCTACGTTCCCATTCGCGGAGATGGGATCGATGACATCGACGGGGACCGGATCGGGATCGACTGGGTCGATGTCGATTTCGAGGGCACCTTCGAGATCTACGACCATCGCCTGCAGGCTCCTTTGACCGGGTTCATCGGGCAGCAGGAGTTCCTGATCCGTAACGTGTCGACCGAGGATCTCCTCGTGCTGGACATCCAGGATCCGCGGGCGCCGGAGCGACTCGCCCTGACGGCCGGGCAGCTCTCTGGAGACGCTGGGAGCGGCGACTACGACCTGCGCCTGCAGCTCGATTGCGGGGACATCCTCACGGGATCAGAGTTGCTGATTGTGGAGGATGATGCCTTCGACCCGCTGCCCGTGGGGGCAGTGACGCAGCGGGCCGGCGCGCCCGTTGATCAGTTCACCGGCGAAGACTACGTTCTCGTCTACTCTCGGCGATTCGCCGCCGAGGTCGCGCCTTTGATCGGGCATCGGGAAGGACAGGGCCATCGGGTCTTCGCCGCGGCCGTGGAGGATCTCTATGACACCTACAGCGGTGGGCGGGCGCATCCCTATGCGATCAAGCGCTTGATGCGGCGGATGTGGCGGGGGAGCACGCCGCCGCCCGACTATCTCCTCCTCTTTGGCGATGCCTCCAATGATCTTGGGGGCTATCTGCTGGGGACGCCCGACGGGCTGGCCGACACGACCTATGTCCCGACGATGACCATCCCGGGCCACACGTTCGGCTCCACCGGCACCCAGCTGATCTCGAGCGACTCCTGGTTCATCGACAACCTCAACGGCGCCTGGGGAGACCAGATGAGTTTCTTTCCCGACGCCCATGTCGGGCGGGTCTCCTGCGGCACGCGTGAGGAGGCCGAGATCTATGTCGAGAAGGTGATCCACTACGAGGAGTCCGATCTCGAGGGCCGCTGGCGCAATCGCCTGGTGGTGGTTTCCGATGACGATTTCTCCAGCAGTCTCTCGGGGATCGGAGGCTCCGGAACGTACGAACGGCGGGCGGGGGAGTGGCGCTTTCTCGCGATCTCGCGTGACGCCGTCGACTACGCCGCGAGCGACTCACTTTTTGCCCACTACAGCCTCGATACGCTCTACCTGAACACCCTGATGGACAGCGTTCCTTCGTTGGGACGCTGCAAGCCCGATACGGTCGATCCGCAAGAGTGCTTGCGCGATGCCAACGGCGATATCGTCCCGGTCGACGTGGGAACCGACATCGATTTCGCCCCGAGCAAGAGCTATGGCGCCGCCACGGTCAAGGAGCTGCTCAAGGCCTCACTCAGTCGCGGGGCACTCCTGTGGGCCTACCAGGGACACTCCCACTCACGCCAGCTCTCCCACGAGGAGATCTTCCGCCAGTCGATCGTGGCCTCGATTCAGGATGTCGAGGATCTCGACAACCTCGACCGGCCCTTCGTCTTCCATGGCTACGGCTGCCACTTGGCTGAGTTCGCGTCGCATCGAGAAGGGGATCGCTGGCGGGGTGATGCGATGGTCGAGCGCATGCTCTTCTGCTGCCCCGGCGCCCCTCGCGGGGGCATCGGGGCGATCGCCTCGACCGACTTCGAGACGATCGGGCACGATTATGAGGAGAAAGTCTTTGCGGCGATGTTCGCCGATCCCCCCGCCGACGCCCAGGGTCGCCGCCGCTGGCGGCTGGGGGAGATCGTCTCCCACTCCAAGGTGAAACTCCCACTAGGGCTCCGGGAGCGGGTCACCTACATGCTGCTCGGCGATCCCGCCTTGCGCCACGGGATCTCGCCACCCTGGATCACGCTCGAGCTCAACGACGCGATGTGGGAGGAGGAGTCAGGCGCCGAGTATGCCTCGGACCGGGAGGACGACTCGCTGTTCATCGCGCTCGAGATCAGCGACGAGGCCGATGTCGGCCTCCCCGAGCTGGAGGACTACTACGGGAGTGTTCCGACCGAGCGGCTCGATCTGGAGGACCCCGATCGCGAGGGCCGGCTGCAGCGGTTGAGCTATCGCACCCAGGTCCAGCGGCGGCCCTACAGCCTGCGCGTGCGCACCGTCGACTACGAGGGCTCGACGCGCGGGCTGGAGATCCGCATTCCCTTCCACGTCGCGATCTACGAGCGGCTCAGCCAGGGGCTCGAGCTGCTTCCCGACGGGGCCGACATCCGCGATACGAGCCATCTGGCCCTGACGGTGCGCAGCGGGGCGCATGTCGAGCCCGAGGATATCCGTTTCCTGATCGACGGAACGCCGCTCGGGATCGCCAGCGCCGAGCTGAGCCAGTCTCCGGGTGAGCCTGGAACCTGGACGTTGCGCTACGGGGAATTGCCCGAGTTGGCAGAGGGGAATGTCACCCTCGATGTCGAGATCCGCCAGCACGACGGCGAGTTCCTGGTGCTCGCCAGCCAGACCAACCGGGTCGGGGTGGTCCCGCTGCGGATCGCCGAGGCCTACTGGATTCCGAATCCCTTCGAGGATCGGTCCCATCTGGTCTACCGCCTGACCGGTCCCGCCTCGCGGGCGCGGTTGCGGGTCTTTACCTCGAGCGGCCGGGAGATCCTGAAAGACGAGAGCCTGCCGGTCGACAAGGGGCTACGCCACTTCCTGTGGGACGGTCGCGATGCGGATGGCGATCAAGTGGCCAACGGCCTCTATTTCTATGAACTCACTATTTGGGATGAGACGGGCCGTAGAGCCGGTGCGCGTATTCTGGACAAGGTCATTCGCGTTCGCTGAGTTAGACGCACATCCCGGGAAGGGGGCTCTACCGTGGTATGGGATCCACGCCGCCTGACCGAGAAGGCGGCCGAGGCGATTGAAGCGGCACGCCGCGACGCCCTGCGGCGCAATCAGCAGCAGATCACACCAAGTCACCTGCTCAAGGCCCTGATGGGCCAGCGCGAAGGAGTCACCGCGCGGATCCTGCAGCGGCTCGGCGCCGACGTCACCGCCCTGAGCGCCGGCCTTGAACACGATCTGGAGCAGCTGCCGCGGGTGACCGGCGCCGCCCAGCAGTATCCGTCGCCTGAGTTAGGCAGCCTGCTCGAGCGTGCCGGCCGCGAGGCCGAGCACTTGAAGGACGAGTACGTTTCCACCGAACACCTGCTCCTGGCGACCGCCGACGCCGAGACGACGCACGCGGCGGGGGACCTGCTGCGGCGCCATGGGGGCGATCGTGAGAAGCTGCTTGTCCTACTGGCCGAGATCCGTGGGGGGGCGAGGGTCACCGATCCGAACCCCGAGGAGAAGTACGAGGCGCTCAAGCGTTATACGAAGGACCTGACCGCACTCGCCGCCAAGGGCGAACTCGATCCGGTGATTGGTCGCCACACCGAGATCCGGCGGGTGATGCAGGTGCTCTCGCGCCGCCGCAAGAACAACCCGGTGTTGATCGGGGATCCGGGGGTCGGCAAAACGGCGATTGCCGAGGGGCTCGCGCAGAGGATCGTCGATGGGGAGATCCCCGAGGGACTGCGCAACAAGCGCCTACTGGCCCTGGATCTCGGCGCGCTGATCGCCGGGGCCAAGTACCGCGGCGAGTTTGAAGACCGCTTGAAGGCCCTGCTGCGCGAGATCCAGGAATCCGAGGGCCGGGTGCTGCTCTTCATCGACGAGCTGCACACGCTCGTCGGCGCCGGCGCCGCCGAGGGGGCGGTCGATGCCTCCAGCATGCTCAAACCGATGCTCGCCCGCGGCGAGCTGCGGGCGATCGGCGCGACGACGCTGGATGAGTACCGCCGGTATGTCGAGAAAGATGCCGCTCTGGAGCGCCGCTTCCAGCCCGTCTTGATCAACGAGCCTTCCGTCGAGGACACGATTGCGATCCTGCGGGGCCTGCGGGAACGCTACGAACTGCATCACGGGGTGCGGATCAAGGACGCCGCGCTGGTTGCCGCCGCGCGTCTCGCCGACCGCTACATCAGCGACCGCTTCCAGCCCGATAAGGCGATTGACCTCGTCGATGAGGCCGCCGCGGCGATGCGCATCGTGATCGATTCGATGCCCGAGGAGCTCGAGCTGGCCGAGCGGCGCATCAAACGGCTCGAGGTCGAGCGCGAGGCATTGAAGCGCGAAGGCCAGGAGGTCGAGCGGGCGCGGCTCGCCGAGATCGGCCGCGAGATTGCCGAGCTGGGTGAGGAGCGCGCGCGGCTGGCCGCCCGGTGGGAGCGCGAGCGGGAATTGATCGGACGAATTCGCGAGCGCCGGGAGCAGCTCGAGCAGCTCCGCGCTCAGGAAGTAGTTCTGGAGCGCGAGGGGCAGCTCGAGAAGGTCGCCGAGATCCGCCACGGGAAGATTCCGGAGACGCGCCGGGAGCTGGAGGCGATCGAGGAACAGCTCGTCGCGCCGCAGAAAGAGGCCCGTCTGCTCAAGGAAGAGGTCGGCGAAGAGGATGTCGCCGAGGTCGTCTCGCGCTGGACGGGCATCCCGGTGAGCCGGATGCTGGAGACCGAGGCGGCCAAGCTTGTCGAAATGGAAGCGTGGTTGGGACAGCGCGTCATCGGCCAGGGTGAGGCGCTGCGGGCGGTCAGCGATGCGGTGCGCCGCGGCCGCGCGGGCCTGACGCCGCCCGACCGCCCGATGGGCAGCTTCATTTTCTTGGGACCGACCGGGGTCGGCAAGACCGAGACGGCCAAGGCGCTGGCTGCCTTTCTGTTCAATGATGCGTCCAATATCGTGCGGCTCGACATGTCGGAGTATGGGGAGCGCCATTCGGTTGCCCGCATGATCGGGGCGCCGCCCGGTTATGTCGGCTACGAGCAGGGGGGTGCGCTGACCGAGGCGATCCGCCGCCGGCCCTACTCGGTCGTGCTCTTCGATGAGATCGAGAAGGCTCATCCGGAAGTCTTCAACGTTCTGCTGCAGGTGCTCGACGACGGTCGTCTGACCGACGGGCAGGGGCGCACGGTCAACTTCACCAACACCGTCGTGATCATGACCTCCAACATCGGGACCCATCATCTTCAGGCCGAGCAGGAGGGGGAGCGCGAGGCGCACCGGGCGCGGGTGATGGAGGAGCTACGGGCCCACTTCCGGCCCGAGTTCCTCAATCGCATCGATGAGGTCGTGCTCTTCAATCCGCTCAGTCGCGAGCAGCTCCGGCTGGTCGTCGATCTGCAGGTCGACCGGCTGCGGACGCATCTCGTGCCCCGCTGCATTGAATTGGCGATCACGACCCCGGCCAAGGATCTGCTCGCCGAGCAGGGCTACGATCCCGATCTCGGCGCGCGCCCGCTACGGCGCCTGATCCAGCGCCGAATCGAGAATCCGCTGGCGATGAGGATGCTCGCCGGCGAGGTCGGCGAGGGCGACCGGGTAACGATCGACCGCGGCGCCGACGGCGAGTTCACCTGGGAGATCACGCGCCCGCCTGAGGCCGATTGAGTTGCACCACAGGACCTCTCCCCCCCCAGCGGGGGCATGCGACCGCCGGGCCTGGAGGGTATCTGCGGGAACGGCGCGCGCAAGGGATCGGTTCCTCTCTGATGCGCGCGCCTTGGGCGCGGCGCACGTGAGGCGTGGGTGTTTCCCCGAAGCCTGCCCGTCGCGCGCCGCTTACATCCCTCCGATGCCCTCCAGCCCCGACGGCCGCTAGGACGCGTCGGACGATGGTGTGGAAGAGGGGAAGCAGACGCGGTTCTTGCCCGCGTTCTTGGCGGCGAGCAGCATCTGGTTTGCCTGGCTCCAGAGTTCGTCCCGCACGCGGCCGTCGCCCGGGAAGAGCGCTCCCCCCACCGAGACGGTCACGGTGACGCCCTGCCGTTCGCCCGCCAGGTTCGGGACGGCCACCGCGGCGTTGGCGGCGGCCTCGCGCAGCCGCTCCCCGATCTGGCGTGCCTCGGAGGCGCTGACCGGCGGCGCCAGAATCGCGGCGAACTCCTCTCCGCCATAGCGGGCGAGAACGTCGGTTGAGCGCAGCGTGCGTCTCAGGGCCTGCGCGATCGAGCGCAGGACGGCATCGCCGGCATCGTACCCCAAGCGGGTGTTGAAGACCTTGAAGTCGTCGATGTCGATGATCAGCAGAGCGAAGCTCTGGTGCCGGCGCGTCGCGCCCGCCAGGGTGCGCAAAACCTGGTCTTCGAAAAAGCCGCGGTTGTAGGCCCCGGTCAGGAAATCGAGCGAGACGACACTCTGCAGCTGCATCGCGTAGGTCACGGTACGTCGCACGTGGGCGAGCAGCAACCGCGCCCGGGCAAGGCGCTCCTCGTCGAACCACTCACGGCGATCGCTGACCGCGGCGAGCACTCCCGTCCAGGTGGGATCCTGGGCAGCCAGCGGCAGCAGCACGGCGCTGCCCTCGCCGGCGGGACGCCGCTCGGCCGGCAGGCGTGCGAAGTCATGGAGCAGCAGGCTGGAATCGGGCGACTCGGCGGCACGCCGTATCCATTCGTTCCACACGGGCGGTAGGGTGGTGGAGTGATCGGCACTCGCTGCCGCGCCGGCGGTTACCTCGGCGCCTGATCCGAGGATCAGTGCCTGCGGACCGCGCGCGATCCCACCGGGGATCGGCAAGTTGCGCGCCGAGAAGAGCGCCGCCGGAACCGCGAGCAGCTCGCGGGAGAGATCGAGAAGACCGTTCGTCACCGCCCGGACATCGGCGGCACGCCGCACCGAGGTCAGCATCTCGCAGCTAATGCGATTGAAGAGACGCCAAGTCTCGGGGGCGGAGAGCTCCGGTGGTGGGCCCAGGGAGGGATCGAGGGTGGGGCGCAGGAGCCCCGGTTCCTTCAAGCTGAGCGCCGGCAAGACGAAGCGCAGTCCCCGGCTGCCGTCGGCGGCGACAAGCGCTCCTCCGGCAGGTTCGAGCCCCCCCTGAACCACGTTCAGGCGTCCGCGGCGGATTATCCAGCGGACGAACTCATGGGCCGCATGGGCGATCGCCTGTGGATCGCATTCGAGGATGCGCGGAACCCGCGCCCCCGCCTCGCCGGTGAGATAGCCCTCCGCGGTGAGCCGCTGGAGCAGTCCTGCGTAGGTCGTTTCGTACCGATCACCCATGCCGTCGGTCCTGGCCGCGAGGGCCCACAGTTGTAACTCATGTTGTCGCTTGGTGTTGGCGGGCAGGCCCGGCACGGCTCGCGCGGGCAAGATCACACCCTTGAAAGGCCAACCCCTCCTGAACTCCAATGATAGCATATCGATGCGCAGGCAAGATGCCTCGGATCGCTCCCTCTGCAGAAGCATCGGGCACCGGCGGCAGCCTTGACGCTCAGTCGCGTTCTGCTAGACTCCCCCGATAGCGTGCGCGTCGGAGTAGCGTCGATGCGCGTTTTGTTTGGATCCGATCGAGTCCCCGGGGCCGCGGAACGGCTGCGGCCCGGCGGCCGGATCCGGGGTCTGGAAGGGACTGCGATGCAATTGGCCGATCTGCTCAATGCCAGGTGTGTCCTGTTGGGGATGCCTCCACTCTCTAAGGAGGAGTTGATCCGCAGCATGGTCGACCGCTTGGCCGAGGCTGGATTGGTCGAGAGCGTCGCTCCGGTGGTCCGGGCCCTCCTCGACCGGGAACGCGTGATGAGTACCGGAGTGGGGGGTGGCGTCGCCCTGCCGCACGCGCAATGTACAGCGGTGATGGATTTTGCCGTGGCCTTCGCCCGCCCCAGCGAGCCGGTCGAGTTCGAGGCGCTGGATGGCGAACCCGTGCAGGTGCTCTTCATGGTCGTTGGTCCGGGGGATCGGACGGGACTGATGCGCATCCTGACCAGGATCTCGCGCCTGCTCTACACGGGCGATCTCCAGAAGAAGGCCCTCAAGGTCCAGACGCCCGAGGAGTTCATCCGCTTGGTGGCGGCTGAGGAGGCCAGGATCAAAGCCTAGAGGCCGATGATCATGGGTGAACGATGGGGGCGGACTCCGTGAGCGGGGTGAGCAGAGACTGGCGGACGATACTCCCGCGGGTGGCGCTCTTGGGCTATGTGGCCTTGATCATTTTTCTTTCCTCGCGCCCGCACCTCGATTCACCGATCCAGTTCCCGCTGTGGGACAAGGTCGCCCATCTGATCGAATATGGGCTGCTGGGCTGGCTGGGCACGCAGGTGTTGGCCTCATTCGAGCCGGGCCGGCGGCGCTGGCGCCCGTTGACGGGGATGGGTTTCGTGCTCGCCGCCGGTTTGCTGATCGGGCTGATCGACGAGGGCGTTCAGTCACGGGTGCAGGGACGGGATGCGAGTCTCGCCGATCTGGCGAGCGACATCATCGGCGTTTGGTTGGGATGGGGACTGGCGCGCATGGGCAGCCGCCGGGGGAACTCCGCGCGCGCGGGGGAGGCATAGACATGGCCGAGGAGCGGGGAGCGGGTGCGCCGGTGCGCACCGATCGGAGCACGGCGCTGCGGACACACACCTGTGGTGAGCTGCGGGGGAGCGACGAGGGGCGCACGGTGACGTTGACCGGATGGGTCAACCGGGTGCGCGATCATGGCGGGGTCTACTTCCTCGACCTCCGGGACCGCTACGGCGTGACCCAGGTCGTCACCCGGCCCGGCGAGGCGGCCGCTGAACTGCTCGAGAGTCTCGCCGCGCTGCGGCCCGAGTTCGTCGTCCAGGTCTCCGGGCGCGTTGCCCGGCGGCCGGAGGGGATGGTCAATCCCGACCGGCCGACGGGCGAGGTCGAGGTCGTCGCCGAGCGGGTCGAGACCCTCGCTCCCTCCGAGGTGCCCCCCTTCGTCATCGAGGATGAGACCAACGCGGGCGAGGACCTGCGCCTCGAGTATCGCTACCTCGACCTACGGCGCCCCCGGCTGCAGCGGATCATCGGCATGCGCCACCAGGTGACCATGACCACGCGGCGCCATCTCGATGGGGAGGGCTTCCTCGAGATCGAGACGCCGACCCTGGTCAAGCCGACACCCGAGGGCGCGCGCGACTATCTCGTCCCCAGCCGCGAGTACCCGGGCCGGTTCTATGCCCTGCCGCAGAGCCCGCAGCTCTACAAGCAGATCCTGATGGTCGCCGGCATGGATCGCTACTTCCAGATCGCGCGCTGCCTGCGCGACGAGGACCTGCGGGCCGATCGCCAGCCGGAGCACACCCAGATCGATATCGAGATGAGCTTCGTCGACGAGGAGGATGTCTACGGGTTGGTCGAGCGCCTGGTGGCCCGCCTCTTTACCGACGTCCTCGGCGTCGGTCTGGAGTTGCCCTTCCCTCGTCTCGACTATGACGAGTGTCTCGATCGCTTCGGCTCCGACAAGCCCGATCTGCGCTTTGAAGGCGAGATCGCCGACTTCACGGCGGCCGTCGCCGGATCGGAGTTCCAGTTGTTCGGCGCGGCGGTGGAGCAGGGCCAGTGCGTCAAGGGGCTCGTGGTGCCGGGGGGCGGGGCCCTCTCGCGCAAGGAGGCGGATGCGCTCGAGGAGGAAGTCAAACTGGCGGGGGCGAAGGGGCTCGCCCGGGCAAAGGTGACCGCGCAGGGACTCGAGACCGGCTTCGGCAACCGTCTCGAGCCCGATCGGGCGCAGGGGATGATTGCCGCCTGCGGCGCGCGCGAGGGGGATCTGATCGGGGTCGTCGTCGCTGAGCGGATGAAGGCCAACCGTGCTCTCGGGCGCTTGCGGGCCTGCCTCGCGGCCCGCGCGGCGGCGGGGGCCGCGCCGGGCGACTATCGGTTCCTCTGGGTGCGTCACTTCCCGCTCTTCGAGCGCGACGAAGAGACCGGCCGCATCGCGCCCGCGCACCATATGTTCACCATGCCCCTGGCGGAGGATCTCCCGCGTCTGGAATCCGACCCCCTGGCAGTCCGCGCCCAGCTCTATGACCTGGTCATGAATGGGGTCGAATTGGGTAGCGGCAGCATCCGGATCCATCGCCGGGACATCCAGGAGCGGGTGATGAAGGTCATCGGGCTCGACGGGGAGACCCTCGAGCGGCGCTTCGGTTTCATGCTCAAGGCCTTCCAGTATGGGGCACCGCCGCATGGCGGCATTGCCTTGGGTCTCGACCGTCTGGTGATGCAGATGGCAGGGAGCGCGTCGATTCGCGATACGATTGCGTTTCCCAAGACGACCAGCGCGCTCTCCCTGATGGATGGGGCGCCAAGCGAAGCGGATCCGGCCGATCTGGAGGAATTGCACATCCGGATCGCACCCCGGGCAGCGCGGCCGCAGGAGGGGCCGGGCCCCCCATGAGGCGCAGCGCCCGCGGCCGGCAAGTCATTTCCCGGCGGGCGGAGGGGGATCGGCGTTTCGCTTGACAGATGCGCAAGAGATCCCGAAGTATTCATATGTGGGGCATGGGTCTCGGGTAGCGGCCGGTGCGCGGCCGGGAGAGACGAGGGAGTCTAAGCATGCATCGAGTGTTGATGGGGTTTGCGGGTCTGTGTGCGATCTTGATCGTCAGCGTCGGTGGTTGCGGCCAGCCACGCAATTGCCTGGTGATCCCGGCCCAAATCGAACTGGTGCAGGAGCGCCGGGATGCTCTGCTGACGGAACTCGAAGCGACCGCCCAGCGTGTCGACCGGCGATTGGCAGCCCTGCAGAGCACGAAGACTCGTTTCGAGGGACTGCAGGCGGAGAAGGCGTTGCTCGATAGCCTGACAACGACCGAAGGCGACTGATGGTCTGAAGACGCCACGGGGCGCCGATGCCGATTGCCGGAGCAGAAAGAAACGAGAGAAGGGGGTCCGGGGTGGTGGCCACAGCGAGGCGGAACGCGGGAAGGCAGGAGCGGATCAGCGGGCGCCGCGCCGGTGACGGCGCTCGTCCACGGGGCTGGCTGCGGCACGGGCAGATCATCTGCGGTGCAGCCGCGATTCTTCTGCTGATCGGCTGCAGCGGCGCGCCGCGGGTGGAGCTGCCGCTGCCTGAGTCGGGCGAGTTCCTGACGCTCGCAGAGCAGCGCGCCTTGAGCGGGGCCCAACTCGAGAAATACTGCGGGATGCTCGGTAGCTACCTCGATGGTCTGCGCGCGGATGTCGCCCTCGCCCGCAGCTTGCAGGACAGTCTGAGCACGGTGCTCGATTCGCTGACCGTCGAGACAGGACGCCTCAACCGGAATGCGCGCGAGCTCGAGCGCGAGTTACGCGAAACCAAGCTGCGGCGCGACACGACGTCGACCTATGTGACCAAGGAGGGAGATACCCTGACGTCACTGGGCACCCTCTTCTACGGGTCGACCTCCAATTGGCGTAAGATCTACAATGCCAATCGTGATCAGATCGAGGACCCGCAGGTTCCTCTGAAGCCGGGTCTGCGTCTCACGATACCTCGCTAGGAAACGATGAGCGAAGACGTCCAGCGGACACTGCCTCTCGCAGACCTACCCCTGGTCAATCTCTTTGGCGAAAAGGATTGTCACCTGCGCGCGATCGAGACGCGCTTCGGTGTGCGCATCGTTGCGCGCAACGGCCAGCTCGCCATATCCGGCGCGGAGGCGCCTGTCGCGGGTGCCGCGCGCCTGTTGGAGCACTTGATCGGCCGCGTGCGCGGCGGCGAGACGATCGACGCCGAGGATCTCGGCTACGCGTTCTCGCAGGTCGAACGCGGTGATGACGCTGCCGTGTGCGGCCAGCCCGTGCTGGCGGCGCCTGAGATCGTCCTGCGCAGTGAACGGTGCACGGTCAAGGCCCGCTCCTACGGCCAGGGTGACTACGTCGCGGCCATGCGCGGAAACGAGATCGTCTTTTCCGTCGGCCCGGCCGGAACCGGCAAGACCTATCTCGCCGTGGCGATGGCGGCCAGTTGCCTGAAGGAGAAGCTCGTCGACCGTGTGCTGCTCGCGCGCCCGGCCGTCGAGGCGGGCGAGAGCCTCGGGTTTCTGCCCGGTGACCTGCAGGAGAAGGTCGACCCCTACCTGCGGCCGCTCTACGACGCCTTGGGTGAGATGCTCAGCTACGAGAAGCTGCAGCGGTTCCTGCAGCTCGGCGTGATCGAGGTGGCGCCCCTGGCCTACATGCGTGGCCGGACGCTGCACCACGCCTTCGTGATTCTAGACGAAGCCCAGAATACGACCCTGCTGCAGATGAAGATGTTCCTGACGCGTCTCGGCCCTGCATCGCGTGCCGTGATCACCGGGGATATCACCCAGATCGATCTCGCCAATCCCGCCGACTCAGGCCTGGTGCGGATTCGTGAGATCTTGCGCGCGGTGCCCGGGATTGCCTTCGTCGACCTCGATGACCGCGACGTGGCGCGCCATCGGTTGGTACGCGATATTATCAACGCGTTCGCCGATCATGACCAGGCGCGCGCCGGACGGAAGGAAGACTGATGGTGCCGGGTGAGGCCAGTGAAGGCGGCGGTGGCCGGTCGGGGGGCCGGGCGCCCGGGGGGCGGGCGCCCGCGGGTCGGGACCGGCGCTTCGGGCGTCTCCTGCAGAATTGGTCGCGCGAGCACACCCGTGCCTTCCGCTGGATCCTCCTCGGTGTGGTCTTTCTCTCTGGCCTGACGCTCTTCCCGCGGCAAGAGGCCTACCGGCGCGCCGAGTATGCGGTGGGCACCGTGCTGGCGAAGCCGGTGATCGCCGAGTTCGATTTCCCGATCCGCAAGGAGCGCGAACGTCTGCGCGGCGAGCAGCAGGCGGCGATGGCCGCGGTGCCGCCGGTGCTCGTGCTGCAGGACTCGGTCGCGGTCGAGGCGCTGGCCGCCCTCGGTCGCCTGCGCCGCTCGATCGACGACCTCCGGGGCAACGCGGCTGAAGTCGAGCCCTTTGATGAGCCGGGCATCGCTCTTTCGCAGAACGCCTACGCCGTCCTGCTGATGGAGGGCACGAGCGCGGTTTTCGCGCAGGCGCGCGAGCGCCTGCAGGGGTACTTCACCCAGGGCATTCTCTCGGCCGAGCTCGAGGAGCGCCTGCGGGGCGTTGGACGTGCCGCCCTGGTCATCGGGGGCGTCGACTGGGTCGGCCCGGTGGATCGCTTCGTCACCCGGTCCCGTCTTCAGCGTGCCCGCGATGAGGCGGGGGATCCCCAGGAACAGACGGCGGCCGAGTTGGTCACTCGCTTCGCCCGGCCCAATATCACCCTTGATGGCGCGGCCACCGAGCGCCGCCGTCGCCTGGCACGCGACGGTGTCGATCGCAGCGTCGGCATGGTGCTCAAGGGGGAGGAGATCCTCGGCGCCCACAAGCGGATCTGGCAGGAGGATCTGCTGAAGCTCGAGTCATACGAGGAGGCACGGGAACGGCGCGCCGCCAACCTGCAGCTGCGCGACCAGATCCTTTCATTCCTCGGTCGGGTGATGATCCTGATCCTGGCCCTGGCGGCGGTCGTGCAGTTTCTTGTCTCCTATCGGCGCCGCCTGCTCTCCCGGCAGAACGACCTACTCTTGCTCGCCGCGATGGCCGCGCTCGGTTTGCTGCTTGGCGGGACGATCCTGAACGTTCTGCGCATTTCCGGACTGCTGATCCCGGTGGCGGCCTTTGCCGTCATCATCGCCCTGCTCTACGACGAGCTGCTTGCGCTCGCCTGCGCCGGCTTCCTGGCGATCACCGTCGGTCTGGTCGGCGATGGGGGACTCGATGTGATCGTCATCCTGGGGCTCGGCTCGATGGCGGCGGTCATGAGCGTGCGGCAGCTGCGCGATCGGCGCGAACTCTACCGCCTGCTGCTCTTCGTGCCGCTGGTCCATCTGGCAGCCCTGGGCGCGCTGGGGCTCATGCGTTCGACGCCGCTCGATGCCCTGCTCGGGGATGTGCTCTACCTGGTCGCCAATCCCTTTCTCGCGGCGGGCATCGCGCTCTTCGCCGTGCCGCTATCGGAGTCGTTCTTCGACAAGTGCACCAATCTCCGGTTGCTGGAGCTGCTCGACCTCAACCGGCCGTTGCTGCGGCGGCTGATGCTCGAGGCTCCCGGCACCTATCACCACAGCCTGATGGTCGGCACCCTGGCCGAGGCCGGGGCGGCGCACATCGGGGCCAATGCGCTCCTGGCCCGGGTGTCCGGCTACTACCACGACATCGGCAAGCTGAACAAGCCCGACTACTTCATCGAGAACCTGCGGCCGGGCCAGAAAAACCCCCACGACAAGTTGGGGCCAGCGATGAGCCGTCTGATCCTCGAGGCGCACGTGCGCGATGGTGTCGCCCTGGCCAAGGAATCCAAGCTTCCCCAGGTCGTGCGCGACGGCATCGTCCAGCACCACGCGACCGGCCTGATGACCTTCTTCTACCACCGGGCCCTGCAGAAGGACCCGCAGACCTCCGAGACCGAGTATCGCTATCCCGGACCGCGGCCGCAGTCGCGGGAAGCGGCGGTGCTCCTGCTGGCGGACCAGATCGATGCCGTCTCCCGCAGTCTCGAGGATCCGACGCCGAGCCGGCTGCGGGGCGTGGTCAAGCAGTTGATCGAGAAGCGCACCCTGGAAGGGGAGTTGGACGAGAGCGACCTGACGCTGAAAGATCTGGCCGCTTTGCGCGAGGCCTTCATACCGATCCTAACGGTGCTCTTCCATGGACGGACGAGCAGCCGGATCGCCTACCCGAAAACGGAGCATGCGCGTGGCAAGCCGGGTGCACATCCAGAACCGGCAGCGAAGGCGGAGAATTGACCGGACGCGCCTCGCGCGTCTGGTGGAGCGGGTGCTGACGGCCGAGGGGATGCCCGCCGATCGCGGCGTGACGGTGGTTCTCCTGCGCGACGCCCCGATGGCAAGGCTCAACGTACGCTACCGGGATCGGGAAGGGCCGACCGATGTGCTATCCTTCCCGAGCGATCCGGTCGGTTGGCCCGCGGAAGAACCCCGTCCCCTGGGTGAGGTAGTCGTCTCGATCGACCGGGCCTGCGAGCAGGCCGGGCGGCGTGATCAGGCGCTCGAGGCCGAGTTGGCGCGGCTTGTCGTGCACGGAGTCCTGCACCTGCTCGGATACCTGGATGATACCCGCGCCGCGCGTGCCCGCATGCGGCGGCAGGAGAATCGTTACCTGCGCGGGCCCGGAAAGAGGAGGTAGAGCGCCTGGAGATGGCCGCGGCCGACTCTCAACCCCCCATAGCCGTGGCGATCCTCGCGATCGCCATGCTCGCCCTGCTCTGGCAGTGGATCGCCTACCGGCGCGCGCCGCGTCCGGCGGGACGCATGCCGGGGCCTGCCTTCTGGGTCGGTGCCGTCGCCTGGGTCGCGCTCGGTCTCCTGCCGCGTGAGGCGCTGCCGCTGGCCGGCTGGCGCATCCCCCTCGTCTGGTTGCTGCCGGCGCTCGGGCTGCTGGCCGCCACGGTTCTGCACTGGAGCATCGCCGAACTGCCGCGCCTGCGAGAGCAGGATCCCCCGCCGCCTCCTCCAGGGGCAGGCACCGGAGACCCGGCCGCGCTCGATGTCGACGATGTGCGCCTGTTGCAGCGTCTCGTCGCGCTGCGCCAATGGCGGGTGGCCGATCTCCTGGTGCCGCTTGCCCGGGTCGCCACCGTGCGTGCGGCGAGCCCGTGGGAGGAGGTCCTCGATCGACTCCGCGCGGGCAGCAATCTGCGCGTGCCGGTGCTCGATGATCAGGGCCGCCAGGCAATCGGGCTTCTCGATGGTCGCGATCTGATGTCGCTGCTTCCCGCCGCCGGTGATGACGCGGGGCTTTCGCGCAGCGCCCTGCTGCGGGCGAGCTGCCGGTCGCTGCCGACGTTGCGGGCCGATCAACGGGCCACCGAGCTGATCGAGGCCTTGCGGCGCGACGGCTGTGGGCTGGCAGCCGTCACCGACGCCGCCGGTCAGCTGCTTGGTTTCGTTTCCTGGAACCAGCTCTTCCAGGCGCTCCTCGACCGTCCACCCGCGGAGGCGGAGCTATGACCCGCCTCGATCTGGTCCTGATCGTGCTTGGCGGCTACCTGGCGGCGGGGATGCTGATCGCCGCCTGGCAGCGCTCGCCGCGCGCCACCGGCGGCGTGGCGCCATGGGTCGCCTTCTCGGGGCTCTGGGCGATCGCGGCTTGCGATCGCTGGGTCTCAGCCCCCTGGCCGGTCGCCATGGCCCTCGGGCCGGCGTGGGGGGTGCTGGGTCTCCTGCTCACGCGTGCCGGCGTGGCCCTGGCGCGCCGCGCACCGGTGCGGCAGTGGATCTGGCTCCTCGGTCCAGTGCATGCCTGCGCCTTGGCCGGGCTCTGGCTAGCCGACTGGCGTCACCGCCGGGCGGCGCCGATCGGGGCCCGACAAGATCCTGCCGAAGCCCTGATCCATGATCCCGGCGCGGCGGAGCGCATGGGGGAGGCGCTCGAGAGTGTCGTCGAGCTGGGCCGCACGACCGTCGATGAGGTCATGGTGCCGCGCAGCGAGATCGACGCGCTGGCCGACACGGCGACCGTTGCCGATTGGGTTCGCTTGGCACGCGAGTCGCGCCACCCCTATTTGCCGGTCTACGGTGAGGACCTCGACGAGATCCGCGGCTTCCTCGGTCTGCACGACCTCTTCTCGGCCACCGCCCCCCAGCGCCCGGTGACCGACTTCCTGCGCGAGGCGCGCTTCGTGCCGGAGAGCATGCGCTGTGACGATTTGCTGCGCGACCTGCTCGCGGCGGGAGAGCGCTTCGCGATCGTCGTCGACGAGTTCGGCGGCACGGCCGGCCTGGTGCGCGATCGGGACCTCTTCGAGATCCTGCTCGGGGACATCGACCAGGATGGCGCCGGTCGGATCGGGATGGTTCCCCTCGGGCCGGGGGTCTACTTGGCGCACGGCCAATACCGAATCGACGACTTCGCCGAGGGGACGGGGCATGCCCTGCCCGAAGGCGATTACGAGACGCTCGGCGGACTCCTCTTGGCCCGACTCGGCCGGATCCCCGAAGAGGGCGAGACGGTGACGGTCGCCGATGCGCGCTTCGAGGTCGTCGCCGGCAATCAGCGCCGGGTCTTCAGCCTGCGCATCACCCTGGCCGCTGCGGCGCCGCTGGCCGAGCCCGCGGGTGACCCCGCGTCGCCTGGCGCCGCCGAGTCGCAGCCGGCCTCCCCGGGAGGGGGAGGCGATGGCGATTCTTGAGGACGCCGGCCTGATCCTGCGCGTGATGCGGTACCGCGAGACGAGCCGTATCGTCGTTGCCCTGACCCGGCGCCATGGCAAGATCCACTTGCTTGCCAAGGGCGCCCGCGAGTACAAAAAGGGCTTCGGCGGCGCGCTCGAGGCGCTGACCTGCAGCCAGCTCGTCTTGTATCACAAGAAGAACCGCGATCTGCACCTGCTGCACAGCGCCTTTGTCCTGCGGGCCTATCTGCGGATCCTCCGTGATCCGGAGACCTACCACCTGGCCTCGGCGGCAACCGAATTCATCCTGCGCGTGCTGCCCGACGAAGATCCGGTGCCCGAGATCTTTGCCGAGCTGGGGGCGTGGCTCGCGCGCTGTGATCGCCGGCCCGGGCGGGTAACCCACCAGGCCTTGAAGGCATTTCAGCTGCGCGTCGTCGCCCTGCTCGGCTATGCACCACGGCTTGCGCACTGCGCCCATTGCGGGGGCAAGATCGCCCCGCCGGTCCGTTTCGGCGTGGCCGAAGGGGGCGTGCTGTGTGATCGATGTCCCGCTATGGGCGCTACCCTGCGGGTCGACCGCCCCGCGCTTGTGTGGCTGCGGCATCTTGCCCAGGGGGCAGGGACGGCCGGGGTGGCGCCGGGCGGGGCAGGGACGCCGACCGGGGTGACACCGGGCGGGGCAGAGACGCCGGCCGGGGCGGCGCCGGGCGAGGCAGGGGCGCTGGGCGAGGCAGGGGCGCCGGGCGAGGACGCGGCAATAGAGTTGCCCCTGACCGTGGAACGCCAGGTGGCTGAGATCATCGAGGCCTTCCTGCGTTATCACATCACCGGATACCGCGGTCTGCGTTCGTTGAAGAGCCTCACTGCCTGGCGCGCCCTGCGGCGGAGGGGCGCGCCTCCCGCTGGGCGCGCGGCTGACGATCGTCGCGGAACTTCCCCAGGAGAGAGCGGTTGATCGTTGGACCGACGGTTGGCTAGCGCTCTTTGCAGCGTTTCTGCTAAACTTGTACGAGGAGCGGCAATGAGAAGAGCAACAACCATGCATCCTTACCCCGCCGCACGTGCTGCCGCGCTCACCATGCGTTTCGGCGCAGGCATCGCGATCGGCCTCGCGCTGACTCTGCTCGCGCCGACGGCTTCCGCTGATCCCGCCGCATGCCTGATCGCCGCTGAAAGCACAGGGCACCTGGATCTCGACGCGTTGCGCGCGAGCGGCTACCAGGGTGCCCTGGCGCTCGATGAATTCGTCCTCGACATCGAGCGGTCCGACGGTAAGCGGGTGATTCGCCCGCGCTCCCCGGTGCCGGCGGGCGAGCGCAGCGAGAACTGGTGGGACGGATTTTCCCGCCCCGGCGTCGACCAGGCGGTTGGAGCGCTGGCTTTCTATCAGGGGGATCTCATCGTTGCCGGCACCTTCACTCAGGCGGGTGGCACGCTGGCAAGCCGGATCGCCCGCTGGGACGGTGTTGCCTGGCATGCCTTGGGAGAGGGGACCGATGCGGCGATCAACGCCCTCGCCGTCTATGACGGCGAGCTGATCGCCGGCGGCTGGTTCAGCGAGGCGGGCGGGCAGCCGGCCGAGCATATCGCCCGCTGGGACGGAGCCTCCTGGGCGCCTCTGGGCGGAGGGGTCAACGCCCGGGTCAACGCGCTTGCGGTTCACGACGGTGCCCTCTGCGCCGGGGGGGACTTCACCAGCGCGGGGGGCAACAGCGCCGTGCGCGTGGCGCGCTGGGACGGCTACGCCTGGAGTGCGCTCGGCACGGGCGTCGATCGCGCCGTCTCTGCGCTCGCCTCTTACGACGGGGATCTGGTCGCCGGTGGGAGATTCACCAGTGCGGGGGGTGGGGGAGCCGCCTATCTCGCGCGCTGGGATGGCGCGCAATGGCATCCGCTGGGCGATGGCGTCGATTCCTGGGTCTACGCGCTCGCCGCCCACGACGGCCTGCTCTATGCCGGCGGGCTCTTCCAAAACGCCGGCGGCGCGGCCGCGCCCTATCTTGCGTCCTGGGACGGCGCGGCCTGGAGTCCGCTGGCCGAGACCGTCGACGGCGTGGTCAGAGCGCTCGTCTCGACGCCGGATGGCCTCCTGGTCGGTGGGTATTTCTTGCAGGCGGGTGTTCTGACGGTCAATCGCATTGCCCGTTGGCAGGGTGGTGCCTGGGAAAGCATCGGCGCGGGTGCCAGCGAGGTGGTGCTCGCCTTGGCGGCCGATGGCGCGACGCTCTATGCGGGCGGGGAATTCACCACGGCGGGGGATGCGTTGGCCCCGCACATCGCGCGTTGGGAGAGTGATGCCTGGAGTGGGCTCGGCTCGGGACACGGTCTCGATGCCGCCGTGCTCGCGATGGCTGTCTATGATGGAGATCTGATCGTTGCCGGCACCTTCACCCAGGCGGGGGAGGTGATCGTCTCGCGGATCGCGCGCTGGAACGGATCGGTCTGGGACTCGCTCGGCGGCGGCTTCAACGGCGAGGTCGATGCGCTGGCCGTCTTCGACGGCGACCTCTACGCCGGCGGGATCTTCACGACCGCCGAGGGCACGACGGTCAATGGCCTCGCGCGCTGGAACGGGAGCCAGTGGGCGCCCCTTGCCGGCGGCGTCGGCGGATGCTGAACGCCGGGCGCGCTAGCCCTCGCGGTCTGCGAGGATGGGCTCTACGTTGGGGGGAACTTCGAGACGGCGGGCGCACTGAGCGCCTCCTACATCGCCCGCTGGGACGGATCGTCCTGGTCGACCCTCGGCAGCGGGGTCAACGACCGGGTCAAGGCGCTGGCGATATTCGACGGGGATCTCATCGTCGGGGGTGACTTCTCCACCGCCGGCGGAACGACCGTCAATCACATCGCGCGCTGGGATGGTGCCGGCTGGTCTTCTCTGGCGGGGGGCATGGGGGGCGGCACCTGGCCCGCGGTCCAGGCGCTCGAGCTCTACGATGGGGATCTGATTGCCGGCGGCTGGTTCGAGCAGGCGGGGGGTGTGGGGGCCAGCTACGTTGCGCGCTGGGACGGCAGCGCCTGGAGCGCGCTGGCCGGTGGACTCAACTACTGGGTGCACAGTCTTGAGAGCCATGACGGCGACCTGATCGTCGGCGGCGAGTTCACCAGTGCCGATGAGATCGAGAGCCCCAACCTGGCGCGCTGGGATGGCGGGCAGTGGCACGCTTTCGGCGCCGGGACCGATGGCTGGGTCGAGGCGCTGCAGACCCACGGGATCGATCTCTATGTTGGGGGCCGCTTCGCGACGGCCGGCTCCCAGCCTTCCTACTACGTTGCCCGCTGGCAGGGCACCGATCCGGCGGCGATCCCCGACCGCCCCGCGCTGGCGGACCTGAAGCTGACGACCCTGGGCGCCAATCCCTTCCGGGGCACGGCGCGCCTGGGCTTCTACCTGGCTGCTCCCGCCGCGGTGTGCCTGACGATCCATGATGCGAGCGGGCGGCTGATCGATCGGCTGCTCGACCAGCGGCTCTGCGGCGGCTGGCACGAGGTTGCCTGGAGCCGCTCTCTGGGTGGGCGGGCTGCCGCGGCGTCCGCGGGCGTCTACTTCGCGCGCCTCGGCGCCGGCGAGCAGCGGGTCACCCACCGTCTGGTGCGCATCGAGTGATTCTGAAAGGCTGCCTGGGCGCCCGTCTCCCACGGTCCCCGGCCATGCCCGGCCGAGGCCGCTTGCGGTCGGCGCAGCCGTCCCGCGACTCCTGAAGAGGGAGTTTTTCCTTGTCTTCGTCCCCGTGCAGGCGTTAGCGTCTCACAGGTTTCGACCTGCACGACCTTTAAGTTGATCCCGCGAGGTCAATAAGGTGAAGCGGATATGGCAATCCGCAGCAGACGGGGCAACGCCTCAGCGGAACGATTCGGCGACCGGGCATCCGATTCCGTGGCCGAACCGGCACCCTTCCTGTTCTCCAAGTCACTCCGGCGACGTGTCTTTTCCATTCCCCTACCCGATCCGGGGCAAAGGCGCGCCGTCGCCGATCGAGAAACGCTGTTCGAGGCGCCGTTCTTCGGCGCGGCCCGCCGGCAGGAGGTAGGATGAACCTGAAGCGCAAGGCGAAGATCATGGATTCCGAGGAGATGCGCCGCGCGATCGTGCGCGTCTCTCACGAGATCGTCGAGGCCAACAGTGGAACCGAGGGGTTGATCCTGATCGGGATTCGCAAGCGCGGCGTTCCCATGGCGGAGCGGATCCGCGAGCAGATCGTCGCGATCGAGGGCGTCGAGGTTCCCTTGGGGGTTCTCGACATCACCCTCTACCGCGACGACGTCCATCGCATCGCGCCGCAGCCGCTGGTCGAGTCGACCGACATTCCGACGCCGGTGGAAAACAGCGTCGTCGTGCTCGTCGACGATGTGCTCTTCACCGGCCGCACCGTGCGGGCGGCGATGGACGCGGTCATCGACTTCGGCCGTCCGCTGGCGATCCGTCTGGCGGTGCTCGTCGATCGCGGGCATCGAGAGCTGCCGATCCGGGCCGACTTCGTCGGCAAAAACGTCCCGACCTCCAGCCGCGAGATCGTCAAGGTCTACCTGCGCGAGACCGACGACCAGGACGCGGTGACGATCGAGGAAGTGGGGGAAGCCTAGCAGCGCGGCCCCCGCGCGCGAGATCCGCTCGGGGGCGCGGATGAGGAGTCGAGCCGATGGCCTTGCATCACCTGATGAGCATGGAGGATTTGTGCGCCGAGGAGATGCTCACCATCCTCGATACCGCGCGTTCCTTCCGCGAGATTCTCGATCGCCCGATCAAGAAGGTTCCTGCGCTGCGCGGCGTGACGGTCTGCAACGCCTTCTATGAGCCGAGCACGCGCACGCGGGTTTCCTTCGAGCTGGCCGAGAAGCGGATGAGCGCCGATGCAGTCAACTTCTCGGTCTCGGGTTCCTCGGTGAGCAAGGGCGAGACGCTGCGCGATACGATTCAGAACATCGAGGCGATGAAGGTCGATATCGTCGTCATTCGCCATTGGGCCTCCGGAGTGCCTCAATTCCTTGCACGACACATCAAGGCGCGAGTGATCAACGCCGGGGATGGGCAGCACGAGCATCCCACCCAGGCGCTGCTCGATCTCTACACGATCCGTGAGCACAGGGGGCGGATCGCCGGACTGAAGGTCGCGATCGTCGGCGACATCACCCACAGCCGGGTGGCGAAGTCGAACATCATCGGGCTGCGCCGGCTCGGCGCCGAGGTGCGCGTGGTCGCGCCCTGGACGCTCCTGCCGGCGGAGATCGGCCGCCTGGGCGTGCAGGTCACCACCGACCTGAAGACCGGAATCGAGGGCGCGGATGTTATCTATTTGCTGCGTCTGCAATTCGAGCGGCAGCGCGGAGGATACCTGCCCTCGCAACGTGAGTATGCAATGACCTTCGGTCTCGATCGAGAACGGGCCGCCTGGGGCGCACCGGATGCCCTAATCATGCATCCTGGTCCGATGAACCGGGGTGTCGAGATCCAGCCCGATATCGCCGACGGCCCCCAGTCGGTGATTCTCGATCAGGTGGCCAACGGTGTCGCCGTGCGCATGGCGGTGCTCTACTTAATCAGTGGGGGCACGCCCCCCGAGGCGGTCGGCATGACCCCGGTGCTCTCGGCGCCCCATCCCGCCGGGCGCTAGAAGACGTTGCCGGGCCGTCGAGCGATGCACCGTGGGGCGTGCGCCCCACGGTGCGGAGTTGCAGATCCTGAGAAGCGCCTGAGCGCCCGCGGAGGCAGAACCGGTGCGGGAGGAGTGAGGATCATGAACGAGGGAATCTCAACGGGTGAGATGTGGAGATCCGCCGAGACGATTCTCCTGCGCGGCGGCCGCCTGGTTGATCCCGCGGCCGAGATCGACGGGCGCCAGGACCTCTTCATCCGGCGGGGTCGGCTGGAAGGTATGGCGGCCGAGATCTCCCGTGACGCCGACCTGACCTTCGATCTCAGCGGCCTGGTGATCGCCCCGGGATTCGGGGACGCCCATGTCCACCTGCGCGAGCCCGGCAACGAGGACGCCGAGACGATCGCCTCGGGAAGCCTGGCGGCGGCCCGCGGCGGCTTCACCCGCATTGCCTGCATGCCCAACACGCAGCCCTCCCTCGATACGCGGGGGCAGATCGAGTATGTGCTGCGGCAGGCGCAGGCCGCGGGCCATGCGCGCGTCTATCCCGTCGGGGCGGCCACCCGGGGCCGGGAGGGGGCACAGCTGACCGAGATGCACGAGCTGCAGGCGGCGGGGGCGGTGGCGGTCTCAGACGACGGCAACCCGATCGCCAGCAGTCGGATGATGCGGCGGGTGCTCGAGTATGCCCGCACCTGGGGAATGTTGCTGATCACCCATGCCGAGGATCCCGAGTTGGTCGGTGAGGGGGTGATGCACGAGGGCTACTGGTCGACCGTGCTCGGTCTGCAGGGCATTCCGGCGGCGGCCGAGGGGATCGCCGTGGCGCGCGATGTGCGCCTCGCCGAGCTGACCGGCGCCCGCCTTCATGTCGCCCATGTCAGCACGCGGGAGGCGGTCGAGACGATCCGGGCGGCCAAGGCCCGGGGCGTGGCGGTCACGGCCGAGACGGCTCCCCACTACATCGCCCTAACCGACGAGGCGCTCAAGGACTACGAGAGCGTCTACCGGGTTAATCCCCCCCTGCGCTCGGCCGAGGATCGGGAGGCGTTGATTGCCGGCTTGCGGGATGGGACCCTCGATATCCTGGCGACCGATCATGCGCCCCACACGGTAGTCGCCAAAGATCAGGAGCTTGCGGCGGCCCCCCCGGGTATGATCGGAATGGAGACGGCCGTCGGGGTGACGCTCGAGGTGCTCCGGCACCGCGAGGGGCTCTCGCTGACCGAGATCGTTGCGCTGTGGGCGACGCGCCCCGCGCAGGTCCTCGGCTGGGGGGGCGGGCGGCTGAAGCTCGGCGAGGATGCCGATCTGACCATCTTCGACGAGGAGGCGAGCTGGCAGGTCGAGCCCGAGCGCTTCGCCTCCCGCGCGCGCAATTGCCCCTTCCGGGGCTGGACCTTGCGGGGGCGGGTGCGCATGACGGTCTGCGGCGGCCGGTTGACACACAGCGAAGGGGTGACCGCGTGCCCATCGGAGCGATTCCAGACAGAGTTCTCCTAGCCCCCCGCCCGGGAAGCCCGCCGCCGCAGGCGCCCGGTTCCCGCCTCCCCGAGGGGCGCCGCCGACGGCGCGCACGGGTTGCCTGGTGCGGATGGGGCGCCTGGTCTGCCTGGTGGGGGCCGGGGTTGCTGCTCGTGCTCGTGATGCTCGGGTCGGGTGGTTGTGCCTACTACAACACCTTCTTCTACGCCAAGAAATACTACGCCAAGGCACAACGCCTTCAGGAAGCCTCGACGACCGATCGCCTTTCTCCCGAGGCGGTCCGCTACTACGACCTGTCGATCGAGAAATGCACGAAGGTCATCGTCAGCCATGGAGGGGGCTGGCGCGCCGGGATCGACGATGCACTCTTCCTGATGGGGCAGTGCTACTTCGGCAAACGCGAGTACGAGACCGCGATCGGCAGATTCAACGACCTCGTGCTGAACTACCCCGAGTCCGATCACGCCACCAAGGCGCTCTTCTACACCGGGATGAGCTACCAGCACTTGCGCAACTTCGGAACTGCGAGCCAGATCTTCGGCAGTCTCCTGCGCGAACACCCCGATTTCGAGCGCAGGGACGAGATCCTCTTCATCGATGCCGAGGCGCTGGAGACGACGGGCAACGATGCCGAGGCGTTGCGGCAGTATCGGCGGATCATCACCGAGTTTCCCGATAGTGAGAAACGTGAGGAGGCGCTCAAGCGCGTCGGCGAGATCCACTTCGAAGAAGGCAACTATGACAGCGCCGGCGTCGCCTTTGCCGAGTTGGCCGCTGCGACCCGGGACGACGACGTCTATTTCGAGGCGCAGCTGATGCGCGGTGCCAGCCTCGTGCGCCGCGGTGAGTACGACGAGGCGATCTCGATCTATGTGCGGATCCTGCCCGTGCAACCCGAGCGCGATGAGCGGGGTGGACGCGTCTGGCTGGCGATGGCCGAGGCTTACAATCGGGCCAAGCGGCACGATCAGGCGTTGGAGAAACTCGCTCTGGTCATCGAGCATTTCGAGAACCGGGCCTTGGAAGTCGAGGCGCTCTTTCTGACCGGCTACACGCATGAAGTCTACCTGCATCAGTACGAGGAGGCCCGCACGGCCTACGAGAGTACCGCCGCGAGACGGACGCGTTCCGTCTTCCAGGAGCAGGCGAGTCGGCGCCTGGAGAACTTACGCTACCTGATCGAACTCGAGGCGGTGGCCGGTGCCGAGGAGGCCGAGGAAGAAACCGACCGCGATCGGCGTGCGGAAGCGGCGCTGAGAGTCGCCGAGTTCACGCTCTTTGAGTCGGGAGATCCCGGCGAGGCGCTCGCGCACTACCGGGCGATCGCTCGCGACTATCCGGGGAGCGAGGCGGGGCTGCGGGCCGCCTTTGCGCATGGGTGGATCCTCTGCGAGGAATACGATTCGGTGGCGGCGGCCCAGGCGGTTCTCGCTGATCTGATCGAGACCTACCCGGCCAGCAACCAGGCCAAGGGGGCCCTTGATCTGCTCGAGATGCTGGAGATGCCTCCGGAGCGGCGGGTCCGTCTGAGCGCGCGCGTCGACAGTGCGCGCGCCGTCGAGCAATTCCTGGCCGATTCGATTGCGGCGGTCCAGGTGACCGCCGATTCCCTCGCGAGGGCAGCAGTGGATTCCCTTGCTCGGGCGGTGGCCGACTCGCTCGCGCAACTAGAGCCCACGGAGGTGGCCGGCGACTCGTTGGCGCAACTGGCGCCCGTGGAGGCAGCCGGCGATTCGCTCGCGCAACTGGTGCCCACGGAGGCGGCCGGGGATTCGCTCGCGCAGCTGGTGCCCACGGAGGCACCCGGCGATTCGCTCGCCCAGGCGACGGCCGATTCCCTCGCCTACCTGACGCACGCCGACTCGCTGGCCATGATCCGCCGGGCCGATGCAATTGCCGACTCCCTGATTCGCCGCTCGCGCCGCCCCTCGGCGCCCGCCTTCCTGCGGCCGGTCGTGCCCGAGCGGGATTCGATCGCGGCCGCCGCCGCGGCCCCGGAGAGCTTCCCGCCGGCCGATGGGGGTGCCGCCGCCGATTCCAACCGTCGGATCGGGGAGAGCAGCGCGCTGCCCGAGAGCCTTGCCGCGGCCGATTCCAGCCGCCTGGTGGGAGAGGAGGCTGCGGCATCCGATAGTAGCGCTGCGGGCGCTCCGGGCGCTCCCGGCGGTGCCGGGGAAGAGGAGACCCCGTGACACGCCGGCCGGTTCAGGGACGAGCAGCGCCTGATCGTGCACCGGCGGGCGGGCCGCTCGGCGAGCCGGCGCTTTTCTCCGGAGGCGTCCTACGCAACCAGCGCGTGGCCGCAGGGCTCTATGAACTCCTGCTCGCCGTCCCCGATGCGGGTGATCCGCCGCGGCCGGGGCAGTTCGTTTCGTTGGTGTTGGAGAGCGGCGTGGCGCAACCGGAGTTCGAGGGGCTGGAAGGGCCACTGCTGCGCCGGCCCTTCAGTGTCGCCGGTTTCGTGCAAGCGCGGGGGCGGCGCCGGCTGAAGCTGCTCTACGCATCCGTGGGCCGGATCACCCGCCGCATGGCGGCGCTCGTTCCGGGCGCGAACATCGGACTGCTCGGGCCGCTCGGCACTCCCTTTCCCCTCGAGGTGCCCGAGCCGATCCTGCTCGTCGGCGGCGGCCGCGGAATCGCGCCGCTCCTCTACCTCGGGGAGACCCTGGCTTGCCGCGGCCGGGCCTTCGCCCTGGTCTATGGAGCGCGCCGCGGAGCCGAGATGCTGCCTGCGGGCCAGCTGCCGGGGGGATCGATCTGGCTTGCCACCGAGGATGGCGCCCGGGGGCGCCGTGGCACGGTTCTCGACGTTCTGGACGGATTGCGGTTGGAGGCGCCGACGGTGATGGCCTGCGGCCCCCACGGGATGTTGGCAAGCGTTGCGGGCTGGTCGGCGGCCCGCGGGGCCGCGTGCTGGGTCTCGGTCGAGGCGGTCTTCGGCTGCGGCACCGGCCTCTGCGGGGGGTGTGCGATCCCCGCCGCCGGCAAGCCGCCCGACTTTCTGTGGGCCTGCCGCCAAGGGCCGGTGCTACCGGCTGAGTCTGTCGACTGGGAGCGATGGAACGCCAGTGACCTGTGATCTGAGCACCGACTTGGGACCCCTGGGGTTGGCCAACCCGGTGATGAACGCATCGGGCACCTTCGGCTATGGGGACGAGTGGCCGCGGCTCTGCAACACCGCCGTGCTGGGCGCAATTGTGACCAAGACGCTGACGCTCGAGCCGCGCGCGGGCAATCCCCCGCCCCGGCTTCAGGAAACCCCCAGCGGTCTGCTCAACTCGATCGGCTTGCAGAATGTCGGGGTCACCGCCTTTCTGGCCGAGCATCTCTCCGCACTGCGTGCGCTGCGGCCACCGGTGATCGCCAGTGTCGGTGGGGCGAGCGCCGAGGAGTTCGCCGCCGTGGTGGAGAGGCTGGAAGCAGGAGCCCTGGAGGCCTACGAGCTCAACGTTTCCTGTCCCAATGTCGCCCAGGGAGGACTTTCCTTCGGCCGCTCACCCGGGGAGACGGCGCGCGTCGTGCGCGGGGTGCGCCGCGTCACGCAGCGCCCGCTTTTCGTCAAGCTGACACCCAATGTCACCGACATCGTCGCCATCGGACGCGCCGCTCTCGATGAGGGCGCCACGGGGCTGACGGCGGTCAATACTTTCCTCGGCATGGAGATCGATCTCGAGCGGTCGCGCCCCCGCTTCGGCCGAGTCGGCGCGGGGCTTTCGGGACCCGCCATCCGGCCGCTCGCCCTCTACCGCATCTGGGAACTGGCCCGCAGTCTCGACTGCCCCCTGATCGGCGCCGGGGGCATCGTGACCGCCCGCGACGCGGCCGCCTTCATGATGGCCGGGGCGACGGCGGTCCAGGTCGGGACCGCCACCCTGCGCGACCCGGCGCGCCCCGCGGCCCTGGTGACGGAGCTCGCCACCTTTGCCGAGGCGCGCGGCCTGGCGCGGATTCGAGATCTGGTGGCAAGTCTCGAGGGCCTGCGGGATGTGCCCTAGTAGCGTCCGGTCACGATGGCGAGCGGCGGCCGGCGGGCCTGCGCCCGGGAAGGGCAGGCCCCGGGTTGCCCGCCGCGTTTCCCTGGCGACCGAGTGGAACCCTGGCCGGCGAGAACTGGGAGGAGGGCAATGGATTCAACACCCCGTGATCAGCTGATCGTGGCGCTCGATACGGGCGACCTGAGCGCGGCCCTCGACATGGTCCGCCGTTTGGGGGATGAGGTTGCCTGGTACAAGGTCGGGCTACAGCTCTTCAGCGCGGCCGGTCCGAGCGCGGTGCGCACCTTGAGGCGGGAGGGCAAGCGCGTCTTCCTCGACCTGAAACTCCATGACATCCCCAACACCGTCACCCAGGCGGCGCTCCAGGGCGCCGATCTGGGAGCCGACCTGATCGATCTGCACGTCGCCGCCGGGGCGGAGGCGATGCGAGCGGCCGCGGAGGCGCTGCAGGCCCGGTATCGGGATCGAGAGCGTCCGCGCCTCCTGGGGGTGACGGTCTTGACGAGCCTGCGGCGCCTTGCCGATCAGGGCGAGCTCTCGCCGGCGGGGCTCGTCGAGGCAGTGGTTGCCCGCGCCCTTGAAGCTCAGGCGGCCGGTCTCGACGGGGTCGTCGCGCCGGCACCGGCGGCGGCCGAGGTGCGCCGCCGCTGCGGAGCGGCGTTCCGTCTGCTGACCCCGGGAATTCGGCCTTCCGGGGCAGAGCGCGCCGACCAACAGTGGATTGCGACGCCGCAGTCGGCCCGCGCGGCGGGTGCCGACTGGATCGTCGTCGGGCGGCCGATTACGGCGGCGCCCGATCCGGTGGCCGCCGCGCGCGAGATCCTGGGAGCGTTGGCGGCGCCGCCGGCGGACATTTGACCAGGCTGGGCGCCTGCGGTAACATCAAACATTTATTGGCTTCCGGGCCGGGGGAGGGGAGAGCGACCCATGCAACGCATCTGTGTGGTTGGGACGGGCTATGTTGGGCTGGTCACCGGGACCTGCCTCGCTGATTTCGGCAATCAAGTCACCTGTGTCGATACCGACGCTGAGAAGATCGATCTGCTCAATCGAGGCGAGATCCCCTTCTACGAATTCAGCCTGCAGGAACTGGTCAAGCACAACATGCGCGATGGGCGCCTCTCGTTCTCGACCGACATCGCCAAGGCGATCCGGCGCAGCCGGGTCGTCTTCATCGCGGTGGGGACCCCCTCGAATGCCCGCGGTCAAGCCGACCTGAGCCAGGTCTTCGCCGTCGCCCGCACGATTGCCGATAACCTCAATACCTACAAGCTGGTCGTCCAGAAGAGCACCGTCCCGGTGGATACGGGGGCGAAGATCAAGGCGCTGATCGAGCGCCGCCGCGCGGGTGAGGTCGCCTTCGACGTTGCCTCCAATCCCGAGTTCTTACGCGAGGGTTCGGCGGTCGAAGACTTCATGCGCCCCGACCGCGTGGTCATCGGCACCTGGAACCCCAAGGCGGAGAAGCTGCTCAGCGATATCTACCGCCCGCTCTTCCTCAACGAGACGCCGATGGTCAAGACGAGTGTCGAGACCGCCGAGCTGATCAAGTATGCCGCCAACGCGTTCCTGGCAACGAAGGTTTCCTATATCAACGAGATGTCGCTGCTCTGCGAGAAGATCGGCGCCGACATCAAGGTCGTTGCCCGCGGCATGGGACTCGACCGGCGCATCGGCGCGAAATTCTTGCATGCCGGGCCCGGCTACGGCGGTTCTTGTTTTCCCAAGGACACCCGCGCGCTGGCGAACTTCTCGCGCGAGGCGGGATTCAAGTTCTCGATCGTCGAGGCGACCATCGCCGCCAACCGGCGCCAGCGGCGGATGCTCGTGCGCCGGTCAATCGAGATGCTGGCCCGGTCGAAGGGGCGCGAGGCGGCCGTTCTGGGCCTGTCGTTCAAGCCGCAGACCGATGACCTGCGCGAGGCTTTCGCCCTCGAGCTGATCCCCGCGCTCCAGCGGGAAGGAGCACGGGTGCGCGCGTTCGATCCCGTCGCCATGGAGCAGGCCCGCGGACATCTGCGCCGGGTGACCTTCTGCCCCGACGCCTACGAGGCGGCCAAGGGCGCCGACCTGCTTGTATTGGCCACGGAATGGAACGAGTTCCGCATGCTCGATATGCGCAAGATCCACCGCTTGATGCGTGCGCCCAATCTGGTCGACTGCCGCAACATCTACGTTCCCGATGAGATGACTGCCATCGGCTTCAACTACGCCGGTGTCGGGCGGGGCATTCATCTCCTGCGCGGCTCGGTGCCGCCGGCCAGGAGGAGGAAGGCATGATCGATGGTGTCGTCGTCAAGAAGCTGAAGGTGATTCCTGATGAACGCGGTCTCCTGATGGAGATCTTGCGCAACGACGATGAGTTCTTCGATTCTTTCGGACAGGTCTATCTGAGCGTTGCCTACCCCGGGGTTGTCAAGGGCTGGCACTATCACAAGCAGCAGACGGACCGGATGGCGGTCGTCTGCGGGATGGCGAAGATCGTGCTCTACGATCTGCGCGATGACTCCCCGACCAAGAGTGAGCTGCAGGAGTTCTTCATCGGAGAACGCAACCCGCTGCTGATCAGGATTCCCCCGGGAGTCGCCCACGGGATGAAGGCGATCGGAGCGGGGGCGGCCTTCATGATCAATACGCCCTCCCATGTCTACGACTATCAGCGGCCCGACGAATTCCGAATTCCCGCCCACGGCTCGGAGATCCCCTACGACTGGAGCCTCCAGGATGGATAGGCAGCAACGTGTCGCCGCCGGCCGGTACTTGGTGACTGGGGGCGCCGGTTTCATCGGCAGCAATTTCGTGCGCCATATCCGCCGCACCTTTCCCGAGGCGCAGGTCACCGTGCTCGACAAGCTCACCTATGCGGGGAATCCCGCCAACCTGGCTGAGTTCGAAGGCACGCCCGGCTACCGTTTCGTGCGCGGCGACATCGCCGACCGCGATCTGGTCGCCGAGATCGTTGCCGGTGGTTTCGATTGGATTCTCAACTTCGCCGCCGAGACGCATGTCGACCGATCGATCGGCGATCCCGGCGAGTTCGTGATCACCGACGTCTATGGTGTCCACGTATTGCTCGAGGCGGTGCGCGCGCATGGTGTCGGCCGCTTCGTCCAGATCTCGACCGACGAGGTCTATGGAGAGATCCTCGGTGATCCGGTTGATGAACGCGCCCCGCTGATGCCGCGCAATCCCTATGCGGCCAGCAAGGCGGGCGGGGATCGCCTCGCCTACGCCTATCACACGACCTACGATCTCCCGGTGGTGATCACCCGCTGCGCCAACAACTACGGGCCGTACCAGTATCCCGAGAAGCTGATCTCGCTCTTTGCGACCAATGCGCTCGACGATGAGCGGCTGCCGGTCTATGGCTCGGGCAAGAACCGCCGCGACTGGATCCACGTCCAGGACCATGTCGAGGCGCTGGTCGCGCTCCTGCTCGCCGATGGGGTCGACGGCGAGGTTTTCAATATCGGGGCGGGCAACGAGAAGGATGTGCTGGCCATCGCTGGGCATATTCTCGCCGCGCTCGAGAAACCCGAGACTCTGATCGCGCATGTCGTCGACCGTCCCGGCCATGACCGGCGCTACGCGGTCGACTTCTCGAAGCTCACTGCCCGAACGGGCTGGCAGCCCCGAATGCCGTTCGCGGAAGGGATCCTCGAGACGGTGCGCTGGTATCAAGAACACGGGCCTTGGTGGCGTCCGCTGAAGTCGGGGGAGTTTCTCGAGTTCTACCGGCGCAACTACAAGTTCCTTGACGCCGCGGCAGAAGGGGGAGAGGGTTCCTGAGATCCGCCCGCCGGTGCTTGTGCCCGCGCGCGCGCGCCGGGCGCCAGGGTCGGAGCCGGTCCCCTGGGGGTGTGTGGAGGCGGCGGCGGGAGCATGACCCGCCGGCGCGTATGGGCAGCAGCGAGAGGCGCGCGATGAGAATTCTCGTCACAGGAGGGGCTGGGTTCATCGGGTCCCATCTGGTGGAAGCGCTCCTGGCGCGCGGTGACGAGGTGACCGTTCTCGACAATCTCTCCACCGGGCGGCGGGGCAATCTGGCCGCCGTTGCGGATCATCCCGGTCTGCGATTCGTTGAAGGTGACGTCCGCGACGCGCAACGGCTCGTCGGGGCGCTCGCGGGGGCCGAGGCCGTCTTCCACTTGGCGGCGCATGTCGGCGTGCGCTGGATCGTGCGCCACTCCCTCGAGAGTCTGCGCAACAACGTCATCGGGACGATGACTCTGCTGGATGAGGTGGCGCGGCGGGGCCTGCGCCTGGTCCTCTTCTCCAGCTCCGAGGTCTACGGCAAGGGGCGCGGCGAGCCGCTCGATGAACGCGACGATCTCGCCATCGGGGCGCCGAGCGTCGCCCGCTGGTCCTATGCCACCGGCAAGGCGGTCGATGAGGCACTCGCGCTCGCCTACCATGCCGAACGCGGATTGCCGGTGACGATCGTGCGCTGCTTCAACACCTGCGGGCCGCGCCAGACCGATCGCTTCGGCATGGTGCTGCCGACCTTCATCCGCCAGGCCTTGGCCGCCACTCCCTTGACCGTCCATGGTGACGGGCGCCAAACGCGTTGTTTTTCATATGTGGGCGATGTCGTGCGCGGCGCCCTGATGCTGCACGCCTTGCCGGCGGCGCATGGGGAGATCTTCAACGTCGGCAACGACGAGGAGGTGGCGATCATCGACTTGGCGCGCAAGATCGTTGCCCTCACCGGGAGCACCTCGACGATCCAGGTTGTGCCCTACGCGCAGGTCTTCGGTGAGGCCTTCGAGGACATCCGGCGGCGCGTCCCGGCACTCGAGAAAATCCGTGCCTTCGTCGGCTATGAGCCGCGCGTCGCGCTCGATGAACTGCTGCAGCTGACCGTGGCGAGCTTCCGTGCGCGGGGGGCGGCGCCGGTGGCGCCGGCCGAGACCGCCGCCACGCGGAGCCTGGCGCCGTAGGCCCGGGCGTGACCGTCGTAATCCTTCCCTTCTGGCCGGCGTCGTCGGCCCTTTCCTCCCTGAGTGGATTCCTGATTGCCGGAGCGGTCGCCTGGGGCCTCTCTCTGCTGGTGCGTCGCTGGGCGCGGCGGCGGGTGTGGATCTCACGCCGTCAAGGGGGGCGGGCGGGACCCGGAGATGTCCCCCTGGGCGGCGGGCTGGCGGTGCTGGGGGGGGTGGTTGCCGGTGCTGGGGTGGTCGCCTGGGCGGATGCGGGTCAGAGCATCGGTGGGGTTGAGGCTCTCACTTTCGGATTGCTCGCCGGGGCATTCGGGCTCATCGGACTCGCCGATGATCTGCGTGAAGCTCCCCCGGGGCTGCGTCTTGCAGCCGAGGCGGCGATTGCGGTCGGTGTCGGGATCTGGCTTTCGCACGCCGGCCCGGAGGCCTGGGTGAGCGCCCCGGCAGGCATCGGTGCCCTGGCCGCCTGGAGCCTCTTGCTGGTCGTCTGCGCCAACGCCTTCAATCTGATCGACAATTCCGACGGACTCGCCGCCGGCACAGGGGCAATGACCTTCCTGGGGCTCGCCGCGCTCGACGGCCCGCCCGGGCCGCGGATCGTTGCGCTCCTTCTGGCGGGGGCTCTCAGCGGCTTCTGGCTCTGGAACCGACCCCCCGCGCGTCTCTACCTCGGTGATCTCGGGACCCTCGCGGTGGGCGCGCTCGCCGGCGTGCTGATCTGGATCGCGCTTGGAGCGGGTGAGTTGGCGGGGGCCGTCGGGGGAGGCGGCGGTGTCGAGCTGCGTCTTCCGCCAATCGCCCGGATCGGCGCACTGGGATTGATCGCGGGCTACCTGATCTTCGATCCGCTCTACACGGTTTTCGGGCGCCTCGGGCAGGGGCGGGCGCCTTGGCGAGGGGGCGTCGATCATCTCGCTCACGACCTCGCGCGGCGCTGCGGCGGGTGGGGACATGCCCTGCGTCTGATCCTGGGGGTGCAGGCCTTCTCGGTGGGCAGCGGGCTGCTCTGGCTCCTGCCACAGGGCCCGGGGGCCGCGATGCTGGTTGCCCTGGTTCCCTGGGCCGTGCTGCTCGTCGCGGCCCGCGGCCGGCCGCGGGCCTTGCGTTGACCGCTCCGGGGGGCTGTGATAGTCTGCCTGGGCAAATCCCTCGAAGACTAGGGATTGGGAGGACGCGATGAGCAAGCGCCGCCTGCGCGTGGGTGTATTGGATGTCGAATCTGGGCACCTGCATGGGAGCTGGTTCGAGGAGCAGCTCACCGCCCGCTGGCCGGATCTCGAGGTCGCCTTGAAGGCGCTCGGTTCCCGCCCCCGGCGCGCTGGACGCTCGGGCCAGGGCCGCCGGATCCCGATCCGGGAGTTCTACTCCGAGCCGATCTACCGCGCGCTCGTCGACGGCAAAATCGACATCGGCGTGCACCGGATGAAAGACCTGCCGGCACCGTTGCCCGATGATGTTCAGCTGGTGGCGGTCACCGAGCGCAAGACACCGCTCGATGTCCTGGTGACCGCCGATGGATCGATTCTCGACGAACTCCCCGCGGGAGCGCGGATCGGCGTCAGCAGCCGCCGGCGGGAGGCCCAGCTCAATCGCTATCGCCGCGATCTGTCGATCGAGTTCATCGTCGGCACGCTCTCCGAGCGCCTGGAGATGGTCACTGCCGGCAAGCTCGATGGCGTCGTGATCGCGGCGGCGGGCATCGAGTGGCGTGGCTGGCAGGAGCGGGTCGCCGAGGTTTTCACCGCCCAGGTCTGTCTCCCGGCGGTGGGCCAGGCGGCGCTGGGCATTCTGGTGGGGGCGGGTGCCGCGGAGGGACTGGTCGAGAAGCTCCGCTTTCTCAATGAACCCCTTTCGCGGCAAGAAGTTGATGCCGAGCGCGCCTACTATGTCGCCCTGGGGGCCTGGGAAGGTTCACCGGTCGGCGGTCTCGCCCGGGTCAAGGGGGACATTCTGCGCATCGACGGGTGCGTCTGCTCGCTCGACGGACGCGAGATCCTGCGGGCCTGGGCGGAGGGCTTCCCCGACGACCCGCTGCGCACCGGCGAGCGGCTTGCTCAGCAGCTGCTCGAGCAGGGCGCCGGCGAGATGCTCGCGCGCGCGCGCGAGGAAGTCGGGATCGTGGGATAGGGGATTCGAAGGCGACCGGCACTGCCGGGACACGGGACGGATTCTCGATGTATGACCTGAAGTTCGTGCGTGAACATGCCGGCGAATTGCGCCGGGCGGTTGAGCAGAAACGGGAGCATGCCGACCTCGACGCGATTCTGGCGGATGAGGAACGGCGCCGCGCCCTGCTCGCCGAGGTCGAGAAGCTGAAAGCCGAGCGCAATCGAACTTCCCAAGAGATCGGACGGCGCAAGGCCGCCGGTGAGGATGTCTCTGCCAGCGTCGCGGCGATGCGCGAACTCGGTGAGCGCATTCGCGAATTAGACGACCAGCTGCGTACGATCGAGGGGGAGATCCACGAACGGCTGCAGTGGGTGCCCAATATTCCCCACCCATCGGTTCCGGTGGGAGATGAGAGCGCCAACGCGGTCGTGCGTGCCTGGGGAACGCCCCGCGAGGAAGAGGGGCTGCGGAATCACCTCGAGATCGGGGAGGCGCTCGGCATCCTCGCGCTGACGCCGGCCGCGCAGATGAGCGGATCGGGTTTCATCGGCTTCACCGGTCTCGGCGCGCGACTGGAGCGCGCGCTGATCAACTACATGCTCGACCTCCATGGCGTCGCCGGCTATCGCGAGATGCGCGTTCCCTACGCGACCCGCAGCGCGGCGCTCTTCGGCTGCGGGCAGCTGCCCAAGCTCGCCGAGGACATGTACCGGCTCGAGGGTGAGGATCTCTTCCTGATCCCGACGGCCGAGGTGCCGTTGACCAACTTCTATCGCGGGGTGATCTGGAACGAGGAGGAACTGCCGGTCAACCTGGTCGCCTATTCCCCCTGCTTCCGGCGAGAGGCGGGGGCGCACGGCAAGCAGACCCATGGGCTGATCCGCTTACACCAGTTCGACAAGGTCGAGTTGGTCAAGATCGTGACTCCCGAGCGCTCCTACGAGGAACTGGAGCGGTTGACCGCGGATGCCGAGCAGGTGCTCCAGTCGCTCGGGTTGCCCTATCGCGTGCTCTTGCTCGCTTCCGGCGATTTGAGCTTCGCCTCGGCGAAGTGCTATGACCTTGAGCTTTGGGCGCCGGGGAGCGCGCGCTGGTTGGAGGTCTCCTCGTGCAGCAACTTTGAAGACTTCCAGGCGCGGCGCATCGGTTTGCGCTATCGCGGCAGCGATGGAAAGCTGCACCTTGTCCATACGCTCAATGGTTCGGGGGTTGCCCTGCCGCGGCTGACGGTGGCATTGCTGGAGCACTACCAGCAGGCCGACGGCACCGTGCGGGTGCCCGAGCCGCTACGTCCCTACTTGGGGGGAATTGCCGCGCTGCGGGCCGAGTAGCCCAGCGCGGGAGAGGACCGTACGATGCCCTGGTCACGCTCCAGCCTCTCCTCGCTGTTGCGCGCTTATCTCTTCTTGGGCAGCTTTGTCCTCATCGCCGCCGCCTTCGCCTACTCCTACGACTGGGTGCGCAAGGTTAATCAGGAATCCCAGGCCGTCTCCCAGATCCTCGCCCGCTTCGTTGCCGCCAGCGCTCTGGAAGCGACCGCTGATCCGCAACTGCGATCGATCTTCGCCGAGGTCGTCACCCCGAGCGATTTGCCCCTGATCCTGACCGATCGCGCGGGCCGTCCCTTTGTTTGGCACAACATCGGCGTCGACCCGGATGCGATCGACGTCGAGACGATCTCGCAGTGGAATCCCAGCGAAGAGCCGCCGCCCGTGCTGCGCCGGGTTCTCGAAAAGGTGGCCCAGTTCGATAAGGGCCACGATCCGATTCCGATCTACACCGGCGGCGGGACCCGGCCCTTCGGATTGGTGCACTACGGCGAGCGGCGCCTGGCGAGCGAGTTGCGCTATATTCCCCTCCTGCAGCTCGCCGTGTTCTTCGTCTTCTTGGCCCTCGGGTATACCGGATACCGCTCGATCAAGACGAGTGAGCAGCGGGCGATCTGGATCGGTCTCGCCAAGGAGACCGCTCACCAGCTCGGCTCGCCGATCTCCTCTCTGCTCGGCTGGGTCGAGATCGCCCGCGAGCGCGTCTCGCAGTCCGAGGAGCAGGCCGAGCGTGAGACGCCGCCCGGCGCCACGGCCGCTCGCGCCTCCGGCGCCGCCGGCGAGTCCTCCGCGGCGGCGGCTGGGGGGGATGTGGAGCGGTGGGTCAGGCTGCCGGCGAGTGCCCTCCACGAGCTCCTCAATGAGATGGAGGACGATGCCGACCGGCTCAGCAAGGTGGCCAAGCGCTTCGGCCAAGTCGGTTCGGCCCCCAACTTGGAAATGACCGACGTCGTCCCGATCGTCAGCTCGGCGGTACGTTACTTCCGGCGCCGGTTACCGCATATGAAGAAGGAAATCGAGATCCGCGAGCTCTACGAGATGGTTCCTCACGTCAGCCTCAACGAGGAACTGGTCGAATGGGTCGTCGAGAACGTGCTCAAGAACGCCGTCGATGCGACCCGTTCCCGAGGAACGATCAAGGTCGAGGTGATCCACCGCCACGAGACCGAGTGCGTCGAGGTCCGCATCACCGACGAAGGCGAGGGGATGACCAGCGCCGAGGTGCGCCAGGTCTTCACCCCCGGATTCACGACCAAGAGCCGCGGTTGGGGACTCGGGCTGACACTGGCCAAGCGGATTATCGAAGACAATCACGGCGGGCACATCTGGGTCGAGCAGACCGAAGTCGGCAAGGGCTCGACCTTCGTGATGTCCTTCCCTGCCTAGGACCATCGGCGTCTCCCGTTCGTTCCAGGGCACCGGTTCCATGCGGCGCCGTGAAGTGAAGAGGCAGCCAGGGCACCGGTTCCATGGCGGCGTTCTGCTGGGAAGGGGCAGCGATGGTTGCGCGACGACAGCGCATTCTCTGGGTCGATGACGAGATCGACATGCTGCGTCCCCATATGCTCTATCTCGAGGGCAAGGGGTACCAGGTCACCCCGGTGGCCAACGGTCACGACGCACTCGAACTCGTCGATCAGGAGACCTTCGATCTCGTCCTCCTCGATGAGATGATGCCCGGGATGGGGGGCTTGACGGTCCTGGCGGCGATCAAGGAGCGTCAGCCGAACCTCCCTGTCGTGATGATCACCAAGAGCGAAGAAGAGAACCTGATGGACCAGGCGTTGGGCCGCAAGATCAGTGACTACCTGATCAAGCCGGTCAACCCGAGCCAGATCTTCCTGGCCTGCAAGAAGATCTTCGAGGCCCGCGACCTCGAGCGGGGAACGGCGGTGCGGGAATATGTGCGCGAACTCGATCGTGGTCGCCTGGGGCTGAGTGGCCGGCTCGGGTGGTCCGATTGGGTGCGAGCCTACCTGCGCGCGGCGCGCTGGGAGCTCGAACTCGACGCACTCGGCGAGGGGGAATTGCGCGAGGCCCACCATGCGCAGCTCGTGACTCTCAACCGTCAATTCGGCCGCTTCGTTGCCGACGGCTATGCCGATTGGGTCGCCGGCCCCGGCGGCGAGCGACCGCCCCTCTCGCCGGAGATCGTGGCCGCGCGCGTCGTGCCGCCGCTGGCGGAGGGCAAGCGGGTGGCGCTGATCGTCATCGATTGCCTGCGCATGGATCAGTGGTTGGTCTTCGAACCGCTGCTGGCGGGTGAGTTCCGCATCCAGACCGAGGCTGCTTGTGCGATCCTGCCGACCGCGACGCCCTATGCCCGCAACGCGATCTTCAGCGGGCTGTTTCCGGCGGAGATCGCCGCCCGCTATCCTCAGTTCTGGCAGGAAGTGCAAGAGCACGAGACCGGCCTGAACCGTTTCGAGCGCGAGCTGTTGGTGAAACTGCTCGAGCGCCAGGGGGTCGGTGCCAAGCGGGTCCAATACGCCAAGGTGGTGTCACGGCAGGATGCCGAGGATTTCCGGCGCCGTGTGGGCAGCTACGCCGATAGCGATCTGGTCGCCCTCGTCTTCACCTTTGTCGACACCTTCACCCATGGCCGCAGTCGGGATGCGATCGTGGCGGAGTTCGCCCAGGACGCCAGTGGGTTGCGGGCGCATTTGGGGACCTGGTTCGAGCGCTCGATCGTCCGCGATGCAATCCGCGAGATGGGTCGCCAGGGGCGTCGTGTCATCGTGACGACTGATCATGGCAACATCCAGGTGCGCCGTCCGGCGCGCGTGCGGGCCGATCGCCGGGCCTCGAGCGGCACGCGGTTCAAGTTCGGGCCCGCGCTGCGCGGCGACTCCGAACAGGCCCTGGTGCTCGAGACACCGGAGCACTTTGGACTGCCCGGCGGAGGATTGATGAAGACCTATCTCTTCGCGCGCGAAGACTTCTTCTTCGTCTATCCGACCCAACAACATACCTACGAGCGGATCCTGCGCGACAGCTTCCAGCACGGGGGGATCTCGCTGGAAGAGATGATCGTTCCGCTGGCGACACTCGATCCGGCCTAGAAGGCAGGCGTGAGATGGTCCGGGTGATGAGGTGGCAGAGCGCCGGCGAGGCAGAGACGGCCAGGCTCGCCGGGCGCATCGCCCGTTGTCTGCGTCCCGGGGATGTCGTCGGGCTGATCGGGGCGCTGGGCAGCGGCAAGACGTGCTTTGTCGCCGCTGCCTGCCGGGAGCTCGGGGTGCCCGGCCGCGTGCGCTCACCGAGCTACACACTGCTCAACGTCTATCAGGGGCGGATCCCGATCTATCACTTCGATCTCTACCGCTGGGAACCGGCCGGGCGGGGAGCCGAGTTGGAGGAATGGGAGGAATTCACCGAGGGAGAGGGGATCAGCTTCATCGAGTGGGCCGAACGTCTCGGCGGGACACTGGCACCGGGCGCGCTGATCGTGCGTCTCGAGCATGCCGGCGGGGACTGCCGCAGTGTGGAACTGAGTGCGCCGCGGGCGCGTGCGGCTGAACTGCGAAAAGCCCTGGAGCGGGAGGGGTCTTGAATGCCGCCGCCGCTTGCGGTCGACGGATTCGAGATCTCCAGCGGGTCGTCCGGGGATCGGGGAGGAGCTAGGTGATCGCGCTCGGGATCGATACCTCTGGGATTCTGGGCGGAGTCGCTCTGGCCCGGGAGGGGCGCCTGCTCGCCGAGACGCGCAGTGATGCGCGCGCGGCGGCGAGCGAGCGCATCTTGCCGCAGATCGATCGGTTGCTGGCCGATCTCGGGCTGGCGCGCAGGGCGATTGAGCGCGTTGGGGTGGTGCTCGGCCCGGGATCCTTCACCGGCGTGCGGGTTGGATTGGCGACCGCCAAGGGGCTTGCGCTCGGCCTGGAGGTGCCGGTCGTGGGGTTCTCGACGATCGCGGCGCGGACTTTCGCCCTGGGCGCGGCGGGCCGCGCGGTGATGGTGCTGACCGCCTACCGGCGAGGCGAGGTGTTCTGCGGGGCGGGCTACCATGCGCCCGAGGGGTTCCAGTGGCTGCTTGGTGCGGCGTCGCGGCCCGTGGGAGAGACTGCCGCATGGCTCAAGGCAGCCTTGCAAGCCGCGCGCCGGGAGGGGAAACTTCCCTTGCTCTGTGCCGGGGATGGCGTCGCCGGGGTGTTGGAACAGGCGGTGGCAGCGGTGACCGCCGATCCGGACGCCGTCTGGCTGCCTGGGGCGCTGCTCGGCGCCGTGCCCGGTGCGGCGGCGCTGTTGGCGGCGCAGGCTCCCGCAGCGGAGCTGGTCGAGGGCGCGGCGATCGATGCGCTGGAGCCGGCCTACCTGCGGGGTGCCGACACCCGGCGGCCGGGAGGGCAACGCGAAGGTGGCGGCTGAGCCGGACGAGCTGGCCCTGCGTCCGATGGGGGAGGATGATCTCGATGCGGTCGTTGCGCTCGAACGCGCCTGCTTCGGCGATCCCTGGCCGCGGGCCTGCTTTCAGGCGGAAGTGGACGAGGCCCCCGACGTCCGCTGGCCTCTGGTTGCGGTCGGTCCCGGAGGGCCGGCAGGCTTTGCGATCGCCTGGTTCATCGGCGACAAGGTCCAGATCGCCAATCTGGCCGTTGCGCCCGCCTACCGGCGGCGCGGACTGGGCCGCCGCTTTCTCGAAGCGATCTTGGCGGAAGCGGAGCGGCGCGGGGCGCGGGAAATCCACCTCGAGGTGCGCGATTCGAACGCTGCGGCTCTGGCGCTTTATCGCCGGATCGGATTCCGCATCGTCGGGCGCCGCCGGCACTACTACGGCGAGGGCGGCGAGGATGCGCTGTTGATGCGGCAGGATCTCACCCCTGGCGCGCAAGCAGAAGCCTCGGAAACCGCCGTGCGGGGGCGCGGGAAGCGGATCACGGAGTAAGACGCCGACGGTGAGAGAGGAGACAGCCCTTGTCCTGGTTTCGCAAGAAGGTCGTCCCCTTGTCCAGGGTCGCCCGCCGCCGCCAAACGCCGGATGGCGTTTGGGTCAAGTGTGCGAGCTGCGCGGAGATTCTCTACCGCCAGGAGTTGGAGCGCAGCTTGTGGGTCTGCGCGCGATGCGGGGCGCATTTCCGAATCCCCGCGGCGGAATATCTGCGGATCCTCTGTGATCCGGAGTCCTTCGAGGAGCTCTTCGACGGAATCCGCACCGTCGATCCGCTGAAGTTCCGTGACGGCCGCGGCAAGTACAGCGAGAAGGTGGCTCGCGCCCAGGGCGGTCAGCCGTCCCGCGAGGCGGTCGTCACCGGTCGGGCGCGGATCGAGGGGATTCCCATCGCTCTCGGGGTCATGGATTTCAGCTTTCTCGGCGGCAGCATGGGTTCGGTTGTCGGCGAGCGAGTCGCAAGGGTGACGGCTCTGGCGCGGCGTGAGCGCTGTCCCCTGGTGATCATCTCCAGTTCGGGGGGAGCGCGCATGCACGAGGGCATTCTCTCCTTGATGCAGATGGCCAAGACTTGTGCCGAGTTGGCCCGCCTGCAGGATGCGGGCGTGCCCTACATCTCGATCCTCGCCGATCCGACGACGGGGGGGGTGAGTGCGAGTTTCGCGACGCTCGGGGATGTCATTCTCGCCGAGCCGAACGCCTTGATCGGCTTTGCCGGTCCGCGGGTGATCCGCGAGACAATCGGTCAGGAGTTGCCCGCCGGATTCCAACGGGCCGAGTTCATGCTGGCGCACGGATTTGTCGACCGCGTGACCCCGCGGGGAGAGATGCGCGCCGTCCTGGGCACGCTCCTGCGCTACTTCACCGATAGCATGGCGCGACGCGTCCCCCACCGGCGCACGGATTCCGGCGCCCGCGCGGCACGGAACCCTTTCCCCGCCGGGGATTCCTCGTCACCGGTTCTCGACTGAGGAGTGCATCCCGTCATGGAGTACTCCGCGGCGATCCAGTTCCTCTACGCGCTCGAGCATGGCGCGATCAAGCTCGGACTCGAGCGCATCGTTGCGGCAACCGCCGCCCGGGAGCACCCTGAGCGCTGCTACGCGACGATCCATGTCGCCGGCACCAATGGGAAGGGATCGACCTGCGCGCTGCTGACGGCGATTCTGGCCGCCGCCGGCCTGCGCACCGGATTGCTCACCTCGCCCCACTTGCTCGACTTCCGGGAGCGGATTCGCATCGACGGCCACCTCTCCTCTGCCGCCGAGATCGCCGCGGTGACCAGCGAGTTGACCCCGCTGATCCGCGAGATCGGCCTCTCTTACTTCGAGGCGACGACCCTGCTCGCTTTCGAGCTCTTTGCCCGCCACCAAGTTGATGTCGCGGTGATCGAGGTCGGCATGGGGGGGCGTTTGGATGCGACCAATGTGGTCCATCCCGCGCTCACGATCGTCACCGGGATCGATCTCGATCATGTGAAATCGCTCGGTCGCACGCGCCCGCAGATTGCCGGCGAGAAGGCGGGCATCATCAAGGGAGGGGTACCGTTGCTCCTGGGGCCGAGCGGGCCGGCGGTGCGGGAGGTTTTTCGACGGCGGGCGCAGGAACTCGCAGCCCCCCTCGAGTTGCTCGAACGGCGAGTCCGTTGGCACGGTGTGGTGCCCCAGGGTCGCGGCACGCGCTATGACTGGCAGCGACCCGCCGCTTCCGAAGCAGCCGGCGCCCGGACCGGCCGTCAGACGATCCGTCTCTGTGGCGCCCACCAGGTCGTCAATGCGCTGCTCGCCGACGAGGCGGCCCACCTGCTGGCCGCTGCGGGCTGGCCACTCGACGGCGCCGCCCGGCGAGCCGGTCTGACCCAGGGCGCCTGGCCGGGCCGCTTTCAGCTGCGCCGACCGCGGAGTCACGGTCCCTTGACCGTCTTCGATGTCGCCCACAATGTCCAGGGCGCCACCGCGATCGTCGAGACGTGGAGGCGCTGGCTTCCCGATGCGAAGGACGCAACACTGATCGTCGGCATGTTGGGAGACAAGCGCCACGCGGCGTTCCTGCGCCGACTCCGCCCGCTCGGTGAACGCCTGCTGTTGATTCCCCTCGATTCCCCGCGCGCGGGTCCGCTGGAGCCGATTGCCCGCGCCGCGCGCCGCGGCGGATTCGAGGCCTGGACGTGCGCCGGCGTCGCCGAGGCCTGGCGCCGGGCGATGCGCTGGGGCGCGCCGGTGCTGATCACCGGATCGTTCTTGACCGTCGAGGCGGGAATGCGGTTACTCGGGATGCGGCCGGTCGAGCGGCTCTTTGCCTTCGAGCCCTCGGCGGCGGAGCCGATGGAGGTAGGGCGACCGCGGGCAGCAGGAGGAGGGCGATGCCAGCCGCAGAGACCCCTTTGACCCTGGGCATCGACATCGGCGGCACCGCGATCAAGGCGGGGTTGCTCACCAGGGAGGGTGAGCTCGTCGCCGAGACCGAGTTTCCCACTCCGGTCGCGCTGCCCCCCGCCAAGGCCATCGATGGGCTGGCCCGCGATCTGGGACGGTTCGTGGCCGGCCGCAGCGTGGCAGCCGTCGGCATCGGATGCGCCGGACTGGTGAGCAGCCGCGAGGGCGTTGTGCATCTCTCGCCCAATCTGCCCCGCTGGCGGGACGCGCCGCTCGGTCCCCTGATCGCGGGGAAACTTGGCCTGCCCGTTTTCGTTCTCAATGATGCCAACGCCTTCGCCCTCGCGGAAGCTCGCGCCGGAGCCGGCCGGGGGGCTTCCCCGGTCGTGGCCCTGACCTTGGGCACCGGGGTCGGGGGGGCGCTGGTCATCGGGGGGCGCCTCGCATCAGGTTTCCACGGCTTCGGCGGCGAGGTGGGCCACATGTCGATCGATCGCAACGGACCGCCCTGCCCCTGCGGGAATCGCGGCTGCCTTGAGCTTTTCGTCGGGCGGCGCGGGTTGATGGCGGACTTCTTCGACCAGGTTGCCTGGCGGTCCGGAGAGCCCGCCTACGATTCGGTGGGGGGGGACCGGGATGCATTGACGCCGAAGATGCTCTGTGCGGCGGCGCAACGCGGCGACCCTGCCGCCCGCCTCGCCTTCGCCCGGGCGGGGGAAGCGCTGGGGATCGGACTCGTCAACCTCTCCAACCTCCTCGATCCGGAACGCTTCGTCATCGGGGGCGGTATCGCGCAGGCCGGTGAATTGCTGCTGGGTTCCGCCCGGGCGATCCTGCGCGAGCGGGCAATCATCGGGCCTGAGCGGGTCGCCTCCCTGCGTGCGGCGGCCCTCGGTCTGGGGGCCGGCGTCATCGGCGCCGCGCTCTTTGCCGGCGACAGTCTTGCCGCCGAGGGGGAGACCGTATGCCCCCCGGATGCCTGACCCTCCTGGCCGCCCTGCTCGGTCTGCTCGCCCTCTGCGCCGGGGCCCTGGGTGCGCCGCGCGCCCAAGAGGTGCCGGCAAGCGCGGAGGCTGAGGCGGTCGGCGAGGTGCCCGCCAGGGGGGAGCCGGCCCGGCAGAGACTTGGCGGGCGACTCTGGCGTCTGGCGGGGAGCCAGCTCGTGGGCACGATCGATGGGCCGCTGGAGATCGACTCGGTCGAGGTCCAACACGAGTCCATGCACATCCGTGCCCTGAAGGGGCGCTGGCTGCCCGAGCTGCAGGTGATCGAGCTGCAGGGCCAGGTGGTCATCCGCGATACATCCCGAGTGCTCTACGCCGAGCGCGGCCTCTACTACCGGCAGTCGGAGAAACTGGAGCTTGAGGAGAACGTGCGCGGCGAGGGGCCCGAGGGGCGCTTCTACGCCGACCGTCTCTTCCACGACCGCCGCGGCGAGACGCTCACCTTGCGCGGGGCGGTTCGCCTGCTCGAAGCCGACCGGCGTCTGGAGTGCGCCTGGCTGCACTACAACTTGGCCGACTCCATCGCCACGGCTGGTGATGAAGTCCTCGTGCGCGATCAGGTCGACAGCATCGAGGTCCGAGGCCGGTATCTGACCTACGATCGCGCCGCCGCTCTGATGTGGGTCGTGGGCAACGAGTCCTTCCGTCCCCGGATGGAGCAGGGGTTTGGTCCCGAGGGCGCCAGCCTGCGCGTCACCGCCGATACCCTCGAGATGGGGACCGACGAGCGCATCGGGGCGGCGAGCGGTGGCGTGACCTTGACATACGAGGGCGCCGAGGGGTTCTGCGAGCGGGCCCGCTTCCTCCTGCCCGAAGACCGCATTCTGCTGACCGGGGCGCCGGTCATGCAGGATGCCGAAGGGTGGATCAGCGGCGACAGCATGGTGGTCGGCTTGCGCGGGGGCGCAGCCGAGCGCCTCTCGGTCTGGGGCCATGCGTGCAGTGAGTACAGCCCTGCCGACCGTCCCCAAGAGCGGCATTTCGCCGTCGGGGACTCGCTGACCGCATTCCTCGAGGAAGGCGCGATTCGCAGCGTGCTGCTGGAGGGGCATGCGGAGGCGCTCTACCTGCCCTCCCCCGAGGACCGCACGCAGGGCGTCGGCTACAACTGGACCCGGGGGCGCCGGCTGCGTCTCGTCTTTGGCGAGAGCGGGGTCGAACGCATCCAGTTCGAGGGGGGCACCGAGGGGCGCTACGCGACACCCTACACGGGTGCGCCCCGGGGCGCCGCGCCCGCGCCGCTCCCGGCGTCGGCGGAGTCCGATACGACCGAGGCGGCTTCGGCGGACGCCGCTCACGGAACCATGCAGGGGTCGGCAGAGATCGATACCGCGCGCACGCGGACACCGGCCGCGCGCACGCGCCGTCCGAGCGAGGGGGCCTATTCCCCCGCCGCCTTGAACGCCATCCGGCAGCTCGCCCGGGACGGCAGCCTCGAGCCAAGCGATTCCCTGCTGGCGTGGTTGCCCTTCGATCCCGGGGAGACGGTGCACTACGCGGGAGAGCAGATCGACTTCGCGGTGGCCACCGAGAAGATGCTCATCTCGGGGGAGGGCAGCGTGACTTACCGGGACATGGAATTGCGCTCGGAGGAGATCGTCTTCTATGCGCCGCGCAATCTCGTCGTCGCCCGGGGAGAGCCGGAGCTCAGCGATCGCAATTCGAAGATCGTCGGGACAGAGATGACCTACCGTATCGACCGGCATCAAGGACTCATCTGCCAGGGGCGCAGTCAACTCGGCACCGGATACTACATTGGAGAGCGGATCAAGCGCGTGACGGCCGAGTCCTTCTTCGTCGAGGAAGGGCGCTTCACGACTTGTTCCGACGACAGCGCGCACTTCCACTTCCGAACTCCGAAGATGAAGGTCATTCCTGGCGAGAAGGTCGTGGCGCGCCCGGTGGTGCTCTACCTGGGGCACATTCCGATCATGGCGGTTCCCTATGCGGTCTTCCCGACTCGACGTGGGCGCCAGAGCGGCATCTTGATTCCCGATGTCGAGGTTGGTCTCGACACCTCACGCGGTCGCTTCCTGAAGAACGTCGGCTACTACTGGGCCCCCAACGACTACATCGACATGCTCGGGTGGCTCGACTACTACGAGGAAGACCCGCGCACGACCTACAGCCTGAAGACGCGTTATCGATTGCGTTACGTCCTGAGCGGCCAGGCGGAAGCCTCGTTCACGCGCCAGGAGAACTATCTCGGAGGACGCGCCGACCGCTGGCTGATCCGCCTCGCTCATGATCAGATGCTCGGTGAGCGTACCAGCCTGAAGATCTCGGGAAACTTCCAGAGCGACAAGGACTATGGCGGCGATCGCGACTTCGGCGCCAGCGTCGACGAGCGCATCAACCAGGTTCTGCGTTCCCAGGTCAGCTTCAGCAAGAGCTGGTCGGCAGCCTCGCTCTCGCTCTATGCCGATCGCACCGAGTACTTGAGCGACCCGGAAGACTGCTCGAATCGGATCAGCCAGTCGATTCCGAGCGTGACCTTCTCGCTGAACTCCTTCCCGCTCGGCGTGCGCGCCGACGAACGGGGACACGGGGGGCGACTCGGGTTTCTGGCGAGCACCTACGTGCGCGGCGATCTGAAGTACCGCAGCATCTACTCGAAGAACTGGTGCGGTGAGCGGGAGACGAATCAGGCCTCCGGTCTCAATGTGAGACTCTCGGACAAGCGCCGCCTGTTGGGAGCGATCAATCTGACCCCGTCGGCGACCATCTCTGCCGCCTGGGTCCATGAGGATCCCGACGGCGGCCGCCATCGCACCGGCGTCTCCTGGCGGGCGGGATTCTCTGCGGGAACCACGCTCTATGGGACCCTTTCCCCGCATCTTGGGGCCTGGGAAGCGCTGCGGCACGTCGTCGAGCTGAGCGCCGCCTACAGCTACCGCCCCGAGCTGGAAGACCTCGAGGGATTTCCGTCGGTCGGCGGGATCAGCCTGCGCAGCTCGAAGGCAAGTTCGGTTTCCCTGCGTGCGACCCAACGCTTCCACCTGAAGTGGCGCTCGGAAGATGGCGGGGGCAAGAAAGAGAACGTGCTCGTCTGGAGCACCTCGACCGCCTATGACTTCCTTGCCGAGGAGAAGGCGAGCGATCCCGCGCAGGCGCAACCTTGGAGCAACATCTCCCATAGCTTCCGGCTGCAGCCGGGCCGTTTCCTGGACTCGAATCTCTCGATCACGCACGATCCCGAGCGCTGGCGCGACGACTACCGGCTCTCCTTGCGGACGAACGTGAGACTCAGCGGTGGCGGGGTTGCCGGGGGGGCCACCGCGGCGGGCACCGGCCGGACAGCAGACGCGGGCGCCGGCACGCTACCTCCAGGCAGCGAAGGTCACGGGGACTTCGGTGACCCCGCCGGGGGCATCGATCCCGGCCCCGGGGGCGTGACCGCGCTCTCCTCACTGACCGGACCCTGGCACATGACGCTGACCCATGTGCTCTCGAAGAGCGCCGGGGCCGAGGAGAACAGCTCGGCCAATCTCTCCCTGGGGCTTTCACTGACGCCTGCATGGCGGGTGCAGTACGGTCTCTACTACGACATCAGTGACGAGGCGGTGACCTCCCAGGGGTATACCCTTTCACGGGATCTGCACTGCTGGCAGGCGGTCTTCGAGCGGCGGACGAGTGGTGGGCGATCGAGCTACTACTTCCGAATCAGTATCAAGGACCTTCCGGATATCAAGTACGAACGCCGCCGTCTCTGAGGCCTTGATGAGATGGATGCCGTGCGGTAGGGCGCAGGCATGTTGATGCGAATCGCATGGGGCCTTGCCGATTGCCCAATCCGCAAGCTTGAGGCTAGGATGGTAGACTATAATATGGAGTGGGAGCATGACTCCGGGTCCTGGCGGGGCCGTCGGCGCCGGGGCTGGTGCGCAAGCGCCGGGCTGCCCAGCCGGCTGGCGGGCCGGCCTCGGGTCACGCACAGCGAGAGGCGGGACGAGCATGGCGAGATCGAGGGCTAGACGCTACACCGCCGCCTTGGCGGCGATCGCTTTCGGCCTGCCGCTGCTGGCCATGGGCCTGCCCGGCTGCCGTGCTCCGATGCTCGGAGAGGCCGGGCGACGGCCGGCCAATGCGGCGCTCTTGATCCTGGCGAGCGGTTCGCTCGATGGCAAGCTCCGCGCGGTCGGGTGAAGCAACCAGCGCAAGGGCGGTCTGGCCCGGCGGGCCAGGATGGTCGATTCGTTGCGGGTGGGAGCATTCCCCTTGTTGATCCTCGACCTTGGGGATCTGATTGAGGTGGCGCCGCGCCGGTGGGGGCCGGTCAACGAACTGCTCATCGAGCGTCTCGAGCGCGAGGGCGTGGCGGCGATGACGCCGGGACCGCGTGAGCTGGCGCATTGGGAGGAGTTCCAGGCGCTGCTGGCGGGTCACGCGCTTCCCCTGGTGAATGCGAATCTCACCCAGCTCATCGACGGGGAGCAGCGGCCGATTGCCCCGCGCAGTCTGATCGTCGAGCGGGCCGGCCTCCGCGTCGGTCTGATCGGGGTTCTCGGTGAGTCGGCGTTCGGTGCGATCCAGATGCCCGGGGGCATTCCCTACACCTACCAGGATCCCCTGGCGGCGATCGCCGAGGTGCTTCCCACGATCCGGGATTCGGCCGAGATCGTTGTCGTGATGGCGTGTGTCGGCAACGAGGAGGGGTTTCGGATCGCCAGGCAGGTGGAGGGCATCGACGTCGTTCTGAGCGGCTACCGCCCGATTCCGACGACCTATGCGATGCCGGTGGGCGAGGTGATCCTGAACCGGAGCGGTTCCCATGGGCAGTCCTTCTCGGCGACGCGCTTGATCGTTTCCCCGGACGGGGAGATCCTCGATTGGGGCGGGCGCCAGATCGTACTCGATGTCGCGTTGCCGGAGGATTCCCTCGTTGTTGCCCAGGTCGGAGAGGCCGAACGGGCGGCCCGAGGGGTACTGCGCTCGTCCACGACCCGCGCCCCCGTCTCGAGTCAGGACCACTATCTGGGCCAATCCGTTTGCCGGCGGTGTCATGTTGCCGAGAGCGAGCAGTGGTCGGCGACGGCCCATGCCCACGCGCTGACCACGCTGAGGGACGAGGGCCGCGGCGGCGATCCCGCCTGTGTGCGGTGTCATGTGACCGGCTATGGACGCCCCGGGGGCTATCACCCCGGGCGCGGCGGTGGCGCGCTGGCCGGTGTGCAGTGCGAGGCGTGTCACGGCGTCGGGACCCGCCATGTCCGCGGTGGCGACGCGCCGCGAATCACCGAGGCGCTCTGCCGCCGGTGCCACACCTCGGAGTGGAGCCCCGCCTGGGGTTACGCCGAGGCGTTGGCGGCGGTGCGGCACACGGCGCCGGCGCCGTAGGGTTCTAGAAGGGATGGGCCGATATGGATTTCTGGCGTCCCCCCAGCGACGAATTCCATGACGACCTGCGGGCGCTGCTCGCGACGCGCAACGAGCAACTCCTGCGGGGTCTGCTCGCCGAACTGCACCCCGCCGACCTGGCCGACGTCCTCGAGAATCTGGAGGACGACGATTGCACCTATGTCTTCGGCCTGATCGGGACGCAGAATCAATCCCGCGCGATCGCCGAGATGGAGGAAGGCGCCCGCGAACGACTCCTGAGTGTGCTCAAAGCCTCGCAGATCGTCGATCTGGTCGAGGATCTCGACTCCGACGATGCCACCGATCTCGTTCAGGATCTCGCCGATGATGTCGCCGAGTGCGTCCTCACCGAGATCGATCCGGCCGAGTCCCGGCGCGTCCGGCGGCTGCTGGCCTATCCCGAGGACACCGCCGGCGGCATCATGGCCGTCGAGGTCGTGGCGGTTCCCGAAGGCGAGCGCCTCTCCCAGGCGATCGAGCGCCTGCGTCAAGCCGGAGAGACCCAACGCGATGTGCCCCAGGTCTTCGTCGTCGACCGCGGCGGGCGGCTCACCGGGACCCTCTCACTGCGCAGCATGCTGCTCAACGAACCGGACCGGCTCGTCGGTGAGATCGCTGATCGCGAATTCCTCTCAGTACCGGCCTCTCTGGATCAGGAAGAGGTTGCCGAGCTCGTCCGCAAGTACGATCTCGTCGTCGTGCCGGTCGTCGACGACGTTGGACGGCTGCTCGGACAGATCACCCTGGATGACATCCTCGATGTCTATGAGGAGGAGGCTTCGGAGGACTTCGTGCGCCTCTCGGGCGCCCTGCAGGAGGAGTCGCCGCGCGACTCGGTGCTCTCCGTCTCGCGCAACCGGCTTCCCTGGCTGCTGCTCGGTCTTGCCGGGGGCGCGCTCTCGGCATGGGTGATGAGCCGCTTTGTCACCGGTTTCGAGTTCCGCGAGGCCTTGCAGATCTCCTTCTTCGTTCCGGTGATCATGGCGATGGGCGGCAATGTCGGGATCCAGTCCTCGGCGACGATCGTGCGCGGACTGGCGACCGGCGAGATCGCCGAGCCCACCTCGCGAGCTCGCCTGGTCAAGGAGATCGCCGTCGGGGCCCTCAATGCGCTGATTCTCGCGGCCGTGCTCTGGCTGATCGTGACCCTCTGGCTGGGCCGCATCAAGCTGGCGGCGGTCGTCGGCTTCTCCCTGGCGGTCGCGATGACGTTTGCGGCGATCGTCGGCTCGGCGGTGCCGTTGGTCTTCAAGCGGCTCGGCGCCGATCCGGCGCTGGCCACCGGCCCCTTCGTGACGACGACCAACGACATCGTGGGGCTGACCATCTACCTGGGCGCGACGACCCTGCTCCTGCAGTGGATCTGAGGGAGGGGCAATCTTGACTCACCGCCCGAGCCGCCCAATCATGATCGGGGTCCTTCCCGCATGCGCGGGCGGGAGCCGCTCCGGGCGGGGGCGTCCGGGGCGGGAGGAGAAGCTGCGGTGGTAGGGGCACGCGATGCAGAAGCCCGCAGGATGACCGGGATCGCCGGCCTGGGTTTCGCGTCGGCGCCGTGGATCCGGGTTGCCGGCCTGCTCCTGGCGGCGTTGATTGCCGTGGGCTCCGCCGGGGCGGTCGATCCGCCCCAGTTCGGCGAGCTGATCCTCGTCGACCGCGGCTGGCCCGCGGGGGCGGCCGCCGGGGCCCTGGTGGCTGCGGATCCCGTGAGTGCGGGCGTGCGTCCTGTTCGCTACCTTGCCGGGATCAGCGGCCTCTCAGGGATCACCTGGGGCTCGGAGAAGACGCTCTATGTCGGTGATGGTCCCCGGGTCTGGATGGCCGATGCCTACGATTCCCTGGGCGCGGCGTCGCGTAGCATCGTCCATCCCTTCTTTTCCGAGATCGTCTCGCTCGCGCGCGGCGCGGCGGGAGAGATCCTCATGCTGGATCGGAGTGCCGATCCACTCGGCGAGGGGTATCAGGGGGCGCTCTTCTCACTCGATCCGGCCACCGAGGCGATTGGTCTGATCGCCAGCGATTCCCTCTTTGTGGCGCCGGGAGATCTGGTCGCCGAGGCGGCGGGCACGATCCTGGTCATGGATGCCTGGGGGCGGATGAGTTCGGGCGCGCCGGGTACCGGGGCGCTCTTCCGTGTCGATCCCGAGACCCACGAGACCGAGCCGCTCCTCTCGCTCAGCTTTGCGGATCGTGCGGTGGCGGTGGCCCTGCGTGACGCGGAGACGATTCTGCTGCTCGATGCGCGGGCGATTCTGCCGGCCTATCCGGATGCCCGCGGGGCGATCTACGTGATCTCGCTGAGCAGTCTGACGATCATCGATACGCTTGGTGCGGCGGTCTTGCGGGATCCGGTGGATCTGGTCGTCCTGCCCGGGGACCAACTCGCCGTGGTCGACCGGACGGCCAACCCCGACGGCTATGCCAATGCGCAGGGCGTTGTCGTGCGGATCGATCTCGCCAGTGGGGATCTCATCGATGTTCTCACTGATTCCCGTTTCACCGACCTGCGCTCGGGCGGACTCTACGCCGGGCCCGATCTCGACGCGAGCCGCGTCACCCTGACCGGTCTTCCCGAAACCTATCTGCTGCCCGGTGCGCGGGGCACGCTGGTCGCCGATCTGATCAACGGCGGGGGCGCGAACGCGGCGGATCTGCGCCTGGCGGTGGCATTCGATTCCCTAGACTGCCTCTTCGGAACCGCCAGTGCCGCGAGCGGCGCGCTTTCCTATGATGTCGGCGCCAACCGCTTCGCCTGGGAGGGATCGCTGGCCGCGCAGGAGAGCTTGCGGGTTACGGTCGATGTGCGGGTACCTGAAGCACTCACTGCCGGCAGCGAAGTCGCGGTAGCGATTGAGCTGACCGGTGAGGCCTTGGCGCGCCGGGACACGCTCCGCTATGACATCGCGGCGGGTCTCGAACCGGGCCTGGTGATCTTCGCCGATCCCTACAGGGTCTATCCGGCCCCGCAGCTCTTCACCCTCGATGCAACCGGGTATCAACCCGAGCAGTGGGCCGCCGATCGCACCGGGCTGCTGCCCGCGCCGGTCGACGTGACGATCGGGCCCGACGGCTGGGTCTACGTGCTTGACAGCGATCCGGACCGGCCGAAGGTGGTCGCCATCGATCCGGTCGACCGCTCGCTCAGCGTGCTCTACGAGGGATCGCCGTTGAGCGATCCGAGCGGCCTCTGCATGGCCCACGACGGGGCCCTGCTGATCGCCGACCCCAAGGGCACCTATCCCGACGCAACCGCGGGGGCGATCTATCGCCTCGACCTGCAGACCGGCGAGCTGACGACGTTCTTCGCGGCCGGTGATCTTGCTGTCATGGGCGATCCGGTCGATGTCCATCCCGACGTGGGGGGCCACTACCTGGTGGCCGACTACCAGTCAGCGCCGGCCGCGCCGCGCTGGGGCAGCATCATCGAGCTCGATCGCCACGGCGCGATTGTCCAGAGCCTGAGCGCCACCGGGCTGATGGACGATCCCTACAGTCTCTGTGTCGACTCGCGGGGGCGCATCTTCGTGACCGATATCGTGGAGAGCCTGCCGTCGGTTATCCAGCTCGTACGCCTCGGGTCCGGGGTGTTCAGCTTCACGCGTCTTGCCTCCTCGCCGCAGGACACGTTGCTCATCGAACCGGCCGGGATCGTTCCCTGGGGCAACGATGAGTTCGTGATCTGCGATGTGCAGCGCAATCTCTATTACCCGGGACACGGCGGACTCCTGCGGCTCTACCGGCAAGGAGGGCGGTGGAACCTCGAGATGCAGAGCTTCCATTTTCGTCTCGGTCGCCCCCGCCGCGCCGCCCGCTATCAGCCCCCGGAGATCGTCAGCCGGCAGTTCGCGATGGAGGATCTCAACGGGGGCCGCTTGGCGCCGGGTGACACGCTCGAGGTTGCGGCGGTGCTCGAGAACCAAGTACCGACGCCGGGACTCGGCGCCGGAGGCGTGCTGACCTACTCGTCGGTGTTGCGTTTCATCTCGGCCACGGCCAGCCGCGGCGATGTGCGCGCCGAGGTCTCCTCAGGCACGCTGCATTGGTCGGCCGACCTCGCCTTTGTCGCACCCGAATCGCTGCGCGTGCTCTTGCGGGTCGACTCTCTAGCGGTGAGCCCGGCGACCGCGGAGGTCACCTTACAGATTATCGGGGGAGAGGATCCCTCGACCGCCACACTGCGCGATACGATCAGCGGGCCGCTCCCGCCCGATCAGATTCTCGTGCTCGATACGCAGGCCGATCCCTTCGAGATGGGAGCTCAGGGCGCGCTCTACCTCTACAATCGGGACGAGGGAGCGCTGTACCCCTATCGAACACATCCCGAGCTGGTCAATCCGGTCGATCTCCTCGTGGTCGGGGACGAGCGCCTCGCCGTGCTCGCCACGCAAGTCGACACGTCCGGTGAGGAGCCTTCCCAGCCGGCCCTGAAGCTCTGGGATCTGACGACCGACAGCCTGACCACCCTGGCGATGGGGGATCCCCTGGTGATGCCGCTGCGCCTGCTGGCCCACCCGCAGGGTGGCTACTGGGTGCTCGATTCCCAGGTGCCCTCACCGGGCGGCGTCGGGCACGGAGCGGTCTTCTATGTGCCCGAGGAGGGTGGCGACCCGGAGGTCTGGGCGAACCCCGAGGCCTTCCGCCGCCCCGTCGACATGGCGCTGGCCCCGAATGGCGATCTCTGGGTTGCCGACGTGCGGGCCAACCCGGGAGGTTATCCGGTTCAGAACAGCGGCGCTTTCTTCATCCTCGACAGCGAGACCGGGACGCTGATCGATACGCTGGCCAATGATGCGCTCGCCGATCCCCAGGGACTGGCCTGGGTCGCGGGGGAAGGGCTCTACTTCACCGATCCGATCTGGCACATCGGGGGTGATACGGGCATTCGGCGCATCGACCCGGATACGCGCGAGATCGAGGTGCTCCTGACCTCCGACGACTTCGGAACACCGACCCGCATGCTGGCCCTCTCTACGGATGAGTTGCTGGTGGTCGATTCGACGGCTCAGCCGTCGGGCGGTGAGGGATCGGGGGCGCTCCTGCGGGTCAATCGCCTGACGGGCGAACTGATCGGTGCCGTGCAGCATTCGTCGCTCGCGCGCCTACAGGCGATTGTGCGGGTCCCGGCGCCTCGCATCGGGATCCGCCGCTGGGGGCTGGTCGACGGCCGCGAGGGTGGCTTTGCGGCCGGGGATACGCTCGACTGCCGGCTGGTGCTCGAGAACAGCTCCACGCTCGTCGAGCCCGCGGCGATCGCAACGATCGAGTTCTCCGAAATCCTGATCCTCGATGTTCTGGAACTGGAAGCGACGGCTGGAGACCTGGCGGTGGCGGAGGCGGAACTGACCTGGCAGGGGCCCCTGGGCGCGGGCGACTCGGTTGCGATCGATTACCGCATGATGGTTGCGCCGCGCAGCCCCGGTGAGTCGCCCTGGGGGGTCCAGAGCCTGGTGATGACCGCGGCGATGGCCGCGGGGACCGAAGCCGAGCTGCGCCACTACGTCGCCTCGGCGACGGGGGAAGGCGAGCTTCTCGTCGCCGATGCACGCGCCAATCCATTGGAGGACGACGTCGCGCACGGAGCGGTTTTCCGTCTTGAGGGGCCGACGCGCGAGCCGGTGCCGATCGTCGTGAGTGAGCAGCTGAGTTCTCCGGTTGGCGTGGTGCAATTGCCGGGGAGCGCGACCGAGTTGCTGGTGCTCGACGCGGACGCTCCCGGCCCGGGACTCGGCGAGGGGGGCCTCTTTCGCGCCAGTACGGCCACCGGCGCGGTCGTTGCCCTGTTCCAGGATTCGAGCCTGGTCGAGCCGGTCGCCCTCGCCCTGCTGGACAGCACGCTCTGTTACCTCCTGGATCGGGAGGCCGATCCCCTGGATTTGATCTCCGGCTCCGAGAGCGGAGGACCGGGGGCGATCTACAGCGTTGACCTCGAGACGGGATCGGGGCGCCTGGTCGCCTCCGATGCGCGTTTCGCGGAACCGGTCGACCTGATCCTCGATCGAATCAGCGGGATGCTCTACGTCGTCGATCGCGCCGCCAAGCCGGGGGTGGGCGGCTTCACCGGTGGGGTTTTCAGTGTCGATCCGCTCACGGGAACGGTGATGACCCTCTGGGTGGGCGATCCCTTCCGCTCGCCGCGGTGTGGGGGGTGGGGGCCCGGCGGGGAGTTGCTGGTCGTCGAGCGGGGGTTGGGCGGTGGGCTCGTCTACCACCTGTCCGGGGATGCATCCCCGCAGCTGATCGCCTCGTGTGAGTACGTCCAGGATCCGCGGGCGCTGATCTGCGACGAGGATGGACGTCTACTGATCGCCGACGGCACGGCCAACCCGGGAGGCTACCCCGGTCCGACCGGCAGCCTGCTGCGGTTTGGGTCCGCGGGCACCGAGTGTCAGCTCTATCGCGGCGGCCCCCCCTTTCGGCGTCCAAGCGGGCTGTGGGCGCGCTACGAGGGCACCCCGGTCGAACTCGTCGCCTTCGCGGTGGCCGAGACCGGTGGTGGAATCGATATCCGCTGGACTCCGCCTCCGGCGCTACTCGGATCCGACTTCTATGTCTACCGCCGGATGCCCGAACTCCCGGGGGCTGAGTATGCCCTGCGCAATCCGGACGCGCCGGTGCATGGGGATGGGGAGTTGCGCTACCTCGATGTCGGAGTGGCCTCGGGGACGCTCTATGAGTACATGCTGCTGGCCGTGCTTCCAGACGGGACCCGGCGGGAGACGCATACGATCACGATCCGCACCGCGGCGGGACGGCATACCTTCTTTCTTGCTGCACCATTGCCCAACCCGATGCCCCTGCTGGCCGGCGGGGCCGGACTGACGATCCGCTTCGGACTGCGCGCGCCCGCGCGCGAGGCGCGCCTGGCGCTCTTCGATGTCAGTGGCCGCCGGGTTCGCGACTTGCTGCGCGGCCCTACGCCCGCCGGGCCGCAGAGCCTGCGCTGGGATGGGGCCGATGAAGGCGGAGCGCGTGTGGGGAGTGGGGTCTATTTCCTGCGTTTGGATGCCGACGGGCGCCGCGTCAGCCGCCGCATCGTTCTGGTTCGCTGATAGCGCCTCGGCGTAGTGTGCCAAAACTCAGCCGAC
>JAGMBO010000049.1 GCA_023129715.1 Candidatus Eiseniibacteriota bacterium | reverse complement strand
GGCCCTTCAGGGAAAAGGTTCCTGGTACCTTTTTGCCTTGTTACGACAGGTTCATCGCCATGAGGAACTCGGCGTTCGATTTGACCTTTTCGAGGCGTCCGCGAAGCAACTGAATCGACTCGACGACGTTCATCTCGGTCAGCACCCGCCGCAGGACCCACACGTACTTGAGTTCGTCCGGGTCGAGCAGGAGTTCTTCCTTTCGCGTGCCGGACCGGCTGATGTCGATCGCCGGCCAGATGCGCCGGTCCACCAGGCGACGGTCCAGGTACAGCTCGCTGTTGCCGGTGCCCTTGAACTCCTCGAAGATGACCTCGTCCATGCGGCTGCCGGTCTCGATCAGGGCCGTCGCCATGACCGTCAGCGAGCCCCCCTCCTCGATGTTGCGCGCCGTGCCGAAGAAGCGTTTCGGCCGGTGGAGCGCGTTGGAGTCGACACCTCCGGAGAGGATCTTGCCGCTGTGTGGCACGACCGTGTTGTAGGCACGGGCCAAACGCGTGATCGAGTCGAGCAGCACGACGACATCGTGCTTGTGCTCGACCAGCCGGCGGGCCTTCTCGATCACCATCTCGGCGACCTGCACATGCCGCTCGGCCGGCTCGTCGAAGGTCGAGCTGATGATCTCGGCGTCGACGGTGCGTTGCATGTCGGTGACTTCCTCGGGGCGCTCGTCGATCAGCAGCACGATCAGCATGACCTCTGGATGGTTCTCCAGGATGGCATTGGCGATCTTCTGCAGGATAATCGTCTTGCCCGCCTTCGGTGGAGAGACGATCAGCCCGCGCTGCCCCTTGCCGATGGGGCTCAAGAGATCGATGATCCGCGCGGTCATGTCACGGTTCGTCGTCTCGCAGGTGAACTTTTCCTCGGGATAGAGCGGCGTCAGATTGTCGAAGAGCGTCTTCTGCTTGGCGACTTCAGGGCTTTCGAAGTTGACCGCCTCGACACGCAGCAGCGCGAAGTAGCGCTCCCCATCCTTGGGCGGGCGCACCTGCCCCGAAATCGTGTCCCCGGTGCGCAGATCGAAGCGCTTGATCTGCGAGGGCGAGACGTAGATGTCATCTGGGCTGGGTAGGTAATTGTAGTCGGGCGAGCGCAAGAATCCGTAGGCCTCGGGCAGGATCTCGAGCACGCCCTCGGCGAAGATCAGCCCGTTCTGCTGCGTCTGCGCCTCGAGAATCTTGAACATCAGGTCCTGCTTGCGCAGCCCGGTGGCCCCCTGGACCTCCATCTCTTGGGCCGTCTTGACCAATTGGGCAATCGTCTTCTTCTTCATGCCCGTCAGATCGAGGCCCTTCTCGCGCACCTTGGTGGGCGTCTCGGAGGTCTCCTCCTTCACGGCTCGCTTCGTCTTCGTCGTCGTCGTGCGCTCTTCCGGGGCCTCGGCCCGCGTCTCGTCGGCCGTAGCGGCCTTGCTCTGTCGTGGCGTCATGGTTTGTTACTCAACTCCCATCGCTTTCGATTATCCCATAGCTCTCGATCACAGCACGGCAATGCACAAGAGTCGTTGAACCTGCCAGCCGGATTCGGAAACCGTCGGCACAACTCCTGCGCGCTACATGTCACTTGCCTGAATGGATTGTGCCAGCGTGACCCTGGCCGTGACGGTGTTTCCGCCGCGGTCCTAGCCGTGACGGTGTATCCGCATCCCTGTCGCCACTCTTCCTAGCCGCTGCGCTGATCGGTCTGTGAGGCAAGTACCCGGAGGCGCTCAGCTACCTAGCGTACAGGGCAGGGATCATTGGAGAGTCGTCGGTTTGACTTCCTGGTGTCCGTATGCACCGTGCATCAGGATGCTAGTCCAAGCCCGAAACAGGTGTCAACGGCTTTCTCCCTGCTCGCCGGACACCCCGGAACCACCGGATCGACGCCCACCGGAGGGCTCGGGGCGCAACACATGGGCCCGCACGTCCCGGCCAACCATCTCCATCGAATCCTGATCGATTCCGCCGCGCCACGCCTCCAGCCGCGGGGAACCCGCGCGAACCTCGGCTTGCCACTCGCGCATGAAAGCCCCGGACTCGATCTCACTGAGAATATCGGCCATCGCCCGGGCAACTCCAGCTTCCGCCAACCGGGGGCCCCGGGTGAGGTCACCGAAGCGCGCGGTGCCGCTGATGCGCTCGCGCATACCGGCAACCCCGTGACGGTGGATGAGTTCCGCCGTCAAGCGCAGCTGATGTACGCACTCGAGATAGGCCATCTCAGGATCGTATCCTTGCCGCATCAACGTCTGGTAAGCACAGCGCAACAATGCGGTGATGCCGCCGCAGATGACCGCCTGTTCACCGAAGAGATCAACGGCCGCTTCCGCCGCTACCGTCGTTCGCCAAACGCCCGCCCGTGTGGCGCCGATTCCGGTAGCGACCGCCAGCGCGCGATCGTAGGCCGCGCCGCTCTGATCGTGCCAGATCGCCAGCAACGCCGGCACGCCCCATCCGGCCGCGAATTCGTCGCGCACATCGACGCCGGGTCCCGAGGGGGCGACAAGAAACGTCTCGACCCACGGGGGCCGGCGCAGATGCTCACCGAGTTCCGTGAACGCCAGCGCTCCACCATGCGCGAACCCGATGCGGCCGGGTCGACCGCCGGCGCGCACGGCCGGCGTCAGCGTCTCGGTGATGAAAGCGCCCTGGACCTCATCGGGAAGTAAGCAGAGAAAGAGATCGCCGGTCCCGAGCGCCGCGGTGTCGATTACCTCGAAACCGTCGCGGAGGGCCTGCCGCGCCGAGGCTCCCCCGGCGCGCGCCCAGACGCGCACGCCGGCTCCCGCGCGGGGGGCCGCCTTCAGGCTGTCATGCAGGTTCAAGGCCTGGGCGCGCCCCTGGTTCCCGTAACCGAGAACGACGATCGCACAGCCCTCGAGTGGGCACATCGTAGCCGTGGCGGGATCGATCCAACCGGACGCTGCACCGTTCATCTCGCGGAAACTCTTCTCAGCCTATGATCGCCTGAAGCTGCTCTTCGGTAATCGGCGCGAAGCCGACCCGGATCTGCTCGGTGCCTTCACGGAAGATATAGACACGCCCATCGGTCCAGTAGAACCAAGCCGTGTAAGGCGTCGCGCCGACGTTGAAGGTGCGCACCTCCTCCGGTTGGCCCCGGTCGCGCAGCACGTTCTTGATATCCGCGCTCGGGCCATACTTCGGCGCCTCCTCGCGAGCATAGCCCACCGATCGGCGCTGTCCTTCGCGCAGGATCTGGACCATCAGGATGTGTCCGTTGGCCATGCGGTCTTGGCCGGCTGCCTTGTACAGGCTGTGCATCAGCATGTTGGGGGCCGCCTTCCAGGGCTCCGTGTCGAGTCGCTTCTGGCCGAACTCGATCGCCTCCTCATGCATGCCGCGCTCGGAGTAGACATACGCCAGGCTCTGCAGGGCATCGAGATCCTCCGGCGCCACCTCGAGGACCTTGAGGTAATACTCCGCAGCCTTGGCGAGGGCATTCTCCTTGCCGCCTCCCTCGACGAGGTCGGAGAGCCGGAAGTAGGCCGTCGCAATATTGAAGTGCACTTCGAGCAGGTCTTCCTGATCGGCCGGAATCGTCTCGGCATCGTGCAGGAGCGCGAGCGCCCGCTCGTAGCTCTCGCGGTCGGCCGCCAATAGCGCCTCCTCGCCGAAGTACTTGAAGAGCGAGAAGAGGAACTTCTGCAGGTCGGGCCGCCCCGCCGAAAGCTGACGAGATTTGCCGAACATCTCCATCGCCTCGTCCATGCGCCCGAGCTGATAGAGCACCTTGCCGAGATTGCTGTAGTTCTGGACGCTGTCGGGACAGAAGATGATCGCACGGAGGAAGCGCTCCTCGGCCTTCCCGAGGACTTCCTGCTGCTCGGCGCCCTCGGCCTCGGCGCCATCCTTGGCGAAGGCGAGCGCGCTGTTGTAGCGCTGGCTCCAGAAGGAAATCAGGGTGTTGTCGACCATCTCGGCCTGGGTCGGATCCAACTCGGCGGCCTTGCGCACCTCCCCGACCGCCTCCTCATCGCGCTCCAGCTCAGCGAGCGTACGCCCCAACCAGAGATGCGCCTCGCCGTTGTTGGGCTGCTCCTCGACCGCCTTCTGGAAGTTCTCGAGCGCCCGCTCGAAGCGGCTCTGCGAGAAGTGCAGTTTTCCACCGGCAATCCACTTGCTGCCGCACCCCGCCAGCAGGGCGACGATCACAACCAGCGCACCCCAGGCGACCAGGCTCGAACGGCTCTTCATTTCTCCCTCTCCTTTGCAGTTGCCCGTCCCCAGCGGGCGAGCACACACGCCCCACGGAGGCGCAATCCAACATGGTCCCGAACCGAGGAAAGCCTAGGCCGCCCGCGCGGGGGGTGTCAAGCGTCCCACGCGACCTAGAGCATGCTCGCTGGGTCCATATCGGCCTGAATCCTGACCCGCGGTCGTCCCCGGCGCGCCCATTGCGCCGCCAACACATCGTGCAGCAGCGCAGTCAGTAAGCCGGGGCGGCCCGCGAGCAGGGTCAGGTGCCAACGGTACTGGCCCTTCAGGCGGCTAAGCGGCATCGGCGCCGGGCCGAGCAACTCCACGCCGGAGCGCCCGGTCAGGCGCTGGGCCACCGCCTCGGCCACCCGAGTGACCTCGGCCTCATCGGGTCCATCAAAGAGCAGATTCGCCATCCGGCGGAAGGGAACATAGCGCAGCGACTGCCGCTCCGCGAGTTCCCTCTGATAGAACGCCTCGTAATCCTGGTGCCCCGCCGCGGTGATGACGTGATGCTCGGGTTGGTACGTCTGAAACACCACCTCCCCGGGCTTGTTCCCGCGGCCCGCGCGCCCCGCCACTTGCGTGAGCAGCTGGAAGGCACGTTCCTGGGCCCGGAAATCGGGTAACCCCATCTCGCGGTCGGCGTTGATCACCCCGACCAGGGTGACGCGCGGGAAGTCGAAGCCCTTGGCCACCATCTGGGTTCCCAGGAGCACATCGGCCGCCCCGCGCTCGAAATCGGCGATCATCGTAGCGAGTGCGCCGCGCCGCCGGGTCGAATCGAGATCCATCCGCAGCACGCGCGCCTCCGGGAGCTGCTCAGCGAGAGCCGCCTCGACACGCTGCGTTCCGACCCCAGTGTAGGCGAAATCGTGGCCCGCGCATTCCGGGCAGGCCCGGATCTCGCGCAATTCATGATTGCAGTAGTGGCACCGCAGGAGGCGCCGCTTGCGGTGGAAGGTCAGAACGACGCTGCAGTGTGGACATTCGAACACATAGCCGCAGTCACGGCACTGGACTGCGGTTGAGAATCCCCGCCGGTTGAGGAACAGGATCGCCTGATCCCCCGCGGCGATCACCGCCTGCAACCGCTCGCGCAGATACGCCGAGAGCGGCTCTCCACGATCGGCATCGCCGGTGCCGACGACATCGAGGCCACCGATCGAAGGGGCGGCGCCTTCCTGCTTGCTCCGCAAGTCGACGAGCGTCACCCGCGGTGTGGGCCGGGCGGCGATCCGCTCGGGGAGATGCAAGCGCACGTACTTTTCTTGCTCCACATTGCGGCGCGACTCGAGCGAGGGCGTGGCCGAACCCATCAGGGTGACCGCCCCCTCGAGACGGGCCCGCATCAGGGCCGTGTCGCGCCCATGGTAGCGAGGGGTCTCGCTCTGCTTATAGGAAGGTTCGTGCTCTTCGTCGATCACGATCAGTCCGAGATCACGCAGGGGAACGAAGACCGCCGAACGCGCCCCGACAACCACGCGCGCCCGGCCGGCATGCGCCTGCCACCAGGCCCGCCGGCGCGTCCCGGGGGTCAATTGGCTGTGGTATTCGGCCACTTGGTCGCCGAAGCGCTCCCGCACCCGCGCCATCACCTGCGTGCCGAGCGCAATCTCCGGAACCAGAAAGAGCGCGGTGCGTCCCCGTTCGAGTGCCGTGGCGACGGCCTGCAGATAGACTTCGGTCTTGCCGCTGCCGGTTACGCCCTGCAGAAGAAAGGTCCGGTTCACGCCCGCCTCCAGCGCGGCGACCACCGGCGCCAGCGCGGCCGCCTGCGCGGGATTGAGCGAGAGCGGCGTGCCCGGCGGGCGGGTATCCGCCCCGCCCTCCGGCGCATCGGGCCCACCCGCTTTCCGCCCACCGGACTGTGCATCTTCCTGCGCAATCGGCTGCCCATCTCCCCGCGCACCGGACTGCGCCGTCGAGGCGCTCCGTGGCGGGCGGGCGACCACCCGCGGCACGGCGGTCTCGCAGGCGATCCCGATCGGTGCCGCGTAGTAGCGCGACACCCACCGCACCAGACTCAAGAGCGCCGGAGCCAGGAGCACATCGGCCGGATCAAGACCCTCGAGTGGGCGTAGGCTCATCCCTGCCGACTTGGCCGACGCCCCCGTCAGCCCGACGACGATCCCATGGGCGCGCGTGCCGCGCAGCGGCACGGCGACCCGGTGGCCACACTGAACCTGGCCCCGCAAGGAGGGCGGAATCTCATAGAGCAGCGGATGGGGCAACGCCAGGGGAAGCGCAACCTGCGCCAATGTCGGTGAAGCCTGCACGCTCTGCTCCTCGCCTCGCGGGCAACGGGGCGCCGCGCTCGCATCGCACGCCGCGCCCCGGCCGGATTCTTGCGCACCTCGCCCAGGCGTCGCACGGGCGGGCAGGTGGGGGCACGGTGGCGCGGAGCCCAGTATAGGACGGATCAGGGGAATAGGATATCCCCGGAACGGAGGGGGGGGAGTGGGCGCAATGCCGGGATCGAGGAGCAGGCGGCGCCGCGCGCGTTGCGGGCGAGAGCGGGGCGCCGCGCCAGACATGGCGCGGGGAGCAAGCGGCTACATGCCGACCGCCTCGGAACCGTCATGGTGGACATCTTCGAGCAGTTCGGTGATCGTATCGACCAGTGTCTGGGGACTGAACGGCTTGGTGATGTAGGCGTCGGCTCCGAGATCGAGACCGAAGGTGCGATCCTTGCGGCTATCCTTGGCGGTGAGAAAGACGATCGGAATCGAGCGCGTGCTCTCCTCCTGCTTCAACCGGCGGCAGACCTCGTAGCCGTCCATCTCGGGCATGAGCACATCGAGGATGATCAGATCTGGAGGTTCTTCGGCGATCTTCTGCAGCGCTTCCTGTCCGCTGGCGGCGCTGATGACTTCCATGCCCTCCATGTGAAGGCTGAACTCGAGAATGTGAAGCATGTAGACTTCGTCGTCGACGACCAGAATGCGCTTGCGGCTCACCGAAGATGCCTCCCTGCAGAGTTGCGTCGCACGACTGGATGCCGTGGCCCGCTGGACCGCCAACTTCAGGCTGCCTCGCGCCGATCCCAGACCACAACGCTCTTGGACTGCTCCTTGCCGAACGCCTTCAATTCGGCGGCGATCCGGCTCAGTTCGCCCAGGTGGTCGATCTTTCTGTGACTGTTCGTGATCGCGGCGATGGTAATCGTCATCAGGGGATAGCGCCGAACTTCGCCCCGACGATCCTTGGTCTCGATGTACCCCCGCTGCCGATCCTCATCGCGATAGAGCTTGGGAATCTTCTCATCGAACTCCGTCACGATGGCATCGGCGATAGCGGGCGCACTCTCGGGGCTGGCGATCAGCACGAAGTCATCCCCGCCGACGTGACCGACGAAGCCGCTGCCATCCCCCTCGAGGCTCGCAGTTACCGAGATGATCGATGCGGTCAGCCGAATGGCCTCATCACCTTTGCGGAAGCTGTAGTAGTCGTTGAACGCCTTGAAGTTGTCGATGTCGAGATACATGAAGGCGAACGGCACCTCCGAGGCGAGCCGCCCGCGCACTTCTTTCTCGATGGCGATGTTACCCGGCAGCCCGGTCAGCGGATTCGCCTCGCGCTGCATCAGGCTCCATTGGAGCATGTTGCGCACACGCTCCTGCAGTTCGGTCCAGTCATAGGGCTTGGTCACATAGTCATTGGCCCCGCCGCGCAGGCCCTTGAGCTTGTCCTCATGATCGCTGCGCGCCGTCAGCATGATCACCGGCACACTGGCGGTGTGGATGTCGTCCTTGATTCGCCGGCAGACCTCGTAGCCGTCCATCTTGGGCATGACGACGTCGAGCAGAACGAGCGAGGGAAGTTCCTCCTCAATCTTGAGCAACGCGTCCTCGCCATCCACCGCGGTGCGGACACGGTACCCCGCCCCGGTGAGTTGCACCTTGAGTGCGGTTCTCAGGGTCACCTCATCCTCTACTACAAGGATGTTCACCTGAGTTTCTAACATGACCACTTCCTACCTTTTCTCGTTGCCCTTGGCCCTTGATCACCGCCTGTTTGAGGGATCGGCGGCACCCGTGGGCATGTTTATCGCCGTTCAGCCTGAGACCTGCCGCAATGTGCAGGTAACGCGTGCCAGATGCGCGGAATCGACCACCGCACATGCAGGCCTGGACTCCACCACACCGTCACTGCTCGCCATGCAAGTGAAGTGCCGCGGGGCGTGCGGTCTCGGAGCGGTGTGCGCAACGTTTGGATTCCTGGGGGAAGTGGAGCGTGTGCGCCGACAGGCGGGACCCGGCCCAGGCCCGGGAGCATTGTCGGATGCCCGATCCGCCAGGAGGATCGGGCAGACCGCCCGTTCGGCGCCAGGCGCCGGGGAGTACCCCGCCGCGGCCGCCTTAGACGCCCGACTCGTAGAAGCCTTCCCAGTCATCGAGATTGGGAATCGCCGCCAAGTCATAGCGGGAGCGCTCCCCGCGGCGCAAGTGGTGGAGTCCGGCCATCCCGATCATCGCCGCGTTGTCGCCGCAGAAGCGGGTGTCCGGGATCCAGAGCGTCAGGCCCCGCTCTCGGGCCGCCCCCTGCAACCGCGCCCGCAATGCCGCATTCGCCGCCACCCCTCCGGCGATCAGGAGGCACCGGGTGTCACTGACTTCCGCCGCCTTGAGCAACTTGGCCGTCAGCACATCGACAACCGCCTCTTGGAAGCTCGCCGCCACGTCGGCGACGAAGTGCTCCCGCTCGCCGGGATCGCGCGGCTCCTGCGGCCACCCGGCCCGGTCGAGAAAGAGCTTCACTGCGGTCTTGAGCCCACTGAAGCTGAGATCGAGGCCCCCGCGCTCGATGCCGAGCCGGGCGCGCGGGAAGTCATAGGCATCGGTTCGGCCCTTCGCCGCCGCGCGCGAGAGCGCCGGGCCGCCCGGGAATCCCAGGCGCAGGAGTTTGCCCACCTTGTCGAAGGCCTCGCCGGCGGCGTCGTCCCGCGTCGCGCCGAGCAAGTCCCAGCGCCCCCAGGCCGTCACCCTGACGATCTCGGTGTGGCCGCCCGAGGCCACCAGACCGACGAAAGGGGGGACCACCAGCGCCTCCCCGAGATCGAGCGCCGCGGAGGCGAGATGGCCCTCGATGTGGTTGATGCCGACCACCGGGAGCTCCAGGGCGTAGGCGAGAGCCTTGCCGAACGAGAGGCCGACGAGGAGCGATCCGATCAAGCCGGGGCCGTTGGTCACCGCCAGGGCGTTGAGCTCGCCGAGGGCGATGCCCGCCTCGGCAAGCGCGCGCCGGACGACGGGCCCCAGCAGGCGCATGTGCTCCCGCGAGGCCAGCTCGGGGACTACGCCCTCGAACTCGGCATGGATCATCTGCGAGGAAATCTGGTTGCTGAGCAAGGCTACCCCGTCGGGGCCGTCGTGCAAGACGGCCGCGCAGGTGTCATCACAGGATGTCTCGATCGCAAGCAGGTTCACAGGGCGTACTCCGTACCCGCCAACCTCCAGCACTGCCCGAGGATGCGGAATCCAGCCTATCAGGCCGCAACTGGGATTTCTACAGCGGGAGCGCCTCCATTTCGTGTATGCTTAGGGTGGTATGCGGAGCATAGCCATCTCCTGCCCTGGGGATGGTCCATCAGCCCTTAGACACGGACAGCCGAGGACCGCTCATCTTGGGGGAGACCAGCATGGTAGGGACATCCCAATCACAGCCACGCCGGAGTCGAGCCAAGGCCACGGAGCTCCCGCGACGGGACAGCCTGCTCCTGGCCACCGGCCTGATCGCGATGCTCGCCGCCTTGGCGCTGCTCTGCGGAGCGGCCTATGGCCAAACCGACATCATCGACCTCCATCAGAACAATTCGGATGGAACGCCGGCGGCGCCCTACACGGTCGGCACGCCGGTGACGGTGGCGGGGGTGGCCACCACGGCGGTCGGCACGTTTACCTGGGACTACACCGACATCTACGTGCAAGACGCCACCGGCGGCGTGATGATCTATCAGGCGGGAACGCCACCCTACGAGTTCCAGATCGGCGATAGCGTGACCATCGTCGGCACGATCGCCCACTACCGCGGCATGACCGAAGTCGCGATGAGCACATACACGGTCCACGAGAGCGGCGTCGCCCCCCCCGCGCCCCTCGTGGTCACCTGCGACGATGTCGAGAATGCCTTCCTGCCCGACTACAGTGAGCCGAACGAAGGCCGCCTGGTGCGACTCAATGGCGTCACCTGGACCGGCACGTGGCCGAGCTTCAGTGGCGGAGTCATCCTCCACGACGGCACCGGAACGTGCGTGCTTTACATCGATGGAACGACGGGCATCCAGGAGATGACGCCCCCGACGGGGCCCTTCGACGTCATCGGCGTCATCAAGCAATACGCCGGCTACAGCCCTCCCTATACGACCGACTACGAACTGCTGCCTCGCAGCCCCGACGACTTCATTCTTCTGCCCGGGCCTCAGATCGTTGATGGTCCGCGGGAAACCGACCTGCAACACGACCAGGTTACGATCCACCTGGAGACCGAGGGAGAGACGACTGCCCAAGTCGACTTCGGCGAGACCGACAGCTATGAGCTGGGGACCGTAACCGACGGCATCTCGAGCACCGTTCACGACATCGTCCTGACGGGGCTCGATGCCGCCACGATCCATCACTATCGAGTGACGGTCGAAGACCTCCTGGGCCAGTCGACCACGCCCGATCTGCTCTTCTGCTCGGCCTCCGCGCTGGGCTGCACCGGCGTCATCCGTGGAATCTTCAACAAGAGCGTCGATCACAGCCTGGCCACGTACGAGACGGCGATCGGTGGCCAGAGCCTCGATGGCTGGATCGCCGACCGCATCGATGCCACCGACTACTCCATCGATGTCGCCCTCTACAGCTTCGATCTGAACAATGTCGCTGATGCGCTCATCGCCGCCTTCGATCGCGGGGTGCGGGTCCGCTTCGTCTACGACAACCGCTCTCCCTACCAGCAGGAAGTTCTGCGCATCATGAACGAGGGCATCATCGTCATCAATGACGCCTTCGGGGCGAATGACGGCGATGAGATCATGCATCACAAGCTGTGGGTCTTCGATGCGCTCAGCCCTGATCCGGCCGATCCCTGGGTGGTCACCGGCTCCTGGAACTTGAGCACACAGGGGACGAACACCAACGCGCAGAACGTTGTCTTCATCCAGGATCAGGCCGTGGCCAATGTCTGCACGGCCGAGTTCGATGAGATGTGGGGCTCGAGCACCGCGGTGCCCAACACGACCTTCTCCCGCTTCGGGGACAACAAGGAAGACAACACACCGAAGCTGTTCAACGTCGGAGGCCATGAGGTGGAGGTGTTCTTTGCACCCTCCGACCCCTGGCTGCAGGGCATTATTCATGAAGTCGAGCTGGCCGACTACTCGATGCACTTCTCGATCATGAGCTTCACGCGCTACGACCTGACCAATGAGATGGAAGAGCGCTGGATGTCGATTCCCGGCATGGAGATCCGCGGCGTCTTCGACAGCGGGGAATCGGGCAACACCTATAGCCAGTACTTCCCGATGCATGGTGAGGGCGACTATCCGTGGGATCCCGCCGCCGACGTTCTATTCGATGCCGAGACCGGCGTTCTGCATCACAAGTACATGCTCATCGACGTCAATCGCGGCGGTTCGGACCCCGTGGTGGTCACGGGAAGCGCGAACTGGAGTAACAACGCCGTCGACGAGAACGACGAGAACGTCTTCATCATCCACGACCCAGCGTTGGCGAACTGCTTCTACCAGGAATTCGCCATGCGTTATACCGCGGCCGGCGGTACGGGCGACCTCGCCGCGGATATCGTGTTGCTGCCGGAGAGCCGACCCGCCTTCCGCGTCGAGCCGAATCCGGCGATTTCACGCCTGCAGGCCTCCTTCTCGCTGGCGGCACCCGGCCGGGTGGTCTGTGACCTCTACAGCGTCGACGGCCGCCGGATCGACCGTCTCCTCGACGGCGAGCTGACCGCGGGAGTGCACACGATCCACTGGCGGGAAGATCGCAGCCGGCAGCCGCTCGCCTCAGGCGCCTACTTCCTGAAACTGGTGACGCCCGGCGGGGAACTGACGCGGCGCGTGACGATCGTCCGCTGATCGGAAAGGACCAAGCAAGGATCGAGTAGACGATTGGACGACCTGGGAGGCGATTTTCAGGCGGCCAGCTCTCGTGCGCGGGAGCTGGTCGTCGTTTCGTGAGGCGGGCGGGGCGCCGGGAGACCGGGGCGAAGGGAGCCGGCCCGCACCATCAACCGGTCCCACCGCTCCCGGCCCATTCCGCACCACCTCTGCTGCGGCCCGACGCACTCTTGGAGTGTCTCGACATGGCGGGTTCGGAGAGGTATTCCCGCCGGCCATCCGGGGAAGTGCAAGTTCCGCACCGGGACTCTGCAAAGAGGGCCCGTGGGCGCAGGGCGGATCTCTCGGAGGCGGCAACTCCCCCAGGAACCCTGTGCTCGAGAGACGTCGCCTGCCGGCGCATGAACGATCACGGGAGGTTCCTGCGGCGTACGGCATCCGACCCGGTCACCCCGGTCATGGTCAGGTGGTCAGATGCGGGCTTCCGGGTGGCGGGCGCCTACATGCTGCACCGCAGCACCGGCACCATGCGCCGCGCCCCCTCGGAGAGATCGAACGGCTGGGTCAGGATGAGATCCCCGAAGGTGGCCACCCAGTCGAAGGCACCCGAGAGGCGCACCAGCGCGCGCAATTCGCGGTGCGTGAAGCGCCGCATCGGAGCACTGTCCCGGAAGGTCTCGGTCGCCCGCTTCTCGGTGACCTCGAGGGTCACTTCCACATCGGCCGTATGAGTAAGCGGATCGATCAGCTCCTCGCCACTGCCCCACTGGACCGCGACGCGCGTCTCCCCCTGCTTGTTGACCCACTGATGCTTGCCCCGGTCGGTGTAGCCGAACATCGGCGCGGGATGATCGAGCTCGACCACGTAGAGTCCCCCGCGGCCAACGTTCTTCGCCACGGTGACCAGGTGCTCGATCACCTCATCGTCCTTGAGGAGGTATCCCAGCTTGGGCCATGGCATGAAGGCGAGATCGACCGCCTCGGGCAGGGTCATCTCCCGCGGACCGGCCTCGAGGATCCTGCCCAGCGGCGGGGTCGCCAGATCGTTCTCTCCCAAGTTGCCACCGCTCGGCGAGGCGGCAAACCCGGCCGACTCCGCCAGCCGATGGGCCTTCTCCCCCGCATAGGCGACCATCGTGCGGTTGGATTCCGTACCGTAGGCGCGCGTCCCATGAACGGCGAACTGATGCAGGTGGTAGCCCGGCCCGCAACAGGCCTCCAGGAAGGAATTCAGCGGCCCGCGCCCCAGGTGTCGGCTCAGGTGTTCAAGGAAACCGCACTCGGCGTCCAGATCGCGAACATCGAACCCGATATCGACGTATCGAGCCTGGGCATAGATCGCTTCGTGGTGAGGCCGGGCAAACATCGCAACCTCCTGACCGTGCCCTTCGGGGCGCAAGGCGCCTGATCACCTGACAGCGCGCCCTGCAGGGGCTCGCGCGAGGCTCCATGCTAGTCGATCGACAGCGCCGTGGATACTACCGAGAACCGGCCGCGGAGCGGAGTCCTGCACCCGCCTCCCGTTCGGGGGAGGACCCTCTCGGAGCCGCCATCGGCGCCGGCCGAGTAGCCGACCGCGTGGCGCGGCCCTACATTACGCGCAGATCATCGAACACCCCCCCATGAACCGCACCCGCAACCTCAACACTCGAGCCGGTCATCCGACGTTGCCGCGGGGTGAGAAGCGGCGCTGCAGTAGAGCGAAGGCTCCCTTGACGAGGCTGGAAGGGCGATGGAAGCGGCGATTGCCTGGTCAACATGTTCAGCGTACCGCTGGACCGGGACGTCAACGGGATGCCCGATGACTATGCCCTCGTGGCGCCTCAGCCCGGAGATATCATGATCACCGAGATCCTGCAGAATCCAGACGCCGTCCACGACGATCTGGGTGAGTGGCAGGTTGCAGTACCGCTTGATGGTGCGCGGTTGGCCGGCGGGACGCACACGGTACCTCTGCCGCGGGATGCCGGCCGGGGGATCTACTTCCTGAGACTCGAGACGGCAGCACGGGAGAATCGCTGCGAGCAAGTGATCATCCCCCGTTGAGATGGCACGCTGCGCGGTCGCCCCGCGGGCCCCTGGCTCCCTGTCCGCCGGCGGCACAGGGCTATCACCGCCTCGTCCGTCTCGGGCCGCGGCGAGACCGACGGTTTGCGACCCGGAATGCGGTACTCCCTCTCTACGATAAACAATCTCCATCTGTTCCCCTAAAATGTCATAGTGACGTCGCCCCGACTTGCCGCGGTTCTCTTGGGTCACGTTCGAAGGGGGTCAGCCATGCATCGCCTTTCGATTCTTTCACTGTACTGCCTCATGTTCATCGCGTCCGCTTCAGCAACCACTCACTTGGTCACACCTGATGGAACCGGAGACTTCCCAACCATTCAGGATGCACTCAACGCCGCAGTTGCAGGAGACACAGTCTCGCTATCAAGCGGAACGTTCATGGGAGTAGGGAATCGCGATCTCGACTACCTGGGAAAGAACATGGTGGTACGCTCACATGATGGAGATCCCACCGCCTGTATCATTGATTGCGAAAGCGCTGGACGTGGCTTTTACTTTCACTGGGGAGAGGATGCTACATCGACCCTCGAAGGTATCACTATCACCAACGGCCTTGCCCAACCTGCTGGCGCGATATTCCTTGAATCCCAATCGTCCCCTCTAATCAACAACTGCCTATTCTCCAACAATACCGCCGGTCTCCATGGTGGTGCCATCTCTATGCTGTACTCGGATCCGAGCTTCAGCAATTGCACGTTCGTTGGCAATTCGGCTGGCACCAGCGGTGGAGCCATCCAAATCACATCGAATTCCTCGCCCTCGTTCGTGGAATGCACGATTGCAGATAACGGTGCACCCGATGGAGGCGGGGTGCATACGTGGGGTTCGAACCCGGTCTTTGAGAATGTCATTATCGCGTTCAGCTCCGAGGGTGAAGCCGTGTTCACAGGCGGGGCGGGTACTCCTACTCTTGCTTGCTGCGATATCTACGGCAATGCGGGCGGCGACTGGACAAGTGGGATCGAGGGTCAATTCGGCACGGACGGCAACATCTCGGAGAATCCGATATTCTGTGATGCGGCAAATGGGGATTTCCGCCTGCGAGACGATTCTCCGTGTGGTCCGGTGAGCAATCCGGTCTGTGGGGTGATCGGAGCGCATGGAGTCGGGTGTAGCTCGTTTATGATCGAATCGGCTGTGGATGTGCCGGGCGATCAAGGCGGACAGATGCGGCTGCGGTGGAGCAATGAGACCCATGACCGGGCCGATGCTGACACCGTGGTCACGCACTACAGCGTGTGGCGGCGTGTGGAGGAGCTGCCTCGGGGAGGCGGTTCCCTCGGGAGTGAATCGCACTTAAGCCAGCTACGATTCCCGCCTGGTGAGTGGGACTTCGTCCTTACGGTGCCGGCCTACGGGGAGGAGAGCTACGGTGCGATCTGTCCGACGCTGTGTGATTCAACGATTGCCTCGGGGCAGTGCTGGTCCGTGTTTTTCGTAAGGGCGGGCACGGCGATCCCAACGGTTTACTATGATACCGTGCCAGACAGCGGATACTCGGTTGACAACCTCGCCCCGTCTCCCCCCGGAAGTCTGCGCTTTGAGTCCCCGACGCTGCTGGTCTGGGATGAATCGGAGGATGAGGACTTCAACTACTTCACGGTCTACGGCTCAGCGATCGGATTCCTTGATGAGACAGCGGAAGTCGTCGACTACACATCCGATACGAGTATGGATATCGCAGGCTACGGCTACGCCTACTATCACGTAACCGCCACAGACTTCTCAGGCAATCAAGGAGCTGGGGCAGGGGTAGCGGGACCATCTGGAATCTCGGAGCAGCCGCCTACTAGGTGCTTTGCATTATACCAGTGCCGCCCCAATCCTGGGAGGGCGGGGACGTTCTTCTCCTTCGACTTGCCGGTCGAGGTGGATGTCAGGCTACGGGTATTCGATGCAGCAGGTCGGGTGGTAATCACGCTAGTCGAAGACCGGCTGGCGGCGGGAAGCTACTCGATGCCGTGGACCGGTGCCACGGCCTCCGGGGAGCAGGTCGACACAGGCGTTTACTTCTACCGGCTGGAGGCAGGACGCTTCGTGCAGACCCGCAAGCTGCTTGTTGCCAACTGAGGGAGCGTCCGTGCTAGAATGAGGTGGAGAATCGCTTCTTGGCGAAGATCAGCTATTCGTTCTCGATCTAGACTCTGGATCGGACGGCTCGTTGATGAGACGTCGGCGACGAAGATGGAGTAGCCGGAGCAGATCGAGGCCGCGCAGACGACCGCGCCGCCGGTCTGAACGGGTCGGCTCAAGATCGTCTCGCGCGCTTTCGAACTACAGCTTCGCCTCGACCGCCCGCGCCACGCGATCCGCCAGTTCGCGCGCCTGCGCCACGAAGGCATCCGCCTGCTTGCGCGTCTCCGCAGTGAACGCGGAAGCCTCGAGTCCCTGGAGGTTGATCAGCACGTTGTAGTAGGCCCCCTCGGCGCACGCCCGGGCGGTGAGCGCGCCGACGCCGGCGTCACTGAGCGAGCTCTGCAGTCCCTTCTCGGCGACGATCTCTGCCAGTTCGAGGACCTTGCTGCTTCGTTCGAGCACACCTAGGGGAACCCGGGTCGCGCCTTCGGTCGCCTCGCGGATCGCCTCGGCGCGGGCAGCCTTTTCATCGTCGGTCTTCTTCTTCATCCGGAACGCGGCCATCAGCACATTGAAGCTCTCGGTGTCACGATCGACATCGAGAAGGAACTCATCCTTCAGACCCTGCGCCGCCGTCGCCACCTCGGCGAGTTGCGCCTGTTGGTCTTCGTAGCCCTCCTTGCCCTGCGTCAGGACCGCGACCATCCCCGCCAGGCTGGCGCCCAGCGAGCCGCACAGGGCGGCGACACTGCCCCCGCCGGGGGCGGGGGAGTCGCTGGAAAGCTCATCAGCAAAGGCGCGGCAGCTCATCGCGGCCAGCGAGCCGGTCTCCTCCCTCTTGACCGCATACTCGATGATCTTCTCCTCGGGCTTGAAGGGCGAGACGTCATTGAGCCCGAGCGACTGAATTGCGATGTGCACGAGTTCTTTCTCGGGCACCCCCGACCAGCGGCCCTGCTTCTCGAGATAGTGGCGTCCCGCCTGCACCATCGCTTCCAAGGGCACGAGACCAACGATCTCGCTGCCGGTGACCCGAAGTCCATACTTGCCCGCCACCTCACAGCAGGTATCGAAGGCAACGTGCATCGGGGTGGTGTGATAGTTGGTCAGATTGATCGAGACCTGCGCCTTGCCATACTCACCGATGTACCAGCCGACGGCACGGCACTCCTGGAGCAATCCCGGGGTCCGGACCTTGTTGCCCTCGGCATCGCGCACGATTTTGCCGTTCGCGTCCCGCTGGAAGCGCCCTTTCTCGCGGATGTCGAGAGCGATCTGGTGTGCCAGCTTGCGTTCGCGCGTATTGACGTCCGCATTGTAGGCAATCAGGAACTCGCGCGCGCCGATGACGGCGGCGCCGGTACGCGGCAGAAACTTGGCGGGACCGTAGTCAGGCTCGAATTCGGGCTTCTGGAGCTTCTCGGCCCATGCCTCGTATTCGCCGACGCGGATGTCGGCGAGGCTCCTCCGCTCGGGCCGCGTGGCGGCATGCTCGTAGAGGAACACCGGGATGCCCAGTTCCTTTCCGACGCGCTTGCCGAGCCGATGGGCCAACTCGACGCACTCCTCCATCGTCACCCCCGAGACGGGCACGAAGGGGCAGACGTCGGTCGCGCCCTGCCGCGGATGCGCTCCACTATGGGTGGTCATGTCGATCAGCTCGGCCGCCTTGCTGATCAGGCGGAAGGCCCCCTCGACGACGGCGTCGGGATCACCGACGAAGGTGATCACGGTGCGATTAGTGTCGGCGCCGGGATCGACATCGAGCAACGTAATGCCTTCGGTCTCGGCCGCGTGACTCACGATCGCATCGATGACCTGGCGATCCCGCCCCTCACTGATATTGGGAACGCACTCGACGAGCTTCCTCATACCGAGCCTCCTCCACGCTGGACGCATGCCGCTGGAATGCGGGGAACACCTCGATCCTCCAATGGCGAGCGGGGATGCTATCACACGGGGAAGGCGAGTCTCAACCGGGGGGCCGTCCGGTTCCCGATGCCAGGGCCTGCTCCCACTCCGCGACGCGTTCCAGCCGCCCCCGCCACTCCGCAGGGTCGTGAACGTCGCTGCCCCGGCTGCGGAGGGCCCCGGAAGGAAAGACCTCCACCAGCGCTTCCTGCAGCCGGCCGTAGGCCTCAGCGACCTCATCGCGTGCGAGGCCGTCACTCCCGTAGTCATAGGGGTAGGCGAACTCGACACCAAGGCAGCCGGCCGCGCGGATCCCGGTCAGCAACCAGCGCGGATCCCGCCGCTGGAGGTAGTAGAGCGGATGAGCGAGTAGGGCATAGCCCCCCGCATCGCAGATCAGGCGCACGGCCTCCTCAGCCGTAGGCGTCGGTACCGAGGGGGGCGAACCGAGCTCCGCGAGTCGGTCCTTGAACTCGCGATAGCCGCCGGCGAAGGTACGTCCAGCGGCCTCGAGCACCTTGTAGAGATGGACCTTCAGGAACGCAACCGTCTCGCCGGCGAGGAGCGCCTCCGGATCAACCGGCTCCCCACTGCGCGCGAGGCCTTCGGCGAGGAAGCGCACCCGCTCGCGGCGGGCGATCTGGATCTCCCGCAGCCGTCTGCCCAGGACGCGATCGTGGGGGTCGAACCGGTAGCCGAGAATCTCGATCGACAGATCCGCCAGCGTGCAATCGATCTCGACACCGGCAATCAGCTCCAACCCGGTGCCGGCGACCAGTCCACCGAGTTGTTCATCCAGATGAGCGTCGATGCAATCGTGATCGGTGATGGCGAGGTGTCGCAGTCCGAGATCGAGCGCCGCCCGCGCCGCCTCGGCAGGCGACGCACGGCCATCGGAGAGATGGGTGTGCGCGTGCCAATCCGAGTGCGGGCCGTAGGTCTCTTGCATGACTTTGCACGGTAGCCCTCCCCGAACCGAAGGTCAATTCAGCAGAGGCGCTACTCACAGAAGACGCGCACGACGTCTCCCTTGGCCGAGTCGACGTCGATGGTCAGCTCCCGCAGCGCCTCGATCATCTCCTCGCTATCCAGACCGCTTAGGTTGGAGAGATCGATCCCCTTCTCGCGAAGCTTCTCATGAGCCTCGGAGGGCAGCATCGCACCGAGCTGGATTCCGGTGCGCACCAAGGCGATCGGCACACGCACATTGACCTGATCGCCGTCGACGCTGTTGACGACGACCCGCAGGAACTTCGGCGACTTGCCCCCGGTGCTCTTCCCGGCCACGGCGACCGCGTCGTCACCGTGGGCCCGATCACCGGCACCACTACCGACTGCACCACCGACACCACCGCCGACGCCATCACCGATGCCACCAGCGACCCCACCAGCGACGCCGGAAGACTCCCCACCGCCCACCTGAGCCAACCGCTCGAGGAGACGCTCGGCCTCCTCCGCGGTCACCTTGCCTTCCGCCAGCAGATCCAAGACCTGGCGTCGTTCCGTGCTCATGACACCCTCCCATGGGTTCCGATCGTCTTGCGATCGTCCTCTCTCACCAGAGGCGCACATGGATATGCGCCCCCTTGGAATCATCGATGTCGACCTGCGCGCCCCGGAGGTGGTTGAACAAGGCGAGCGCGGTGTAGAGCATCCCGATGGCGCCCGGCCGCCGCGGGGACCCCGGGGAGACGAGACTGCCGAGCCCGACCACGATCCAGCCCAGGCCGACCAAGGGCCAGGTGAGGAAGAAGGGCAGCGGAAGCGGGAAGCGGCGCTGCCTGCCGACGCCGACGACGAGCAGGACAGGCCACATCAGCTCATCCTCCGCAGGGCTTCCTCGACGCTGATCGCCCCCCGGGCTAGCTCCTCGAGAACCCGCGCACTGGGCGATGGCGCGGTGAAGTCGCGATCCAGCTCCCGCACGATCGCATTGAGCCGGTTCTTGACGGTCGGGTAGCTGACGCCGAAGAGGCGCTCCATCTGCTTGATCGATCCATGCTGCCGCAGGAAGACCACGACGAAGAGCTGGTCCTCGAGGGAGAGCCGGCCCAGGGACGAGACCTCGAATTCGCCTTCCAAGGACGCCTCGCAGGCATCGCAGTAGGCCCGCGTGATCTTCATCGACTGGCCGCAGCCGGGGCAGCGGGCTCGTGAAATGTCCATGTCTGCCTCCGTTTCTAAGCCCTAATATGGCATCAATGATCAATAAAGTCAATATCAAACTCACTAAAATTAAGTCAGAAAAAGAGGAGATGAGGAGGCGATTCGATCACGTATTCGAGGACAGCGTCATCGGTCCCTGGAGTCGGGAGCAGCCGATCCTTGGCAGGCGTTCTTCGGCGGACGCCGACCCCGCGTGCCGCGGCGGCCGCCTGGAGGGGCATCAGCCCACCCGGCCTGGCCGCTGTCCGGCCGGAGCTTGGCTGGGAACTTGGCCAGAACTTGCCAGAGCTCGGCCGGAGCTTGGCTGGGACCTTGGCCAGAGCTCGGCCGGAGCTCGCATCGCCGGGCGGCAGGTTAGTCGACGACCTTGTAGACCTCGTCGCCGACGCGGGCATGCTCGGCCACGTGAATCCCGACCGCCTGGCCCTTCTCCGCCTTGGGGACATCGGCGCGATCGATTTGCATCGTCTCGATCGTCTGGGTGAAGTCCGAGGTGTGGCCCTTGATGCGTACCGTGTCTCCCACCGCCAAGTCACCATCGGTCAGCTCGATGGCCGCCACCTGGATCTTCCCGAAGTAGTGGGTCACCTGGCCGATCTTCGCTTCGTCTGCCATCGTGTTCCCCCTCTTCCCTTGGGCACCTAGTAGGCCAAGGCTACGCCCCTGTGTCGGGGTCTCGCAACCGGGAAGCACGGCGGGAAGCACGGCGCCGCCGGGAGGCACCTCGATGCCGGGCAGCACCGCGAGGCAGTCCCCGATCCGTGCCGGCACCACCCAACGCGCCCACCGTGCCGATCTTCGGCGTGCACCCGCGGGCGGGATGTCCTATGGTTGACCGCCGATCGGAGCCGACGATCGTCATCTGCAGAACCCTTCCCGGGAAGGAGGCATACCGTGGACGAGGCTCTCTTCACCCTGTCGTTGCCCGAGAACGAGCCGGTGCTCGACTACCGGCCCGGCACCCCCGAGCGGCGCACCCTGAAGTCACGCCTCGAGGCGATCGCCGCCGAGGAGATCGAGATCCCGCTGATCATCGGCGGGAGGGAGGTGCGCACCGGCCGACTGGGCTGCTGTGTGATGCCCCACGCCCATGGCCACGTGCTGGCCACCTATCACCAGGCGGGGCCCGATGAAGTGCGCATGGCGGTTGCCGCCGCCTACGAAGCCTGGCGTGAGTGGCCCCGCCTGCCCTGGCCCGAGCGCGTTTCGGTCTTCCTCAAGGCGGCCGAATTGCTGGCCGGGCCCTGGCGCGCGACCCTCAACGCCGCCGCGATGCTCGGTCAGAGCAAGACGATCCATCAGGCCGAGATCGACTCGGCGTGCGAGTTGATCGACTTCTGGCGCCTCAATGCCCATTTCGTCGACCGCATCTACTCCGTCCAACCTGACTCGACCCTGGGCATCTGGGATCGCCTCGAATGGCGGCCGCTGGAAGGGTTCGTCCTCGCGGTCTCGCCGTTCAACTTCACCTCGATCGCCGGCAACCTGCCTTCCGCGCCCGCGATGATGGGCAATACGGTGATCTGGAAACCCGCTTCCAGCGCGGTCTACTCGGGTTACCTGGTGATGAAGCTCCTGCGCGAGGCGGGGCTCCCCGATGGCGTGATCAACTTCCTCCCGGGGCCCGGCAACATCATCGGCAATGAACTCCTCTCACACGCCGCGCTCGCCGGTATCCACTTCACCGGATCCACGGAGACCTTCCGTCATCTCTGGCAGACGATCGGCGAAAACATCAGCCACTACCGGTCCTACCCCCGCATCGTCGGTGAGACGGGCGGCAAGGGCTTCATCCTGGCCCATCCCACCGCGGATGTGCCCGCGCTCGTCTGTGCCATGGTGCGCGGGGCCTTCGAGTACCAGGGACAGAAATGCTCGGCCGCCAGCCGGGCCTATGTCCCCGACAGCCTGTGGCCCGAGGTCAAGAACCAGCTCCTCGCCGCGACGAAACAGATCCAGATCGGCGATCCCCGGGATTTCCGCAACTTCATGGGGGCGGTGATCGATGAGGGTGCCTTCGACAAGATCGCCGGCTACATCAGTCTCGCCGAGCAGTCGCCGGAAGCGGAGATCATCACCGGTGGCGGCGTCGACAAGTCGAAGGGCTACTTCATCCAACCGACTGTCGTCGTCACCACCAATCCCCGTTCGAAACTGATGGAAGAGGAGATCTTCGGGCCGGTGTTGACGATCTATGTCTACCCGAGCGGCGAGTACGAGAAGACGCTTGCGCTCTGCGACACCACCTCTCCCTACGCCCTGACCGGATCCGTCTTCGCGCGCCACCGCTACGCGATCCATCTCGCCCACCGGCAGCTCCGCTATGCCGCCGGCAACTTCTACGTCAACGATAAGCCGACGGGCGCCGTGGCCGGAATGCAGCCCTTCGGCGGCAGCCGGGCGAGCGGCACGAACGACAAGTCGGGCTCGATGCTCAACCTGTTGCGCTGGGTGACACCGCGGACGATCAAGGAGGCATTCGTTCCACCGACCGACTTCCGTTATCCATCCATGGAAGAGGAGTAGTCCTGGCGCACAGCCGGCCGCAACGGTGCCGATTGACGATCGCCCCCAATTTCCCTAGGCTCATCGTAGCGGCGCGACTGCCTGTCTCGCGCTTGGTAGATCTCACAGCCGTGCCTGTGGACCGCGTAGATCTCACAGACGTCCCTGTGGACCGCGGCAAGCTTGTCTTAGGAAAGAGTAGCCGCGAAGGAAAGGATCGCGTGATGAGACGACGCCCGAGGATTAGGAGATGCTGGTTGGGACTCGCCATTCTCGCCACCGCCATGCTCCCCGCGGCCGGCGCCCAGCTGGAGCAAGCCACTCGCCTCGAGATGGATGGCGAGTACGCCCAGGCTCGCGACGCCTACCGGGCCTTTGCTGCCGATCAACCGCAGCACCGCCTGGCACCGCTGGCCGTGATGGCGCAGGCCAACATCGAGCTGCTTGCCTTCGACGATCACGGGGCAGCGATCACGGCCTACGATCACCTGGTGCGCGACTACCCGCAGAGTGAGTGGGCGGCGGAAGCGGCCCGCCGCAAGGCAGAGTTGCTCGAGGCCGGCGAAGCGTGGCAGCAAGCCGGCCAGGCCTACGGAGTGGCCTTGGAGCTGGCGGGCCGCCAACCGAACGGTCCGGGCGCGGAGTGGGTCAACGAGGTCTCCCTCGCCACGGCGGACTGCTTCTACCAGGCGGGTGAGCATGGGGCGGTCATCGAGACTTACGAGGCCGTGCTGCAGAATCCGCTGCCCGCCGAGTCGGCCGCGACGATCACCTACCGGCTCGCTGATTGCCTCGAGACCAGCGGACACCCCGAACTGGCCGCCGCCCGCTACGCGGAGCTGATCCGCACCTACCCGGGAATGTCTTCCGCCCGGGATGCGCTTGCGAAGCGAGAGTTGCTCGACCAGCACGAGTCGATCGATTGGGAGCCCTATCTTGCCCTGGCCGAGGCCCGGGAGGCGGTCAGGCGCCGGGATTTCGCCGGCGCCCTGGAACAGTATCGGCTGGCCCGGGACGGGACGGAGGATCCCGCGGTTCGCCGGTGCGCCGACTATGGGACGATCAATGTGGAGACGAGCCTCGGGGGAGACTACACACAGGGGCTCGAGCGCTTGGAGCGCTTCGTCGACGAGCTGTCCGATCCTACCCAGTTCCCCAACAGCACGCGGCTTGCCCAGCAGTATCGCATGATCGCCGAGGGCGAACGCCGGGCGCGCGAGCATCCCGACGATGCCGCCGCCCTGAGCTCACTGGGCATGCAATACGTACAGGCCCGGGCATCCGAGAAGGCGATCGAGGTCCTCGAGCGTGCCCGATCGCTCGATCCCGAGGATGGCGACGTCCATCTCGGGCTCGGCTACGCTTACCAAGGCGCCGGGCGCGGGGAGGAGGCGCAGCAGGCCTTCACCGCCTACCTCGAGCACGATCCGCACAATACGCAGGTGCTCAACATGATCGGGTACACCTGCCTTGGCGGCGGGGACACCGAGGCGGCCATCGGCTACTTCCAGCGGTACGCGGAAGTCGCCCCCGACGATCCGAACGCTCACGACAGTCTCGGGGAAGGCTACCTCCGCGCCGGGCGGCTCGAGGATGCGGCGCGAGAATACGAGCGCGCCGTCGAGTTGGACGACAGCTTCGCCAACTCCTACTTCATGCTGGGGGAGGTCTACCGTCAGCTGGACGCGCCGGAGAAGGCGGTGGCGGCCTACCGGCGCTTTGTCACGCTGGTTGCCAGTGGCCCGCAGGCGGACCAGGCGCGGGCGGCGTTGGAGGAATTGGGCCAGGAACCCTAGTCCGATTGGTGGCTGTATTCGCGGGGCCGTGGGGGGCCTTCCGCGGCCGGCGGAGGCCCTCGCAGGGCCGGCGGAGGCCCTCGCGGGGCTGGTGGAGGCCCTCGCGGGGCTGGCAGAGGAAGGGATCCTGTCGCGGCAGGTCTAGTTGCAGAAGGAGCATACGGTGAAACAGGACAGACGCTTCTCGCGCAGAGCATTCATGACGGCATCGGCGGCGCTCGGTGCCCAGATCGCTCTGGCCGGTTCCGGAATCGGCTGTGGGCGATTGACGACCGGTGGCCGTCCGAGCGCTGAACCGGCCATCGATCTGGCCGCCGTCACCGGCGACTCCCCGGCCAAGAACTGCCGCGCGGCGATCGAGGCCCTCGGAGGACTCGCCCGGTTCGTGCGCCCCGGAGACCGCGTGGTCCTCAAGCCCAATCCCATCGGCGCCAATCCCCCCGAGGATGCGATCAGCACGCACCCCGAACTGGTCGGCGCCCTGGTGGCCGACTGCCTGGCGGTCGGCGCCCGGGAGGTCCTCGCCGTCAGCCACGACGGCATGCGCTCCTTCATCGCCAACGGACTGCATCAGGCGATCACCGAGAATGGCGGAACCGTCAAGGCGATCGAGAGTGCCGCCGACTATCGCGAGGTCATCGTTCCGCGCGGACGGATCCTGCGCCGCGAGATGATCTCGACCGACCTGCTCGATGCGGATGTCTTCATCAACCTGCCGATTGCCAAGCACCATGCCGGCTCCGAGGTAACGCTGGCGATGAAGAACCTGATGGGCATCAACTGGGATCGCATCCGCTATCATCGCACCGACCTCCATCAGTGCATCGCCGAGTTGGCCGCCACGGTGCGGGCCGATCTGACGATCATGGATGCCAACTACGTGTTGCTGACCAACGGCCCCGGCGGCCCCGGCGAAGTCCGGCACGGACGCCGGGTCATCGCGGGGATCGATCCGGTAGCGATCGATGCGTTCACCACCCGCACCTTCTGGCGCGATCCAGGCGAGATCGCCCATATCCGCATCGCCTATGAACTGGGCGTAGGCGAGATCGATCTGAGCAAGCTGAAGATCCGCGAGTTCGCCGCCTGATGGCCCCCATGCAGACACGCATCAGCCCACGAGTCGTCTTGGCGGTGCTGATTCTGCTATACGCCGGCGTCGCCCTGCGGGCGGCGTGGGTCTGCGACGATGCCTACATCTCGCTGCGCACGGTGGACAATTTCGTCCACGGGTATGGCCTCACCTGGAATCCACCCGAGCGTGTCCAGGCCTACACCCATCCGCTGTGGCTCTTCCTGATGATCCCGTTCTACGCCGTCACCGGCGAGGCATTCCACACGACGATTCTACTGGGATTGGCGCTCTCGGTGCTGGCCGTTGTATGGCTGGGCCGGAAGTCGGCCAGTTCGTTCGGTATGGCGATGCTGGCGGTCGGCGCCCTCGCGCTGTCGAAGGCCTTCGGCGACTACTCAACCGCAGGGCTCGAGAACCCGCTGACCCACCTGCTGCTGGTCATCTTCCTGGCGCGCTATTTCCGAGAGGGCAACCGCACGCCGCGGGATCTCTTCGCGCTCAGCTTGTTGACGGCGCTTGCCGCGCTTACCCGCCTCGATACCCTGCTCTTCTATCTTCCGCCGCTGTTGGTTGCCTTGGTGGAGGCGGTGCGGAGCCAGTCCCCGAGCCACGGTACGGATCTCCACAGCCACAATACCCGGCCCCGCCTGCGGGTTCTCGGCGCTCTGGCGGCGGGCATGGCGCCGCTCATCCTCTGGGAGCTCTTCTCGCTCTTCTATTACGGCTTCCCCTTCCCCAACACCGCCTACGCGAAGCTCAACACAGGAATCCCCGCCGGAGCGCTGGCGGCACAGGGGCTGCACTATTTCTGGCACACGATCCGTTTCGATCCGGTGACCATGCTGTTGATCCTGGGGGGTCTGCTGGCGCCGCTGATCACCCGGCAGCGCCGTCACTGGCCGGTCGTTGCCGGGATTCTGCTCTACTTGCTCTACATCCTGAGAATCGGCGGCGACTTCATGGGGGGGCGTTTCTTCACCGCTCCCCTCTTCGTTGCCGTGGTGCTGCTGGTCAGGATCTCCCGGCCGCGTATCGGCTATCTCGTGCCGGCCGGCATCGTGCTTCTGGCCGTGGGCCTGGCGCCGCGTCTCGCCCCGCTACTGCAATCGCCCGCCGAGCGGGCGCAGCGCACACTGATCCACGCCGACGGGATCGCTGACGAGCAAGCCTATTACGCCACCGAGGGCTACACCCTCTTCAAACCCAAGCGCGTGCCTGGCAAGCCCAAGATCTTCGGTGAGGACCAGGGGCGCGCCTTGCGCGATCAAGGCGCGAGCGTCGTCCTCGAGGGCGCCGTGGGAATCCTCGGCTTCCATGCCGGACCCAATGTGCACATCGTCGACAACTACGGGCTCGCCGATCCCCTGCTCGCCCGCTTGCCGGCCTTGACCTTTGACCCGTCGGCCGCCGTCCACAAGCCCCATGACAACAACTGGCGCATCGGCCACTTCCTGCGCACCATTCCCCAAGGCTATCTGCAGACGCTGATGTCGGGCCGGAACAACATGCGGGATGAGCGGCTGGGCGCCTATCACGAGAAACTCGCTCTGGTGACCGGGGGCCCGCTGTGGAGTGGAGCGCGATTGGCCGAGATCTGGCGTTTCAACACCGGCGCATACCGGGATGCCTTCGATCCACGCCGCTACACCGAGCCGGTACGGATCCCGTTGGCCCACCTCGCCGCCGGCCCCGAAGAGGACGATGCTGGCCGGACGGCCCGCGCGCTGCGCGTCTCCTTCAACGGCCTACACGTAGCGCTGCCGGGAACGACTCACGCACCGCTACTGCAGGTCCGGCTCGACGGCCACGACAAGTACTTGGTCGTCTACTACCAGGACGAGGACATTGTTGCCGTTCAGCCCCTCGCACCCCGCATGCCCGATGCGCCGACCTTGATCCGCGCGGGTGTCGAAGTGCCCCCCCAGGCGATCCGGCAGGGGTACGACAGGCTCGGGTTCTTTCCCATGCGGGGTGACGGGTTCTGTGCGGTCGGATCGATCCGGCTGATCGACCAACCCTAGTCGGACATCGACGGACACGGTCCGCCGACCCAAATGCGTGCGCTCTTGAGAGCGAAACCGCCGGTTGCGACGCGGCACAACCCCCTACCGGCGAGCCCTAGTCGCCGCCCATCGCCTTACAACCGGTGTAGTGCTCGAAGGTTATGCCTGTGCCGTAGGGTGAACTCAGGAAGGTGCTCGACTCGACGCCGCCAAAGCCGCTCGACCAGTTCTTGTAATAGGCCCGGTTCACATGACTCGCCATCTCCTCGCTCTCGAGCGAGAAGATGAAGTCGTCACTGCCCCACTGGTCCCCCGGGTAGTAGAGCACGGGGACGTCCGCCAGCTCGATCTCGGTGATCCTGATCGTTTCGTAGCCGCCGGCGAAGGTCAGTGAGGTTCTCTCGGTTCTCAGATAGAGAATCTCAAGGCTGCGACCATTGATCGCCGCTCGCACATAGATGCTGTCGCGCTCGACTTCCCGTTCCCAGGTGTCCTCGAAGGTGCGCGTACAGCCGTACCGACCCTCCGCCCCATTCCACTTCAACGAGTCGCAGTCCTGCCCATAGCGGCTGCAGATGATGAACCCGAATCCGACATATTCCGGATCGGCACCGGAGATCGCCATGTTTCCAGTAGCGCTGCCGTACATCCCACCGCAGCCGCGCAACTTCTCCAGCAGATCCGAATCCCCCTCGATATAGATATCGCCGAGATCCTGTTCCTGGTTTGTGGCTCGCGACCAGGGAATCGTGATCTCGGCGACATCTGTAGAATCGGTGCCCTGATAGATTCGCAGAGTGCTCTTGCCGGGATGGAACTCATCGAGCGTGTAGCGCCCATCGTTGCCGCTCGGCGTGCCGCGCCGGGGCAGGTAGTACTCTTGCCCCGCCGTCTTGCAGACCGATCGCGCCTCGACATTCGCCACCGGCTCCCCCTCGGCGTCGACGAACCGGCACTTGATATGATGGCTCCAGCCCAACGGTTCCAGCATGGCTGGCAGGGCATCCGCCTGGTCGTATTTCGTTGCCAGGATGGCTTCCATCTTCTCAACCACCTCGAGCATGTCGTCCGTGCCCTGGGCGACGATCTCGTAGCAGTCCTGGAACTTCTCGGTCACATCCCCCGAGATGACGGGAACGGTTCGGCGAATCCCCTTGTAGTCATTCATCCGATCGGTGTCGCGGGTGTGGGCCGCGAAGATCGCCACCGCCATGCCTTCCAGATCACGAAAATCGGTTGTCTTGGAACTCTTGGTGGATTCATCCGTGCCGGCGAGCGTTGATCCCCACCTGGGATTCGCATCACTGACATTGCCATTGAGGTAGTATTCGCCCAGATAGGCAAAGTCCTCGATCAGTTGCCCGAATGCTCCGGTCGTTCCGACTTTGTGCCCGGGCCGGCTGTTCCACGCGAATGCCGCGAACCCACCCTGAATCAGGACATGATGGAGGTAGTGCGAAACCTCATGGGCCACATTGCTGAGACAATCGTCCGGGATGACGATCTTGTAGATGGGCAGGATTCCGGGCAGGCCGAGATAGGGAATGTACTTCGGTTTGGCAGTCCAAAAGTAGGCGGTGCGATTCTGCGGGACAACAAAGATCGGACGCATATCCACGTCGATCCTCGTACGCACTTCCGGCCGGCGCGCGGGAGGAATCGCATAGATCAGACTATTGATTGCATCCCGAATATTGGCCTCGACCTGAGCCACCAGCGTTGCATGGGCAGTGCCCTTCTTGTAGACGAGCCGCTTGTACTTCTTCACGCTACTCCCGGACAACGGCAGGAGCGTGCAACCGTTATCGGTGAGCGGAAGTTCGAAGACGAGTGTGTCGCCCGTGGCACCGGAGAGTGTCTCGCTCGCGCTCAACGGCAGCCAACCCGACGTGTCGGGTTCAGCATCCTCCAGGACCACACCGGTCAACGGCGCGTAGCCCATCACGTAGACAATGTCCCCCGGATCATGGGGCATGAGCAGCTCCACCGTGCTCGTGCCGGTGTAGTCGATCTCGAAGTCGCCTTCATCAGGGATGGTCGTAGGACCATCAATGATATCGCGGACCGTGAACAGGCCGCCCCCGGTGGGCAGGCGGAACATCGCGGACGAGGCCGAGTCGACCACCGTGACAGAGGTACTGGCCGGGATCTCGAAGGTGCGGGATTCGCCGTAGCTCCAGGAGACCTCTGATCCGTCACCGCCACCCGGCTCGGTGCCTCCATCCCCACCGCATCCGATCAATCCCCAGTGGGCGAGGCCCGCGACCATAACAGCCAAGATGATCCAACCAGCTTTGCGCATTACCCCTCCGGCGTTGTCGGCTACCAATGGGGAAATCATACCTGCTCCAATCTCACGACGGTCCAGGGATTCTCCAGATGGTCTGTTCAGCTCCTGGCAGGCCGCTCACAGCCCCGGGCAGGCCGCTCGGCCCCAGGGGGGCCAACTCAGCCCCAGGCAGGCGGGCTCAGTCCCAGGCAAACCCTTCGGTCTCTAGCAGGCGCGTAGGGGGCCAGGCCCGACCGTCCCACCCCTCTCAACGAAAAGTGGGAGGACATATGCCCTTATCGGAATAGTCCGGCATTGCCTCTTCCGTAGAACTCCGCGCGCCCCTATCATCCCGCGCGGAGGTTCCTTGCGTGAGTCCGCGGAAGTCCCAGCAGGAAAATGCTTCGCCGGCCCTCGCCCGCCACGCGGGAATCGGAGACGAACTCGCCGGATTCGGCGCCACGCCGGCCCATCCACTCGACGCTCCGGCATGGCGCTATCTGCTCCTGGTCGTGGCTGGAAGCCTGGCGGGTGGAATCGTGCATCAGGCGATCGGGATCGGATCCCCGATCGGCGGCTGGCTCTATGCGATCGTGATCGGCATCGCCTGGTTCTCGGCGATCCGCTTCCTGCTGCTCGACACCTCGGCGCGGCGCTTCTGGATCGTCTGGCTGGGCGCGGCAACCCTCCTTGTCCTGACCCTGGGCCCCAACCCGATCGGCCGCTACCTTGCCATCGTCGGCAGCAGCGCCTTGCTCCTAATCCGCAAGTATAAACCCTATAGACACTTGAGTGGTTCGAGGCGCACGCGAATCTTCATGCTCGGCTTTCTCTCCCTCGTCTTGCTCACTCTTGGCGGAGATTTCGGTACGCGCGAGGTCGCCGACCTGCCTTGGCTGCACGGCCTGGGCGCCAATCTGGGCCGCTGGGCCAGCGCATCGGTCTACATCTTCTGGATCCTCTCGCTGCTGCAGATCTTTTTCCGCATGCGGCTGCACTTCATGCGCCTGAAACCGAAGCTGGCGGTGAGTGCGCTCTTGATCGCGCTCGTGCCGCTAGTGCTGCTCGTCGTCTTCGGGATCTTCTTCACCTTCGGCATTCTCGGCGGAAGCCGAGCGGCCCGTACGCGCGCGGTCTTGATGGATTGGGCTCGCCTGACCGCCCAGGGTGAACGGCTCACCCCGACCCCCTTCCGCACGAGCTTCTCGATCCGGCCGAACATGCCCGGCGCTGCCCTACCGGAGGGAACTCCTGAATGGCTCGATCGGTTCGTGACCCTGCTCCGCGCGGACGCGCCAGCGGCGATCCCGGCCGACTCGACTGCCGCGCTGCCGGCAGCCCCGGAAGCGCCGGATCGCGAGCCGGGCGTGACGATCTCTCTGCCCGGCCCGCAGGATGAGGCGGTCAGCAGTCTGGAGGAAGCTCTGGACCGTGTACGCTGGCCCCCCGCCGATACAACCGCGTTCTTCCGCATCGGTGATGAGGTCTGGCTGATACGTCTCGACCATGTGGCCACGCCGGAACTCCAGATCGACGGATTCAAGGTCGGTGAACACGCCCTCGATCACCTCTCGCAGATCGTCGGCTGTGACATCGGCCTGCTCAGCACGCAGAACATGGTGATCGGCGGCGCGGAAAGTGCCGAGAGCATTGCAGCCCGCAGTGACACGACGCGCACTGAGATCCGCATCCAGGGGCGCCAAGGCGGTGGCGGGGCGCCCGACAGCACCGCCGGGCTCTGGCAACGCCGGTTCGGCTTCGGCGGCGGTATGCTCGAAACACTGCGTCTCTCGCAACGGGCCCTCGAGCGCGACACGGTCTTCTACCATCTGCACATCCGGCTCGCCAGCCTGGCTCAGGAGTTCACCCGGCAGGAGCTGATCTTCAACCAGGCCATTCTGTGGGGCCTTGCCGTCATCGCCGGGCTCTTCCTGATCCTCGAAGGCTTCGCCCTCTTCTTCGGCGTGCGCATCACCGCCGGCATTCTCGCGGCGGTTCGGACCCTGCATCGCGGCACCGTGCGCTTGGCAAGCGGGGATCTGGGCACGCGGATCTCTGTACCGAATGAGGACGAACTGGGTGATCTGGCAACTTCCTTCAATGTGATGACCGTCGCCGTGCGGCGCGGGCGCGAAGAGGCCGTGGCCCGCGAGCGTCTCGAGCGCGAACTCGAGACCGCCCGCGGCATTCAGCAGCGTCTCCTGCCCGATGAGGTTCCGGTTGTTCCCGGCTTCGACATCACCGGAACCAGCATCCCTAGCCGGCAAGTTGGTGGCGACTACTTCGATTTCCTCTCTCATGGCGATGGGCGCATCGGCATTGCAATCGGGGATGTCTCCGGCAAGGGGATTCCGGCGGCGCTGCTGATGTCCAATCTTCAGGCAAGCCTGCAGGGCCAGGTCATTCATCCCAGCTCGGTGGCCGAAGTCGTCGCCCGGGTCAACGATCTGTTGGCACGATCGACCGATGCGCAGATGTTTGCAACCTTCTTCTATGGAGTGCTCGACTGCCGGGCGGCTACGTTCACCTCCTCCAATGCCGGGCACAATCCCCCCGTCTTGTTGCGCGCCGACGGCTCGCTCGAGCGCCTGGAGAACGGCGGTCTGGTGCTCGGCATGTTCGCCGGGCAGACCTACGAGCAGGAGACGATCCACTTGGCTCCGGACGACCTGCTCGTGCTCTTCACCGACGGGATCAGCGAGGCCGAGGGCCTCCCCGGCGCGGGCCTCGGCGTCCAGCCTGCCGATGAAGACCCCGAGAATCCAATGTTCGGCGAGGAGCGGATGATCGAGGTGATTCGCGCGGCCGCCGCGGGCTCAGCTGTTGAAATCAAGGATGCGATTCTCTCCGCGGTCGAGGCCTTCGCCGCCGGTGTGCCGCAGTCGGACGACGTGACGGTCGTCATCGTCAAGCGCCAGAAAGCCTAGGAGGACCAATGTTCACCAAACTCGACGACTTCTTCGCCTCCCATCAGCAAGCTTCCGAGGCAACGATCAAGCTGCTCGACAATCTCACCGACGAGAGCCTCGGACAGGCAATTGCTCCAGGCCATCGGACTCTGGGGCAGGTCGCCTGGCACATCGCCACGACGATTCCAGAAATGATGCGCCGCACCGGACTGGAACTCCCAGTCCTCGACCACGAGACCCCGCCGCCGGCCACTGGCAAGGAGATCCTCGATGCCTACCGCCGGGCGAGCACCGAATTGCGCGAGGCGCTGAAACGAGAATGGAGCGATGCACAGCTCCTCGAAACGGACGACATGTACGGCGAGCAATGGACCCGCGGGTTGACGCTGCGGATCCTGCTCGACCATGAAGTCCATCACCGGGGCCAGCTGACGGTTCTTATGCGCCAGGCGGGACTCACCGTTCCCGGGATCTACGGCCCCGCCAAGGAAGAGTGGGCGCGCTTCGGCATGGAGACGCCGCCGTATTGAGCGGCTCTCATCCTCCAGCCGTCAACGGGGCGATTTGATCGGGTCCTCAGGCATCGTGGATCCCGACGATTTCGACCCCGCCTCCGGCAATGACCTCACAGGCGACGGCCCCATCGGCCCGCGCGATGCGCAGACAGACCCCGCAATCCGAACTCAACTGCCGTGGAACGGGGATCAACTTCGCCGCGACGCCCCGGGCGGCGAGCAACGCCTCCGCGCGCAGCGCATGGCTGCTGGTATGGAAGAGAACGACTGCCCGCGGCTCTCCTACGGCAGCACGTCTTGGGGAACCGCCGTTCCTGACCATCAGTTCATCTCCCGGGCGAGGCGCGCAACCGCCTTCACCGCGGTATCGATCTCGCCACGGGTCGTGAATGCTCCGGGTGAGAAACGTATCGTTCCCCCGGGAAAGGTGCCGATGGTCCGGTGAGCGGCCGGAGCGCAGTGCAGACCGACGCGACAGAGCACATCCGACTCTTCATCCAACCGTAGGCCGATCTCGGAAGGCGTACATCCGGCGATATTGAATGAGACGCTGGCGACCTGCCGGGCGCGGATCTCCTCCAGGCTGCGCTCGCCGATCCACGCCAGGGCCCGCTCGAGCCCCGCAAGCCCAGCGCTTCAGATCAGCCGCTGATCGGCGGATCTCCTCATCGTTCTCATCACCCCTTCCTGTCGTGCAATGCTCTGCGCACGCTTCGTCAGGACGCCCGAGCCAACAAGCGTGACTCTGCCGGATGGGGTCGAGCATTTCAAGCCTGAGTCGCCCCCCCCCTTCTTCAGCACAAGCGTCCTGCCGCAGCAGGAGAAGGTGCGCGACGGACGCTAGAAGATGCACGGCGGACACTCACAGTCCCCGGAGGGCTTGCCGCTCGAGACGATCCTGCCCATCGCGCAAGTTGCCGCGCAGGCCCATACGCATTGCATTTCTCGACGACCTTCAGTTCCAGTCCGCAATCCTCGCAGACCCGGACCTCTCCGAGCTTCATGTCGAGACAGTGGATTCCGGCCCAGTCCTTGACCGGCCCAGTCCTTGACTTGTGACCCGAGATGTGCGATGGTCAATTTGTTGTGTTTGTAGGTTTTGCTGATCCCCCTGCATCTGCGCAGAGATTCCCGCGGATTCTGTGTTGTCCAACTGTGGGTGAGACCCCGCCTACGGCACGCTTTCTGCCGAACTGACCGGCGTTTCCACCGGCTCTGGCGCGGCTGGAATCGACGCTCGTCCCGAAAGAGGACTGGCCCGCCCGAGTCCCGCCTCGGGCCGGATGTGTGTGGATTGCAGGGAGAATCAGGAGGTCGACCGTGACATCTGCCGATCGCAAGGCGATCACTCCTCCTGATAAGACGTTTGCGCTTCACATCGTGCGAACGATCGAGGAGCTCCCATCTTCTCTCGACCGGGCGAAGCTGGCCCGCTTCCTCCACGAGACGATGAGGCCTTACGAAGATGCGATCCGCGACGTCGAGCGCGCTCTCGACTATGCCTTCTCTTCCGCCGAGGGAAAGGGCGGCTACGTCGTCCTCGCCATGGACGATGATGGACTCGTGGGCGTCGTGGTGATGCTCAACACCGGGATGGCGGGCTATATTCCCGAGACGGTCCTTGTCTTCGTCGCCGTCTCGCCGAAGCGACGTAATCAGGACATCGGGGCCTGGATCATCCGCGAGGCCGTCTCCCGCGCGCCCCGGGCGGTCAAGCTGCACGTCGAGTACGACAATCCCGCCAAGCGACTCTATGAACGCCTCGGCTTCACCAACAAGTATGCCGAGATGCGCCTCGCCAAAGGAGCGCTGCAATGAACCGCGTTATTGTGAACCTCGATGCTCTCCATCACAATCTGACGGCCGTCGACGGATGGATGTCGCGGCATGGGGCCCGGTGGACTCTGGTCACCAAGGTCCTCTGCGGACACCACGACACCTTGGCCGCCTTGCACGCCCTCGGTGTGCGCTCGGTCGGGGAATCCCGCCTCGACAATCTGCGGTCGCTCCGGGACATCGATCCCGACCAGGAGACCTGGTACCTGCGCGTGCCGAGCCGCACCTCGATCTCCGACATCGTTCGTCACTGTAACGTAAGCCTCAATAGCGAGAGCGAGATCATCCGCGGTCTCAACGAAGAGGCTGAACGACAGAACAAGACTCATCACGTGGTGGTGATGATCGAGCTCGGCGATCTGCGCGAGGGGATCTTGCCCGGGGCGCTGGTCGACTTCTACGACCAGGTCTTTCACTTGCCCAACATCGAGGTGCTCGGCATCGGGGCAAACCTGGGTTGCCTGGCCGGGGTCATTCCTTCAATCGATCAATGCATGCAGCTGATTCTCTACCGGGAACTGCTCGAACTGAAGTTCGGACACAAGCTTCCGCTGATCTCCGCAGGAACCAGCGCCACGTTGCCCTTGGTCCTCGACGGTCAACTGCCACGCGAGATCAATCATTTCCGAGTGGGCGAGTCGGTCTTCCTGGGGACCGACCTGGTTAACGGCGGCACGCTACCCGCGCTGCGCGACGACACCGTTTCCCTGGAGGCCGAGATCATCGAGATCAAGCGCAAGAGTCTCATTCCCACGGCGGAGACGGGAGCGGTGGCCCCCTTCTCGATGGAGCAGGAGAATGAGGAGATCGCCCCCGGCCAGCGCGGCTATCGAGCCTTGGTGGGCGTCGGCCAGCTCGACACCGACATCGGCGGATTGACGCCCGAGAACTCGGCGCACCAGATCTCAGGCGCCAGCAGCGACATCACCGTGGTCAACATTGGTGACAGCCCCGGGGGTCTCTCGATCGGTGACACGATCCGGTTCCGCCCCAATTACGCCGCGCTGGTGCGCTTGATGGGCAACCGTTACATCGATCGCGTCGTCGAACCCGACCTGAAGAGCTTTCGCCAGACACTCCCCGGGCCGGGGACCGTGCAACTCGCCCCGGTCGTGGATCCCCCCGGTGAGGAAAAGGGGGGGGTAGAGGGGCCTGGAGCGGATCCGGATCGGCATCCGCGCACAGCACGCAACCGGTGATCTGGAGACTCCAATCCCGTGCATCCGGCGGCGGATGACGCTGCCGCGCCGAGCCTGTCGTCTCACACTCAGTCTACAACGCACCGCGGGATCTCGGCGGGGACGCGCGTGAGCACCTCGTAGTTTACGTTGCGAGTCAAGTCACCGAAGGAAGAGACGGTAATCACCCCACGCTTCTGTCGCCCGATGATCACCACCTCGTCTCCGCGCTGGACGTCGGCGCAGTCGGTGATATCCACCATGATCGCCGACATGTTGACGACTCCGACCACCGGCGCGCGGCGGCCGTTGACGAGCACGTGACCTAGATTGCTCAGACTGCGGGGGAAACCATGGTAGTAACCGACCGGAACCGCGGCCAGGCACTGATTGCGAGTCACCAGATAGGATGTTCCGTAGCCGACGAAGTCACCTGGCTTGACCCGCTTGATGCTCATGATGCGGCTCGACCAACGCATCACCCGACTCAGCGGATCGACGAACCTGTGTTCGCTGTTCCCTGAATTTCGCTGGAAGTGGCGCATCCGGGTCTCCGCGCTGGGCCAGAGACCATACTGGGCGATACCCAGCCGCACCATGTCCAGCAGGGTATCGGGATACGTCAGGGCCGCCGCCGAGCAAGCCACATGCCGGTAGCGAGCCCGAATGCCTTGGGCATCGAGCCAGGCATGCATCGCGTTGTAGCGATCGAACTGCGCACGCACCCGGACATGATTGGCCACCGACTCCGCCCCGGCGAAATGGGTGCAGAGTCCCTCAATGGTGAAGGCGTCCGGATGCGCCTGGATGTACTCGACGGCCCGCTCGAGCTCCGGTTCATCGAAGCCCGTACGGTTCATGCCCGTCTCCAGGGCAAGATGAATCCGGGCCGGCTGCCCCACCCGCGCGGCCACGCGGCCGGCCGCCTCGAGGCGTCCGAGATCGAAGACGTAGAATTCGATGCCCTCGGAGATCGCCCACTCGATCGCCTCATCGGCGATGTAGCCCATGATCGCGATATCGCTCTCCGCGCGCCGGCTCTGGTGAGTACGCAATGCTTCGTCGGCACTGAAAACCGAGAAGTGGCGGATGCCGCATTCCTCGGCCAAGGGCACGAAGATCCCGATGCCGTGTCCATAGGCATTGCCCTTGATCACCGATGAGATCCGTGTCTGCGCCCCGACCTGGGTCTTCAAGAAGCGGAAGTTGCGCCTCAGCGCGCCGCGGCTGATCTCGATGCGCGAAGGATGCAGCATGCTCGGCTCTGCTCCTCTCTAAACGATGTTTCGGTCCCCACACCGCTCCCACCAGCAGATTCCGGCTCTTCTTCCATCGCTTCCCGGAGCATCCCTGCGGTCCTGCCCCGACGGAATCAGTCCGTGATTCGGCGGATGATCGTCTCGAACAGCGCGGTTCCCTTCTCGATCAATTCATCGGGGAACTCATAGTCTGGGTGATGGAGCGATGGAGACTTCTCTCCGGCGCCTAGACCGAACATCGCGCCCCGGTAGGCCCGGGTCAGATGACCGAAATCCTCCGACCAGGCAAACGGATTGGTCAGGCGTTCCTGCCGGAGCCCACACTCGCCCGCCGCATCCGTGACGATCCGCAGCGCCTCGGGATCGCTCGTGGTCACCGGAAACTCCTCGCACCAATTCACGCACACCCCCAGCTCGTGCACGCAGGCCACACGCTGCGCCAAACCCTCACAATGCTCCGCGAGGCATTTCATGGTGTGGTCGCTGTAGGTCCGCAGCGTGGCCGCCAGGCGGCCGACGCCGGGGGTGGTGCCGAAGGCCACCTCGCCGACACACACATGGATCACCGTGACCTTGGCCGCCTCGTGCATCGAGACCGCCTGCTGCGGCGCGGCACTCAAGAGCTGGATCAGCTCGGCAACCGCCAGCGCGGGACTGCGCCCCTTCTGCGGCTCGGCCGCGTGCGCGGTGGCCCCTTCGAGATCGATCGTCATGCCTTGGGAGGCCGACGCGAAGACGCCCTCGCGGTAGAGGAACGTTCCCAGCGGATACCCCGGGATGTTGTGCAGCGCGAAGACGTAGTCGAGATCGAGTGCCCGCAGGCGAGGTTCACCCACGACCCGCGCCGCGCCCCGGCCGGTCTCCTCGGCCGGCTGATAGAGCAGGGCGACCAAGCCATGGCGCACGGGGCGTTGCCGTAGACGCGGCGCGAGACCGGAGACGATCGCCATGTGTCCGTCGTGGCCGCACTTGTGCGAGACGCCCGCGTGCTGGGAGGCATGCGGTGCATCACGCCCTTCGGGAATCGGGAGCGCGTCCAGTTCGCAACGCACCAGCACCCCGGGACCCGGCTGCTCGCCGCGAAAGAGCGCCAGCAGGCCATGGCCGCCCAGACCGGTGATGATCTCGTCGGGCGCGAAGACCTGCAGGAACTCATGGATGCGCTGCGCCGTCCGTGCCTCCTGATCCGAGACTTCCGGATGTCGGTGCAGCTCCCGGCGGAGAGCAATCAAGTCGGCGGCTTGACGTGTGGCGGTTTTCCTCGTCATGGACTCCTCGTCATGGACTCCTCGTCGTGGGCTCCTCGCTCGCCCGACGGCTCACCGGCGCCGCTTGATCCGGCTCCACCACAGCCGCGCGCGGTCGCGGGCCTCGGCATGGTTCACGATCGGCAGCGGACAGCCCTTTCCCAAGGCAACACCGGCAGCGGACCGGAGTTCGGTGCGCGCCGTCAGCGCGGCAATCACCGTGCGATCCGTGGGGAAAGCGAGCGGCTCGGGGGGCGTCGGTAGCGGGAAGAACTCCGCCCGATCGGCATCGTCCCCGGCTTGCAGCGCGCCGGCGAGATAGCGCACGAGAAACCAGGTACCGACGGTGTGATTGATCGGATCATGAAAGTTCGACTGCACCGCATAGACCCCGACGGTCTCGACCTCAAGCCCGGTCTCTTCCCGGAACTCCCGGCAGGCGGCCGCGTGGATCTCCTCCTCGTACTCGATGTAGCCGCAGGGCAGACACCACGTGCCGGGGAACTTCGCCGTGCGCCGCACGAAGAGCGCATGAGAGGCATCCGGCGGCGGCACCAACCTACCGGGAGCCGGTAGCCGCGGTCCGTCGGCGAGCAGAATGCCCGCCACGACCGAGACAGGGTTGCGGTAGTGGATGTAACCGCAAACGGGGCAATGGGATTGTCCCGCCCCCCGCAGCGGGGTTGCACAGAGCGGGCAATAGCGAAACGCCATGCCGCTGCCGGTCTCGATCACGCGCGTTCCTCCATCACAAGCTCTCCTCCATCGACAGAGGCTCGACACTTCCGTAGAAGAGCGGTGTGCAGCTGATCGCGCACAGAAGATGGGACGGCCGGCAATAGTCGCGCGAAGGTGCCGAGTCAGTCAACCAGGACGAGCTTTCGGCTCTCGGTTCTGGAAGCCGTGTGGAGACGAAAGAGGTACACCCCACGAGGCACCCGCAGGCCGGAGTCATCGGTGCCATCCCAGAACATCCCATGCCAGCCCGCTCGCTGGTTCTGGTCGAGCAGCGTCCTCAGTCTCCGACCGGCGCTATCGACGATGTCGAGCTTGACCCGGCCCGGGCTAGCCAGGCAGTAGCGGACGCTCGCTCCCGCGGTGCCGGGATTGGGGAAGGTTGGCCCGAGCAGGGCCACGCGTGGCGCCGGAGGTTCGTCCTCGGCAGCTGACGCCTCCTCCACGTGGAGCGAGCCATCCGTTCCCGTGAACGAATCGGTCGTGTAGAGGTCACAGCCGACCCAGTGATTCCAGAGCGATGACTCCTCCAGGAATGCCAGCGGCATGGTGTAGCCGGGCGGTGCCCAGTCGTGAAGGCTGAGATGGATCAGGTAGAGGGGCGCACCGGGGTAGGACAGATCGGCATGGAAACAGCTGCCGCTACCTGCCCAACCATGGACGAAGATCGTATCGCCGGAGACATGGGTCGGGTAGTAGCCGTAGTGCAGAACGCCCCGTGCCGGCACAATCGAGTCGACCTGCGCCACCGTGTGCTCGAAGAGGATCTGGTTGAAGTACTCGAAGACATCCAGGCCATTGCGCATGCATATCTCGATGACAACCTGTCGACCCGGTTCGGCGGCACCGCTGCCAATGGTGATGTGGCCGGCGTGACCCAGGATGCTCACCCCACCAGCGTAGTAGTCGGGAGTGGGACTGATCTGATAGCCGCTGCAGTTATTCCAATGCCCGTCCCATATCCCCTCGGTGGCGAACTGAACCGCGGCGAAGTCCGCCGCCCCGGACCTGACCCGGAAGGTGAGATGGAAGAGCGGACTTCCCGGATCACTCCAGTCCGGATCGATGCAGTCCCCGAAACCGCCGGCGACGCCATGCACGAAGACACTGTCATGAGACACATGGGTCGGATAGAGGCCGTACCACAGATCGCCGCGATCGGCGGCGATGGCCACGAACTCCAGCTTGGAATCGTCGAAAACGACCAGGTTGAAGTACTCGAAGAGATCATCCTCGTTGTGGCAGAAGATGTTGACCGTGATCGTCTGCCCGATGTAGGCCTCCGTCTCCTCGATCGTCACCCTGTTCCCGGCCACCCCCGAAGCGGCGAGTGAACTGAGCAGCCCCAGAACGAGCAGCACTTCGATCGCGCCCTTCGTGACTGACATGACCCCTCCTACCGCCTGTAACCAGACGAGTCCCTTCCTTCGCCCGAGAGCCCTCTCCCACTCATGATAGCGGTGGAGGCCTGGGTGCGACAAGCACACAAGGAGGGGCGGCGCGCCCCACTCGGGAGGGCTGCCACGGGTCTGCTCGAAAGATACACGGCTGCCGGCCCTGGCCTTCCGTCATCTCGGGTTGGCCCCCCGCCGCCGCGAGAGGCGCTTCGTGGGCAAGCAGATCGGCGACCAGATCGAGTCGCCACGTGCGATCCTGCTCGGCTTAGCCCCATGCCTTAGCCCCACGCCGTTGAACTCTTTCCTCTTGAGGAGTAGACTTTCTCGCGGGATTCATCAATGACCGCGCTCCTGTTGCCCCGAGTTTCACGTGTTTGCCAGGAGGTGGATCATGAAGCTGCCGAGTCATGCCCGTATCCTCATGGGATACACGCTTCCGGTTCTGCTTGCGGCAATCATAGCGCCCGCCGCGGGAGCGATGGATCGTGCGTGTGGGGATTTCATCTGGGATGAGTGCGAGTGGTGCGGCCAGGACGCTTACTTCGTGACCGGCCGGACTGAGATGAACCACGATTGCTGGGTCGACCTGATTGACTTCTCGCTTTTCGCTTTGGAGTGGACGGCCACCGGCCCCGGCCTGAGTGCCGACTACAACCGAGATGAGTCCGTCGACCTGTGGGACTTCGTCACGTTCGCGAATTCCTGGGACCTGCCTGTTCCCGGCTGCGAGCCCTGCGATCTCTTGCCCGACGGGTGCCAAGGAACCATCCGTCTGTCCTTCGATTTCGATGACCCGGCGCACGACCTGGATACAATCGTTTTGCCGCCCGACAGCGAGTATGTTGCGATGGTGGTTTTGGAGGGCTGCGACAGTCTCACGTCATACTGCTGGGACTGCAAACTGAGTTCCAATCTGGATCTCATTAGCTGGTCCCACGTGGGCGATCTGGAGATCGCCGGGGTCGGAGCATTCCGTGTGCCACTGGATGACAGTGCCCACTTCATCGGGGAACTTTGGTTCGCCCCGCTCGATGACGCTCCTGCCTGGATCCGACTGCAGAGCGGGAATAGCCCCGCATACGAACTCTCGTGGGCCAAGACGCCCCCAGGCCGCAGGATGTACTTCCCGGTCATCGGGCATGCGGGAATCAATGGCCCGCCGCCGCCCGATTCCACCGGATGTCCGCCCTCCGGTGTGGGTGACATCCTGCCGGGCCGGGCCAATGGCACGGGTCTTCGTTGTTCGCCCAACCCCGCGCTCCGGAGCGTGGCGGTTCTCTTCGATACAGCCTCACCCGTCATGGGCACGGTGGCGATCCATGATCCGGCGGGACGCATCGTGCGCCTGCTCCACCGGGGGCATCTTCGAGCGGGATCGGCTGCCTGGATGTGGGATGGACTGACAGACCAGGGCGAACCGGCGCGCACAGGGGTCTATTTCATCCGCCTGCAGACGGATCAGAGAAGGATCACCTCCCGGTTCGTCTGGTTGCGCTAGATCGCCTCGCACGATTCGCAGACGCCGCGGCATGGCAGAGCCCGGGGAGATCTCAGCAGAGCAGGACCACCTCACAAATGAGAAACCACACGCATTCCAGGCCGCCCCCGGGCATTCGACCCCGGAGCGCCGCTCGGCGGAAGGAGCGGTGCGAGCGCCGGACCGGCGCCCAGGCGGTCGCCCGGCAGCGCCCGTTCCGGCAGCTCGTGGCGATTACGTTGTCGATCCTCTCCGCGGGATTGATCGGGTTGGGCTGCGACAGTGACAATGATGATCAGATGCGACCCGACCTCGTCGCACCCGCCGCGGTGAGCGACCTCCAGGTCGAGGCGGCCGGAACGTCCTGGATGACCCTCGCCTGGACGGCACCGGGGGACGATGGCGACGAGGGCCGCGCGACGACCTATGACTTGCGCTACCGCACAACCCCCTTCACCGCTGCCGCCTGGGACTCCCTGATCCAGGTCGCCGACGAGCCCACGCCACAAACTGCGGGAACGACGGAGCGCATGACCCTCCACGATCTGGCTCCGGCGACCCCCTATTTCTTCGCCCTGCTGACGTATGACGAGACCCACAACCCTGCACCGATCTCGAATGTGGCGGCCGACACAACGGAGCGGGGGAACTGGGTCGTCGATCCGGCGGGCGGTGGAGACTTCGTCACGATCGGCGCGGCGCTCGACGCCGCAGCGGACGGGGACACGATCGCGATCGTTGCGGGTACCTATGTCGAGCCGCTGTCGATCGAGGATCTCTCCGTCGTCCTGATCGGCGCCGGGCCGCAGGAGACGCAGATCCGATACGGCGACTCACCAGAGGAGAGCGAGCCGGTGATTCGCGTGCACAATGGAGGCCTCACCTTGCGCAACGTGCGGGTCACGCAACCGCAGATTGCCTGTGGGACGGGGATCGAGGCCGACTCATCGCAAGTCGAGATCGAGGACTGCGCATTGATCTGGTGCGGCCTGACCGCCCGGGAGTGCGACGTCGTGCTGCGCGGAACAACGCTCTACGGGATCCCGGAGACGCGCTGTGATCTGATCATCCAGGTCCTGCGCCTTTTGGGAGGCAGTGCACACATCGAACGCAACATCCTCGCCGGCCACCCCGACGGTGTGCTCTGCGGCCAGGGCGCCGCGGTCACCTTCCAGTGCAACGACTGCTGGTCTACACGCGCCTACACCGGCTGCCCCGATCCCACCGGAACGGATGGAAACATCGCGGCCGATCCGCGCTTCATCGATGACGATGGAGAGGACTTCCATCTGGCCGGGGATTCGCCCTGCCTTGCGGGGGCCACGCCCGGGTGTGACCGGATGGGGGCATTCGGCGCGGCCGTTGAGCGCTGAGCGACGGCCCCAGCACCTATGCCTGGGCCAACGCCAGGCTGCTCGGAGGCGAGACCTACCGTAGATGCCCGAACACACGCGCTCAATAGGCGGAATCGCGCGCGCGTCTGCCGGGTGCCTCGGCGAGTCCGAATGACCCCTCGGGCGTGATCCTACCCGGATCGCCCATCTCCCACCGATCGAGCAGGGCGGCGAGCATGTCGGTCGCCTGGCGGTAGCCCTGGACATTGGGCCACATCCCGGTGCCGGCGTACTCCGGGGCCAAGTAGAAGTCATCGCCAACCAGACACCCATAAAAGTCGAGCAAGGGCCAGTTCATCTCTCGCGCCAGCTCCTCAAGGCCGCGGTTGACCACGCGCAGCCCTCCCAGGTAGCCACCGGGAACCGTGTCGGCCTCTGCGGGAATCGGGGGAATCGTCGCCAGTGCCGTTCGGATGCCATGCCCCTCGGCCAGCTGCCCGATCAGACGGGTGTGCAACAGCGTCCGCTCCGGATTCCGCGCACCCTCCAGGGGAGGCAGAAAGACCATCGCCCGCGGGCGCAGCGCCAGGACATCCTGCTCTATGCGCAGGAGCAACCGCGTCGTATTCTGTCCCGGCAGGGAGCGGTTGTGAACCCTCTTTCCTTGCAGGGCCGGGAGCATCTCCCAGGCGGCCCCGTATGCGCTGCCGAAAACGATCGTCACTTCGCCGGGACGGTAGGTCTCGCCGCCTAGCAACCTGGCGTTGGCCCAGGCATAGTGGCCCAAGTCGGCGGGATCGACGGCCGCCCGCCGCATCCGGTCCCACTCCGGCTGCAGACGGGCCGCCTTGAGCACTACCCCGAGAGAGACGGCCGAGGCAACGAGAGCAATCGCGATCGCACCGAAGGCGAGTGGATTGAGCGGCATGCGCAGGCGCCTCTGCCCGGCGGGCGCGGCCGACCGGGTCGACCCGGCCGGCGACTCGGACACTTGCTGCGAGGCAGCCTTCTGATCTGGACCCGCCTCGCGGGGCGGGCGTTCGGCGCCCTTCTCCTCGGCTGGCATCGCTTCCTCCGTGAGTCGTTGCGGGGATCGACGCTCCCCGGAGCGAGGTTTGGCCTCACGCTAACCGATCGGCGGGCGGGGGCTCGATCTTGGGCGCCACTGGCCGAACTCATCCATTCCTCACCTCCTCGCCCCCAGCTGGCCGATTGCGCCTCCCAGTGGGCTGTGGTAGCGGTAATTGCAGGTTCCCCGGGAAGAAGGCCGCGCGGCGAGAGAACCGGGTGGGGACTGGAAGCCCCCGAATACGAGCACGGGCACGGGTGGAGGTGGGACACCACTCAACACAAGCGCGGGCGCGGCGGGTGAGGGGAAGCCACCGAACACAAGCGCGGGCGACGCAGGCAGTGTTCCCGAAGCGGGACAGCTGCCATTGGAGGGCTGGGGTGAAGACGCGAGATGGAACATCGGCGCATCTCGATGAAGCCATTGATCTGCTCGCCCAGCGGGGCGCTCACTTCGCCGACGCGGAGGCGCGGGATCTCTTGGTCAGTGCCGATGCCCTGCAAGCGAAATCCGATCCCCCGACACTGCGCCCCCGGTGCATCCGCGCGGCCCTGTCGGCACTACCCACCGCCTTCGCCCTCTTCAATCGTGCGGGGCGCAAGGTAGGCACGGTCGCCGGAGGCTTCGGGCCGCACCGCCGCCCCCTCTGCGCATCGGCGGTCTCGGAGAACCCTGCCTCCGCCGCGGCTGTGCCGCCGGAGGCGCCGGCATCTCGCGGCGGCGATACGGCGCCCTCCTTGGCGGCCGCGATCACAGCACTCGACCAGCTCACCGGTCTCGACCTCATCGGCCAGGCGCCGGCGCCAACCGATGCCGCCCCGGAGATCGCGGAGATCTACCGCTTCTACGCCGGCCTGCGCCTCTCACAGAAACCGCAGATCGCCCGCCTCGCCGAGGCAGAGTCGCTCGACTGCATCCGCAATCTACTTCAAGTCGTCCGACGCAAGCGCGCCGCGGCCGAGGCCAAGCCGCTGCTGATCCTCGAGGCAGCAGCCGACGAGCCGCTGATCTGGAATCGCACCGCCTGCCGGGTGCTGATCGATGCCGCCCGCGGGGGCATCCCGGTTGCGATCGTCTTGCCCGCGCCTTCTGAAGAACGGACTGCCGGCGACGCAAGTGTGGCCGCGATCGCGACAGGTCTTGCGGCGCTGGCCGTCCATCAGCTCGCGCGCCGGGGTGCGCCGCTCCTCTGGGGTGTTCCGCTGCGAGACCTTGGACCATACCGGCAGGAGGCACGCGAGCAGTGGCGCCGGCTCTATGAAGCCGGAACGGCACTAGAGCTGCCGATCTTGGCAACCCGGCATGGGCTGCACCCGGCCGGAACCGCGGCCGCCTTCCAGGCGGCCTGCGCCGGCGCCGATCTGATCGCCTTCGCCGGCATCGATCGCCAGGGAGGCTTCTCGATCGCCAGAGCCGGGCAAGACCATCACCAGGTCGCCGAGCTGCACGCGGCCCGGGCGCTCGCACCGGGAGGAGCGGCGGCACCGGAGCCGTTGCCCCGGCCGGTGAGCAGGCAGGCCGCCCCCTCCTTGCACCCCGACCTGGCCACCGGATTGGCGGCCGTCCTGCGGCGCGAGGCGGCGCGGCGCGGGGTTCCCGTGCCGCCCCTCGACGAACCCTGACATTCAGGAGCATTCCCCCGTGCGCATCGGCCTCACTGCAGACCTTCACTACGGCATCGGCCACTGGGTCGATCGGCGGGTCGAGCGCTTCGTCGAGCAGACTATCCAACCGGCCGCCCTCGATGTGCTCGTCGTCGCCGGCGACGTCGCCGAGATGGATAGCCTAGCCGGAGCGCAACTCGGCGTTTACCATCGCGAGCTCCTCGGCACATTACGCGCAGCGGCGGGCTGTCCGGTCGCCTTCTGCGCGGGCAATCACGACATCTGGTGCAGCGATCCGCAGAGCGATTCCTGGGAGGTCTATCGGGCAGTCCTGGGTGAAGTCGCCGCCGCCACCGAGACTGTCTATCTCGATCAGGAAAACCTCACCCTCGGCGACGTTGCCCTCGTCGGGTGCTATGGGCACTTCGACTTCTCGCTGCGCACACCCGAGCTATCCATCGCCGGTAAACGCGTCACCGGGGATCACTACCGGCGCCAAACGCCACCGGGGCATCACCAGCCGGTCTGGATGGATGGCCAGAAGATCCATTGGCCATGGGGCGATGCGGAGGCCTGCGCGGAGATCTGCACCGGCGGGGAGCAACGCTTGCACGCCGCTCTCGACCAGCATCGCAAGATCGTCTTCGTCTCGCACGGTGTCCCCCGGATGGAATTGAATGGTCATCGAGAAAGCCATGACCCAGTGAGCCGTTTTCTCAATGCCTTCAGTGGAACGTCGCGTCTCGAGGCACTGATTCGCCAGGCGGTCGCACGCGGGGCACAGGTATTGTCGGTCTCGGGACACACACACAAGACAGTCGCCAGACGGACGCTCGAGGGCGTGGAATACCTCAATGTGGGCGGCACCTATGGGGAACCGCGCTTGGTGATCGAAAAGATCTGATCTCGGCGCGGGAAGTGTAAGGGGGTGACCGATGAGGCCGGCCATGGAGACAGACGATCACGATCGGCTCCTGGTCGAGGGCGATAATCTAGCCTTCATGAGCGCCCTGCCTGCCGGGATCGTCGATCTCATCGTCACCGACCCGCCCTTCTTCACCGGCCGCCGGAGAATCATATCCCCGCGCCCGGCCGGCGCCGACGCCGCCCACTCCACCCCCGGCTTCGACGATCAGTGGAAGACCCTTGCCGACTACCTCGCGTTCATGCGGCCGCGCCTCGAGGCCATACGCCGGCTGCTGCGGCCCAAGGGATCCCTGGTGATCCATCTCGACTGGCGTGTCGTCCACGCCGTCAGACTAGAGCTGGATGAGGTCTTCGGTCCCGACCGGTTCGTCAACGAGATCATCTGGCACTACACCGGCGGCGGACGCGCCAGACGCTACTTCTCCCGCAAACACGATACGCTGCTCTGGTATGCGCGCGGGGATTCCTGGACTTTCAATATCGATGCCGTGCGCGTGCCCTACAAGGCCACAAGCGGTTTCGCCCGCGGGGGCATTACCGCCCGTTCCGGCAAGCACTACTCGCCCCATCCGGCGGGAACACCACTCGACGACGTCTGGGACTTGCCGATCATCAACCCCCTCTCGCCGGAACGTTGCGGCTACCCGACACAAAAACCCGAACTCCTCTTGGAGCGGATCGTCCTGGCTCTGAGTCGGCCCGGCGATCTGGTCGTCGACCCCTTCTGCGGCAGCGGGACAAGCGTCGTCGTTGCCGCGCGCCATGGCCGGCGTTGGTGCGCCTGCGACTGTTCGCCCCAGGCGATTGCCATCGCCCGTCGGCGACTCGAGCGAGAAACGGGCGGCCGGCCATTGATCGGCAGGCGCCCCGCCCGTCGGGAGGGGGACCGCCCCCAGCCGGCCCATCCCCCGGCTTGACCCCCGCACCGGCGCACCCGTAGGCTTAGAGGCGGGATCGAAAGCTCGCCCACTCCGCGGCCGACCTACTGCAGAGGGGAACTGGATGATGCTCTCTCGACGGACTCCATTGGCTTCCAGGCTCGCGGGGCCTGTCTCGCCGCCGGCCGCGCCGTGCGCGCCGGCCGGCGGGCGCGGTTGATGCCGATGGAACCGGTTCTGCTGACAGGCATTATCCTGATCACCCTGGTCCTCTTCATCACGCGGCTACTGCCGATCGCACTGACCTCGATCTTCATTATCGCCGCCCTCGCGCTGACCGGGATCCTGGAACCCCACGAGGCGCTGCAGGGCTTCTCGAGCACCGCCACGATCACCGTCGCGGCGATGCTCATCTTGAGCGCCGGCCTGATGCGCACCGGCGCGCTGGAATTCCTGCGCCGCAGTCTATCCAACTACTGCGAGCTCGGCCTGCCGCGACTGCTGCTCGCCTTCGCCCTGGTCGTCGCTCTCTCAAGCGCATTCATGAACAACACCCCCGTCGTCGTGATCATGATCCCGGTAATCATGACCGCTTGCCGGAGAACACGACTCCAGGCGAGCAAGTTGTTGATACCGGTCAGCTACTTCTCGATTCTTGGCGGTACCTGCACGCTGATCGGTACCGGAACCAATCTCCTGATCGACGACCTCTTTCGCAGAGCCGGCGGCCCCGGCTTCAACGTCTTCGACTTCACCTCCGTCGGCCTGGTCTACTTGGTCGTCGGCGCGGCTGTGGTCATCTTGCTCGCGCCCCGATTGCTGCCCGAGCGCGCCTCTCTCTCGGTCTTTCTCACCCAACAGCGCGACGCGACCTTCGTCACCGAGGTCGTTCTGCAGCCCGACAGCCCCCTGATCGGACGGAACGTCGGGGAGGTCTTCTCCGGCGGCGGCTCTGTGCAACTGCGCGAGTTGATCCGCAATGAAGAGCTCTTCATGGCAACCCGCGCCGAGAACTTGACCTTGGAGTCCGACGATGCGCTGATCGTCGAGGGAAGCCCGCAGGAGATCGCCCGTTTCCTGGCTTCCTTCTCCGGCATTGAACTCGCCTCGGTCGTCGAGGACGAGCAGCGCGTGCCGATGAAGACGCTGCAGTTGCGCCTCGTCGAGGCCGTCGTGCTCCCCGACTCCCGCTTCATCGGGCGGGCGGTGCGTGATTTGGGCCTCAACCGTCTCTACGGCGTCAAGGTGATGGCCGTTCAGCGCCGCGGCCGCGCGCACCGTTATCAGATCCGTGCGATGCGCCTGCAGCCGGGTGATGTGCTCTTGCTCCAATCCGACGACAATGGATTCGCGGCCCTACGCGAGACGGGCGCCGTGCTGGTCGTCGAGGGAGTCGAACAGACTGTTCATCGTCGTCAGCGTATGCCGATCGCCGTCGCCATCATGGCCGCCGTGGTCATCTCGGCGAGCGTCTTCGGCCTCCCGTTGGTCATCTCGGCTCTCGTCGGGGTAGGCCTGATGCTCGGGACTCGCTGCCTGCGGCTCGACGAGGCGCTGCAATCCCTGGATCTGACGACGCTGATGCTCCTGGCAGGAACGATTCCGCTCGGTGTCGCCATGCTCAAGACGGGCCTTGCCGAGCAGATCGTCTCAGTCTTGCTGCACTGGATCGACCCCTCGCACCCTTGGATGCTGATCTCAACCCTCTATCTGATGACCGCGGTCCTGACCGCGTTTCTCTCGAACCATGCCGCCGCGGTGCTGCTAACGCCGATCGCCTTCCGCCTCGCGGCAGACCTGGGCATCGATCCCCATCCTCTGATGATCGCGGTCGCCTTCGGCGCCAGCGCGAGCTTCGCCACCCCCATCGGCTATCAGACCAATATGATCGTCATGGGCCCTGGGGGATATACCTTCAGCGATTACCTGCGCGTCGGGCTGCCGCTGACCATCGTCCTCTGGATCACGGCGACTCTGGTGATCCCGATCTTCTGGCCGCTCTAAATCGCTTCGCGTGATTGCCGACAATGCTGCCTCACGCCACCTCTCAGCGAAGGCTGTGGCCACGCGCGTGGCTCTGCGAAATCGTGCGATATGATTCAGAGGACGCACCAAGCCCTTCCAATGTGCAACCTGCTCCCGGAGTGACACTTCGGCGGTTTGTGCCGCACACTCGCTCAGGTCCCTATACTATGAACGAGCCTCGTTGGTGAGCAGCCTGCGCGGACCTATCCGGGATTGTTGTCCCACGACTGTCGCCGCGCCACACGGGAGGTCCGGTCATGACCTGGAGCCGCTGTTCCGCCCCACCCGCAGTCACACTCATCCTCATCGCCCTGTTCGGTATAGCTGGTGGGATGCCGCAGAACGTCTGGGCCGACCTCTGTCTCGTCTGTCCGGACGGCAGCGGAGACTTCCCGACGATCCAGGCGGCGATCGACGCCGCCAGCCATGGCGACATTATCGAGTTGAACTCAGGCACCTTCACCGGACCGGGCAATTGGGATCTCGACTATCTGGGCAAGGCAATCACGATCCGCTCGGCCGGCGGACACGCCGAGACCTGCATCATCGACGGCGGGGGGAGACACCGGGGGTTCTACCTGCACAGTGGTGAATTCCCGTCCACGGTATTGCAGGAAGTGACCTTGACGAACTGCTGCGCAGATGACTGGATCTGGAACCACGGCGGCGCGATCCGTTGCGAGCCCGCAGCGCTTACGATCCTACGATGTATCTTCATCGATAATCGCGCAATCGACGGCTGGGATTGGGGCAGCAGCGGTGGAGCAGTCTATTCCTTCGGTCTGGCCACGGTGATCGGCTGCCGGTTCTACGGCAACTCCGCAACGCACGGCGGCGCTCTGGGCGGAGCCTTCAACAAGATCCAAGGCTGCACCTTCTACGACAACAGGGCCGACGGCTGCGGCGGCGCGATCTACGTGCGGGACATGGAGGGCGTCATCGAGAACTGCACGCTGGCCTTCAACAGCGGCCCCTGCGCGTCCGGTATCGGGATCGAGACCTCCACGGTCACGATCGAGCGGTCGATCGTCGCCTTCGGCAGCGGTGGCAAGGCTCTCGATGTTGATACGGGCAGCATCCTCCACTGCCACTGTTGTGACTTCTACGGCAACGAGGGCGGCGATTGGGCCTGGCCCATCGGCAGCTTCTATCTAAGCCAGGGAAATATCAGCGAGCATCCCTTGTTCTGTAATCCGCTGGCCGGGGACTTCGGTCTCCAGGAGACCTCCGTCTGCGCCCCCTTTGTCGCACCCAATGCGGCCTGCGATCTGCTGGGCGCCTGGGGGGTGAACTGCTTGCCTGCTCCTGTGCAGACATCCACCTGGGGTGGGATCAAGGCGCGCTTCCGCCCCGTGCCCGTCAGGTAGGTCGCGCTGCGCTCGACATGCCTACGGCGCCAGCTCGCAGTAGCGGTCGATTTGCTCGCGAATGATCGCCAGGCTGTCGGCCCAGAACCCCTTCTCGCGAACATCGATATCAAACCGCCCGGCGAGCTCGGCGACCTTGCCCTCGGCCGTGCCGCGCAACAGCTCCTTGTAGCGCGGAATGAAGGCCGGGCCTTCCTGCCGATACCGGGCATACATGCCCAGTCCGAAGAGCAGCCCGAAGGCATACGGGTAGTTGTAGAAGTGCCGCTCGTCGTAGTAGTGGGGCTTGAGCAGCCACATATAGGGATGGAGATGTTCCTCGTCCAGGACCTCGCCATAGGCTTCCTTCTGGGCGGCAAGGATCAACTCGTTGAACTCATCCGCACTCAGCTCGGACTGTGCGCGCCGTTTGAGCACTTCGGACTCGAAGCGGAAGCGCGCGTAGATATCGACCACGACCTGGCTCGATCCGATCAACTGGTTCTCCAAGATGAAGAGCCGAGCCTCCTCGGGGGCATCGGCGAGGGCCGCATTGAAGACGATCGTCTCGCAGAAGATCGAGGCGGTCTCGGCCAGCGTCATCGGGGCCCCGCGCCGCATCATCGGCAGGCCGCGCTGGCAGTGGTTGTGAAACCCATGCCCCAATTCGTGGGCCAGGGTAACCACCTGATCAAAGCTGCCGTCGAAATTGGCGAGCACCCGCGATTCCTCGACCGCGGGCAGCCCCATGCAGAAAGCCCCGCCGCGCTTGCCGTCGCGTGGCTCGGCATCGATCCAGTTTCCGGCGAAGGCTCGGCGGGCGAACTCGGCCAGCTCGTCGTCGAAACGCCCGAATTGGGTGACGATGTAGTCACGCGCTTCTTCCCAAGTGTAGCTCAGGTTCGCTTTTCCGACCGGAGCAAAGAGGTCCCACCAGGGCAGCCGCTGCTTGCCGAGCTTGTGCGCCTTGCTCAGGAAGTAGCGCCGGAAATCGGGGAAGGAATCCCGCATCGCCGCCAGCAGAGCCTCGAGGGTGTCGCGATCGATCCGATTGCGATCGAGTGCCTCGTGGAGGACATCGTCGCGGCCACGCCACCTGGAAAGCGTGACCGCCGAGCCCTTGACGCTATTCATCGCGAAGGCGACCGGCTCGCGAACCGATTCCCAGGCCTTCAGTTCGGCCTCGTAGGCACGCCGCCGCACGCTCTCGTCGGGGTCGTAGGCCAGATTGCGGATCTTGGTGATCGGCAGTTCGGTCTCTTTCCCATCCTGCTCGAAGGGAACTTTCAGCTGGCTGGTGACGGTGCCCTGTAGTTTCCAGACGGCGCCACCGCCGGAAAGCTGCAGTTCGGCCGCCAGATCTTCCAGATCAGCACGCATCAGATAGCGGCTCTGTTCCTGGAGCAAGTCGAGCACTGCGCGGTGCTCTCGGGCTACCGGGGCCTGTTCGCAGATCTGGGGCAGAACCGAGCCGAGCGAGCCGATCCAGCCCTGCAGGCGCACGCGGCATTTCTGCAGACGGATCTCGAGTTGCTCGAGTTCGCTCATTCTGCGGGCGGCAACCTTGTTGTAGGAATCGGTTGTCAGGAAACCGTAGGTGTAGGCGATCACGGTCTGCATCACCCGGGCGATATCGTTGTAGCGACCGATGAACGCATCGAGCGTCTCCGCGGCCGCCGCGAGATCCATGGGCGGCTGCTCCAGCCGCCCGATCCCCTTGGCCTGCACGAAGCCGTCGAGGGTCTCCAGGTCTTCCCGGAGCCGGCTCAGATCCCGCTCCAGTTCATCCGATTCGAGGCCGGGATAGACGTTGCTCATGTCCCAGCGCGGCAGCTTCTCGGTCATCTGCGGCATGCCTTCCCTCCTTGATGAATGACGGAGTCAGAGGATCGTAGCAGGTCGCATCCCGATTGGCCAGGGGCTGAAACGGTGACTGCCATTGTTCGGTGATCTACTGTGTCTTTCTTGGTCCGTATGCGACCATTGGTGACACCGGACTTCGTGCTCCATTCTCCGCGGAGCGCCTCTCCCGGCGTCCGGACGGGAAGATTGTCTACCGCATGCGCCGTCCTTGGCCGAATGAACAATGGGCCACCCATCTGCTCCTCGAACCGCTCGACTTTCTCCGACGACTGGCCGCCCTGGTCTCGTTTCCCTACTCCCATCAGGTTCGCTACCATGGCGCCTACGCGAATCGGAAACGCAATGCGATCCAGAACGCGGGGAAGGAGGCCGAGGATCCGGCAGCGTCGGGGGCGGCGGCGTGTGGCCCACCTGCAGGACTTCCGGAAGGCGAGGAGGCGTATCGTCGCCCGCAGCCAAGCTGGGCGCGGCTGCTCCACGGGATCTTCGAGATCGACCCGCTTTTGTGCCCCAAATGCGGGTCGGGAATGAAGGTGGTTTCGGTGATCACAGAGCCCGAGGTAGTCGACAAGATCCTGAAAAGCATCACGCGCACAGGAGGACGAGACCCGTTCGAGCGGCGCGGACCACCGGCGGAAGCTGCCGGCCCGGTGGAGAAGATCGCGTAGGGGGCATCCTGAGAGGTGCCGGGCTCCACCGGCTCACCGGGTGTGTTGAGAGAGAGATCACATGAGCGCACAAGTGTAGTCCAGTTCAGCCCCGCTTATCGGCGGTGACGGGCGAGGTCTGTCCGGAAACCGGTGCCGTCTGAGCGTGGAAGCTCGGCTGGCAGCCCGCGGCCGGCAGTTGACGGAGGCAGGGGTGTCGCGACCGGGGATTGGTGGTTATCACGGGCGTTCGGCCGCCTCGGCGGGCGCCGTGAATGGGCATCGAGGTCGGTTTCGGGGATTGGTAGCCAGAGAGGGAGGATACAAATGCCTATGCATTCCCGCGCCTGCCCATGCCCAGATCGATCCCCCGGAACTAGCGGATCTTGCCCTCGAGGAAAGGCACCTCGTAAACCTTGTCGTGCTGGATGGGTCCGTGGCCGAAGTAGCCCTCCTCGCCGAAAAGCTCGCCATGGTCGGAGGTCACGGTGATGTAGGTATTCTTCGGCACCATGTCGTAGAGGCGTGTGAAGACCTCCTCGAGATATTGGATCGTATCGATCTGGCGGCCACGCAGGATATCGAGCTTCTCCTGGTCGAAGAAGGGCTCTGTCTTGCCTCCATCCTTCAACTTGCCTTCGGTAACATGGTCGTCGAGATGTTTGAAGACGCCATGGACGCCACTCAGGCGGGGCCAGAGGTTCTTCGGCTCCGTCGGACGGGCGTAGGGATAGTGCGTCTCACCAACGTTGAAGAGATAGAAGGAGGGCCGCTCGCTCGAGAAGGTCATCTCGTCGAGCATCGCGTTCATGTCGTTGTGCTTCTCCATCAGCTTGAAGGTATCGAAGTCGCGGTTGATCGGTGTCTTGGGATTGAGAACCGGCAATGAGACCTTGGCGTGTGTGAAGTAGCCGAGCGTCTTGCGCAAGTAGGTCGGCATGAAGAGGTGGGGCACAAAGCTGGCGAACTCGATATCCTTGGCCCCGAAGCGCTCGTTGAAGCGAATGAAGTCCTCCTTGTAATAGTCGGAAGCATAGACGTGCGGTGGGCTGGTGTGGGGCAGCAGGCCCATCAGCAGGTTGTAATGCGAGGGAGCCGTCCAGGAAGCGTAGCTCCAGCGGCGCTCGACCGGCCCGAGCTTGGTGATCACCTTCGGCTCGGCCGCCAGGAAGGAATCGTAGCGGCAACTATCGAGGATCACGATGATGTAGTTGTTCATCTCGTCGTAGAGCGGATCGGGGCGCTTGCCCATTCCCCCGGGGGCCATCAACGGCCGCCGCGCGACGGGCGTCGGAGCCGCCATCTTCTTCTTGCCGAACAACCCGTCGAAGATCCCCATCGTCCTGCTCCTTCCTGCGCTGTCCTCTTCCACCCGATGCACACGGGCGGGGCCGCTCAAACCCGAACACCGAGCCTATCGCCCGCGGCAGACGGCCCGCAACTGATAGATCGACCCGCTCGGGGGGCTTCTCCATGAACGGCGGAGATCCGGGATATGCGCGGAGAGGCTGCTGAGGACTAGCAAGAACCGGCGTGTGTGGGGCGGGGGGGGCGAGACCAGCGGGAGAGGCTCTCAGCCCTGAGGAACCACGCCCGGCGGCAGGTCGATCCCCTCACGCTCAAGGATGCGGCGCAGTCCGGGGAAGCGGCCGAGGCGCTCGGGTGTGATCATGCGCGGGTGGAGTCCCTTGGGCCGCATCACCACGGCCTGCACCGCGACGACCTCAGCGGGGGTCACCACGATATCGATCGGAAGGTCGGTCGGCTCTCTATCCGTATGCTCGTCAAAGAATTGCAGCGGGTGAACGAGCACGACCACCGGCGTCTCGGGGCGTACAAAGCCCCGGTCACGCCCCAGGGCATAGACGAGATCGGCGCTGCCCAAGCCCCGGCCGATGCGCGTGCCCCGGCGGTCGACCGCCACCGCTCCGACGATCAACAGATCGACCGGCGCCGTCGCGGACCCCCGCAGGTAGTGCTGCGCCGCCGTCTCCTTGGCGGCCCGGCCGGGGACCCCGAGGCCGAATGCCGGGAGGGGTTCACCGGGGGCAACCTCGAGGATCCACCCCGGCTCCGTGCGCGAGAGATCGGGAACGATCAACGTCCTGCCGTCGGCGAGCACTTGGCGCCGGACTTGCTCGAGCCCCAGGTCGGGTTGGACGAGGATGCGCCGCGCCGCATGCCAGACGGGGAGATCCCGCAGCAGCGCGATGCCTCGGTCCTGGCCGCGAAAACGGGGCGTGCGCCCATAGGCACCCGGGAAGAGCGCCACCCCCTCGCGGGTGAGGCGCTCCCAGACTCGCTGGCGGATCTGAGCTTTGCGGACTGAACCGGGCATCGCACGCCGTTCCTTGAAGGCCCGTGCCCCGCTAGCCGCCGAAGACCGTCGCGACCAGCGGCCGCGCCCACTCGTCGACGAGGAAGGTCAACCGGCCGATCAGCAGGGAGATACGGCCCATCACCGTATAGCCAAAGCTCGCGCCGAAGGAGATCATCAGGAAATAGATCCCCGTGCGCGCGGCGGGCTTCAGCGGTCCCCGATGCGGACTCGAGAAGAAGAAGTAGATCAACACTGTGATCACACCGACGATCACCACCAAGTTGCCGATCAGCTGGCCGAACTCGACGTTCAGCGGCAGCATCGTTCCCTTCGTCTGCGGCAGGATTTCTCCGTGCAGTCGCTGGAGCAAGTTGACGCCGATGTAGTACCCGATATAGACCGCCAGCGACCACTGCGAGATCCAGGCGAGTTTCGGAACGTACCGGAGGTAGAGGAGCACCCCAAATGCGAAGGGAATCAACAAGGACCAGTTTGACGAGAAATCCCCGAAGAGGGGGCTGAACAGGTTAGGTTCCAGCGTATTGATATACGCCAGTCCGATATAGTACCCGAATGATACGCCGGCAAAGACACTCTCGGCAAAGCGATAGAGGATGTTATCCTTGTAGAGGAAGCTGAAGACAAAGAGCGTGAAGAACGCTGCGATCCACTGACCGAACCCAGGCAGTTGCAGCTCCATTACTTCGCCTCCTTCTTCCCGCGCGTCACGATGAACATCAGATTTCCGAAGAGGATGAAGAAGATGATGACCAGATGGACAATCGACTGCACGTCCATCCCCATCGTCGCCGTTCGGGAAAGCCCCTTGGCCTGCGGATAGTGGCGCTCAACGAGTTCTTCGTACTCCGAGGCGCCCTTCATGCCGCCGATCACGCCCAGAGTCTGCTTAGCCTCCATGTAGGCGTAATATTTCGGCGCGGAGACGGCGGTAGTGCCGATGGCGACGTCGATGCCGAACTGCGCGTTGACCAGGTTGATCCACCACTCGCCGAGGATGCTGGTGGCGAGGGAGATGGCCATCTCGAAGTTGTTGTAGTTGCGGAGGCCCTCGAGCATGGCGATCTCTTCATAGGGCACGCCGTTGGCATCGGTAGGGAAGACGCTGGCGATATTCTCGCCCATCGCCTTCATCGGGGCCTGGGCTCCATCCTTGTAGCCCAGGTTGACCCAGCCGACGCCGTCGGCGGCTCCGAGCTCATCGGCGAGCTGGCGCATGCGCGCAATCGCCATGTCGACGCCCCCCAGCGGAAAGAGCGAGAGGCCGACTACCTTGACCCCGCGGAAGTGGCAATGACGCAGGATCGAGTTGGCCATCGGGTCGAGCTCGGGGCCGTCCGAGGGACCATAATCGAATGCGATCATCACCGCATCCCCGGGCTGCATCTCCTCGATCCGATCGAAGACTTGTTGCACCGGGGGGGAGACGGTCACGCCGAGGCCGATCGGTGCGATGATCGGCACGAGTGCCCCGACGAAGACGAAGAGGAAGATGATCCTCCGGTCCACGAATAGCAGTCTGTCTGCCCAGCTCATGCATCCACCTCACATCGCTTATTAACCAGCCGACACCGGTCTCCGGCTTGGATCGCGCGCATGCCTAGCTCTTCCCCATGTAGGGCCGCTCGATCCCCACCATCACGCGCACCGACATCGACGCCGCCCCGAGCGCGGCGCCGATGATGATCCCGCGCTGTGCGGCCGTATTGGGGAACTTCATCACCCACTCCGCAATGTCGGGAACCAACGGATGAATCAGGGTCCCCAGCGGAATCCGGCCCACCATGATGATCAACGCCCCGATCAGCAGCAGGGTCGCCTCCACGTTGCGCACGCGGAAGGCCCGGTAGGAAGCGGAGGCGACATAGAAGGCCAGCAGCGAGAACATCGTCGCCTGCAACGGCGAGAAGACGAACTGGAACATCCAGGTGAAGGGATAGAGACTGCCGTCGGCTCGCTCCCCCTGGCCACCGAAGAGGCCAAAGGCCGCCATCAGCGTGAAGGTCACGAGAATGATAATGCTGAAGCCCCAACCCCTCGCCCGGCGGCGGATCTTGTGGATGTTGACCTGGATCATGCTGACGATCCCCAGCAACAGGGCGAAGCTGGCGATGATCACCATCCACGCGTCGAGCCTCTGGTTGAACCACTCATTGATCCACCGGTCGGGGAAGAAGAACGCGATCACCGGACAGACGCTTGCGATGATCGCCAGCATGATCGGGATTTGTCTCTTCATGACCCTTCCTTCTGATCCGTACCAGGCGCGGTGCGATCACCCCGCCGCTGCCTTTGCGCTGCTCTAGAGCGCGGAGAACAAGTCTGCGAAGCCGGGCACACCGGCCGAGACCATGATCACCCCGACGACGATCGCAACCAGGATCACCGCCTTGACCATGTCCTGTCCCTTGATCGATCCGAGGATCAGGGGATCTTTGGAGAGATAGGCGCTGGCGGCAAAGAGCTCCTCACCCAGCATGGTGTAGTCGCAGGCGGCGACGAAGAAGGGCAGCTGGGTGACCTGGGCGGTGCCGGCGATCTGGATCGCCCCCACGCTCTGCCCCGTCTCCGAGAGCAGCAGCGACTCGGCGGCAAACCAGCCGAGCAGGAAGATGGCCGCCGGGCGATCGCGCACCATGATGCCGTTGACCGCCGCCGCGTAGGCGAACTGGTCTTGGGTGATGTAGTGGATCATGTCTTCGTTGAACGCCTCGGGTGTGCCTTCCTCGAGGTAGGATTGCTTGACGATCTCGCGCGCCGCGGCCATCGTCAGCGGATCGATGTTGGGCACCTCGAGCTTGGTTCCGTAGCGGGCGGTCAGCTTGGCGACATAGCCAAGGATGCCCAGACTGGCCAATGTCTGTGGCTCGTTGACGCTGATGATCCCGGGGATATAAAGGATCTTGCGCCCCATTTCGGTAGCGCGACCGACTGCCTCGGCGATGGCATCCAGGCCGGCGATCCGGCGGATGAAGAGATCGATGCCCTTGCGCGCGGCGAGAATGAAGCCGACGACCAGGCCGAACATCAGGAGCACGAGAATCAGCGCGTTGGTCCGGTGGGTGCGGAAGAAGTTGGCCTGCGGGACGAGCGGGGCCGAGGCCGCCGTGTTGCGCAGGAGTCCGTCTTCATCTTCCAAACCGATGCGGTAAATGTACGCGACTCCCGACTCCAGGCCCGCGTCACGGAACTCCCCATCGCGGACACGGGCTCTACCCACCGGCAGGAATTCGGTCTCTTCGACCGCGCGCCGCGCGAACGTTAGGGCGGCGATCGTGGCCACCCCCAGCGTCTGCATGACCTGATCGGGATCCCATCGCAGCGTCAGCGATGATCCGTCATCGGAAGGCGTATCGACGACGGAGAAGTCGAGGGGCAGTTCCGGCGGAGGGATGTGTCCCTCGGGAGCGGGGGAGAACACCTCTGATGCCACCGGCGCGGCGGCATCCTGGGCCGCCGCCGGCACCCAAACGCCGGCAAGACCACCGGTTCCGAGCAGTGCGAGATAGACGAGCGCCACCAGCCGCAACGGCCGCCAGAGTAGCGTCCCCCAGCCCGGATCGCCCGGAAGAGAGCCCCGTCGGCTGCCCGGCACACCGGCGTTCCTCGATCGTTGTCCTGGCATCACGCCACGCCTCCCCTTCGTTCATCCATGCTCCGGCACTCGATCCCGCCGGCCCGCCCCGGCAGCCGGAACGGTAGGCGGTCCGTCCCCACCGTGCCGCAACCGCGGCGCGGTGAACGCGTGCTACTTCAGGTTCTCCGGATTGAGGCCCTGGAGCGACTTGGGCACGAAGCTTCCGTTCTTGCGGATCAACGTCCCGTCGAACCAGATCTCCCCGCCGCCTCGTTTCGGCGTCTGGATCTGGATCAGGTCCCAGTGCAGCGACGACTTGTTCCCATTGTCACACTCGTCGTAGGCGTTGCCGAGCGCCATGTGAAAGGAGCCGGCAATCTTCTCGTCGAAGAGAATGTCGAGCATCGTTTCGGTGATGTAGGGATTGAAGCCGAGGGCGAACTCACCGACGTAGCGCGCCCCGGTGTCGCGATCGAGGACTTCGTTGAGCTTCTTCGTCTGCGCTCCCGCCTCCGCGGCGACGACCTTGCCCTTACGGAAGGTCAGGTTGATGTCCCCAAAGACGGTCCCCTCCTGCAGCGAACCGGCGTTGAAGCGCACCGTGCCCTCGATACTTGTACGCACCGGCGCCGTGAAACACTCCCCGTCGGGAATGTTCATCTCGCCGGCACACTTGATCCCGGGCAGGCCCTTGATCGAGAAGCGCAGATCGGTGCCGGGTGCCTTGATGACCACCTCGTCGGTGCGGTCCATCAATCGCTTCAGCGGGTTCATCGCCCGCGACATCTTGGGGTAATCCATGGTGCAGACATCGAAGTAGAACGACTCGAAGCGGGCAAGCGGCTGGCGCGCCGCCTGGGCCATCGACGGGTTGGGATAGCGCAGCACGACCCAGCGCGTGTTGGAGAGCCGCTCCCTCAGGTGCACCGGACGACGGTAGTGCCGGGCATAGAGCTGGTTCTGGCGGGAGGGGACATCGGCGAGCTCGGCGACATTGTCCGATCCCCTGACGCCGATGTAGCAATCCATGTCGCGCATCTGGTAGAGGGGGACCTTCGCCTGGGCCTTGATCTGCTGCTCACTGGCATGCTGCAAGAAGGTGCGTAGCAGCCGGTCGTGGCGGAATTCGTAGAAGACGAAGGCGCCCTTGCGGGTCGCGATCCTGATGATCTCATCGACCAGCGGGAGCGGGGCGAAGCCATTGACCTCGACCAGGAGCTTCTCGCCGCGCTTGACGCCACAGGAATAGTTCACCAACAAGTCTGCCAAGCACGCGATGCGTGGATCCACCGTCTCCTCCCTCGCTACCCGGTTCCTCCTCAGTCGCCCGCCGGGGGGCGGCGCCGCCAGAAACGCCAGTCTAGCCCCCGGCACCCGCAAAGCGCAAGCTGCCTACTGACGCCTCGCGCCGCCCGAGCAACGCGGGCGCCTCGGTCACGATTGATCGCCGTGGAGCAACTGGGCAAGGACGCGGGGCTCGGCGGACTAGAACTCGACGTCGAGCATCACGCGCAGCGTGCGGGTCGAGTAGTCCTCCTCGATCAAGCCCGCGGCGTCATCGACCGGTTCGCGCACGCCGTCGAGGAACTGCCCTTCGAGGAGCAGCACGCAGCGGGGCGCCAGCTCCTGCTCGAGGCCGACCACCAGTGTGCGGCGCTCCTCGCGCAGAGTCTCGGTCTGGACCGCGAGCGGATCACGCTCATCCCGCACCCAGCCGGCGGTCAACACGCCCCCGGGCCAGAGCGCGGCATCGGCCCACAGGCTCGTCATCCGCCACTTCCCCCCGGGCACCCCGGAAGCGCCGCCCGTCTCGGCGGTGGCGTGCGGGTCGACCGGATCGAGCCATTTGCCGAACACACCCCCGCCGAAGATCCGCCAATCGACTCGCATCCAGGCGCGCGGCCCCTCGAGTCCCGGCTGGATCACCTGGGGTGAGGGACGCAGGTTAACATCATAGGAGAGCGCCCCGTATGGCGAGAAGAACCCCGCCCCACTGCGCTGGTAGGCAAGGTTGATCTTGGCGGTCATATCGGGAGCCAGCAGACCGAGCAGCCAGTCGAGCGGCTCCGCCCCGCCGGACCGCAGATCGAGGATCCATTCGCCCCGGAAGGCATTGGCATGGTCCGGGCTCGGCTCGCCCACCTCCCGGGTCTCCTCGTCCCAGCGGCTCTGGAGCAGCTCGGCACGCAGTTCCATCCGCGAGGGCAGCGGCAGGACGACATCCCCCCCCAGCAAGCGGACCGTGCCCGGCGCGTACTCGGGCCAGATCCCGTAGGTCTCGCCCCAGGGCCAGTCCTCGGTGTCGTCGGTGATCAAGAGCAGGGTCGAGGAGAGGGTCGCCGGCTGCGAGGTCCAGGCGAGGGGAATCAACCCGGTCAGCCGTCCACCGTAGATCTCCTGGCGGTAGGTCAATTCGGTGCGTGTCTCCGGGCTGATCTCGCCGCGATGCTCCGGCCAGGACTCGCGGGGCCGCGCGTAGATCGCTGTCAGATCAAGGCTCCCGCCGAGTGAAAGATCGGCGCGCGCGCCCTCGAAGGTGTAGTCGGGACCGAGCTTCTCGACGCTCTCCGAGCGGATGAATCCCGCCAGGCCCGCCTCACCGCCGCAGACGGCGCATCCCTGAACGCGTTGGCCGCCGCTGATCGGGGAATCGTCTTTGTCCCAGCGCATCAGGGTCAGCGGCGTGAAGTGCAGATCGTAGTAGCCGGCGCGCAACGCGGCCCGCAGGCGCCCGAGGCAGCCCAAGCGGGCCGAGGTGTCGTAGCGAATGAACGCGCTGCCCCACGCGCTGGTGAGGTAGTCGGGGCCGCTGCGCAGCACCGCCTCACCCTCATTGCTCAACCAGAGCAGGCCGCCGACGCGAAGTTTGGCGCTAACGGCATAGATCATCTGGAGTTCCAGGCGATGGCGCAGGGAGGCGCCCGGGTCGATGCGCTCGCCGTAGGACCCGGTGGGGTCTTCCCCGCTCCCCTTGATGTGCATCCAGCGCACGCGCCCGACGCCATGGACCTCGAGGCGCTGGCGCTTGAGCAGCCCGAACTCCTCGAGCAGCCCGGAACGCGCCGGTTCCGGCTCCGCATCCTGGGCCGGAGCCGGAGTCGTTGCCTGCGCCGCGCCCTGGGCCGGAGCCGGAGTCGTTGCCGGTGCCGCATCCTGGGCCAGAGCCAAGGGCTTTGCCTCCTCCGCGTCCTGGGGCGGGGCCGTTGCCGGTGCGGCGGCCGAGACCGTCGTCGTGACCATCTCTGTGCCGGTCAGCCCCTCTTCGCCCCCACCATAGGCCTCCTCGATCAAGCGGCTCAGCCGGGGCCGCAATCCGGCCAGGGAGTCGGCGGGGATCTCGAAGAAGGCATCGCGAACGATCCGGGCGGCATCGATGAGAAAGACGCTGAAGCTGTGGGCGCCTGCCCCATAGCGGGCTGCCGTCTGGCCGCCGGCATCGAAGACATGGGTCACCTGCGGAGTCGCCTGGCGCACCATGAGCTGGATGCGCGCGCTGGGGGTCTCATCGAAATTGACCCCGAAGGCGCGCACCCCATCCTCCCGCCCCCAGCGATCGAGTTCCTGGCAGATCTCCAGGCGCCGGATGCATTCAGCGCAGTGGGTCGTCCAGAAGGTCAGCAGAGTCACGGCCGCAGACTCCAAGAGCGTATCGCTATAGACGATCTGCTCATCCGTAACCGTGGGCAGTGCGAAGGGGGGGGCCGGCTCACCGATCAACGAAGAGCGCTGGGAAACCGAGGGCTGGATCTCGCTCGGGCCCCGCTCGGTCGATGGCGGTGCGGTGGCCTCGAATCCTGCCTGGAGAATCGCTCCCGCCGGAGTGGCGCAGACCGCAGCCGCGACGAATGCGATCAGCAGCGGCAGCAGCGCGCTCGTCCATCCCGCAGCCCTGGGTGAGAAGCAGCGAGCTTTGGTCCGCAAAACGACCCCTCCTTCCATCCCGCGCACCGCGCGGCACACTCCGCGGGGCGCCGGACGCGACGATAGCAGATCGAGGCGAGGCGCAGAAGGGAGGCGCGTGGAGCCACGAGGCTTGCGATCGACCGGCGAAAGGGGCAGACTGCTCCTCCTTGACAGGCGGCGGCCGATGTTGGGAACTTCCCGGCGGCCATAGGGTGAGGTTCTCCGTCACATCCACAATGGAGGAGTCGTTTCGATGCTCGATATCGATGACGGAAATTACGCGCAGCACGTTGAGAACAGCAACGGCCTGATCGTCCTGGATTTCGGGGCGGACTGGTGCCCACCGTGTAAGAAGCTCGATCCGATCCTGAAAGAGCTGGAAGGCGTTTACCAGGGCCGGGCAGTGATCGCCCACTGCGATGTCGCCAAGGCCCCGGGACTGGCCAAGCGTTTCGGCATCATGAGCGTGCCGACGGTCGTCTTCATGAAGGGCGGCGAGAAGGTCGATCACTTCATCGGCCTGCAGAACCGCGACAGAATCGTCGAGATGATCGACAAGCACGTCTAGCGGCCGCCGGTCTTGCGGCGGATGGCGGCGGCGCGGACCTCGTTCAGGAAGGCTGCTTCGACGTGCGGAAAACCGCGCAAGACCTGGCGGTAGGCCTCCTCGGACTGCGAAGGATCGAGGTAGACCAGGTACATCCGCAGGTGCTTGGCCCCGTAGTGCAGCTCCCGGTAGTTCTTCGGATCCCACTGCACCGTATCTCCCTCGGCGAAGCGTGACATCACCTTGCGCAGCCGGTCGATGCCCAGGTCGCGCAGTGCGCCCAAAAAGCCCTCATCTCCGGTGACCTCGGCGAGCGTGCGATACTCGACCAAACTGCTCCCGGGTCCGACATGGAGGGGATAGAGGATTGTTCCCTCCTCGAGCTGCAGTCGCACGATGCCGGACTGGCGATCTTCGTCGGGAATATCGACAGGACCGAAAACGTGAATCGGTAAGCGCGCCAGTTCCGCATCCGGGCCTTCGAGCACCAAGTCGACCATTGTATCCACCAACTCGGGATACTCGATGTCGACGACGGCACCGTTCGGCGTCGGATAGCGGATCCCGGCGGCCGCGAAGTCGCCCACCGACGTGTGCAGGTGCGCATCGACGAGATCGAGCGTCGCGCGGCCGCGAAGCAGGAAGCTCCAATGCCCTTCATCGGAAGCGATCCGGGCCGGATAGCAGGTGAGATCCAGAGCCTCGGCCGTGACGGTGAACGGCAAGGTGTCCGCGGGAGCGCCCTCGCCCGGCGGGCAGTCGGCGCAGTCCTGGCACCCCACCTCCCCGGCGCCCGGGAAGAAAGCAAGCCATGCCACGCTAAGCGCAAGAAACGAAACATGGAGCGTGCGTCGCATCGTCCCCCCCCCTCGCTGCAGTTCCGGCCGGTCGAACCGGTGATCAGGTGGTTCGGCCAGATGGGGAGTCTAGCAGAGAACCCCACTGCAACCACACACTGGGCGGCCATCAAGGTCCCGGTCGAAACGCCCGCGCCACGGGCGGGTGCCCCTGGGCGGGTGGCCCTGCGCGTCGCGGCCGCGTCCCGGGAATCCGGGGAGGGCAAATGGCTGCGCGCGAATCTCGCCCCACTGGACCGTGGCGCATCGCGGGGGGTGATTTGGGAGCCCGTGGCAGAAGTCAGACCACGTTGAAAACGGGTCTCTTGCGCCGGCTCTGTACGGGCTGTCAGGGCTTGTGGTGCCGGAGACCGTGCCGGCCACATCCGGCGGGCTGTGGGGGCAGACCAAACGGCATCGCGCGCCAATAGGCGACCCGCTGCTCGGGCGTCAGGAGAGCGACTTCCTGCAACATCGTCTCGGCGGCGAGGGAGTCGAGCCGGGCCTGCGCCGCGGTCAGCCGCTCGACGAGTCCGCGGATGTGGGGCGCATCGATTTCAGGCTGACGGTAGGCGTCATGGATCAGGCGACGAATCTCGTGTACATCCTCACGCAGGGCGACGATCCGGGGCAACGCCGCATCGAGGATCGTCCGAGTCTGCCTGCGCTGGTCGTCGCCGAGGACGAGGAAACGGCACATCCGCTCGTGGCGACCCCGGATCATCTGCTCGACGGCCGGCGCTCCGGGTGGATCCATTCCCGGCCCCGGGTGACCGGGGACCGCCACGGGGGGGCCGACCATAGGCGGCGGCGCCGGCGCCAGATCATCGGATGAACGCGTCGCCAGAGTCGTATAGAACAGGCCGGCGTTCAGCCCCAGCGAAAGTGCCAGCAGCACGAACCAACCCCGTCTCACTGCTCATCACCTCCCTCGTCGAAGCCCGAGACGTAGACCTGATCGAGCGTGCCCTGCCCACCATCAGCGAGCAACGAGCCGACCTGCGTCCAGGTCTCCTGCTGCCACGCGCTGGGAGCGCCCATGAACTGAGATCCGAGATAGATCCCTAGAACCAGCCCGGCAACCGCGGCAGCCGATGCGCTGACGGTCAGCGCGAGTCTTGCCCGGGGTGAACTCGGCTTCTCGATCCGCGCGCGCAGAAGCGGCCAGAGGGGGCGCGGAAGTTCAGGGGAGGCATCATTGTCGAGCGCGTCCCAGGCGGCCTGCGTCTCGGCCAGTGCGCGGCGGCAGCGCGGGCAGTCGGTACAGTGGGCCCGGATCCGCCCCGCTTCTTCGGCCGTTACTTCGCCGGCGACGAACGCCTCGAGGCGATCATCGATGTGAGGTCCCATCATCTCTTCCCCTCGCGGCCGAGTTCCTCGCGCAGGACACGCAACGCGCGCTGCAGAAGCGACTCGACCGCCGGCACCGTCGTGCCGAGACTGAGCGCGATCTCCTGGTAGCTCATTCCCTCGTAACGCCGCATCAGGAGCGCCCGGCGTTGCCGCTCAGGCAGCCGGGCGATTGCCTCGCGGACCGCCTTGCGCAGCATCTTCTGCTCATACTGCGCCTCCGGTCCCTCTCCGGTTGCCGGCCGCTCGTGGCGGCGTGAATCGAAGCGCACCCAGCGCAGGATCTTCCGGCGGCGCAACAGACTGCGAGCGAGATTGCCCGCGATGCGGAAGATCCAGGAACGGAAACGCCCGTTGGGCGTGTAGCGCCGGGCCTTTCGAAAGACCCGGACGAAGACTTCCTGACTGAGGTCGAGCGCCTCTTCGGTGGAACCGGTCATCCGTTCCAGAAACGCGAAGACAGGCCGTTCCCAGCGTTCCACGAGGATCCGGAACGACTCCTCGTCGCCCTGCGCCACGCGCCTCATCAGGTCGTCGTCGTTCACGTCTGGCGATCGTCTCTTCGCATTGCAGCAGAGGACCCGCGGGGGCCGGACGCTCCCGCGGGTACCCCGGCTGTTCCAAGTTCGTCACGGCCCTACTCGTCCAACAGCGCGTCTTCCAAGAGGAGACCGTAGTCGAGCATCTCCTCGGCCGGCGCATCGTCGGGGCCGGGCACCATCTGATCGGGCATGAACCACTCGCCATGGAACCCGCGACCCATGCCATGGGGGTCATGGCCGTATCCCGGCGCCTGCGGCGCACCCGGTGCACAGGGAGCTCCCGGCGCCCCCGGGTGGCAAGGCCGTGGGCCGTGCCACAGGTGAGCACCACCATGGGGCGCGCACGGCCCGCGGCTCGGGCCGCCGCGATGGTGACCCCCACGCTGCCCCATGAAGAGTAGACGATCACGCTGCTCTGGAGTAAGGATCTTGCGGATCGCCATGCGCTGTTCGAGGCGGGCGATGTCGCGCTGGGTTTCGATCTCACCCACCTTGCGAGCCAAATTGCGCACGGTGCTCATTGAGGGTTCGTCCTCGAGTAGCTCCCCTTTTAGAGCGTGGCGCGCCCGCCTCAACTCCTTGTGCATCGCAAGGCGCTGCTCCTGCGCCTCGGTGCGGATCTTCTCGATCTCTTCCCTCTGCTCGTCGGTTACATCGAGCCGCTCGCAGAGCCGGTCGCAGCGGCCAGCCGTGGCCTCCGGCACCACCGAAACCTGCTCGTCGACCTGCATGCCCGTGCCACGCCCATGGCCACGCCCATGGCCCGGGCCTTGCGCATCGGCCGGGATCCCGACTCCAACCACCAGCAGCGCCAAGAATGCGACCGGCAACCAGCGCCTGGATTCCCTTCCTCTCCTGAGGATGCTCCTGCTCGTCATCTCCATTCCTCCTTTGCTCCGATGTGCTCTGATCTGCCCTGATCTGATCTGATCTACCCTGATCTGACCTGATCTGATGTGCCCCGCTATCGCCAGGGCCTGCCGCCCCTCGAAGTTCCCTTCCCGCCGCGGGCCTTGTTCACCCGTCTCACCCAACCTGAACGTACGAGGGGCGAGAAACCAGCGGTCGGATCCCCCGCGCGGGTCGATTCTGCGGGCGGCGGAAGGGTGGTGTGCGCCGCTGCCGGTCCGCAGCCCGCCACCGGCGCACGAACCTCCGCGACCCGCGTAGGATCAAGGGGCACAAGGGAAAAGAGCTTCAAAGACATCCGTCAGTCCCTCTGGATCTACACGGCCTCGAGGACCTGGGAAGGGGATATTTTCCCGTTGCAGTTAAGGGAACGCTTTCGCTGGGCAGTAACAGCAGCCTCTCGCAGGCAGCCTCTCGCAGGCAGCCTCTCGCAGGCAGCCTCTCGCAGGCAGCTTCTCGCAGGGCCTCTCGAAGGGCTTGCACCCGCCAGCCCGAAACGGGCATAATCTATCCACGCGGATCGAGGCCTCTCGATTGCAGCGGGGTGGGTGGGAGCGATCGACCCGAAACTTGCTCGGGGATTCGCTTATGCCCCCGAGCTGTGATACCGGGAGGTTTCTCCATGTCCATTCAGATTGCCGGAAAAGACCTCACCATCGAGCACATCGAGGCTGTCGCCCGCCGCAACGAGAAGGTCGAACTCCACCCCGACGCCGTCGCGCGTATCAGGAAGTGCCGCGACTTCATCGAGGCGCGCATCGAGGCGCGCGAGATCATGTACGGTGTCACCACCGGCATCGGCGAGTTCTCCGAGGTCATCCTCGACGAGAAGCAGACCAAGCAGTTCCAGCGCTATCTGATCTACAACCACGCCGCCGGCATCGGCGAACCGTGTCCGATCGATCATGTCCGTGCGGCGATGTTGCTGCGCACCAACGTGCTCGCGAAGGGAAAGTCCGGCTGCCGGATCGAGATCGCGCAGACGTTTGTCGACATGCTCAACAAGGGCGTCACACCGGTCGTCTGCCAGAAGGGCTCGGTGGGCGCCTGTGGCGACCTCGCGCCGATGAGTCAGATCGCTCTTCTCATGATGGGCGAGGGAGAGGCGTTCTACAAAGGCGAGCGCCTGCCCGGAGACAAGGCGCTTGGAAAAGCGGGAATTCCGATTCCGGGTCTCGAGGCGCGCGATGGGCTGGCGGCGATCAACGGGTCGAATCTCCTTACCGCCATGGGTTGTCTGGCGGTGTACGACGCCGAGCGTTGGATCAAGCAGGCCGAGATCGCGGCCGCGATGTCGCTCGAAGCACTGAAGGCGAATATGAAGCCGTACGACACGCGGCTGCACGAGCTGCGTGGTTTCCAGGGCGCGGTGACCACGGCGGCCAACCTGCGCAAGGTGATCGAGGGTTCGGATCTGACGACCGGCAAGGAGAAGGTCAAGGTCCAGGACGCCTACAGCATGCGCTCAACGCCTCAGGTGATCGGTGCGGCGCGCGACCAGATGCGCTGGACACGCAGCCAGCTCGAGATCGAAGCCAATGGCTTGGGCGACAATCCGATCTTCCTGCCCGACGACAAGGTGGTCCTGACCGGCGCCAACTTCCAGGGTACACCGGTCAGCCTTCCCCTGGACAGCATGGGCGCCGCGATCTGCATGGTCTGTGTGCTCTCCGAACGGCGGCTGAACCGGATGACGAACCCGGCCCTCAGCGTCGGCCTGCCGCCTTTCCTGACCAAGGGCGCCGGCATGATGTCGGGCATGATGCTCAGCCAGTACACCGCCGACATGCAGATTGTCGAGCAGCGGATTCTATCGGCGCCGGCGTTTACGATGTCGATCCCCGCGGCCGCCGATCAGGAAGACTTCGTCTCGATGGGAATGAACACGGCGCTCAAGACGTGCCAGATTCTGGAGGTTGCCAACGGCGTCCTCGGCATCGAGTTCATGGCCGCCGCCCAAGCGCTCGACTTCCGCACCTACACGCCGGGACGCGGCACGCAGGTGGCCAAGGCAGAAGTGCGCAAGCACGTCGACTTCCTCGACGTGGACCGTCCGCTCCATCCGGACCACAATGCGATGATGGCGCTGGTCAAGAGCCGCGACATCCTGCGCGCGGTCGAAAACGAAATTGGGGAGTTGGCGACGTACTAGGCGGCGCAGGAAGCCCCCACGAACATCACTTGCCGCGCGCGGCGGCGTGGGCGAAGGCGTCGAAGTAACGCTGCAGAGACGCTCCGGTGGAACCGTAGCGGTTCTCTCCCACCAAGAAGTCCAGGAGTACCTCTCTCGCCCGCGCGATCTCGCGCATCCGGGCGGGGCGACGGAGATGTCGCGGGTCGGCCAGCGTCAGATCGAGCAGTTCGAGTGCGCGCTCGATTGCGCCCTCTGCGATCTTGGGATTGCGGGTTCGCCAGTTCAGTGCTCGGCTGACCTCACTGCCCACATGGCCCATTTGGCCGCAGAGGCTCAACTCCCGCCAACGTCCGGCCGCCAAGTCACGGTGGCGTTGGCCGGATTGTGGATTCGAGCCGTCAGCCACGTCGTTCATCGCAGCACCAGCCGGTTCACGAGATCGACGATCTGTTCTCGGATCGCCGGGTCGTCCACGCCCCGGGTGCGGTTACCAGAGGAGGGACGCAGGTTGATCATGGAATCGAACTCGATCCAGTCCTGGGCGGGCAAGTCGGGATAGAGGTTGATGCCCCACAGATCCTGCTGCCTGGATCCGGTAGTCAGCAGCTCGGCTTCCTGATCGGCGTGCAGATCCGCGTCGAGGATCATCATGTCGCGTGCCAGATCGACCACGCCCTTGACCAAGTCCCCGAAACGCTCGGCGGCCAACCGGCGAAGTTCATCGAGGTGGATGGGCTCCTTCGGCGTGACGATCCTCATGGTGGAGGGGATTCCATCACGAGGAGCAGGCAGGGTCAAGCCCCACCCGGAGAGATTGCCGGCTGCCCAGAAGCCTGCCCCTCGCGTCGCAGAGATCGAGGAGGCTTACTGAGGAAGCTTGCTATCGAGGTCCGGAAACTCCCGCCATCATGGCTGGACCCACATGGCGGAGGCTTCGGAGAAGCCGGGGCGGTTCAGTGCGGCGCTCCGGACCTACCGGCGGCTCGAAGGCAGCGAGGCAAGCGGTCCCGGCCGGATTATCCCGCAACTCGGTAGCAGACGAACTCCATGTTGCCGGCCTCTTCCTCCTCGCCGAGCGGGATGCTGCCGAGATCGCTCTGGGCCGTCCCGGCCAGGACAAGTCCCTTGATCAGCAAGATCCGGCCGTCGGGAAGAAGCGTGAGGCCGTCATAGTCCGGGTCGCCGTCGCAGGCGACGTGGACCCGGCGTGAGTAGCGGCCGTCGGCATCGAAGAGGTCGTAGGACTGCATGATCCCCTGAGGCAGATTCTCGGCACCCCGGCTGTGCAGGACCCAGAGCCGTCCGTCGTTGTCCACATGCAGTCCGGCGATTACCGGAGGAGACGGCTCGACCTCACGCGTCTCTCCGTAGGGGTTGTTGCGGGCCGAGGCGTCAAAAAGCGCATTGACCCGCCGCAGCTCGTCCTTTGTCCGCTTGCGGTTCTCAAACGCACGGGTGATGACGCGTTCCAGAGTGCCGTCCGGATGATAGACCTCGACTGCGTAGCGGTCCCACGCCTGGCCGACATAGACACGCCCGTCGGGTCCGAGTGCCAGGGCGGAGTGAAAGCTCGGTGAGATCTCCCGCTCAATGAAGTGCAGCTTGCGGAAGTCCAGACTCATCCGCGACTCGCAGTAGCGCACTGTCTCGCGGCCGGTGTCGGAAAGCCGGCAGAGATACATGACCCGATCCTGCCCATGCTCGGTCGGTAGCAGCTTCGTTGCCGCGAGCACCAGATTGCCGCCCCGCGAGGCACACAGCGCACCGGCGGTGAAGTCCCCCACCTCTCCCTCACCCGTCATCGCCGTGATTGACTCGAGCGGATCGCCCTCGCGCGTGAGCCGCACGAGCTTGGCCGGGAACATCATCATGATGCCGATGGTTTCATCCGGCAGGCAGATGATGTCGCGCGGCTGACGGACCTCACCCGGACCCTCTCCCTCGCGGCTCAACGTGCGCACGTGCTCACCGGCTGGCGAGATTACCACCACCTGGCTGAGCTGGGAGTCGAGCAGATAGACGTTGCCGTCTTTGTCGGTGGCCGTCTCGGTGACGGTGCCGAAGAGTAGATCACTCTCATCCCCGCCCACACGCCAGGTCTCTTCGAGTTTCAGCGTGAGCGGGGGAAACACCGGCGCCTCGTTCTCAATGACAGGAACATCCGCTGGAGCGGCAAGGGGTATCTGCAGGATGAGCGGCAGAACGAGCAGCAAGACGAACGGCAGAACCAGCAGCGCCCCCGCCACTCGACGGCAAGACATCAACCGCATTGACTACATCTCCCCACGAAAGGTCGCGAATCGTATCGGGCACCCAACCTCTACTACGCCCCCCGAAGAGACTGAGTTGCCACCGGCTCGCATCGAGAGGATCCTCCGCCCCTTGCCACCCATGGAGCACCGGGGCGAGACTGCGCGGCGGAAAGCCGTGACGCCACGCAACTTACAGCAGACACAGAACTTGCACCGCTCACGATTCGCCTCTCCGTCCATCTCGCAAGGAGGAGCCGCAACAACAGGCACGGCCCCGCAGCACACCGCGCCGGGCCGCTTACCGCTGGCGCCATCCGCTGTATCGCGGGTAGCATCGGCGTATCGGCGTGTCGTGCGGAAAAGTGTTCGCACTGCTCTGGAGGATCTAGATGCCCATCCGTCCTTCCCGTTGGTTCTTTCTCGTTTCGGCCACAGTCCTGCTTCTCGTGGGCTCCCTGTCGGGCAACCCGCCGTTCTCGCCTCTCCCGATGGCAGCAGCCGGGAACACGACCGGGGCCGAGGAAGTGCAGTACGGATCCGGCACTGCGGATCCCCTCTGGCAGAAGGCGGTCGCGCTGGCGGCACGCAACGCGGGCTGGATCCCGGGACTGGCCGTCCAGAGAGTCGAAGACATGGATGGTGATTGGCAGGTGAAGGGCGTCGAGGAGTACTGGATCCGGATCTCGCCCGATTCCAGCGGCGGGCTCGACCACGAATTGATCAAGGCGATCAAGGACGGCAAGGATCGAACGGAGAAGGAGAGGAAGAAGGCCGCGGAGGAGGAGCGCAAGGCCGACGAGCGGCAGCGCAAGGAAGAAGAGAAGCGACGCCGGGAGGCCGAGAAGCGGGGCGAGATCTATGTCCCCCCCGAGGAGCAAAAGCGCTACGAGATCTTCGGCGGGCCTTTGCCCTTCGACCCGGAGATCCAGGACAGCGTAAGCGTGCGACGCGTGACCGCCACCGACCCACCCCCGGGTCCTCCAAGCATCGCCTTCGAGTTCACTCAGCCGCTGTCCAGAGAGCGGTCGCTGCGTGGCATCGCCTGGCTCGACGCCGAGACGGGCGCGCCGATCGAGGGGCGCTTCGCGCCCGCCCCCCTGCCGGGCCGAGTCAAGGAGATGGAGATGCGCATGCGCTTCACGACCACCCCCGATGGCGCATGGTATCCAACCGAGTTGTTCATTCGGGCGATGGGCAAGTTCTTGTTCTTCAAGAAGCGCGTACAGTCGACCCTCACGTTGAGCGACTATTGGTGGAAGGAGGATGACGATGGCTGATCAACACGTAACTGGTCTGTTCGTCTGGAACGAACTGATGACCAAGGACGTCAAGGTTGCCCAGGACTTCTACACGCAGCTCTTCGGATGGACCTTCAAGCACGAGAAGATCGCCGAGATAGACTACCACATGGCCTTCGTGGGCGAGGAAGCTGTCGCCGGCATGATGCAGTTGCAGCCCGGCCAGGGAGAGCACAGCGCGTGGCTGAACTACGTCACCGTCGATGATGTCGACCAGCGCACCACCCGCGCCACCGAGCTGGGCGGACGGAAGATCCTGGATGCGATGGACATCCCCAACATCGGGCGTTTCTCGATCATCTCCGATCCGGCCGGCGCCTGCATCTCGCCCTTCAGGGGTACCGAGCCGAGCCAGCACCCCCAGGAGAAGCCGGGCGCCGGGACCTTCTGCTGGTACGAGCTGATGACCCGGGATCCGGAGCAGGCGAAGCAGTTCTATCCCGAGATCTTCGGCTGGGAGCTGGAGAAGTACGACGCCCCGGGTCGCCCCTACTGGATGTTCAGCGCCGGCGAGAAGGCGGTCGCCGGGATCGAGGAGATCCCCGCGGGCGCCGATTTCCCCGAACACTGGCTGTCATATGTTGCCGTCGCGGATGTCGATGCCACCGCGAAAAGGGCCGCCGAGTTGGGCGGGCAGGTCTACAAGGAGCCGACCGACATCCCCAACATCGGCCGCTTCGCGGTGCTCGCCGATCCGACCGGCGGGGTGATCGCGCTCTTCAAGGAGCAGCCGAAGCCGTAGCGGCGGCTGCCACCGAACGGCCGATCCCTCCCGCCGCGAGCTTGGGAGCACACATGATGACTCGTCGACTAGCGCGTCTCTCTATCGCCGTGCTCTTCGTAATCGTATTCTCCTTCGGTCTTTCCTGCTCGCGCGAGGACAGCAGCTACGTCCCAGAGACAACGTGCGAGTGTCGGGAGACGCTCCCCAACGAAACCCCGGAGATCGATCCCTACGAGACGATCGTCGAGGAATTCGAGCTGCTCGCCACATCCGGGAATCGCATCTACGGCCTGATCCGCCGCCCCGACCCGGGGCTCTATCCCGATCGCTGCTTCGCGGCAGTGGTCTACATTCCGGGGGGCATCAATCCGGGGCGATTGCTGGCCTTGGGCAACGAGGCGCGACTGCTCTCCCAGGCCGGCATGGTGGTCCTCACCTTCAATGCGGAGGGGCGCGGAGAGGACATTCCCGAGGACCGGATCTCCGAGGGCGAGATCGACTCGAATGGCTACCGTGATCAGGATGCCCTCTCGGCGGTGATCGAGTACGCGGCCGAGCTCGACTATGTGGTCAGGGACAACATCGGGGTCAAGACGCAGTCCTTCGGAATCGCAATGGGCGCCGGCTGTCTGGCGCGCCACCAGGACCTGCCGGTCAAGTATCTCGTCGATGGCGAGGGGCCTCCGAACAGCTTCGTCACCGCCCAAGAACCGTGGTCCCTGGATACCGACACGACGAACGACAAGCACGAGACTGTCTACGGGATCCTAGGTCACTACAGTACGGTTCGCGACACGACCGAGGCGAACCGCCTCTGGTGGGGAGAGCGGGATGCAATCCGATTCATCCGGGGGTTCAACGGACGGTACCTGCGGCTCCAGGCCGAGTGGGATCACTCCCAGCCTCCGAGCACCGCGGCCGAGGTCGACACGTTTAATCAGCCACCCCTCTGGTGGCAATGCAAGCACACGACCGATATCGTCAATGCAGCGGTAGCCGGCGGGGTCCCCTGGGTGCGGGTCAACATGGAAGAACATGGCAATCCAATCAACGCAACCTACAGCGAATCCGATTCTCCGGTCTACTTGCCGGGAGAGCTCGCTGATCAGACCTGGGATGTCCGCGCAATCCTCGAGATGGCCCGGTTGCCTTAGCTCGCGGGAATAGGAGTTGCTGGTGAGCGGGAACCCCACCAGGGAAGAGTGCGGCCCAGGAGGCGGTCGCGCGTGGCGTGACGATCTCCTGCTACTGGCCGCGGCACTCATCATCCGGGTTCTGCATGGGCTGGCGATCCGCAGCGAGCCTCTCTTCGAGTATCCCCAGATCGACGCGAGCGCCTTCTGGGAGACGGCCCGCGCGCTGGTCCACGGCGCAGGCCCCGAGGGCGTCTTCTACAAGCCTCCCCTGCTGGCCCATCTACTCGCACTCCTCATGCGAGTGTTTGGTGAGAGTCCGGGGACTGCACGCCTGGCGCTGCTCGGGCTCTCCGCGCTGGCCGCACCCCTGACCGCGCGGCTGGCCCGCCCCCTGCTCGGACGTTGGTGGGCGCTGACGGCGGGCGGAGTGGTCGCCCTCTACGCGCCGGCGGTCTTCTATGGCGCCGAACTCCTGCCCGCCACCCTCGCGCTGCTGCTCAACCTGGTGACCCTGCTCTGCCTCGTCCGGGCAGAGGCGGCCAGGAGGGAGGGACAGCCTGATACCGCTCGCCGGGCACAGGTGGCCACGCAGGGGGAACACACCGGCACCGCTCGCCGGGCGCCCGTGAGATCACACGGGCACCTCTGGTTTATCGCCGCGGGGCTCGCCCTTGGGCTCTCCGCGCTGGCGCGGCCGACGATCCTTCTGTTCCTGCCCCTCTTGTTGATCCGCTACCGGCGCCGGCAACTGCGCTCCGGGGCACTGCTCCTGCTGGCAACAGCAGCGCTCGCCGTTGCCCCGGCCACGATCCACAATGTCCGGCACGGCGACTCCGTCCTGATCTCCTCCAATGGCGGGATCAACTTCTATATGGGCAACCATGCCCAAGCCGATGGCCGCTCGGCACGCGCGCCGGAATTGCCGACCGAGCCGCGCGCCGCCGCACGGGTCGCCAGGGTGATCGCCGAGGGCCAGGCGGGGCGTGAGCTGCGGCCATCGGAGGTCTCGCAGCATTGGGTCCGCCGGGGCATCCACGCGATCACCCATAGCCCCGGGCGCGCGCTCGGACTTGAGATCCGCAAGCTCTACTACGCGGTCAACAACCGGGATACCGCCGATAACATCGACTTCGTCGCCATCCAGGAGGTCAGCGCGCCGCTGCGAGTGCTGCCGCTGCGTTTCGGGATCCTCTTCGTCTTCGCACTCCCCGGAATCCTCATCCTGCGACGCCGGCCCGCGGGCCGCCTGCTCCTGCTCTATGGCGCGACAGTGCTCGCGGCCTTGCTGCTCTTCTTCGTCGTCGGCCGCTTCCGCTTGCCGCTGCTTCCGGTGATGGCGATCGGCGCGGTGGCGGGCGCGCGCCGCATGACCACCGCGCTGCGCGAGGGATTCGGGCGGCTTGTTCCTCTCTTGCTCCTACTGCTAGCCGGGGGTGTGATCACCTTCAGCTCGCTCTGGGGCGTCGGCCAGGATCGTTCCTGGCACTACTACTACCTCTGCGGCGATGCCTTCTACCGTCAGGGAAATACATCCGAGGCAATCCTCGCCTACGAGGAATCTCTGACGCGCAATCTGCGCGTCGCCCCGACGCTCAACGCCCTTGCCTATGCCTATGCGGAGGCGGGGACCCGGCTCGAGCGCGCCGAGACGCTGGCCCGCTCGGCACTCTCGCTTAGCCCCGCCCGCCGGCGGCACTATCTCGATACGCTCGGCTGGGTGCTCTACAAGCAAGCCGACCTGGAGGCCGCTGCCACGGCGTTCGAGGAGGCGATTGAGCTCTTCCCGCCGGGTGAGGAGCGCTTCCGGGTGGAAGCGCTGGAGCACCTGGCTCTCGTGCGGGAGGCGCAGGGACGTGAGCTGGAGGCCGAGCGGCTGCGCTCGGAGGCTCGGAGGATCGATGACCAGCAAGGACGTCGTCATTGAACCCATGACGATGGCGCACTACGACGACGTGATCGCCCTGTGGCGAGCCGCGCCCGGGATGGGCTTGAGCCCATCGGATGCCGCCAAGCCGCTCGCCGCCTACCTGCGCCGCAATCCGGGCCTCAGCGTGATTGCCCGCGAGGGAGACGAACTCGTGGGGGCCGACTGAGAACTTGCGGGCGCCACCTGCGCGAGTGCGGGGTGAGCCGTTGCCGGATGGCTACATCATTCGAATCAGCGGATTGCTGCTGCGCGCCTTGACCCCCGCGAACCAGCGGCAGATCGGATACATGACGATCAGTAGCCCCACCCAGGCGAGTAGCGCGGCGCCGACTTCCCCCTCACGGTAGGGAAGGAGCGCGATGCGCCGGGTGACGATCGCCAGCAGCGGAATGTGCACGACATAGAAGAAGAAGGGCGTGCGCCCGTAGACCTCGAGCGGGTGCAGCAGCCAGCGCAAGCGCGAGCCGATGATCATCAGCAGTGCCGCACAGATCATGACCAGGCCCGGGAAGAGAAAGTTGTGCGGCAGGCTGGTCGGATACTTCTGGACGAAGAAGAAGGAAACCGAGCCGATCGCATCGAAGGGAAGGATATTCCCGTAGCCGGCCGGAATGCGCGTCAGGAAGAAGAGCGCCACACCGGCAAACCCGATCACCAGCGAGCCGCGGATCCGCATCCCCTCATCCCGCCAGTAGCGGAACCAGGCCTCGCCGGCCACTGAGCCGAACAGCGCCAACGCGAACCAGGGCAGCACCGGGTAGAGGTTCCACTTGCCGGAATCGATGAAGAGCTGCATCACGCGCATGCCGAGGTTGAGTTCCTCGGTGTTGTAGGGAATCCGCAGCAGCAGTGGGTGGATCAGGATGATCAACAACGCCAACGCCAAGCGCAGCCACCAGCGCCAGCGGACGACGAGGGCAAGCAAGATGATCGCCGAGCCAATCGCGGCGATGATGCCGAAGTGATCTAGCCGGATGCGGGCGAGCCCGCTCCAGCTCGCATTGACCCAGACGAGCTGGACGAGGATCAGGAAAAAGCCGCGTTGGATGAAGGAGAACCGCACCCGCCCCGGGCTGCGTCCCTTCTCGATCCGCCGGGTCATGCTGAGCCAGACCATCGCCCCGGCGAGCATCAGGAAGACGGGAGCACAGAGGTAGCTCAGGTAGCGGATGATGAACTGCCCCGCGGAATCGAAGAGGAAGTTGTCGTAGGAGACCCGCTTCCAGACGGCGTTGAAGTAGTTCGAGGCATGGTCGAGACCCATCAGGGCCATGATCAGCCCACGAAGCTGATCGATGAAGAGGTAGCGGGGCTTCTGGGACACGAATCGGCTCCTTGCTGTCCAGAGGCTGGCTCTTGCCGGATCACGGCCACATGCCCCCTTGCACGTAGCTGCCGAATCCGGAGAATCTGTGAGAACCTATCCCACCAAACCGACGATTTCCATGCCCGCGGCAGCTCCACCCACCCCAGCCGCGAGACAGGGGCCCTCCCTCCGGAATCCACTTGTCTGGCCTGAACCTGCAAGGATCGCCCCCGGCATCTCGTCCCTGTCGGTGAAGGCAATCGAACCCGGGAATGAGCTGGGAGACGCCCGCCATCCGGGGAGAGGGATTCGAGAACAGCGCCTGGCGGGCAGCACGAAGGGACGCCAGGACGCGAGCGAGGAGAAGGACATGGCACGTAAGTCATTCATTGCCAAGATGTTCGGAAAGCGCCAGAAGCTGGACGACCTCGATCTCGACCGGCTCAATCGCGAGCGGCTGCGCCTGAAGCGCGAGGAGCAGAAGGTGGTTCAGCGGATCGGTCACATCGAGCGGGACAAGGCCGCCCTCTTCGAGCAGGCGGTGGGTGTCGGCTCGAAGCGCCAGCGCACGATGGTCGCCCGCCAGATCAAGGAACTCGATGCCAGTGCCAAGCATGACGAGGCGCTCTCGCGGGCCCTCTCGAAGCAGATCCGCATCCTCAACGGCATCATCAAACTCAAGCAGGATCGTGAGTTTCGTGAGCGCTTCGGGATGCTCGGACTGCTCAAGGAGATGGATGTCGCCGAGATCGCGGTCAACATCGAGAAGGTCGCCATCGACGGCGAGCTGACCGACGAGAAACTCGCCCAGGTCTTGCAGGCGCTGGAGGAAGGCGACTCGATGATGGGGCAGAAGGAAGACCCCGACATCGAGAGCATCGTCGCCGCGATCGAGGAGACCGCCGCCGCCGCGACCGAGGGCCAGGAAGAGGCGACGACCAAGGGGTTCGCCAAGGTCAACGAGATCCTCGCGGAAGAGCAGCAGGAAGCGGGTCGCGAGCTGGAGCAGCCCGAGCTGGCCTAGCGGGCGGCAAGAAACTCAGGAGCAGATGACCATGAGATACCTCCTCGAGAAAGCCCAGGAATCCCTCACGGCCGCCGAACGGACCCTGGCGGCGGAGAACTACAAGGAAGCCCGCTATCGCTACCTGCGCGCGGCCGAGTATCTCTTCCGAGCGGCGGCCAAGAGCGAGGGGGCGCTGAAAGCCTCCCGCCTGGAGGCCGCCTGGAGGCTGCGAGAACTGGTCGAGACTCTGGATCGGCAGGAGGAGGCCAAGAAGAAGCACCGCGAGATACGCCGGGGACAGGAGCCCTCCGGGGATCGAGGCAATGACTCGAAGCGAGCCTCCACTACCGATGAGGGCGAGACAGATCCACGCCAATGGCGCCGCGAGAATCAGACTGGTGTCACCTTCAAGGATGTCGCCGGTCTCGAGGATGTCAAACGCGAGGTCACCCTCAACTTCATCTACCCAGCCCGGTACCCCGAGGAGGCGCGCAAATATGGGGTGGCGCTGGGAGGCGGCCTGCTCCTATACGGTGCCCCAGGCACCGGCAAGACCCTCATCGCGCGGGCGATCGCCGGCGAGGTCGAGGCCCCGCTGTACGTCGTCAGCCCCGCCGATGTGATGAGCAAGTGGGTCGGCGAGGCTGAACAGCGGGTCAAGGCGCTCTTCGCCGAGGCACGCAGTCAGCCGCGGAGTGTGATCTTCATCGATGAAGTCGAGTCGCTGATGCCCAGGCGCAAGGGAAACATGTCGACCGTGATGGCGCGGGTGATCCCCCAGTTCCTATCGGAGCTCGATGGTTTCGACAAGGGTGAGTCCACCCTGCTGTTTGTCGCTGCCACCAACGAGCCCTGGTCTCTCGATCCGGCGGCGCTGCGTCCTGGACGGTTCGATACGATCGTCCATGTGCCCCTTCCCGACAACCGCGCACGCCGCCGGATCTTCGACATCCACTTACATGGACTGACCCTCAGTGACGATATCGACCTCGATGAACTAGCCGAGATGACGGCAGGCATGAGCGGGGCGGACCTGCGCCGCGTCTGCACGACGGTCGGCCGTGCTCCCTTCGAGGAGAAGATCCACGGAGCGGGCGAACGCGAGATCGAGCGCATCGATTTCCTGCGCACGTTGGAGCAGATGGGGCCGAGCGTGAGCGCGAAGCAGGTGGAGCAGTATCGTAGGTTCGAGGGGGAAAGGCGTAAGAGCGCGTGAGTGGATACGCGAATGACGGTCGCGCCTTCGACCGTGCTTCCGACCTCGACGGTGCGGACAGTCTTCCGGGCGCTCCCCGCCATCGCTCTCTCTATGCCTGACCCGCCAAGCCCTTTATGTGGCTGGCGGGCTCTGGTAGAATCTCACCTGTTCTGCGAGCGAGACGTGCCTCCCGGGTCATGAGCTAGAGATCCCGGGTACGACGCCTGCTGAAGTGCGGAGACGGCTTGATGAACTGCCCGAAATGTGGAGCAGATCTGGCGGTTGCTTGGGAGTTCTGCGTGAAGTGCGGCACCAGGATCTCCAAGATCTCGGGAGAGACGAGCGGGCCGCCTCCATGCACGCCACCGGCGGCCGGAGCTCCTTCTGACGAGACTTCCTCGGGCAGCGATTCACCCGAGGGACCGCCCTCCGGAGGCTCCACGGTCTTCGTCCCTCCCTCGCCTGACTCCTCTCTCCCCTCGGGCCAACTCCTGGCCGGCCGCTGGCAACTTGAGGAAGAGCGGGGCCGGGGAGGCATGGGGATCGTCTACCGGGCTCGAGATGCCAAACTCCGCACCCGCACGGTCGCCGTCAAGCTCCTGAGTGAGCAACTCGAGGGGAGCCGGGAAGGGATTGAGCGATTCCTCCGGGAAGCCGAGACCGTCGCAGGCCTGAACCACCAGTCCATCGTCCAGGTCCTGGATGTAGGAGAAGGCGAAGGCCGTCACTTCATCGTCATGGAGTGGATTGAGGGCGAGGACCTTGGGCAGATCCTGGAAGAGGAAGGGGCCTGGGATCTGACCCGTGCCCTTCCGCTGCTCCGGCAAGTGTTCCAAGCCGTCAGCTACGCGCACCGCCATGGCGTGGTCCACCGGGATCTGAAGCCCTCGAACATCCTTGTTACCCAAGAGGGTCTAGCAAAGATCGTGGATTTCGGGCTCGCCCGGATGGCGACGGAGTCGGACTTATCGAAAACGGGTCACGGCTTGGGAACCCTGGCCTACATGCCTCCCGAGCAGAGGCGGGATGCGAAGCGAGCGGATCACCGCAGTGACATCTATGCACTGGGGAAGATGGTCTATCACATCCTGACGGGCCAGGTGCCGGACCCGGTGGACCCGGAGGCATTGCCGGAGGCCATCCGCCCGGCAGTCATGAAATCTCTGAAACCTGATCCATCCGATCGTTGGTTTTCGGCGGATCTGTTCATTCAGGAACTAGATCGGTCGGTATCCCCCTCCACGCCTGAATCCCCAGCCGGGGCACCGCCGTCAATCGTTCCGCCTCCGAGTATCCCCACCGTTGACGATGCACACACGGATGTGCGCAAGAGACCCAGACGTGTGATTTGGGGCGTCCTTGGTCTCTGCTTCCTTGCAGCCCTGACGATTCTGGGCATCACCGCACTTGAGAACCGGACCCATTTCGCGTCGGCCCGCAACGCGCTGGAGCGCGGCGATCTGATTACCGCAGCAGATGAGGTGTGTGAAGCACGCGGTCTAGCGGTCTCCGGTGCGCAGTGGAGAAAACTAGCGACCGAGATCGGCCGCCTACTCCTCCAGAGCGGGGAAGATGCCATTGCCGCAGGCGACGCGAGTGGGGCCAACCGATTCTACCAATCAGCCGTCCACCTGACTCCGCCTGTTGCCCTGGAGGCCCAGAGCAGGCTCGCGGAACTAGGTGTGAGGGATTCGGAGCAGGTCACGATTTCCACAACACCTGAATCCATAGAGATTGTGTCCACAAGCGAACCCGGCATCTCGGAGACAGACGTCGCGCAACAGGAACCGGGGTTCTCGGCCGACGGTTCGACAACGGACGCAGCACCCGGCGCAGACGCTAGCACCGACCTCCCTTCCTCTCCTGAAGGTAGTGCGCCCGGCCAAGTCACCACGTACGAGATTTGCCCTGGTATGGATGTCATGTTTGCCTGGATTCCCGCTGGCGAGTTCGAAATGGGCTCGCTCACTTCCGAGGGAGGCCGAGAGGCCGACGAGGGTCCGCGTGAGACGGTCCGTATCCAATCGGGGTTCTGGCTTGGCCAGCACGAGATCACTCAGGCTCAGTGGCAGGGAGTAATGGGTGTCAATCCTGCATCCTTCATGGGTCGCGACCTTCCCGTTGAACAGGTTTCCTGGCTGGATGCGGATGAATTCATCCAGAGACTGAATGCGCACGCTGGACGCGATGTCTATCGCCTTCCGACAGAAACAGAATGGGAATATGCCTGCCGAGCCGGGATAGACACTCGGTTCTGCTGCGGAGGACTTGAGCCGTGCCTTGACGAGCATGCTTGGTTCTGGAGCAATGCTAACCACCGGACTCATCCGGTTGGCCTCAAGCTGCCGAATTCCTGGAATCTCTATGACATGCATGGCAACGTGTGGGAGTGGTGTCTTGACTGGTATGATCGAAGCAGCTATACGACGCGATCTCAGATGAACCCGACAGGTCCCTCGACTGGGTCTTCGCGGGTGCTCCGGGGCGGATCTTGGTTCACAGGCGCTTCCCTGTGCCGTTCTGCCAGCCGGGAAGCCCGAGATCCCACTCGGCGTACCAATGACGTTGGCCTGCGGCTTGCCAGATCCGCGGGGCGTGACTCGTCGAACGGGGATCTGTTCCTTGGGCCGAGCGACGTGGTGATTTGTCCCGAGGCGGTGCTGCCGGATGAGGTCTGTCTGCAGGATAGTCGCCCGAACCCGATGTGGGACGGGGCGGAGATTGCGTTTGGCCTGCCGAGGGCAGGTCGGGTGCGGCTGACGGTCTACGATGTCGGCGGCCGAATGGTGCGGACGCTGGCGACGGGCGAGTGGCCGGGGGGGATGCACGCGGTGCGCTGGGACCGTCGAGACGACCAGGGCGAGCTGGTTGGCACCGGGATCTACTTCTTCCGGCTGGAGACCGCAGCTAAGACGATCGTTCGCAAGATGATCGTCTTAGACTAAATCGCTTCGCGTGATTGCCGACAATGGCGCCTCATGCCACCTCTCAGCGGAGACTGTGTCCACGCGCGGGGCTTTGCGAAATCGTGCGATATGATTTGGGCGCTGAGAACAGGGGTTGCCACCAGGAGCTACCTGGTGGCAACCCCTGTTCAACGATGACAACGATAAAGCACCTGCGATTAGGAGATGCGCATCGTTCACCTAATCGCCTACCGGTCGGATTTATCTCGTTGCATGTCACGTCATTACGATCATATGCAAGTACCTCCCAGCCCGCAGACCGAATGGCATCTTGACAAGATCACTCTTCGACCGAGTTCTCCTGATCCACCATCAGAAAAGAGGAATAACCTCGTTGGCCCCTGGAAGATCGGGCAGATAGGGAGGTGCAACAACACATTCCCCCCAGGCACGCCGTGGTTACCAAGGCTGGACGGATGCTCAGATGGTGCTCTCACCGATGCTGATACAGTTGGCCGGCGGCGAGAGCGTAGACGATCTGCGCGTACTGGAAGGCGACGAGGGATTCGGCCGGATTGAGAAGCGCGACGCGCTCTACTGTTACAGGCACTTCCAGGGCTATCAGCCACTGAACGTCTACAGGGCCGAACAAGGGACGGTGGTGCATTCGGAGTTTCGCGATGGCAACGTGCCGGCCGGCCACGAGATCGACCGGGTGTTCGCGGAGGCCCTGACGGGGCTGCCAGCGGGTGTGGAGCGCGTGTACTTGCGGTCGGATGCGGCGGGCTATGACCACCAATTACTGCAGTACTACGCCGAGGGGCGCAACGAGCGCTTCGGGGTGGTGGAGTTCGCAGTGGGGGCGGATGTAACGCCGGCGTTCAAGGAGGCGGTGGCAGCGGTCGCGGAGGGCGACTGGCAGCCGTTGTACCGGTGGGTGGAGGGTCGCCGCGACGGGCCGGAGTATCGCTTTCTGGCGATCCGGGAGCCGTTGCGGCAGCTGGATCTCCCTGATCTGGAGACGAGCCAGCAAGCCTTTCCGTTTCCGGTGATGGAGTTTGACGGACTTCGCCGGCACAAGGTCTTTGGCATCGTGACCAATCGCACGATCGGCGGTGAGGAGTTGATCTGGTGGCACCGCATCATCCACCTACCGGCGCGGGTGGTGCGCCATGCGCGGTGTTGGTGGATCCGGCTCAGCGGACGTCACCCATCAAGTCGGCTGGTCTTGGAGGCGCGAGCACGTCTGGCGGTCCTGGCGCGGAGTTCTCCGGAGTGATGGATCCGGCCGAGAAACGACAGCCAGCATGAAAGCAGGTTCGCGGAGCGCGGTCGAGCGAGAGCCGTGGGCTAGAACGGCTCGCAATCGCTGGCATGCCGCGGACTTGAGCGACCAGACTCTGCTAGCGAGCCGCTGATCGGGCCCGGCGCAAAAAACGCCCCCCGATGAGCATGCCTCGACGCCGCCGAAATCGCAGACGGTGGATTCTGGGTTCTTGACTTACTTGGCTCTGTTGGTGATAATTACCTTCGATTGGTGAGTGTGTCGTGCGAGTCGTGAACTGTGCCATCAGCCGAATTGGGGATGTTGTGCGAGATTCACGTAGGCTCTTGCCCCTCGATTCCAACGATCCGATACGCGACCGCCATCGAAGCACTCACACCATTGCCGAAGGGGCTGTACTTGCCAGTGTCTGCGGCATGTCGCGCGCCCCCCCCTCCCCCCTGGCAATCGCATACTCTGATTTGGCTACCTGCAATCGTTCACGATCCTGAGATTCCCAAGTTCAGGTCCGAACGTCATGGGCATGACTATCACGAAGCTGGCACGGAGGAACACATGGAAGACAAGAAGCTGCGCTACCTTCTTGGCCTGATGGTTCTCATCGCGATTCTCTCCAGTGGATGTTCTCGGATGACCGTTTGTACGTTCCCCGATCCCAATCAGATGTTTATGACCACAGGGGATGGTGACATTCAGAAACCCTATACTCCGGTTGGCCAGGTGATCTATTACGAGACGGGATACCGCATTCCCGTTCCGATTCTGGGTCTCCTGCCGATCGCAGACGTCGATCCTGACCTGGCAATCCGCCAGAAGCTTCAACCTCAGCTGGAAGCTCTCGGGGCCGATGCAGTGATTAATCTCCGCATCGATTGGGAAGCCCCTAGTTCAGGATTCCTGGGGCTGTTCGCAAACGGCGGCAACGTGCTCATTCACGGCACCGCCATTCGCCGCTAGATTGCTGCAGCTGTGTGCTGATTTCCACAAACCGTGGAGGATCCGTGACCCAAGCCTCCCGGCGTAGTCGTGCCGCGTGGCCAGTGTTGGCTATCTGCGCCCTGTTGGGACTTCTGCCAAATTGGCTGGCCAGCGGTGCGGCTTCTACCTCTCTGTCCGCTTCGGTTGCAGCTCCGGCACTGATTGCTCAATCAGGTGCGCGCTCCGAATCAGCGGATGTTGCTGCCGCACCGGCAACCCCTGACACCTCGGTGACAACCATCTGGATCAGCAGCCTGCTTGATCAGCGTGTCGCCGCCCACGATCTTCCGCTGGCCCGCCTTTCTTCGACCCTCAACGCAGCTTTCGGGCAAGAAGGGTTCACCGTTACAACGAGCCCAACTGATGTCGGATACGAAGTCCAGCTCACGGTAGAGTATTTCGGGACGGTCAAGTCCGGCTCCGGAAAACACATCGGCAAGGCGTATGCGGACGTACTCATCAAGGATCTCTGCAGTCAGGCCATCATCCTCAGAACACGCTGCGTCGCCGACTTCCCTATGAAGCTCAAGGGATCCAAAGAAAAGAAGACCCGGCAAGCTGCAGACCTTCTCTCGGAGGCGCTGGCTCAGCGCGTCGTCGAGGCCGCCTCAGTCGCGATTGGTCAACACAATTCCCCCTGTAGATGGGTCACCGCCGAAGCAGAAGCTCCGCTCACGGCGACCAAGAAAGACTGTGTCGAGATCGCCACTCTCAACGCTATGCGGTCTGCGTGCGAACAGGCGTTTGGCCTGAACATCTTCGCGGAGACGACCGTCCGAGATCTGGGGGATGTGGAGGACATTGTACAGGCCAGAGGAGCTGGAAGGGTCTTACGTTACGAACTACTCGATACACGCGTCTCCCCTGACAGCCTGAGCTGCATAGTAACGGCTCGCTTCTTGCTGATGCGGGACAACTAGACAAGTGTCCGCAGTGGAGACTTCGAGAGGCTGATGTGTTGACATGCATTCGACGAGTGACGAGGATATGCCTCCTCCATGCGCTGCTGAGTGGGCTCATTGCATGCACACAACCTCCTGTCTCTGATGGTCCCCTGACTCAGCCCAGCGATGTTCAGCCTGTCTCACCAACTCCTGGAATCTCCGCTGCACTCGTTGATTCGCTGGAGGCTCGGTGGCGCGCAGAGTTCCTTGTGGTGGAGGGCAGGGCACCCGTAATTGCGAAGTATGACGACATGCGGCGAAATTTGGCCCTGGCCAAGTTGGCAGCCCGCACCAACGCTGAGAGCGAACTCGGGCGCATGATCGCAGACGTGAAGATCACTCAGACAATCGTAATGAAGGATTTCGAGACTAGTGCCTATGTTCGCAGCGAGCTGCAGGCACTTCTGAAAGATGTAACCGTTGCCGAAGAGGGGTTTGACGCAGATGCCCAGGAGTACTGGGTCAGGCTCCAGATGCCTAAGATTCATCTCTTGGATGCCGTGAAGGCCGTCTCCAATTAAGACCAGCGGGCTCATTATGGCGTGTCCGCAGGCGACGGAACTGATGCGGCCGACTCAACGTTCGCTCTACGATCCAGCAACACGTACCCGGACCAGCGTCTATCTCACCACCGTCACATACCGCGCTCCATCCTCGAGCTCAGTCGCGCGAACAGAACCCTGCCATGCAAGTTGATGGAGGAGTGACTCAGTCAGCCACCGGGATGCCCCGATAGAATCCGCCAGCAGCCCAACCTCGACATCCTCTGCGCGTCTCAACTCCGTCAAGATGGCCTGGCCCAACTCGTCCTCACTCCGTGGCTCGAGAAGGCCGAGAAAGAGATCCTCGGCTGCAACCATGTACGGCTCACCCCGCCATGTCGCGTGAGCCGTGCCATGATGGTCGGCGCCTGAGATAAGCTCCACCGCAAGGACCTCTTCCTTGCCGGAGGATGGAAGCGGCCCGGATGTTCCCACATGAGGACCATCCTCAGCCCCCATCGGTGTCACCCAGGCCAGGATCCGATCTCCGCTCGCCGCTTGGGCCCACACGCCATCGTCCCCATCGCAATCTCCCGCATAGCACACGCGAACGCCCGGGGCCTCCTGCGCTGTAAGTTGCCGCGCAAGCTGCTTGAGATCCTGCTGCTCCATCGGTCGCCAGACGAAGTCATCCCGCAGAAGTGCTTCCATGTCTGGCGCGACGAGAGCCCGGCAAGTGACGAGGCGCTTGCTGCGCCGTAGTGCCTTGCCGTGCGTGAGCTCGAACTGGAAGTCCAAGCGTCCCTCGAAGGGAAAGCTATCCGCCCGCCGAGGGTCCTTCAGCAGGCTCAGTCGCGTTTGCAGGCTGACACTCCGCACGAGAGGCATCCAAGATTCTCGGCGCGTCAATCTGACGGCGTAGCGCGTGCCATCTGGTCCCACCGCCGGGCCCACGCGTCCCGTACCTAGCCCCGCGAGACGCCGCGTCAATCGATCTACGTAGGCGTCCACTCTACCTTTGAGCGCCTCGCGCGGCATCCATGCCGCGATCTCTCCCTGCGCCAGCAAACGCTTCGCCTCCAGCCGCCGTTCATCGAGCGAGAGCTGGTGCTGGTCACAGAACGCATTGAACGGATCCCGTGAATGACGAGCCGGAATCATGCGGCGACAACCGGCATGTCGGCACTCAACGAAGCTGTGTTCCGAGCCCGACGCCGCTGCTGTTGGGATGCTGAGCACCTCGTCGGCCTCGTTCTGCCCGGCAGGACGCGTCCCGGTCCACCCGCTGTCTCCATAGAGGCGATGGATGCCCCAGATCAACCGGCTGGGGTAGTCATCCCGCACCCGCTGGCGAGCTTTCAGCAGCGCCTCTCCCGTCTCGAGACCTGCCAGGAACCCGCGGTAGAACTCCTCGGCCAACCGCCTTGTCAGCGGGGTATCGGGCAGGGTCATCGGTACTGATATGATGCACCGTGTGCCCCCGGAGATTGCTTCCTCTGCCATCCGACGAACAGAGTCATGTTCGGCCGCAACAGGATCCACACGACTTCCCTCTGTGGAAGCATGCCCCTCTTCTGCTGAAGAGCTCGCCCGTCGCGCATCCGGACCACAGGCATTGATGAAGATCAGCGCCGGGAAGGGCCGCCCACCCGAGGCGGCCTGCAACTCCTGGAGACTGAGGCGCTCGCCCCCACCCAGGACAAAGGCGTCCTTCACATGCCCGGCATAGTGCGCGATGTCGTAGGCGAAGAATCGATCGATCAGCCAGTCGCGCGAGACATTGCGCGAGTGGAAGCCAATGCTGCCGTGAAGATCCGGAAACTCCTCCCTGAGGGTATCCAACAGGCTGTTACCCTCCTCCAGCGCCTGCTCCAGCTCCCCGCTGGGATCGGCAACGATCAAGAACTGCCCCTCCCGCGAGGAGGAAGCCGATCGACTGGCCGAGTCCACCGCGACAACATGGGCGATCCGATACTGCAGGCAGAGATAGTCGGTACCGTCGTGTAGCAGCTCCCACGGGACGCCGCCCAGTCGAGGGTCATACTCGATCGCCAGCTCCCCACCCGCGATCTCGCGCAATGCCTGGTGGATCCGCGGCGGACAGAACATTCCGAAGATCCGCCGAGCCCGGGCTCGCAACGACTCCTCGTCATCTTCCCCAATGCCGTGCAAGTGATCCTGCACCTCCCGCCGAAAGTCCCGTGCCAGGCGGAGGAGCTCATCCAACGGAGCCTCGAGCGTCTCCCGAAGCAGGGTGCCATCAGGACGCGTCAACGTCGTCGTGATCTCCTTGCCCCGTCCGATGAAGCGCCACTCGCAACGCACGGCTACTCCTCCTTCCCGGATGTTCCTGGCTTGCCGGATGCCTCAGGATCCAGCACGGTCACATCCACACGCGCGATCTGTTCCTTGCCGCGCAACAGGGCAAGCGTATAATCGCCTGGCGCGATCCGATCGCTCTCCCAGAGGAACCCCCCGGCCGTCTTGCGCATCGGCTGTACGCAGATGCGCTGGCCGCGAAGGCGAAGCTCTCCGACGACATCGGAGAGATCGTCTCCACTCCCCTTGGCCAGCAGCTCGATCCGGCAATCCCGCCCCGAGACGGGGGCGGCGGCCAGCAGCATCTGCCGGCCCGCCAACTCGAACTCGAATCGCACGCCCCCTTTCCATTCATAGCGCGGACCCGAGTCCCCACCACCGCGCGATGCCACGGGTACGGGCACAAGCTGGCCGGGAAACTGCAACGCCTCGAGTTCGGCCTCCGCCCACTGGAGCACGACGTGCACTGCGCCGCGCACCTGCCCGACGAGACTCTTGGACCGGTCCGCCTTGGCCGACGCCGCTGCGGCTGCTTCGTGCCCAGAAGCGCTCTCATCCAGGCCTCGCACGGGGAGTCCGAACCTGGAGACTGCCTCCTCGACATTCTGGCTGGGAATCTGAGCGGCAAGCTCCCGAGCAGTGACGATCTCGTGCAGGCGTCGCGCACACCATGCACACTCCTCGACTCGATCGCGCAACGCCTCCTCGGCATCCGGGCTCAACATCCCCTCGACGAAGTCCCACAGCTCCGCGCTGTGAGCGGCTTCGTCCCGTGCGTGCCTGCAGGGACTCAGCGTTGCCCGCAAGGGGGTCTGCTCGCGGGCGATCCGGCGGATGATCTCGGCAACCAGATCGCGCGCCTCCTGCCGCTTCCTCTGTGATCCGTTGGCATTCATGCTGACCTCAATTCCGGCGGATCCAATTCCGCTAGGATCCGCCGCAGTTTCTCCTTGCCTCGCAGCACTCGAGCCGTTGCCCCCGCCTCGGTAAGACCAATCACAGAGGCGAGCTGCCGATATGTCGGCGTCGGGATCTGCTGCCGTTTCTCAATCTGCGCGATCTTGCGCTCTGCCCGGTGGAGACTCCACCAGGCGCGCTGGTATTCCCACCGCAGATAACGACGCTTGGTCGAGGATTCCTGCTCCGCGTCCGCGCGGATCTGCTTCAGCGGTTGTCCCGCACAGGCCACCCGCCACTTGTCCAGCGTCTCGAAATCGATGCCCAACCCTTGTGCCTCGCGGGTGAGATCTTCGATTCGCCGGCGGGCCTGTTCCGCAAGTAGATCCTGAGCGGCGATGATCTCCCGATCGGGCGAGTCCACGAGCGCGGTCAATTTCTCCTTCAACGGTCTCTGGATCTCTTCGATCTCCGCCTGCACCCGCTCGACAGTCGCCTTGCGAACCGCGACCAGATGCTCGACCACCTTGTCCGGGATCGGCAAGATGGCACAGAAGAAGAGACACAGGGCCGCCTGCGTCTCGACTCTCAGCCGGCCCATGGCCGCAATCATGGTCCCCAGGTAGTCCCTCGGGGCCGAACCGGCCGAGATTGCGAGAGGAGCGTCGAACTCGACGCTTCGCAGCGAAGCCGCCGGCGTGGACGGGTCACTTGAACCAGCCGCGGAGCTCTCCTTTGTCTCCCGCACAACCCCTTCCGCATCCGCCTGCTGATCGGCAGTAAGCCCAATAACATCGTCGAGATTCGTGCGGGCACCTTCTTGCCGGATCAGCTGCGCTTGGGACAATCCCGTCCGCTCACCCCTCACCCGGACCGGCCGCCGGAACCAATCCAAACAGGCATTGCGTACCGAGCGCCGGAACCAGGGCACGAAGTGACCCTGCCCATCGAGCGGGAACTTGCTGAAGAAACGTGTGAAGTTCTCGCCCTCGAACTTCTTCTCCCAGATATACATGAAGACGTCGCCGTAGAAGGCCTCGTAGTCGGCAGCGCCACGCCAGTGCCCATCGTCAGCCTTGAAGCGATGGCGGCAGTAGTCGACGGTGATCTTCTTGATCTCATCCTCGAGCAGTGGATAGCAGAGCGTGAAGAGCCGGTCGCGCATCACTCGCCGGTGGTTCTGCGCCTCCGGGCCGGGCGCATTCAGGCTCGCCAGTTCGGTCAAGATCTGCACGCATTTCTCTTCCATCGCATCCTCACGCCGTGCGTCTGAGCATACGCCCCAACTGCTCGAGAGAGACTGCCGCCTCGCGCAGCGCTCGTACTGCCCGCTCCCCACCCCCGCCTCCGGAGCGCATCACGCGGTACGCCTCCTCGAGCCCCGTGCGCAGCGCCCGTGCCTCCGCGAAGCAGCGCTCGTACTTCTCGAACCACGCGCGCTGATCTTGCCGCGAGGGGCGCCTGCCGCCGACCGTCATCTCCGGCACAACATCGCGCAGCGAGCGCACCAGGGCGTCGAGTTCACGCCCCAGGCTCTGCGCCTCGCCCGCGCTTGCCCGATCACCCCGCGCCGCCCAGTCCCGGCAGAGTGTGCCCGCTTCCTGGGCCTCCTGGGCAATCACCTCGCGGATCCGCCGAACCCGCTCGAGAGGCCCGCCTCGCCTCTTGCGCAGGCGCAGCCACCGCGCATCGGCCGGGCCGCGGGAACCACCTTGAACTTCCAGGGCCCCCAGGCGGAGTTCCAGGTCACTCACTCTCTCCGTTCGGGAACGCTGGAAGCGTATTGGGACATCAACGGTGACCATCTCGAGTACTGCTTCTTGCGCGGCGGCTCTGCTGCCATTCTTCGCCGGCATTGGCTCCGCCGGGCGCAGGGTCAACTCGATCCCCAGGATCGCGACACCAACCGAGAGAAAGAGTGGGTCGAGACGGTTGAGTAGACCACTCGCATAGTGTCCTGAGACGATGACTCTTGGTGCGCCCGACACGTCGCCGGGTGCACCCGTCGGGTGCGTCGGACTCACCGATGATGGAATCGACAGAGCTCCGGCCGCCACATCGGCGCGCAGCTCATTCTGCATCAGATTCCCGATCAGGCGCTCCAGATCCGCGGCAGTCCATTGCCCTTGCTCCCCGGGGAATGCCCGGGTCAAGGGGCGGGGATCCCGCAGGCGGACCTCCATCTCACACGCCACCACCCATCCTGCGGTGCCCTTGTCCTCTGGAGCGACAAGCGGCACCTCGAACCCGAGCAACCAGCCCTTGTGTCCGAGTTCGGGCCCCTGATCCGGCTGGAAGAGAATCACCGCCTCGCGCCCCGTGGTCACACTCTCATGGGTAAGCGGACGCACGCGGTCCTTGCTCTCGATTAGCCCCCGCCAGCCAAGCGGTAGCTCGGGCCGGCCACGGAAGTCAGCATCGATCCGGACATCTCTGACGCGGCAGGCCAGAGTCTCTTCACCCACACTCGCGAGGGACTCACGAACCTCGGACATCTTCATCATTCACCTCGCTTGCACCCTCGATACGCATTCATTACTTGGGCGCTCCTCAGAACGCTTTACCTCGTCCATGACCAGACAGAACTTCTGCGACCTTGAGCAGATACGTCCGCGTCTCGCGCTGGGGCAGATGCGTGCGTAGCTGTTCGTAAACCGCTTGATCATCCATCGCATTCGCCGCCCGCACCGCATCGGCGGTCCGATTCGTTCCGGCCAGCGCCCGCGCCACACTGCCCGCTCCACCGTTATACGCTGCCAGGGTCATGTGCCGGCGACTTAGGCGATCCCGGACACCCGCAAACCGCCGATGCTCCAGAATGTGCAGGTAGGCACAGCCGAGCCGGATGTTCGTCTCGGGATCGAAGTAGGCTTCGCGCGGCAGGGGATTGGGCAGGTCCGGGCAAAGCTCGAGCGCATCGCGTCCGGCCGACTCGGGCACGATCTGCATCAGACCTAGGGCTCCCGCCGGCGAGATCGCCCGCGGGTTGAAGGCCGACTCGACCTCAATCACCGACATCACAAGATCCGGATCAACGCCAAACTTCGTCGCATAGCACCCCACCAGACTGCGATGTCGGGCCCCACGCCGCTGGAGATGATCATCCACCAGCGGCAGACGAATCGTCGCCACCTGTTGCGTCGCCCCGCTCCCGTGATCAACAGGCTGCCAGATGATCTTCTCTTCCTGAACAAGCTCGTGGGCTGCCGCCGCACATGCTGGTCCATCTGCGGGCGCATCTGCGAGCCCGGCCACCTGGTCGGCCACGACGGTTACGGAGCCGTGCGCCGTCAGGGGTTCACGCCATGCGAGGATCCACTGGATCAGATCCTCGAGGTTGCTCCGGACATCGCTTGCATCACGGTCCTGGGCCCCACGCGGGACGAGCACCTGGGCCTCGATCCAGCCCTGCTCGAAATCCACGATCGTGCGCCCCCTGCGGTCCGGCGATTCGTAAACCCACAGCTTCGGGCTTGCCGAGATCCGCTCCTCCCATACCGCCTCGCGGCCGAGACGCCGGTCGGTCCGCTGGTTCAGCTCCGCATCGAGCCGGTCGGCATGCTCGGCGTGAGCGGTCAGCTCTCCCCGAAACACCTCGTTAGTGGTACGCACAGCCTGCGCGGTGGGGTGTTGCTCTACAACCTCGCCCCCCCTTGCAGCCGGGACAAGGGCCAGGGCCGCGAGCGTCAACGCCCAAGGACCGGAGAGGATCCGCATCATAGCCTCCCTACCGCGGCCTGGTTGCCCGGCCAATCGCTCGCACGATGATGACAATCAGCAGCAAGATCACAACACCCAGAAACAGGTACTTCGCATGGGTCACGTAGAAGGGCTGCTCGGGCACGAGCTCGCTCGCGCCGACCGCGCTATCGCCCCACAAGTGTTGCCCGGTCTCGACCTGGGATACATGCAGACTCACGCGCAGGCTGATCTCTCCCCGCTCGCTGGAGGCGACATCAAGGATCCGGCCATACATGATTGCGGAGACACCCTGGATGTGCCCAAACTTCTGCACACTCGCCGCGTCCATGATATCGTCCCGCCGCTGGCCCCACTCGATCTCCTGGAGCAAGTTCTCCCACTCCTCGTCGAGTCGCTCAAAGACGCGAAAGCCAGCCCGCGAGAGGCTGATGCGCACGAGTTCATAGCAGCGCGCGTCCGCGTCGTTCTCAATGGGCAACACCGCGATGGTGAACTCCTCACGCAGATCCGTTCCGGCCATGTCCCCGATCGCCGAATCGACTGCATCCTGTAAGGCCTCCATGTAGGCTGGTCCCATCGCGGGACCATTCTCCTGGCCCCGGGCCTGAGTCCCTGCGCAGAGGGCGAGTGCAACAAACCCAACGCCTACCCACCGCAGCGCACGACAAACGAGGTGTTCTCTAGTCATCATCCCCTCCCTCAGTCAACACACTAGTCGATCACCGCTTCGATCCAGGATGGACTCTCGCTGGTGACATGCAGAGACGCTCCGCCTAGTCTCTGCAGTTCGATTCCCAAACGGTTGTAGAGGTCCGCAGCCGTCTCGATCTGGAAGAACGCGCAGCCGCCCTCGGTCTCGTCAAAGAGCAGCAATCGCACCGCATGTACACCGCCAATGCCTTCAAGGGCCTGTGCAACCCACTCGGCCTCTTCATGCGAGGGGATGTTGCAGACCTTGACTCGCCGCACCAGAATCCGCTCGCCGAGTTCGTCCAATTTGGCAAGTGTGTACTCACCGATCTCGCCACCCAGGGCGCGGCCCGCAGTAGAGAGCATCTTGGTCGCATCGTAGTGGCGCTCTCCTTCACGGACGAAGCTGTGCTCGGCAAGCGCCTGCCCCGTATAGCCGGCGACAAGGCGGACCTCGGCGCGATACTCCCGGCGCACGAAACTGCCCAATTGGTCCAGATCGCGGCTGGAGCACTCGACGATCAGGAGAAGATCGGCCCGATTGCGCTTGCCGATGCTGAGCAGCTGCTCCGGATCACGGGAGATCGAGACCACTTGGAGTGGTTCAAGCACTCGGATGCCGGAGTCTGCCAGCGCGGCTCCGAGGGCCGCGCGGATCTCATCGGCGAGAGCGTCAGCATCGGAGGCGAAGGCGCGACCGCCGACGATGGGCAGGATCTGAAGCCGCCCCAGCCCAACCTCGTCGATCCGCTCTTCATTGACCCGCAGACGAACGGTCGCCAGGGCGCTGCTGTCGCGGATGGTTGTCTCAAGGACCTCATAGGAGTCGATACAATCCTGAAGAGAGGCCCGCACGCGTTCGGTCGAGATCGCCCCTCCAAGGCCATAGGAGTCAGAAATGGAAAGGAGATTGCGCGTGCGCGTGATCCACAGCCCGGCCTTCTCGAAAGCATCCCGGATCGCCGCTGCAGTCAGCGCCTCGACGCCCACGAGCGGCACCCCAACGATCGAGTCGCCGCTCGCGGCAGACGTCGCGATCCCGACGACCTCGACCTCGGATATCGATGGGGTCGGCTGACCGGGCCCTGGCGCGGCGAGACCGAACGCCGGCGGCGTGTTCAGGCCATGGGCGAGGACCGCGAGACCGAGCAGTCCGGCGGCGGCCCAGGCAATCGGATGGTGGTGGTTTCGTGAGGTCATTGTCTCCCTCCTGGCAAAGTGGCCTTGATCGCATTCACTGGTAGGGACGAGAAGAAACGGCGGAAGCTTGCAGGACTTGGCGCGGGCGATGCACCGCAGGGGAAAGAGCCCCTCCCCGACAGGGCCAGGTGCCTCACAACTATAGCCATGTTAGGTAATTGCGGGAATCGCGCTTCCCCAGTTATCCGGAATCTGGAAGTGGTATTCGCAGCTCCCCAGGGTAATGCGCGCGCCGTCGAAGAGCTCGACCGTCTGCTTGGTTTCCAGAGAACGATCCGATCGGGGGTCGTCCCCCAGGTGTCCGATCCTCGTGATTCCGGCCTCACTGCTCAGATCCTGGAGCCAGTACCGCTGCCCCTTGAAGATGATCGCCGCATGCACGCGCTCAACACCTTCCCCATCGATGACGATTGCATTCCTCTCGCTGCTTCCGATGCGCGCCTCACGCACCAGAATCAGCAGGGTATCATGGCTATCCGGAACGCCTTCTTGCAGTGTGTTGGGGAGGCGGCACAGGCGAACCGCATCGTACTCCGCAAATCCATCAATCCCTAACACCCCGTCCGAGTCGCCCATCGCAGTCCCGGCTCCCCCTTCACCCAGGGTGGTCAGGCTCTGGACACGTGACTGCCGCGCATCGCCCTCCTGGTGGGGAGAGAACCGCGCACTCTGGTAGGCAACGCCGCTATAGGGAAACACGACCTTCGACCCATCCAACCGTAGCTCGACCGGACCGGGAGAGTCGTTGGTCAGGAGCCGGCCGTCGACCTCGAGACCATTGAGGCATTCCGGAGAAATCGCGACCTCCACCCGGTCGAGATCGACGATGAACTCTCCGTGCTTGCGGCTGATCTTGCGATAGAGTTCCTCGAAGTTGTGGGGCGTATCCGGCGAAACCGGCGGCGGCCAGGGCAGCCGCGTATGGTCGCGCCCCTCCCGATCTGCTCCAAACGGAATCCGGCGCCGCGAGCAGAGAACGATCCGCTGCGTGCAACCGCCGACGCGGCTGCTGAGCAGAGCGACATCCGTGGGGCGTGAATGACGGGCGGAGGGAACGACCTGGGCTTTGCCCTCCGTGCCGCGCCTGTGTGCCTCGTCATCATAGGCATCGTCATCGACTTCGAGGTCGAGCGTGTACCAGTTCGGTTCCGGCTCTTCCACATGTTCGCCGTTCGGTGGATCGTTTCGCCCGTCCGCACCCCCGAGTCCCAGACTCGCTTCGTGTCCGACGACATCCACATCGCCATGGAAAATCACGGGATTGTACCCACCCCCACGGTGTGCCTTCTTGAAGTTGATTCGGTGACGGGAGACAAAGAAGAGGGTCTTCTCGTCATGGGTCTCACAGCGAATATGGAATCTCAAGGGCACGGGACCTGCCGACTGCTGAGTCTTGTAGGTAAACTCGATCTCCCGCAGCCGCCCGGAGCGCAAGTTGCGGATCTTCTCTTCGCAGGATGCCCACTCGGTAATCAAGCCGGCCGAACAGGTACATCTTATCTCCCGGATCCTGTTCTCTGTCTCGTTTGCCAGCTGGATGTGAATCAGGCCGTGCTGCTTCTCGAAGTAGCGCGTAGCAGCATTGATCGCCAGACGGAAGGGAGGTTGATCCTCCTCCCGGCTCGGGGGCGGAGTTCCATCGGGAGCTTGCCCAGCTGCAGGAACCCGGTGAGTTTCCGGACTCACCTCGCAAGGAGGACATTCGCCCGATGCCGACGCGCCAGTCTGAGGCACCACCCTGTCAGTCGTGATATTGGGATCTGTGTCGGTTGCCTTCCTGCGCTGGGTTTGGGCGAGATTCGCCGGAACAGCCGCTGGGGCAGCGGAAGGTGGAGCAGCCTGGCCCACCTGCGCGGCATGCGAAGAATCGCCGCTGCCAGCAACCGCGCCAGCCACCGCCTGCGGATCGTCGCGGAGCCCCTGGACATCCGTGGACACCTCTTCGCTCGACTTGCCTCCAAGGTACGGATGCAAGTCCAATCCACATCGGGGACATTCCGACTCTTCACCCTCGAGCGGGTAGCCGCAATTCGGATCTGGGCAACTGCGCAAGGCCATCCGTATCCACCCCCGGACTCTCGATCGTGCAAGTTCCCAACGGCACTCTATGTCGAGGCGCATCACCGCGCTATTTCATCGGCTTCTTGCACTCCGGGCAGATGTTGAGCTGGGCATCCACGATGGCGCCGCAATGGGGACAACCCTTCGCCTGGAACGTGCCGCCCTGACCCGTCTGCGGCCCCACGACCTGAGGTGCGCCTCCCGACCCGGAGACCACAACCGTCGACCCCTGGCCGCCCTGCCCGCCGCGGGCAACATCCTTCTGCGTCTCCAGAGCCATCTTCATCACTCGCTCGAGCATCTCCTGCGTGCGAGTAGCGCTCTCCTTCTGATCGACCAGCATCCGCTCGTAGAGCTTCTCGCTATCGGAGCTCTTGGCGCGCATCGAGTCGGCGAGATCCTTCAGCACGGAAGGATTCTTCTCTGCCACCATGGCAGCGATCTGCTCGGGCGTCATGTCCTTCATCTGTCCCGCCCGGAGCGTCTCCTTGATCGCATCGAGCCCCTCGTCCGACACTCCCGAGAGCGCAGCAATCAGAAGCTGCGCATCTGCCCCACCAGTCTTCCCAACGATGCTCTCGATCTTCTCGCGCAGCAGGCGGGTGTCCAGCTCCTTGGTCTCTTGCTCCCGACCATGGTCGGCTTGCCTCTCTTTCTCTCTGAGTTCTGCCTTGCGCGTCTTGTAGTCGATCGCCTGGTCAACAGCGTCCGCCGTCTGCCGCCGCTCGAGCTCATAGGCAGCCTCGCGCTTCTTCAGCTCGACGAAGAAATCCTCGACCGAGATCTGCCGACGGCTGGCAGCCGCCGCCTCCGCCTCCTGGCGATAGGCAGCCCCCATCTTCCCCCGCCGCTCCAGCTCCGCATCCGTGCGTGTGCGCATCTCTGCCACGGCTGCCTCGACGGAGACGCGATTGAGATCGATCTTACCGTGTAGCTCCTTCCGGGCCGACTCCAGTGCGTGGGTCGCCTCCAGGTCGCTCAGTTCATGCGTCTTGACAAGACGGAAGCGTTCCCGCTCGGCGAATTGCTCCATCTTCAGGACCGCCATCAGATGCTTGCGAGTCTCCTCCTCGCGCCCCTCGCGCATCTTGACGTCCTGAATGAGCTTCCAGAGATCATGACCCGAGAGAAGCTCTTCCTTATCGAGATTGCGCTTGAATTCCTTGAAGTCGGCTCCGCTGCGCAAGACCTTCATATCCATCTTCTGCGCGGCGTCGATCATCCCGCCCCAGACATCGATGCGCTTCTGGATCACCTCGAGCTGGGCGCTCTCCTGACGGATCCCCTCGAGATCCGCGGCATTCTTGACATCGAAGAGACGCTGCTTTCCCTCGAGCTTGGCCTGGTCCTCGCTCACTTGCAGGAAGTAGGTCTCGCGGGTCTTCTTCTGCTCGTCGAGCTCTTCGTGGAAGAAATCGAGCGTCCGGATGTTGGTGAAGGCCAGGCCGTGGCGCTTGAGCGTCTCGGCGAGCTCCTCGGCAACCACCCGCTGGAGGTCGGCGCGAATCGTCGCGCCCTCATCGAGCTCAGCGGCACTGTGGCTCTTGACGAACCCGGCCACCGCCTGACGCACCTCGGGCTCGAGAAGCGAGAGTAGGCGCTTGGCGCCGACGGAAGGACGATCAGCGAGCAGCTTGCCCGCAATGACAGTCACATCATCTGCCGCAATGGTCATCGAGAGGGTCACATTGAGACCGATCGGATCGCGAGTGTAGACATTCGCCGCGCGGAACTCGAGTTCCGAGTCCCAGGCATCGGTGAGTATCGCAGTCATCTTGCGCGCGGCGGAGAGCCCGGTGATGCGGCCGACGAGTCCACCCATCGTGTACCAGCCGGGTCCAACTTCCCCGCTGATGCGGCCATCGATAATGAAAACCGCCCGCGTGCCGGGCTCGATGTAGAGCTCTTTCTTGAAGAAACCGGGAACGTCGTCAACTTCGATACGCACCGCGAAGGCGTCGTCGTCTCGGATCCACTTGTGCCCCGCGATCTCTGGTCGCTTGGCAGCGCGCAAGTCTGCCTTGCACTCAGGACAGTACTCGGACGTCACGGAGACCTCATGCCCGCACTTCCAGCAGCGATCCGTCTGGCCCGATCCATCGGGGATCGCGCTGCACTTGCTGCAGTAGCGAGCGCGGCGGCTGACCTTGGCGCCACAGTTCTGGCACTTCGTGGTGAAGAGACCCATGGAAGACTCCTTTCACTGTCATCCCGGTAGGCGCGTCATGGGGCTTGTGCCCGGAGCCCATCCGAGCATTCCGAAGCGCGGGCGGGCGGACCGCAAGGCGCGGGCGGTTCCCCAGCAGGGGTGCACGTATCTGGCGGTCACAAATGGAATTGCAGCTTCCATCCCCCCACACACTCCATGTGATATTACGTCACTCCAGGCGCGATCACAACTGTGGTTGCTTGCACCTGGCCCTACGCAAATGGCTCTCACACCCTCGTCAACGAGATGCGGGGCGCGATGCTTGCAATGCGCTCGGACCCTTCTCGCCGTGGCCGGATTGGCGGCGGCGCAACGCACTGCGGTGTCACGTATTAGGGCGCCGGCTCGACCCTCCCCGATTGGGCGCACTCAGGCCGCCCGGCGCTGGAGGTGCGCCGAGCCGCCGTGCTAGCTTCCTGATGACTGTGACTCGGAGTGCCCGTCGTTCCGCATCTGCACCTGCAAGGAACGACTCGTCGTCATCGTTAGTCCACTCGAAGGCCCCCGACGGCCGGGGGCAGGGAGGCCGCGCATGAGTGACCAGAAGCGACCCGATGAGCTTGGGAAATCTGACGGGATCGACGATCCCGATGCCCCGACGCGCGGGCCGACTCATGACCGGGGTCGCCCTCAGCCGCCCGCCAAGGATCCGCTCGGCCGGATTCGTTCGAAGCGCTCGGATCCCCTGGGACGCCACGCGACGCCCAAGTCAGGGGCTTCCCTGCTGCCCACCGCTGAACGGATGCTGCAGGCGGCGCGGGAGCGTGTCGCCCGACTCACGCACAAGATGGGTCCCGAGCAGAGCACGGAAGATCCGGCCACGGCACCGTTCAGTGCTCCTCCAGAAACGACCGACAATCTCAGGATGTCGAGTGCACGGGTTCAGGAGCTTGGCTGGGTCGGGCTTGAGCCGGTCTCGAAGCGCCAGGCGACTTCTACCCTGGTGGTCCATATGTACTACTTGCCCAAGGTCAGCTACTGCCTACGGATCGCCGGCCGGCACCTAGTCGATATCGATATTGCGGGAACCTACCCGAAGCTGAATCATGACCTCCACATCTCTGTACAACTCACACCTGATTTCAGTGCGGTGTGGCATAGCACCGTTCCGGCTCCTGAGCCCGGGATCGAGGTGCATATCGGCCCTGTTCAACTCACGCTCTATCCGGATCGGCTCCGCCAGCTGCGTGAAGCCCAGCCCGGTGCACTCAAGATTCAGATTGCCGACCCAGGCGGAAAGGTCATCTTCTCTATTGAAGAGACTGTTCGGGTCGTCGCGTTCAATGAATGGATCGCTGTCTCAGGCCGCCCGGATCTTCTGGCCACTTTCGTCCTGCCCAACGATCCGGCAATCAGCGAAGTACTCGCGCGGGCGCGCATGCGCCTGAAGGCCGCATCATCATCAGATGCCTTGAATGGATACCAATCCTCGCAAGTCGGCAGCGATGGCAAGCCGCGGGCCTACCAGATCGCTGAGGCGATCTACGAGACCTTGCGCGACGATTTCGCTCTCGGCTACATCAACCCACCGCCCAGTTTCGAGAGGACCGGGCAGAAGGTGGTGCTGCCGCGGGAGCTTCTCCAGACACGCATGGGAACCTGCCTGGATCTCGCCCTCTTCTACGCGGCTTGCCTGGAGCGGGCTGGTCTCCATCCGGTTCTCTTTATCATGCAGGGGCATGCCTTTGCGGGCCTCTTCGGGGAACCGATCACCTTGCCGGAAGCCTTTGCCCATAGCTGGCTCGCGGTGAACCGGCATGCCACCGAGGGAGCGTTGCTGCCCGTCGAGACGACGGGCATGACCCGGGCGATGAGTTTCGATGAGGCCGTAGGGACGGCACGCAATACGCTGCAGGCCGGGAGTACGGTCGAGATCGCAGTGGACCTAGCCCTGGCCCGCATGGACGGAGTGCTCCCCCTCGATGGTGGGAGCGCAGAGGGAGTAGTGCCATGAAGGTCGACCTGAGTGGTGGGATCATCCGCCGGATCCGGCGAGTCATTGATCTTGCCGAACGGGCCAGCGAGCGCGGAGACCTGCGGCGCGGGGCAGCACACTATCGTGAGGCCGCCGCACTCTACGAGAGAATGGCTCGCTACTGCATCAGTCCCGCCGGGCGCAAGGATCAGCGGGTGCGCGCCATGTTCCTGCGCGAACGGGCCGCGAACCTGATCGAGCAGCAGGCGCATGCCTCGGCAGCACAGGGCAAAGCAGCTTCGGGATCGTCCGTGACGCACGCATCTCCGGGTGCGCCTTCCGGCGGCCCCGGGGAAACAGCTGCCCGTGCTGAGGGCGTCCCTCCCGATCCACTCGACAATGCCGCATTGCGCGAGCATGTACGTTCCTTCGTTCGCAGAACGACCGTCGATTGGGGAGACATCGGCGGCCTCGAGGAAACGAAGCGCAGGGTCCAGACAGCGCTCTCGCTGACCCTGGCGCGCCCCCCGCGGGGCGTGCGCGTGCCCCGCAGCCGCACGCTGCTTCTCGAGGGACCGCCGGGGACCGGAAAAACGTTGCTGGCAGCAGCGGTCGCCGGGCATCTGGGAGCAACGTTCTTCGATGTCAAGGCAAGCCAGCTTCTCTCGCGCTACTTCGGTGACTCGCCGCGCCTGGTCTCTCTGCTCTTCGCCGAGGCGCGAGCACAGGCCCCCGCGGTTATCTTCCTGGACGAATTCGACGCGCTGGCGGCGACGCGCTCAGGCGTGGGGACGGGGCCAGAGCACCGCATTCTCGCCACCCTGTTGGCGGAACTCGACGGTGTCGCCAGCAAGGAGAGCAGCGCGCCGGTGCTCACGATGGCGGCGACGAATGCCCCGCAGCTTCTCGATCCGGCAATTCTCTCACGCTTTGCGGCACGGATTGCGGTTCCGCTCCCCGATGCGCCGGCACGCGAGCAGATCCTCCGCATTCACGTTGCCGGTGCGGGATTCAGCACTGATGTGCCGTATGGGGAATTGGTCTCGCGCAGCGCAGGCTTCAGTGGACGCGACATCTCCCAGCTCTGCAGCCTAGCGGTTGAGACGATGCTCGTACGGGCCAATCCGAGCCTTCTCGAACTGCATGCGGTTGGGGTGCACCCGGCGCAAGGAGGCCTGCTCGATCAGGAACTGACAGTAGTCTCGTTGTCGCGCGAGGACTTCGAGAAGGCCTTTGAACTCGTGGGCTTGCCTGCTCTCGCCGGGTCTCTGTCACGGGGCAGTTCCACAGCATCGGAAGTAGGAGGAATCGAGTCATGAGACTTCTGGAGAATCGAAGAAAGCGCAAGGAGATCGAACGCTCGGTGCGCTTCCGCCAGGGCAAAAGCAAGATCCAGAGCTTCATCCGCAAGGGTCAGGAAGCCCGCAAGCGCTACTGGAAGCTCGGGGAAAAGGCGTTGCGCCTGGGAGACAAGGTGCAGTTCCGGCAGATCGCACGGACCTATCTCTGGACGGTTCAGCAGACCCAGCAGTGGGAGCGATTCCTACTCATGTTGGAGACCTTCGAGGCTCGCCGCGATCAGATGACCGCCACCTCGGCCTTCATCGATTCGATGGGCGCCTTGAGCAAGTCAATCATGGCGGGAGCGGATCCGGCCCAGCTCGCCAAGATGCAGACCGACATGGAGATGGCGCTCGGCCGTGCGCAGTGCATGGAAGAAAGCCTGGCCGCGGTCATGGATTCAAGCGCCGAGGTCCTCTTCCCCGAGGGTGAGGGTGAAGAGGATGTTCAGGATCTCGAGCACATGATCCTCGATGAGGCCAAGCACGGTGAGTCCGCCGAGCTCGATCGCCGCATCGAGGCGGGCATCGCACAGCTCGAGGAAACGATGCGGCAGAGCATCGAAGCGAAAGGGTAGGAGGTTCCCAAGCACGGACTGCAAGAACCCTGAGCATCGTCTCGTTCTCTTGAGTGAAGGTTGACAGATCCTGATGCCGGAGAATCCAAAGTCGCAAGATCGCTAGAGTCGCGCATACGTCCAGGGGAGTCAGGGAGATCCAGCGCCATGCAGGGAATGCACTGCCAATGTCCCAGGGAGTGGATCGCAGCGGAGACCATTCACTCGCACGCGAAGGCGCCGCTGGAGCCCGATCGCGTCCGCGGCGCGAATGGGCACTCCCTGGCCCCTGGACGTCACAATACCTGGCTGCTATCCTCTCGATGTGGATTGGGTCCCGTGACCGCGAATTACTCCTCAGGTGATCCCATGGTCTCCTCTGGCAAGGAGACGGCCGGATACCGGGACGGGCACATTCCAGGAGGCATCCAATGAAGTGCCCTCACTGCCAGATGGTGATCCCCGAAGGCACAAAGATGTGCCCCCACTGCGGGCGCTTCCCGCGCCAATCGTCGACTGCCGAGGAGCGCACGTCCCAGGCTCGACCCGGCGCACCTCCCAACGAAGCGCCCGCAGGAGATCCGCCCCCCGACCCTTCCGCCACTCGAATCCAACCCCTCGCCCCCAAGCCCCAGCCGTATGCCAAGGGACGGTTCGAGATTCTCGAGGAACGGCCGCCCGGTTCCATGGGACGGGTGTTTCGCATCCGGGATCACAAGCTCTGCCGGGAGGCCGCTCTGAAGCGATTGGCGCCGCAATTCGCCCGGGATCCGCGCGCTTGCGAGCGGTTTCTCTCCGAAGCCCGCTCGATCGCGGCCCTCAGTCACCCACATATCGTGCATGTCTACGAGCATGGCACGGATGCCGATGGTGATTTCATTCTGATGGAGTGGGTATCCGGCGAGAATCTACTCGATCGCCTCAACTCGGAAGGCCGCCTCTCTCCGGCGGTGCTGCACGAGCTCATGCGGGACATTTGCGACGCACTCGCCTATGCCCATCGCCACAACGTGATCCATCTCGATCTGAAGCCGAGCAATATCCTCGTGACCGAGGATGGCATCCCGAAGCTCGTCGATTTCGGCCTTGCACGGGTGACGATCGATCCGAGCGCCACGCGTCCCGTGGAGGCCGCCGGGACAACTGCCTACATGCCGCCCGAGCAGTATGAGCACCCGGAGCGGCTCGACCAGCGCAGTGACATCTTCGCGCTGGCAAAGACCTGCTACCATCTGCTGACCGGTCAACTCCCCACTCAGATCGACGAGGAAGAAATCCCCAAGCCGCTTCGCAAGCCGCTCCTGCGAGCCATGCACCGGAAGCCGGAGAGGCGCCACTACAGTGTGGGGGAGTTCTGGAAGGATCTGGAAGCCGGTCTAAAGGCGCTACAGCCCCTCCCACCGGAGACCGTCAAGACTGTCCCCGGCCCTCTTGAGCCCACACTGAGCGGCCCGGGCCGGACGCCGTCTCCCCCAACCCCTGGACAAGAGACGCACAATGAATCGCATCCGCCGCAGCGAAGGCGCTGGCCATACTTCGCTGCCTTGGGAGCCGTCCTCGTACTCGCTGCCATCTGGGGAGTCACCTCACTGCGTCCCGGAACTCCGGACTCCGTTTCAAACCCCCAGGTCAACGTCGCTCGGCTGTATGTGCTCAGCCGGCAGGCCTATGAGGACCAAGACTGGCGGCGTCTGATGACGCTGGACCCTGATGAGCAAATCGCTACGACTGACTTCCCGGCAGCCCAGTTAGCCGAACTTCACTACTGGTGGGGGCTCGGGGCGTATGAACTGCAGGATTACGCCCGGGCCGCGGAGCTCTTCAGCGCCGCCGTTCGTCACGATGAAACTCAGACCAAGTACTATGCCAAGCTCGCCTGGACACAATACGGTCTATCCGATCAGACGGCCGCCGAGCGCTCCTGCCAGATCGGCCTCGCCTTAGACCCCGAGAACGATGAGTTGAACAACCTGGCCGAGATACTCGCCGAGGCTCGTCCGGCAAGAGGTGAATAATGATCTGTTTGCCAGCACATGAACGCTCTCGCTGCTCACGCATCAACGCCAGCTTGATCGCCTACACCCTGATCGGATTGCTGTTCTGTTCTGCCGGGGCCGCGCACAGCGGCCCGCAGGGCCCCGAGACCGGGGTGGACTGGGATAGCGGGTTTGTCTATGCGCGGGGGCTTGGCTTGCCTCCCGAGGGAGAGACGAATCTCGCTCTCGCCAAGAGACACGCCGAACGGGCCGCACAACTCGATGCGATGCGCAACTTGACCGAGATCATCCACGGGCTGGCTATCGATGCCGAGGTCACCGTACACAACAGGATGGCCTCGGATCACGCCATCAACACTCGCGTTTCCGGGTTCCTCCGCGGGGTCCAGCCGATCGAGACCCACTTTCATGAGGACCGCAGCGCCGAGGTACTCGTGCGCGTGGCCCTCAACGGAGACGGGTCCCTGAGCGACAGCCTCTACCCCGCCGAGCCTCGAGTGATCGACGATTGGACCGCCCTGCTGCCTCCCGCGCCGCAGCAACCGACCGGCACAGACGCCGTGGGTGGCACAGACACGGTAGTAGTCGTCGTCACCGGGATCATCATCAATGCGGACGAGATGGGACTGGTTCCGTCGCTCAGCCCCGCGGTGTTTCTCGAAGATGGCTCGACCATCTACGCGCGCTCACCCGATCATGTCGATCCCGAGATCGCCGAGGGCAACGGACTCGTGGGGTGGGCATCGACGCTGGATGCAGCCAGGGAATCGGAGCGCGTGGCCACGCATCCCCTGATTCTCACGGCGACGGCAGTGAAGGGCACCGCTCTGCGCGCTACTGACCTGGTGCTCTCCTCCGATCAACTCGAGGATGACATCGACCCCAAGAGCCTGGGGTTCCTATTGCGCAACTGCAAGGTCGTGATCGTCTACTAGAGGATGGAACCATGAGGAAGATCCACGCCAATCCAATCAGGGTGTTCATGGGCGCATTCATCCTGGCAGCCTGTCTGCCCACCCTGGTCTTGGCAGAGTCCCACGTCGTCGAGGTGCGAGGCTATGGAGCCGACCGCCGGCTTGCCCTGCGGGATGCGTTCCGGGCAGCGGTTGAACAGGGCCTCGGTGTCACGGTGCAGGCCAAGTCGGAGGTCGAGCGCTTCCGCCTGGTCATGGACATCATTCTCACCAAATCGCAGGGCTTCGTTGAGAACTACGAGGTCCTCTTCGAGAACCCGAACTCCTCGATGGGCTTCGAGATCGCCCTGCGCGCCACGGTCACCAAGGGCAGGATCTCGAAACTCGAGAATCTGAAGACGCTGATCGAGCTCATGGGCAACCCTGGCGTGATGGTTGTGGTCGTTCCCTCCCCCGGGGAACCCCGCGTGGGTGGCAACCTGCTGGCCGGCGAGATCACCGCTTCGCTGCAGCGCGCCGGCTATCGGATCGTCCGCCCGCGATCGGCAATGCCGCGCGACTTGGCCGATGGCCTGGATGCCGCAGCCGCCGAAGGGGTCGATGTGCTCGTGCTGGGTGAGTTGCACTCGGTCGTCACCGGCCGGGTCGGCAATTCGCAGTTCCCGATCATTAGCTCCCGCTCCCAGCTTTCGATCCAGGTCGTCATCGTCGAGACCGGCCAGGTCGTCTATACCTTCCAATCCAGCGAGGGCCGCGGCTCCGCCAATACGGAGGATGGCTCGATCAAGAAAGCCATCCAGGCCTACTGCGACGACGTCGGCCAGGATCTCCTCTGGAACATGGCCCCTGCCATCGGCCCCCCTTATCAAGTTGAACTAGTCGTTTCGGGCGCCAATTGTGGTGAACTCACCTCGTTGGAGACTCACATCATCGGAAGCGGAGAGGTCGAGACCCTGGCGTTGCAGGACTGCGCTCAGGGTATCGCCCGCTATCAAGCCCGCATCGCCTGCAAGTCGGCGGATTTTGTTCGCGCGCTCACCCGCCGTCAGAAATCGCGGTTCGGTGTTGTTGCCCTCAGTCGGGGCCACATCGAACTAGAACACAATGAATAGCTCAGCCGAGATGCCGCTTATGGCGACATGGAAGATGACTCAGGAAGGAAGCTTGGGCAACTGCTCGATGAAAAGGAGGGAACGCGATGACCTTGTCGATGATTGTGCGCCACTCACTGTTTGTCGCCGCCTTGCTGCCTTTGGTGTTCGGCTATGCTCCGAGCGCTTCCGCTGATGATCCTGCTGCCTCGGTCGGCATCAAGTACCGCGTCATCGTGGCGCCGTTCGAGGACAAAGCCGACCATACGTGGTACCACGGCCAAGGCGTCGGAGACGGAATGACAGATATTCTGATCACCGCACTGCACAAGTCAGGTCGCTTCCGCATTTTCGAACGCGCGGCCATGGATCAGATCCTCGGCGAGAAGGGAATGAGCCTATCGGATCTCGCCAATCCCTCGGTGGAAGCGGCCAAGAAACTCGAGATCGGCGACTTCCTGGTCAAGGCCACCGTCACCGAGTTTGGCTACAAGGAACAAGAGATCGGAGGCAGTATCGCAAAGAGCCTGTTCGGAAAATCCCCCGTCTCTGCCGGCGCGACGAAGTACATCGGAAGGATCGGCATCTCCCTGCGGATCATCGACATCGGCAGCGGCGAGATCGTTCTCGCCGAGGATGTCAATGCCGAGGACACATCGACCTCGATTGGGCTTAGCACTTCCGACTTCTCATTCGGCGACACGAAGACCTTCGACGATCATATCGTCGGCAAGGCCACGCACAAGGCGATCCAACTGATCGTCGATAAGGTCGCCGCGCAGACTTCATTGAAGCCCTGGTCGGGGATCCTGATCGTGGCTGGCGAGCTTCTGTTTATCGATGCCGAGGATAACATCGGCATCGTACCGGGCATGGTCTTCGACGTGCGCCGGCTGGTTCAGGAGATCGAGCATCCCAGGACTCACGAGATCATCAAGCGCCTGTATGCTGATGTCGGTGTCGTGCGTGCCACCGAGATCGACGTGAAGGCGACGACCGTCGAGATCGTCTCCGGTGAGGGATTCGAGACCGGAGATGAGGTGCGCCTGAAGATGGAGTAGCCGCGGGGCGCTGGCGGGGTGCCCGGGGAAGAATCGCTCCGGGCGCCAGCGATACGTCGAGACCCACCCCTGCGAGAGAAGGCCCCCGCGTACCCGAAAGATACGCTGGGGCCCGCCCGTCCCGAAGGAAGATCAGCGAGATCTACCCGGGAGATCATTCCCAGGGCAAGCGGAGGTCCTCTAGCCCCGAGCTATGCTCAATCTCGCCCTCCCCGCCCAGCATGAATCGCTCGTCAGAGGGATCGGTCACTAAGCGTAGGCTGCCCTGAAGATACCAAACCCGCACACCGTTGGTGCTCAAGCGAACGGATGTTCCAGGGCTCAGGTCCTGTCCAACTGCAATCCTCATGTGCTTCTTGTCTGGGACCGTGATCTTCCTCGATCCCAGGTAGTAGTCCACACTCTCGATGTTGTGGTTGTCGCTATACAGGGAGAGTTCTGCATCTCTCACCTTAACAAATGGCACCCGAAGCTGCCACTCGATTGCCTTTGCGGTGAACCAAACCGTCTCGCGCACCGCCAGTATTCTCCGGTATACACCAGCACCTTCACTGCAGTAAATGCGCTGATTGGTCATCCGGTACGTGGGGTGCACCTTCTGAATCAGTTGGTTCACTGCACGATGATAGCGAAATAGGGCTTCTACATCCCCAAGATCCCGCACCTCGTCCACAGAGACAACGATCACTTCACCCCGCCTGGTGAGACAGTAGACCTCATCCTCACGCTCAAGATCCTTGAAGACCAGATATCGCTTGTCCAAGTGCGAAGGGATGCCCTCCGGAATCAAGGAGTAGATCTTCTCCAGCTCAAGCCTGCCACTGGCCTCTTGACTCATCGCTGAGGCGAAAGCCATGTTGCTTAGAAGGACCGCAACGTCCTCAGGCGCGTCCTCTACGATCGGTACTCCGGATTTCGACAGTCTAGGGGCGGAGGTGCCGGGCACAGCCCGTCGCCCCTGCCGCAGCAGAGCAGTAATGGCATCGTCTTTGGGCAGAATCTGGCTGGAGACGGCTAAAACGTTGGAGGTTTCTGTCTGGACAAGACGGGCATTGACGTCAAGTACCTCCCCGACGTCGGTGACTGTCCCGACGATGATCGCATCGGCGCTCACGATCTTCCCGACCTTGAGCATCGCGTCCAAGTCAACCAGGCCAGCACTGCCCATGGTGATCTCATCAAAGGCCCGTTGTAGATTGTGTCGATCAACCAAGCCAAAAGTCGTCCCGCAACTGAATAGAGAGGCGTAGAGCTTCTCGGCAAGGTACATGCCCAGTGTGGTCTCGAAGCCCTCCAGCGTCGTGAAGGGCATGACAGCGACATTCTGGACGCTAGCGTCACCTTGGAGACAGTTGCATACCTGAGTGGCCAACGAATCTACCGCCTCCTCGACAGCCCAAGCAGTTGTTCTAGAATCACCCTCCAGAGATGCAGTCGCCTCAGAGTACGAACCCGGCTGTGCATGGGCAGCTGCGTTCTGCGATGATCGCGTGTTTGGATTCCTAAGGGATGGTGTTGTCTTTCTGGCACTGCATCCTGCGAGCGTGCAACTCACGCAAGCACACGCCAAGAAGCCAATCAAGAACGAAGGTGTTGTCATTGTCCTGTGTCCTCTAGGGTCTGGAATGTTCGTCACAGAATGACGGGAGAACTCACCCCGGCGACAACACGCGCTCTATCTGCGCCAGCCGAATCCCGGTGACGCAGATCAGTCGCATTTTTGCAGTGTGTTCATTCCGGAGCAATGAGAATCACGACTGCTGCAACCTCCTGCGCCTACTCGCCATCTGACCGGGGTCCTATGCTCAGCTGCAAGGCCGTCAAGGTTTTTCTCGTCTCCCCTGGTGAAGAGGGGGCACGAGATCCAGTGGCGCGCCGGCTTACGGCGCTCAGAGAACGAGGAGGGCAAGGTGATGAGACAGTTGATGATTATTGTATGTACCTGTATGACAGCGGGTTGCGTGGCTGTGTCGCCTGCTCTGGCGGGACCGGGTCCGCTGGCCAAAGGCTTCTCGGTCCGCGTCGGTAGCTACGAGCCCACGCTCGACCGCAGCTCCGAGTTCAGTGGCAGCTACAACATTCCGGGCATCAGCGGTTCCTTCAGCGGCTCGGCCACCATGTGCGGCGAAACCGAGTCTGTGATCACCCTAGGGCTGGCCTACGTGAGCCGCCGGGCGTCGGGATTGGACTTCCGATTCGCCTACGACTACCGCCAGGAGAGCGACATGGTCTACACGAGCAGCACATCTGAGGGCGGGAGTACGGACATCGAGCCGTCCGAATGGCCCTACTCCCTGCACCGAGTCGTCTTCGCCTGGCCCTACGGCATCGAAGTCGTAGCCGACCGGCTGGATCTCTGCCTCGGTTTCGGATTAGCCGCAGTGTTCGTCACTCATCCGCGGCCCGAGGAGCCTGTCGACGATTCCCAGGAGGACTACATCGAGTACGGCGCGAGTGTCTTCCCACTCGTGGGCGCTGAATTCTACATGGGCGACCACTTCTCGATCTCTGCGGAGTACCAGTACCACCTTGGCCGCACCCTGAACGAGACTCGCGACTACTCCAATTCCTACATATCATACAGTGAAAACTCGCATCTGAGCCTCAGTGGCTCGCGGTTCGAGACCGGGTTGACCTACTACTTCTAGTGGCGATCCCCCCTCGGCCTCCGCAGTCGAGGGGGGATTCTGCATATTCGGAATCAGGAGGTGTATCATGCGTTCATCGAGCAATAGACGGTCTTGCCAATCGAACCCAGGATCGAAGCTTCTGCTTCTGCCTTCGTCTCCGCTGCTCCGTCACCTGGCGCTCGCAACCACGATCCTCTTCTCCGCAGTCATCGTCGCGGGATGCCTTGTCAGCAGCGACCCCGCCGAGGACGTCGGGCCCGGAGGCGTGGACGGCGTGCTCGAGGCCGATCTCAACAAGGCTGAGTGGTATCAGTATCGCATCGACCAGTACGAGTCCTTCCGCGAGCTGCTCTTCGAGGACTATATCGTGGACGGCGTCAATGATGGCGGCGCCCGAGCCCGTCAGGCGGGCGAGAATGTCGAGGATCTCTACCGCCCCTACTCTCTAGGAATCGAGACCCAGGAACTCACCCGGCTTCTGGCAACGGTCGCAGATCTCTACTCGCGAACAACCTTCTTCTCCTCCCTTCTTCAGGGAGTACAGGGAGGTCACACGCTGATTCAGGTGATCACCTCGCAGGCCAACGAGATCAACCAGAGCTTCGTTTCCTATGGTCTGCTGGCCGGGACGACGCAGCTTCACATCCGATGTCGTAGCGGAAGCTCGATTGCAGCCTGCGAGGTCTTCGATCTCCTGACCGAGCTGCAGTCGGAGATCGAGGATGAGCAACGCACCTATAATCGCGCACACGACTACCATCTCCGCCACCGCGACCACTATGACGACGATCCTGCCCGGCGGGAAGGGATCGAGGACCGCATCGCCGGCTACCTGCGGGAGGTGGAGTACCAGGCCTCGAACCTCTTGGCTCGGATCAGTGATGCCCAGGCCATGCTGGAGAGCTATGAAGCAAACATGCACTCGGAACCGGCAAAGCGCTACGTCCGCGAGACCTGGACGGTATTCCAGCAATGGCTCACTAAAGATTATCAGTTCATTGCCAACCTCTGGGCGGTCTATCAACCCTACCAGCGCAACGGCCAGTTTGTCGAACTGGCTGAGCGACTGTGGGGACACGGCGACGCGATCCAAGTCTGGGTCTGGTCGAATCGGGCCCTCGCCGGTGCGCTCAACGCGCATCCGGGCATCGAGGCAATCACCGTATCCAATCTCGATCTGCTGTACTACAGCACCGGCGTTGATGTGATCATCCTCGCATTCATCACGCAGGAGCACGAGCACGTGGACATCCCGTGGGCCCTGGAGACGCACCTCAGAGAGTACGTCCTGGCCGGTGGCAACCTGATCGGCATCCATGATGTGCTCTGGCGGGGTTGGCGCCCGTCGGATGAATACTTGCTGACTGAGGTCTTCGGATCCAGCGGCAGCCGGCACCCAACCGGTCGTACGCTTTCGTTCGCGATGAGCAACGCATCGCACCCGATCTGCCAGGGCGTGTCGCCGAGCTTCTCGATCCGCGATGAGTCCTGGCCTCTCGAGTGGCTGGCCGGGGACGCGGATGTACTGATCACGGAGTCGTGGCCGGGTCATTCCCAGGCAGCCGCCTGGACGCGCGATCTCAATGGTGGCGCAGCGGGAGGTCGTGTCTTCTGCTTCCGGCCCGGGCATTACAGCGCGACGATCCTGCACACGGAAGTCAGGAAGCTACTGACGAATGCCGCGCTGTGGTGTGGAGGGAAGCTGTGATTCGCCCCGGCGGAATCCAAGCTGGGCTGGGCTCAGACGAGGTTGGGCAGGAAGGGACTGCATCGGCACCGTGGAGCCGAGAGTCGAGTTCTCGGCTCCAGCCTGCTCGACTCGGCGCTGCGCCTGCCTCCTGAGCAGGCCCACCCGGACCTTCCTGTCCACAAGAGCAGATCGTAAGATGATAAAAGTGCAAAGGATTATCCGGCCGTCCTCGTCAAGCGCAGGCCGCTGCTGTGATAGCGAAGGCCGGGCCCGAGGCTGCCACGATTCGCAGAGCAACAGCTGTGGGCGTAGCTGACCCAGCTGCCGCCGCGCAGCACGCGGTACGAGCCCGTCCCCGGTCCCTCCGGATCTTGCCCGGGCGAGGAGCCGTAGTAGTCACTGCCGTACCAGTCATGACACCACTCATAGACGTTCCCATGCATGTCATACAGACCCCAAGCGTTCGCAGCCAAGGAGCCTACTGATATCGTCGTTTCCCGCTTCTCTCCCTTGGAGCAGCCTTCCTGAGGATGATTGCCATCGTAGTTGGCATCCTCGGTCGATAGGCAACGCCCCGTGTGGAACGGCGTCGTTGTTCCGGCACGGCACGCGTACTCCCATTCCGCCTCTGTCGGTAGACGGAACACCTCCCTTCCCGCTTCCTCGTTCAGCTTTCCGATGAACTCCTGGCAGTCATTCCAAGAAACGCCCTCTACAGGTCTGCCGGTATCCCCCTTGAAGTCGGAGGGATTGCTGCCCGTCACCGCCCGCCATTGGGCCTGAGTCACTTCGTACTTCCCCAGCCAGAAGCCCTGTGTGATCTCGACCTCGTGAACTGGGCTCTCGTTGTCCTCATGCCCCGGCTCGCTCCCTGGCGACCCCATCCGGAAACGCCCCACCGGGATCCAGACGAAATCCATCTGTACTCCGGAATAGACGGTGAACGCGCGTGATTCCCCTGCAGAGAGTGCACCGCGTCGAGCCACGTCCATCTCCGGAACAGCGCGGGGCAAGTCCTCGGAATCGGCCGGGGAGACTATGTCGGCTGGGGTCGACTCGCCTCGATCGGTTCCCTCAGAAGGCGACAGGCTGCTCGTTCGCCGGGCCGGAGCTTGCTGGTCATCGCTGCTGCCCTGCCACAGTGAAGGGAGATAGACAACACCCAGAACGATTCCTATCACGACGACGAGCGGAACTCCGACTACCCAGCCCCACCGCCGCCGCGGTACGTATCGAGTTCTCGGTCTGGGTGTAGGCTCGCGACCGACAGCTCGAGTTGCAATCCCCTCCAACGCCTCCCGAAATTCGCGCACACTGAAGTAGCGCTCCTCAGGCTTCGAGCGGAGCGCACGAAGCAAGACCTCCCGGACCTCGTCCGGCAGGAGCTGCGGATCCACAGTGCCCGGATACTCGCCGGTCAGCATCTGATAGATGACCTTCGCCAGTGCGAAGATGTCGGAACGATGGTCCGCATGCTTCGCATCGCCGAATTGCTCGGGGGCCATGTAGGCCAGCGTGCCTACCGACTCGCCGGTCAGGGTCAGATCCTCTGTCGTCAGAACCCGGGCCAGTCCGAAGTCGACGACCTTCGGAATGCCCTCGTGCGTCAACAGGATGTTGGCCGGCTTCAGGTCGCGGTGGACCACTCCCTTGCGGTGTGCGTAGTCAAGAGCTGCAAGGACGGGACGGATCAGTCCGAGTGCATCCTGAAGGGTCAGCTTGCCGCGCTGCTTGAGCAGCGACCGCAGATCCTGGCCCTCAATCCACTCCATCGCGATAAAGGGCCCTTCGGCATCTTCGCCGAACTGGTGAATCTGCACGATGTGAGGGTGGGATAGGGCCGCGATCGCGCGCGCCTCCGCCAGGAAGCGCTGAATGCCCACCTGGCTCCCTAGAAGACGGGGAGAGAGCCGCTTCAGCGCGACCTCGCGACCCAACAGGCGATCGCGCGCATGGTAAACGACCCCCATGCCGCCGCGCCCGACTTCCGTGAGGATCTCGAACTGGCCGGCGGTGGAACCGGGTCGCCCGTCACCGGGGCCGATGGTTGCGTCTGGATCATCTTGGGAGCCGTTACCAAAGCGGGTGTTCTCGGACCCTACCCGCGGCTCCAGCAGAGCCGCGCACCGCGAGCAGTAGGTTGCACCCTGAACATTCGACTGGCCGCACTTTGGACAAGTCTTCATGGTCCTCTACACCACCAAGAGAACATCGCCGACACCGACCGGCGAGGCCCCCGGTCTGAGCGGCCGGAATTGCCCGGAACACCCAGTCTGATTCGCCCCGTCTCGGTCCCCTGAATCACCGGTCTGTGCAGTGGGACTGCGGCACTTGTCGCGGTGATACGGAAAGCCTCGTCCGTCGGCCGCAGCCCCGACCCTCTTTGCCAGCCTGCGGCCCCCGGCACGAGTCCGAGGATGCGGCCGGAACGGGATGGGAACATGGACGGCTCCCGCACACGTCGGGAGTCTTTCGACTCCCGACCACCGGCATCGAGCCGTACTCGTCAAGCGCAGGCCGTTGTTGTGGTTGCGGTTGCCGGGCCTGTTGTTGTTGCGATTCGCAGAGCGGCAGTTGCGGGCGTTGTTGTTCCAGCTCCCGCCGCGCAGCACGCGGTTCGAGCCCACAAACGGCCTGTTCAAAGCAGCTCCCACCCGGCAGCAAGCATGGGGCACAGCGGCGGGCAGAAGCAACCACATCTTGGCACAGGCGGTTGATGCCGAAACATCTGGCAATCCGCCTTCTGATAAGAACGGCAATGCCGCTTGCTCCGCTCCCAAGGTAACACAGGAGCCGGCCCACCGCGTCCCCAAGCCAGCACAGGAGCTACCTCAGAATAGGTTGAATCAACGCCCGGCGAAACGCGGGAGCGCTTCCCCGCTCGATATGCGCCAGCATCGCGGTGATCGAATTCTGCCATTCCTTTTCGGAGAGGACGCCTGCTCCATACTGTGCAAGCCGCCTCTTGGCCAGACGACCAAAACGCCGAATGCGACTCCGCCGCAGTCGGATCACGCCTGGAAAGATCTGCAATCCCAGGAAGGGGATGCCAGAGGCTGTGGGGGCAAGCAGAGTGGCCGAATCCCGCAGCCGCAATCTCCGTCGCTTGGCTAAGAACTCCCGGATTGCCGTCAGCATCTCCCGCAGCCGGCCACGCTCCTGGCCGAACAACAGGAAATCATCCATGTAGCGAAGGTAGCCGACAGGACGAAGCTGCTGAAGGACGTAGTGATCCAGGCCCGCCAAGTAGTAGTTCGCCAGGTGCTGGCTCGTCAGGCTTCCGATGGGCAGTCCCCTGTCCGGTCGCCCCCCTTCCCCGAGATTCCCGCCTGCATCGAGGATCACCCTCAGCAGGGCAAGCACGCGCCGGTCCTTGGTGGTCCTGCTCAGGAGGATCCCCAGAATCGCGTGATCAATGCTCGCGAAGAACTGCGCGACATCGCACTTCAGGAAGAACCGACATCTCCGGGCCAAACGCTGGCAATGCGCAATTGCCTCAAGCGGTCCCTTGCCCGGCCGACAGGCGTAGGAAGATCCGATCGCCCTGGCATCAAGGATCGGGCCGATGCCGTCACACAGAGCATGATGCACAACTCGGTCGCGGAAATGCCCAACGGTGATCAGCCTCTCCTTGGGGTCGTGAATCAGGAATCTCCGTGGAGTTCTGGGCCGATAATGCCCTTCTTGTAGCTCCTCTTGAAGCTCGAGAATCTCGGTCTCCAGATTCCAAAGGAATCGCGCCACGGGCAATCGCCTTCTCTTTCCACGCGCAGCCCGTTGTGTGGCGCGATAGAGTGCCTGGAATGAACATATGGAGTCGAACATGCTGTCCCGCCTCTTCTGGCAAACGATCACCGTGACTTGCCGGCTGATCGACAAATACCGTGACTATCCGGCCTGTCCTGCCCGGCGTTCGCGGGCGCTTTGTCTGACCGATCGGCACCCGCTTCAAGCGAGCGGATCCAACCACCGATCATCCGCCCAGCTGTTGCGAGCTGCCGGACCCCATACTCATAGCCATCGTGATGAAGATAGCCCCGCCCATGGCAGATGCGAAGTAGGACGCGAAGCTTCTCGAGCCTGAGATTGATCGCCCGCAGAACAGGGAGTCGATCACGCCGGTAGCGTGCCTCGATGATCTCTTCGAGAATATCCAGCGCCAATGCCTCGATGCGATTCGAGATCGAGAGCCGGACGCTGCGCGGGAACTTCTCGGTTCTGGAGAGAAGCCAGTCGAGAAACTCCATCCAGTGCACGAAGAGGGGGAGTTCTTCCTCACTCATCGCCCGTCCTTTCGCGATCCCCGGCCCCCTGGCAGACAACAGAATGCAGAGCCGCGGGATGGCTACGGATCTTGTGGGGCCGTCGGTTGAATCTCGTCTTCCACTGTCGAGCTAGTTACTGGTGTGCAATCTGCAATTTCGCTGAATTGCCCAACGATCTCCAATACCTTTCGGCCGTACTTCTTCAATCGCGATGGGCCGATTCCATCGATGGCACCGAGCGCTGCCAGTGTTGTTGGACGCGCGCGGCAGATCTCGGCGAACTGCCAATTCGTCAGGATCAGAAACGCGGGGATCCCTCGTGCATCGGCCTCCTTGGCTCTCCATTCCCGCAGTGTCTGGAAGAGACCCGCATCTCCTTCCTGAAGAAGGGACTTCCAGTGCTTCGCGGAAGAGGGAGAGGCGATCTCCTCGCGTGAGGATCGTGGCACGCAGGTAGCCAAGCAGGTCCAATACGGACAGCCCCCGTGGATGAAGAAATGCGCGGACAAGTCAACGATCTCCGCTTGCCGGGCCAACGCAGCTAGTGGCGCCTCATCGAAGCCCTGCAGATTCTCGCTGAATGGTATTGTCACGATCCGAATTCGAACACCCATCCTCAGACCATCCTGCATGCGCTTCTATACCCTCTTCCGGACAATGTCTGAAGAGGAGATGACGGCACGCACCGCCGGCGAGCGAACCGGGTGGGCCTGCTCGGCTCGGCGCTGCGCCTGCCTCCCGAGCAGGCCCACCCGGACCTTACGGTCCGCAAGAGCAGATCGTAAGATGGTAAGAGTGCAAAGGGTCATTGAGCCGTTCTCGTCAAGCGCAGGCCGAAGCTGCGGTAGCGGTAGCCGGGCGAGTCGTCACTGCGACTCGCAGAGCGGCAGCTGCGGGCGCTGCTGCTCCAGCCCCCGCCGCGCAGCACGCGGAGCGAGCCCGTCTCCGGTCCCTCCGGGTCCTCCCGGCGTGAGGAGCCGTAGTAGTCACTGCCGTACCGGTCATGACACCACTCCCAGACGTTCCCGTGCATGTCATACAGACCCCAGGCATTCGAAGCCAGGGAGCCTACTCGCATCGTCTTCTCGCGATACTCCCCCTTGGAGCAGCCCTCCTGAGGATAGTTGCCATTGTAGTTGGCTTCCTCGGTCGATAGGCAGTGTCCTGTGTGGAACGGCGTCGTTGTTCCGGCACAACACGCGTACTCCCATTCCGCCTCTGTCGGTAGACGGAACACCTCCCTTCCTGCTTCCTCGTTCAGCTTTCCGATGAACTCCTGGCAGTAATTCCAAGAAACGCTCTCTGCAGGTCGGCCGGTATTCCCCTTGAAGTGCGATGGGTTACTCCCCATCACGGCCTGCCATTGGGCCTGGGTCACCTCATACTTCCCCGACCAGAACCCCTGCGTGATCTCGACCTGATGGACTGGACCCTCATCGCGATCACGCCCCGGCTCGCTCTCCGGCGACCCCATCTGGAATCTCCCCGCAGGGATCCAGACGAAGTCCATCTCGACCCCGGGAGAGATCTCAAAGGTCGCGACTTGGCCGGCGCGGGTCCCCACTGGATGGAATTGCCAGAGACCTGTGCTGATGCTTTTCTCCAGGCTCCCGATCCGTGCATGGTTCGGAGCCAGTGTCTTCAGATCTCGGAGATCGTTTTGGGCGCGCTCCAGAGATGCCTCCGTGCCCTGTCCGATGGCTGTCTCGATCTCTGAGAGCAATGAAGTGATCCGCTGCTGTCTTTGCCTTTCCTCTTGTCTTTGCCTTTCCAGTTCGTCGCGGGCTGTTGCAAGCTGGTCTTGCAACCCTGCCAGCATGTCATTCTCGGGATCCAGCTCCGCAAGTTCGACCAGCGCCTGCTCTGCTGCCTGGATGGACGCCTCTGTCCCCTCGTTGATGGCCTCACGGATCGAACGACTCAAGGAGGCAATCCTGACGGCGCGCTGCGCCAGCGCCTGCACCCCGGCCACCAGGTTGTCCACCTCTGGCGCCGCCTCGGGCCGGACCGTGGCGATCCCCCGCAGCATCGCCACAGCATCATCAAACTGACCAGTCTGCTGCAGCCTCAGTCCTTCCGCCTGTAGTCCCCTGATCTCCTGATCCGCCTGTTCTTCCAGAACTGTCGTGCGCTTCTCTGCCTCGCTGGCCACAGCCCCGCCGAGCCGCTCTGCCTGCGAGTAATGCCTGCGGGCCGCATCCCACTGTCCGGCCTTCAGGAGGCTGTCCCCTCGCGCGAGCACGAACCCGCCAATCGCCTGTGCACCGGATTGCCAGGCTTCTTCGGAGACACCTAGCCCACGGGCTTCACTAAGCTCCCGATGGACCGTCTCCCAGTCCCCGACTGCCAGAGCCTGCTCAGAGAGCGACAGATGGCCACGATTGTCCCTGACCGTGAAGACCACCGCGACGATGGCAACGACGGCCGCAATCACCCCCGCAGCGATTCCGACCCGGATCGCCCGTCGCCTGGCAGCCGCGCGCTGCGCAGGAACAAGGCGCTTCTTCAGGGCCTGAGCCCGAGGATCTTCCGGCCATGCTGCAAGCACCTGACGCAGATTGTATCCTGCCTTAGTGGTCTGGCCCTGGTCGAAAGCCTGCTCCGCGACCTGCAACGCGTTCTCGACGCGCTCGCGTTGCTCTCGCGCTTTCGTAAGGAGTATCTGAGCACGATGCGCATCGGGCCAAGAAGCTAGAAGTTCCTCAAGAAGGGCGATCTCCTCGCCGTAGCGGTGCTCGTTGTGCAGGAAATGGGCCTTGTTCAACACCTGCTCACAGTGTTCGATCTGTTCCGTCGCTTGGTGCTTGAGATCTTTCGCTTGTGCAAGGATTCCTTGAACCGGGCCGCCGTCCTCCCACTTCTTATTGACTGCAAGCTCGATGATCTCATCGGCTCGAGCGAGGACGTCTGCCCAGCGCTTCGCTGCCAGGTGTTCGTCGAGCAGCTCGGCACATCGGGTGATCTTCGACTCCGTCCAACGTTGGGCGAGCGTGCGGAGCTTCTCCAGCAGTTCCTCATCCTGGGGGGCCAGCTCTAACGCCGCACGGATCCGCTCCTCGGCCAGATCGAAGCCGCCCTGCTCCAGGCTCCTGTTCGTCTGCCGCCTGAGTTCCTCCAGGCGTTTGGCTTTCTCGCTCGCTTCTTGGGCCAGCGCCTGCGCCTTCTTGTCCTCCGCTCGCAGCTTCAGCGCCAGCCGGGCTTCTTTCTCCGCCCGCCCGTACTGGCTCTTCTGCAATAGCTTCTCAGCCCGGGCGATGTGCTCGCGGTAGGACGCCTCCTCCTCGATACTGGTGCCGCAGTAACGGCAGAAGTCGAGCCCTACCCGTAGCTCCTTGCCACAGTCAGGATTGGGACAGGTCTGGAATAGACCGACTCCGCACCCCTCGCAGAAGCGAGCATCTTCCGTGTTCAGCCGCCCGCACTCAGGACACTTGCCCGGTTCATCTTCTGTCTCTTCTCGATCCGGCTTCTCAGCCTTCGGCTCCGCAAGTCCTTCCTCTATCCCCTGCCGGAACTCATCCACCG
>JAGMBO010000048.1 GCA_023129715.1 Candidatus Eiseniibacteriota bacterium | reverse complement strand
TCCGGGGACGGGTTGCAGGATCTCAAACCACCCGGCGCTGCGTGGAGGCGAGATTCCGGGTGGTGAGCGGACTGGGAGTGGCGTGAGGGCGGCGTCTGCCTGCCAGGATTCGCCAGTGGAGAGGATCGCCGAGCAAGGTGCCCGATGGCAAGTGGGATCTCAGGCGGGCCGATCCAGCAGGCGTTGTTGCCAAGTAACTCCATGCAATGCAGGCCGATTGAAGTTTTCAGTACGCACAAGGGTTGGTAGCATGGCTGGGCAGATCGAATCCCCGACGGGCATTCGGACTTTTCGCGGAGTGCCGCGGCTGCGAAGCAACTCAATGCGATACAGGCCGATGCGGTTTTCGGTAGGGACAGCTGCGCGGCGACGTCGCACAGACCTGAAAGGAACACGGCGGAGACAGCCATGAAAGACCTCGTCGAATACATCGCCAAGTGCCTCGTGGATCGGCCCGAGGAGGTCGAGGTCCAAGAGGTCGCAGGCACGACCACATCCGTTCTTGAGCTCAGGGTTGGTGACGGGGAGCTGGGCAAGATCATCGGTAAGCACGGGCATACGATCCAAGCCATACGCACCATCCTCAGCGGGGCCGCCGCGAAGGAGGGGAAGCGGGTGGTGCTGGACATTCTGGAGTGAGCCGACATGCCGAACGCCCTTCTTTCGGGACTGCCGGGCGACCAGGCTTCCCGGAACGAGACAGCTTCGCCCAGTATTGACGGAACCTTCTGCGGCGCCATGCGATGACCGTCGTTGGCTGCACGATCACGAGCACATTCTGCCAGTCTGACCAGATGCGGGATAGCCAGGACCAGAAGATTCGGTCGCTAGGCCGAAGGCGTGGCCGACGACACGTTCGCTTCAAGACCCCAAGTTGATGCCGGAGCGCAAGATTCTCCATTTGGAGCGATGCCCGGGATTGGAAGGCCGCCATGAAGCTGCCGGAGGTGGTTCCGGTGACGTTTACGACGCGGGGGACGGCGCTGGTGCCGGTTGGGGGTAGGCCGGGGAAAGAGGGCGCTGCCCGGAGTACGGTGGGGGAGATCTGAGGCCTCGCCGTTGATCGACGCAGTTTGGGCTTGACGTTTCCTTGCGCTCTGGATAGATTTACCAGCGTATTCAGTTAATCGCTGGTTAGTCTATCCATGAAAAAGAAACAGAACTCAAAGAAACACAGCGCGTTCGCCAAGGCGGCGACCGTCTTCCGTGGGCACGGGGGAGTGCTGCGGACGATGGAGGCGGTCCGGCTGGGAGTGCACCCGCGCACGCTCTATGCCATGCGGGATACCGGGATGCTGGAGCAGCTCGGGCGCGGGCTCTACCGGCTCTCCGACCTCCCGCCTCTTGGGAACCCCGACCTGGTTGCTGTAAGGCTCCGCGTTCCGGAAGGCGTCCTCTGCCTACTCTCGGCCCTGGCAGTTCACGAGATCACGACCCAAATTCCTCACGAGGTCTACGTCGCTCTCAGGCGAGGTGCAGAACCACCGCGCCTGGAACATCCCCCGATTCGCGTGTTCTGGTTTACGGGAAAGGCCTTCGCGGAAGGGATCGAAACCCACGAGCTGGACGAGGTCGACATCCGCGTGTACGGAGCGGCAAAGACCGTGGCCGACTGCTTCAAATACAGGAACAAGCTCGGACTGGATGTGGCCCTCGAAGCACTGAGGCTCTATCTGCAGAAGAAGCGCGGGCATCCTGACGAGCTCGTGCGTTTCGCCCGCGTGTGCCGAGTGGAGAAGGTGATGCGCCCCTACATCGAGGCCCTTCTGTGAAGCGCCGGGAGTTGAGAAACGTCGCCGCCTCCATCCGGCAGCGCCTGCTCAACGAGGCACGCGCATCCGGCCGTCCGTTCAATGAGCTCCTCCAGTATTTCGCCATGGAGCGATTCCTGTTCCGGCTATCTGTGTCGCCGCATGGCGAGAGGTTTGTCCTGAAGGGGGCGCTCATGCTGGTGACATGGGAGATCTCCCTCACGCGCCCCACCAGGGACATCGACCTCTTGGGCAATGTGGCCAACGACGTCGATCGCATCGTGGCGATCGTCAAGGAAGTGTGCCGTCAGGAGGTCGAGCCGGACGGCCTAGAGTTCAACCCAGACAGCGTCCTGGGGGAGCGAATCGCAGAGGAGGCCGAGTACGAAGGAGTGCGCGTCCACTTCCAGGGAAACCTCGGTACGGCCAGGGTATCGATGCAGATCGACGTGGGCTTTGGCGACGCCGTCGTGCCAGGCCCGGTGACGGTGGACTATCCCACGATGCTGGATCTGCCCGCTCCCCGGATTCGCGCGTACACGAGGGAAAGCGTGATCGCCGAGAAGTTCCACACGATGGTCCGGAGGGGGCTCCTTAACAGCCGGATGAGGGACTTCTTTGATGTCTGGGCCCTGTCGCAGCAGTTCGACTTCGACGCCGGCGTCCTGGCGGCAGCCATCCGCGAGACGTTCACACGGCGGGATCAAGACTTTGTTCCACGCCCCGTGGCGCTGACAGACGAGTTCGCGGCGGATACCTCGAAGGCGGCACAGTGGCGGGGGTTTCTGCGGAAGAGCCGGCTACAGGGTGCGCCGAGCGAGCTGGTGGAGGTGGTTAGGGCAATTGCCGTTTTCCTCGGACCGGTTGCCGAGGCGCTCTATGAGGATCGGGAGTTCAAAGGCCGCTGGGATGCGCCGGGTCCCTGGTCCGCGGATTGATGGCCGGTTCTTGCGGGGGACTCGGCATTCTGGTTGCAGACCTTTGGTTCTGCCAACGGTACAGAAGACGTTCGGGGCGCAAGGATTTGCGCCCCGAACATTAGCGGGGGTCCGTTACGACGTCCAACAGAACGGGCGCCGGGGCAAACCGGAGCTGGTTCTGATCACGTTTACGACCCGGGGGACGGCACTCGTCCCGTCCAGAGCTGCCCGGGGAGCACGGCAGGCCCCGGTCCTACGTGCGGCTGTGGGGACGTGAGGCCAGGATGGAGGCGTCGCCGATTCTGCTCCAGGGCGACGATCGGGCCGGATCCCGATGAGTGGCACCTGTCGATGCGCCGAACGATCACCCGTGGTTTCTTTGTGCGTTCACGGCGTGTCTGGTCTGCGGTGAAGGCCTGCCTCCAGAGCGGAATCCGAAGGCCGGACGGGCGAGGGTCCACTTCTCCAATGGCTGCAGGGCCCTGGCGTGGAGGCGGTGGGCTGTACAGGCACCCCCTCGAGTGATAGCCCATCCACCCGGTCCGATGGTATAATCCCGCCTGAGACCGTCCGACCCAAGCGATGTGAAACCAAGGGGGTCCGTATGCACCGAGAGTTTGCTGCCCACCTGCTTTGTCTGACCCTGATTCTCTCAGCCCTGCTCGCCTTGCTTGCCATGCCACCGGTGGCCGTGGCCGACGAGCCGATGCTGGCCATCCGGCAGACCGGCGGCGAGGATGCGATCTACGCGATTGCGGAGATTACCCGGCTCGAATTCGAGGGCGACACCCTCCTCGTGGTCGCCTCCTACGGGCCAGAACGCTTCGCCAACGACGACATCGAGAGGATCGAATTCCTCTGGGGCTTCTCCGGCGTCACGGATCCCGAGGACGCGGCCCATCTGTTCAAGGCCATGCGCCTTTTCCAGAACCGACCCAATCCCTTCACGCCCGAGACGCGGATCGGCTTCGAGCTTGCGCAGGCCGGTCGGGTTGAGTTGGGGATATACGGCGTGGATGGACGGCTGATCCGCACGCTGGTCGAGGAGCAACGCGCGGCCGGATCCCACGAGGTGATCTGGGACGGGCGGGATGCTGAGGGCCAGAAGGTAGCTGGCGGGGTCTATTTCTACAAGCTGGCCGCGCCCGGGATCTCGGAAAGCCGAAGGATGATTCTGTTGCCATGATGGCTCCGACCAGGGACACAAGATGAATGGCGAGTTCATAGGCAGCATGGGGAGGATAGAGCAATGATCCGGCGCATCATGTTGATTTCTTGCATCGCGCTGATGCTTGGCGTGACCGTCAGTCAGGGTGAATGGAGGATGAGCGTTCACCGGGGTGAGACAACGGATGACTACCTGGTGGCAGAGGTGGACAGCATCACGTTCGCTGATGTGTTCACGCCACCTCCGATGGTCCTCGTGCCTGCGGGCACCTTCATTATGGGCGACGGGGTGGCCTACTGTGGCGTAGATGAGCGCGAGGTGACCCTGACGCGCGACTTCTACCTGGGTCAGCACGAGGTGACGAACCAGGAGTACCTAGAGGCCGTGCAGTGGGCCTACGACCATGGCTATGTGACGGCGACGACCTCCTCGGTGTTGGACAACCTGGACGGGAGCACCCAGGAGCTTCTGGGTCTGGATGGATCCTGTGAGATCGCCTTCAGCGGTGGGACGTTCACGCTCCGGGACGTCGGCCATGGGATCAACCCGGACCATCCGGTGATGGAGGTGACCTGGTACGGAGCAGTGCGCTACTGCGACTGGCTGAGCCTTCAGGCGGGGTTGCCGCGGGCGTACACCGGGGACTGGGCGTGCAATGGGGGTGATCCGTACGGTGCTGCTGGATATCGCCTGCCGACGGACGCGGAGTGGGAGTACGCGGCGCAGTGGGATGACGAGCGGATCTACCCGTGGGGGGATGAGGGTCCGGATTGCAGCCGGGCAAACTTCTACCACACTGCCCTCTGTGTCGGCTGGACCTCGCCGGTGGGGAGCTATCCTGACGCACCGGAGGCCTTGGGTCTGTCGGACATGGCGGGGAATGTGTGGGAGTGGTGCAACGATCGGCTCGTGTGCAGTCTAGGGACGACGCCTGCAACCGATCCCGTGGGGCCGAGCAGTGGGACTAAACGCGTGCATCGCGGCGGCTCCTGGTACTACCGCGACTACTACTTGCTGCAGTGCGCGTATCGGGACGGCGACTACCCGGACACCCGCTACGACGGCATCGGCTTCCGAGCCTCCAGGACCATCACGCCTTGACCCTTTGCTCCTGGCCCCTCCCGGGGCCAGGGCTCCGGGGCCAACGAGGGGAACCAGCGGTGGCTGCGATAGAGTGACGAGAGGAGATCCGAGCCATGACACGACGCATCATAGTGATCTTAGTATTGGCGCTAGCGATCGGTGCCACGGCAAGCCAGGGCGAGTGGCGGATGAGGATCCACAAGGGGGCGACAACCGAAGAGCACATCTTGGCAGAGATTGATAGCCTGACTTTCCATCAACACCTGATCCCGCCGATGGTCCTCGTTCCCGCCGGCACCTTCATCATGGGCGACGGGGTGGCCTACTGCGGCGTGGACGAGCACCAGGTGACCCTGACGCGGGGTTTCTACCTGGGCCAGCACGAGGTGACGAATCAAGAGTACCTGGAGGCGGTGCAGTGGGCATATGACCATGGGTATGTGACTGCAACAATAGCTTCGGTTATGGACAACCTGGACGAGAGCACCGAGGAGCTCCTGGACCTGGATGACCCTGATTGCGAAATTGGCTTCAGCGGTGGCATCTTCTCGCTGCGTGACGCGGGTGATGGAATCAATCCCGATCATCCTGCTATTGAAGTAAGCTGGTACGGATCGGTGCGCTACTGCGACTGGCTGAGTCTGCAAAGCGGTCTACCGCGAGCGTACGACGTGATCGAGAATCCGTCGTGGGAAGATTGGATGTGCAATGGGGGCCACCCGTATTCTGCCGAAGGCTACCGGTTGCCGACGGATGCGGAGTGGGAATACGCCGCGCAGTGGGATGATGAGCGGATCTACCCGTGGGGGGACGAGGATCCGGATTGCAGTCGGGCGAACATCTACGGCTGCGTCGGCCGGACCTCTCCGGTTGGTAGCTACCCGGACGCACCGGCGGCCTTGGGGCTCTCGGATATGACGGGGAACGTGTGGGAGTGGTGCAATGACTGTCATGAGTGCAATCTGGGGATCGATCCGGTAACCGATCCGGCGGGTCCGGCAAGTGGGGTTTGCCGCGTGCGTCGCGGCGGCTCCTACATCAACGTCGACCACTACCTGCGGTGCGCGTCTCGGGACGACGGCTTCACGGACAGCTCCAGCAATGTCGGCTTCCGAGCTTCCAGGACCATAACGCCTTGACCCTTTACTCCTTTATCCCTGGCCCGAGAAGGGCCAGTGTGCTGCGGGCAATGAGGTGGAATCGAGAGTGGCTGCGAGGCGAGAAGAGAGGAACTCCGAGCCATGACACGACGCATCATGATGATCTTGGGTCTGGCGCTGACGGTCGGTGCGACGGTGAGCCAAGGCGAGTGGAAGATGCGGGTTCACGAGGGGGCGAGCGTCACGGAGTTCTCGGTGCCGGGCATTGACAGCGTGACCTTCTACGATGCGGGCGTTCCGGTCATGGTCCGAGTCCCGGCAGGGGCCTTCATCATGGGCGACGGGGTGGCCTGGTGTGGGGTGGATGAGCGCGAGGTGACCCTGACGCGGGACTTCTACCTGGGCAAGCACGAGGTGACGAACCAAGAGTACCTGGAGGCGGTGCAGTGGGCGTACGACCATGGGTACGTGACGGCGACAACTGTCTCGGTGCGGGGTAACCTGGACCAGAGCACACTGGAGCTGCTGGACCTGGACGGCTCCGGGTGTGAGATCGCTTTCAGCAACGGGACGTTCACTCTCCACGATGCAGGCCATGGGGTTAACCCCGACCATCCGGTCAAGGAGGTGACCTGGTACGGTGCGGCGCGGTATTGCGACTGGCTGAGCCTGCAGGCGGGCCTGCCGCGGGCGTATCGGCACAGCGGCGACTGGGCCTGCAATGGAGGCGACCCATATGGCGCGCTGGGCTATCGGCTGCCGACGGACGCCGAATGGGAGTATGCGGCTCAGTGGGACGACGAGCGGATTTGGCCGTGGGGAAACGAAGCACCGGATTGCGGCGAAGCCAACCATAACCACTGCGTCGGATGGACCTCGGCGGTGGGGAGCTATCCGGCTGCTCCGGCAGCATTGGGCCTCTTGGATGTCGGGGGGAACTTGTGGGAGTGGTGCAACGACTGGCACGACTGTGACCTGGGAACGACTCCGACAACGGACCCGACGGGTCCGGGAAGTGGAATCTCCCGCGTGCTTCGAGGTGGCTCCTGGGACTGCAGCGACTACTTCCTCCGATGCGCCACTCGAAACATCTACGACGCGGACAACAGCACCGACAACATGGGTCTCCGAGTCGCCAGGACAATAACGCCCTGACCTCTTGCCCCAGAACGAGCGTGCAGGGAAACCGGAGCTGGTTCTGCTGACGTTCACGAGCCGCGGCACCGCTCTCGTGCCCGCCAGGGCCGTCCGGAGGCGGGGCCCGGCGCCGGTCCGGAGAGTCGCCATGGGCGCCTGAGGCCAGCCTGGTCCCGACGAGTCCGGATGGAGAGGCCTCAGATCTCACGCCAGGGCGCCGATCCCTGCTTCAGCCGAGTGCTGACACCTACGGGCCCGGGAACGATCACGACGGGCGCTTACGAGCGTTCAGGCAATGCCTTCTCTGAGTATCACAGAAGCGGAAGCCGGGGCCAGCAAAGCGTTGGTCCCGGCCAATCCACTTTGTCCTCTCATTGGGAGTGACTGGTTGTGCCAGCCACCAGAGTACATGGAAACGGCTGGATCCTCCGATTACCGTAGGTTGGTCGGTGGATGGGCCGCTGACCAGAGCTACATGAGTGATCGTAGCACTCAACCGTTCCTCGGAGGTATCCAGCCATGAAAGAGTCTACATGGGTCGGTCTCGACGTTCACGCGCAATCCATCACCGCGGCCATCCTCGAAGGTGACCGTGAGCAGCCCGAAGTCATCAAGCTCTCTGGCGATCTGATGAAAGTACGACGTCTGTTCCGGCGCCTTTCTCAACGCGCTCCTGTCAGGGCCTGCTACGAAGCATCCGGTGCTGGGTTTGTTCTCCACCGAGTTCTCGCCGCTGAAGGTTACCATTGTGAGGTTATCGCCCCATCGCTGATCCCCCGCAGGCCCGGTGACCACCGAAAGACCGATCGCCTCGATGCAATGAACCTCGCTCGTCTTTACCGCAGCGGCCATCTCACCCCGGTCCATGTTCCCTCTCTGGAACAAGAAGCCCTACGGCGGCTGCTACGCCTTCGTTACACCTACCAATGCGGCTGTACGGCAACCAAACACCGCATCTCCGGCATGCTGCGCAGCCACGGCCATGTCTTCGCCGAGGGCAAAACCCTATGGACCAAAACACATCGCCGATGGCTGACCCGGCTCCGAGAGCAACTCCACGGCCCCCTGCACACAGCGCTCGCCGCCGAACTCGAACACCTCGAGTACCTCGAGACACAGCGCACCACCTTCGACTTCGAGATCGACCGTTACGCCCAGGCCCCTCCGTATCGCCACCACGTCGACGCACTGTGCTGTTTGCGGGGGGTCAAAACCCTCACCGCCATGATCCTGCTCGCCGAGATCGGCGACGCGAGACGCTTTCGCTCACCCCGGGCACTCATGGCCTACTTCGGACTCGTCCCGTCAGAGCGCTCCTCCGGAGATCGTGATCGAAGGGGACCCATTACCAAGGCTGGCAATGGACATGTGCGTCGCGTCCTCGTCGAGGCCGCTTGGAACAACAGACATCGAAGCGGGGCCGACTTGATCCTCAAACGACGTCGCCAGGGACAACCGCCCGACGTCGTCGCCATCGCGCTCAAGGCTCAGCACCGGCTCTACAAGAAGTTCTGGCGGCTCGACTATCGCAAGCACCGTCATGTCGCCATCACCGCGGTCGCTCGTGAACTCTGCGGCTTCGTCTGGGCTGTTCTCAACGCCACACCACAGACCGAACAAGCCGCTGCAATGCAATGAGATCTCGGTCGAGAGGAGAGCCTCGATAGGAGGATCCTCGTTTGAAGTGTGCGGTATGAGCCTGCGCTCTAACCCGCGTTATCAGAGAGAGGTAGCTCCGGACGAACACATACAAGTGCGGTACGCCTCCAAGGCCAACCCGCGAATACTAGTCTGATGATCGTCGGTAACCGCTCTCCTCTCGACCACTACAAAACGGAGGTTGAACTCCGGCCGTTTCCATACTACTTGAGGAGTGCCGGCTGTGCCGACCGGGCAAACCTGGCCACTCTCAGACCTCGCTCGGAAGACTGCGAGTCGTTGGATGCCTGGCGACCGCCGGCAAACCGACATCATGAACTCCATCGTCGTTGTCTTGCGAGCTTCGGCGCTGCGACCGGATGGTCCGCGCTCGGCCGGCAGGAGTCAGCCCCAGCTCGATGGTCACTTCTTCGCTACATGGTGCGGATTCCGGCCTGTCGGTCACGCTCCTCTACTCTCTTCAGTGAGATGAGCTCAAAGGTATCGCCCATCAGTTTCTTACCCTCGAACCACTTACAGCAAGCCACAGGGCGGTCAGTGAGCCGGTCCTTATCGACCCACTCCACGGTCATCCGCGGCCCGCCGCTTTTCAATTGCACTACGTCTCCAGCCTTGATCTCTTCTGCCATTGCAATTCCTCCACGACTTCCAGAGTCGTATTCTGGTGACCAGGGACGATCGCCGGATCACCCAGGCTCCCTAGGAGCCATCACGATTCAGATGGCGCGGGGAGGGGAGTGCCCCCTCCCCGTGACGGGATGCATCACCTGGTGATATGGCACCAAGTCTGTTTGGCGCCGATCTCATCTCCCTTGCTCCGGTTGTTTCGCCAGTGCAAGGGTTGCAGATTGTCCAGATCGTCGGTCCCGTGCCGTGACACGGGGATCACGTGATCGATCTCCCAACCGTGCGCGGTCTGCTGACCATACTGGTCACGTTCCATCGTTGCTCCGCAGACGTCGACACGTTGTGTCCTCGATCCCGGCACGCCTTGGGCCTTCTGCCACACTTCTTCGATCGGCCTCTCAGAGAACCTCTCCCCAGATCTGGTCGTGCACCAATCTCTCATGGAATCTCCTCCGGGGGCATTCCGGCCCCCGCCTCCGGCGGGCCTGCTGCTCGCAGGTCGTCGGCATACTTTGGTTTGGTCCCGGAGATTGACGCGATCGGAAGGCCGTGGTAGCCTAGTCCATGTCAGGATTCGTCGTCCTCCGGGACGTCGAGCATCTATTGCGAGAAGAGAGTCACGTTCGCGCGTGGCTCTCTTCGTTGTTTTTGTTACTCGCGAAGTCTGAAGTCGATACCCCTCTTGGAAGCGAAGCGGGTCTTCGTGCGGCGGAGCTCCTCGTCAATCGCATCGAAGATCTTGGCGACATCTGTTTGCTCGTACTCATAAGAGGCTCTGTTGGAACAGTTTCCAAGCAGCTGCAGCTGCTTGAGGATGTGGACAGTCCTTCTCTCGGCGACCGAGAGAAACCTCTCCCGACGCGTTTTCCGCGTTCCCGGTCTCTCGCTGATTTCGTTCATCTCGACGATATTGTATCCATTCCCTTCTGCTAGTCAAGCCTGTATGCAGCTCCACGTGAAGATTCTCGCGAATAGCATGCGTCATTTTCAAATAGTCGCATGGCAGGATCGATGCCATGGCCGACGGAATGGGCCTGCGTATTTTGGCGCATCGGATTACGTATGAATAAGTTACAGTCGAGAGCGTGCCAGGACTTGATGTCCAGGACGCACGATAGAAGGCTGCCTGCGTGTGCGGAAGCCTGGAGAGGCTCCTTGTGGAGTCCGCGCTCCCTTCAGGCAGATTCCTCTCAGCATCTGTGGTCATGGACGGACCCTAAGCATCTCTAATCTAATGGGATGCCGCAATCGAATGGGACAGTCGGACGGTGCATTCCCGCAACCGGAGCTCACACGCAGGTGAGTGGAGGGACAGACGCCGTAGACCTCCCGATTCCGAGAGGTCGTCGGCGAGGTTGCGGCCTCGGGCTACGCTTCGGGCTGAGTCGCCTTCATGATCGCCTTGACCGCCGCCGCGTCGTTCCGCGCCGCGGCCACCAGGAGGCTCCGCGCGAACTTCGATGCCTTGGCCGGCCCGGCCGCCTTGTGGATCGCTGTGCGTTCCTCAGGCGTCAGGCGAAAAGCGAACACGCAGAGGCCATCGCGGGATGCCTTCTTCGGCTCCTCCGATGTAGTCACCGTCTTGACGATCTTCTCCGCGGCCGCCTCGGCGGACAGCTTCTTGGGCCCGCGGGTCTTGGGTGTCGTCGGCTTCTTCGTGGTCTTGCGCTTGCTCATCTCTTGCCTCCCCTCAGCATACGGTCAGGCGCGCGATCCGGCTGGGCTCCTTGCCGCACCCTTCGCACGCCCCATGCCCGCCCTGGCGGTCGATCGCCGCCATGATCTCGGGCGTGATCTCTTCCCATCGCTCCCACACCCAGGTGTCGGACCCGGGGTAGGGGATGTGGCAGCAGGCGCAGACGACGCTGCCCTGCTCGTTCCAGAAGACCTGGTGTTCCTTCAATCCGAAGCGTGGTGTCCGGGTGGTTGTCATGGTCACTTCACCTCCCCGCGGATGACCGCCAGGATCTCCTTTAGACCCGCGAGCGTCCGGTTGGCGTCGCCCACGTGGCCCCAGTGGATCTCGTCGGGCGAGAGATCGAAGTGATTGTCGGCCGCCTCCTGGATCTGCGCCAACGTGTCGCGGATCGCGCAGACGGCTTCGACGAACCGATCGAGCGGCTTCTCTTTCGCCGCGGCACGCTTCGCCCTCCGTGCTGCCATCAGCTCCCCGTGAACCTTGCGCGTCACTTTCATGGTCCCCTCCTACCGACCGTCGTCCGCGTGGGCGAGAACGATCGCGCGGGTGATCTCGAGCGTGCTCTTCATCCACCGGCGGTCTTGTGCGAGCTCGTCGACCAGGAAGTCGAAGGTCGGCCCGTCGTCTCCGCCTGCCCCGAGAAGCTGATCCGCGAGGTGGCGGCCCCAGGTCGAGTCGAGCAGGGCGCACGCGACCTCGGGCTCAAGGCGGAAGCGGCCCTTCAGGTCCGTCAAGATCGCCACCGCCTCGTCCCAGGCGGCCTCGGGATCCTCGTGGCCGTTCGACACGCAGGTCCCGAAGAAGCCCCATCCCCGGTTCCGCGTCCGGGGTGTCTCGGTCTTCTTCTCCATCGTCGTCTCCTCCGTTTTCGCGCCGGGCCCCATGCCCGCCGCAGGCACAGTGACGAGCTTTCGGGCCCAGATTGGAAGGCAATTCGACCGGGTAAGCGATTATTCTGTAGGAAGTTGCATGGTCCCGCGGCGCCGAGCCGGACGGTCTCTTGCCGGTTGGTGGGAGGCGCCGAGGGCGCGCCCGGGCGGCGGATCTGGTAGTTCTGGCCAGATGGCCGGAGATTCGCGCCCCCGGCGCGCCTGTGGCGGGCCGGATACGGCTCGACCAGACGATCTGCGTCTGGCTGGGAGCGGGCTCTGGGCGCGGAATCAGCGCAGGGCGGCGTTCTCAAGCGCCGTGGCGCTCCCCGACATCAGCGCTGCCCTCGG
>JAGMBO010000047.1 GCA_023129715.1 Candidatus Eiseniibacteriota bacterium | reverse complement strand
TGCGTGCATGTGATCGTGGGTCCACAGGCGCTGACGGGCGATCCGGGGATTCCCTACGAGTGGGAGATTCCGATCTGGACCGACAGCGATCTGCTGACCTATGACCCGATCTACGCCTTCGAGGTCGACGTTCTCTTCGATCCGGCGTACTTCGACCTCGGGGAGGTGGTCACCGACGGCGGGATGGCGACCCAGGGGTTCTTTGGCTGGGACTACATCGGGGATCCGGCCAACGGTCGCATCCGGATGGTGTGGGCGAGTGATCAGGAGCTGGTGAACATCGCCGACTCACGGTTTTTCACCCTGCTGGGGAGAGCGGTACCGGGCGCTCCCTGCATGGAGCCCTCGCCGGTGGTGATCGACACGCTGTTGTTCAACGAGGGGGTTCCGTGTGCGGAGATCACCAACGGGTTCTTCGAGATCCCGGGTCTGACCTTTGGCGGCACGGTGACCTACTACAGCTGCGATGCGCTCGACGACAATCCGATGAACCCGCCGAACCCGCGTCCGGTGCCGGGGGTGACGATTCATCTGGAGCGCACCTGCGACACGCTGGTGGTGACCGAGGTATTGACCGGAGCGGACGGGACGTACGCGATCGACGGCTGTTCCTACTGCGACGACTGCGTGAGGCCGCTGGCCGATCAGGTGCTCGAGAGCCCGGCGGTGACCGAGTTCGATGCCTGGTATATCCTCCAGTATCTGCTCGAGCACAACGACATGGGCTACTGCGTGATGGACGCGGTTGAGTATGACCCGACGGGTACGGGCAGTGGGGTGCCGGTGGTCTGTGATCCGCCGGTGGGGATCCCGGAGGTGGCGATCGAGTATGGCGCGGCGCCGCCGTTTGTTCTCTATCCCCAGCGGATCTCGGCGGACTGCTCGCCGAACGGACTGATCCAGGCCTACGATGCGTCGATGATCCTGATGTACGCGGTGAGTCTGCCGATGGGGATCGCGTCGCGGGCCGGGACGTGGGACTTCTACTGCACGGAGCGCTGTTATCTGCCGGAGATCGAGTATCCGGACACGATCGACGATGCGGACTTCACCGCGATTCTGCGTGGGGATGTGACCGGTGACTGGCCGGCGGAGTGGCCGCTGTTGGCGGGGAAGCACCCGATCCAGGTTGAGGTTACGGCGGAGCTCGTGGGGGACGAGGTGATCCTGCGGGTGGCGACGACCGAGTTGGAGGGGCTCTACTGCGGCCATGCGGCGCTGCACTATCCGGCGGGGAAGTACGCGGTGAGCAGTGTGAAGCTGGTTGGCGGGTGTTCGGGGTTCATGGCCGCGGTCAACGATCAGCCTGGGGATCTGCGGGTTGCCTTTGCGGGGACGCAAGCTGCGCCGGCAGGCGACTATCTGGAGATCTTTTTGGAGGTTGCCGAGGGGCAGGGGTTCTCGATGGGCGACTTCAGCTGGTCGAAGCTGCGGGTCAACGACAACACGCGTCTGGTGGAGCTGCAGGTGCAGGCTCCGGCGGATGTTGCGGATGTGGTTTGGGATGGACGGTCGCTGCACTTCGAGATCCGTCCGAGCGCGTTCCGGGGACAGGCGACGCTGTCCTACGGGGTGACGACGTCGGGCCGGGTGCAGTTGACGATCTTGTCGGTGGACGGTCGTATGGTGCGGACGCTGCAAGATGCGCCGCTTCAGCCGGGTCTCTACCAGGCGATTTGGGATGGGCGGACCAACGGTGGCGTGCAAGCGCCGTCGGGGGTCTATTTTGGCCATCTGGTGCTGCCCAACGAAGAGGCCGTCCGCCGGGTGATCTACATGCGCTGA
>JAGMBO010000046.1 GCA_023129715.1 Candidatus Eiseniibacteriota bacterium | reverse complement strand
GGCCCCATTCAGGTCAACGGCGTCTGGAACCCGTTGCCGGGTTTGCGCCATGCCCTACCGCGGGGTCCGACGTTCGATCCCGCTTATTCCCTTGACCTCAACCCTAGATGCTCCTTCCTAAGCCGCCTTTTTCGTTTCCTGATCCCAGTGCCATATCTCGCCCGTTTCTTCGCATCGACCCGATCGCTCTTCCGTTTACTTCGAAAGATCAATCGCAATTGACCCGGATGGGCGACCACGACCCGCCTGGCGATTGGCTTTAGCCGGTCGTGCAAGTAACCATACCCGCAGGATGCTTCGTAGCAGACGGCGAACGGATGCTTGAGTTCTTTGAGCGTCTCGATCACCCTCAACCAGTGCCATGTACCTTCATTGCCTTGACTGTCTTGCCGTTCTCGTCGAGAATGCAGATGGTCGACGATCGCAGGTGAACGTCCAATCCGATCGACCACATAGCGGGCCTCCTTTCTTTGGATCTGGGGCTTGGTAATCGAGTGAACACCACTCGACCCAATACCCCGAACGTATCCGCTAGGAGGCTTGCTTCATAGTCTCAGGATAGGGGTAGGGAAGACCGGTTGGCCCGGTTTCCCCTGCCTCCGAACCGTGCAAGCGGATCTCCCGCACACGGCTCTCCAGTCGGTGGTTCACCGCGCCGCGGATTGACGGAGCGCGACATGGGCTGCCTCCATGCTGAACAGCCCATGCCCGGTAAAGAAAGCGTTCGGCCGGCGATTGTGGGCGGTACCCAGACCACGGTGGCGGCTTTTCTTTTGGCGCTTGAGAAGAATACGCCGCCGCCGCCGTAGCCAACCGTCCAAACCACGAAACACCGTCGTGTACGAGGTGTGTTTGAAGTATTCAAACCACCCCGGCGTCGTCCGGTTGACATTGGCGATGATGACGCCCAGGCTTTGCCCGTGCTGACGCGGCGTCTTATGGCGAATCGCGTCCTTGAACCGCTCAATCTTCCGAGAGTCCCAGCTTCACTGACGCGGTCTGGGCTTCGCCGTACGCTAGCCGGCTCGCCACAACGCCCAGCCGAATCGCGTTCCTTATCCTACGGACCGACAGTTCACCTCAGGTTGCTCTCCACCCCGCCTCACGGCGACGCAGTTACCTTCAGCCACAAGCCGGAGAGCGTATGCCTGGGGGAGACTTCCACTCCCCTGATCGAGTACACTCTCAGGCGCACTGGTTGTGCCGACCATTCGGCACGTTCACCTGCCAGCCGCCTCTCCCGCCGAAGCTTCCTTCGGTTGTTGGAGCGGCAGTCTCTCACTCACACACCAGCGGCCCGGTGTAGTTCGTCTGGAACGCCA
>JAGMBO010000045.1 GCA_023129715.1 Candidatus Eiseniibacteriota bacterium | reverse complement strand
TGGAGCATGGAAGAGACACTGCCCCCTCCGGCCCCAGGCCCCTACGGATCAAGATTCTTCGTGCCACAACCTAGAAGCGAGCCCGCAGCGCGAACCTGATCTGCCGCGGACCCTGGAATGCGTATGCCTTCCCGAAATCCGGATTCGCGCACGAGGGACAGGCGGTCGGGCTGTAGGGGGGGCCCTGCACTGAGCCGCCCACCTCGGCCATGGTGTCGACGTAGAACTCCTCTTGTTCGTTCAAGAGGTTGAAGATGTCGATGCTCGCCTCGACCTGCTCGATGCCCAGTCCGAAGATCCCCTCGGGAATCGCGATCGGGTAGCCTAGGTGGAGCCCCACGCTCTTGGTCGTCGGGGTCCGGCCGCTGGCGCCGCGTTCCTCGAGCAGGATCTCCGACTCGCTGGCGTAGTAGTAGTTGTAGCCAAGCTTGGTGATCGGGGTGCCGCTCTGGATCCTAAGTCTCAATCCGATGTCGAGCCCGTTCCCGAGTCGGTACGAGCCGGCCGCGCTGAAGACGTGGGGGCGATCGCTGGGGAGCGGTCCGCTAGCGCTCGTGTATTGCCATATCTCGGGGTCCAAGAGGTAGGGGAAGTCGAAGGCCGAGGTGATGAACGGGTCGCTCTGACCGTTGTCCCGCCGGAAATAACCCTCGTAGTTACCCCGTAGCTGCGACCAGGTGTAGGAGGCCAGCAGCTGCCAGTTGTCGCGCAGCCGCTTTTCGACCTTGAGCGTCACCGCGTCGTAGTCTCGCTTCGGCTCGGGAAAGAGCGGGGCCCCCGGATTCGTGATCACGTATTCTCCGAAATCCGCACCTGCGAGCAGCTCGGAATAGGCAACCTCCTGCACATCCTCGAGCGTGCGGCCGAGCTCCCGGTGCAGATAGGTCAGACCAACGGTGAGGAACGGGATCACCTCGCGCTCCGCGCCGACGATGAATTCATCCGCGTAGCTCAATTTGGCATCCGGGTCGATGCGGGTCTGCGAGTCACCCAAGACGAACGGGCCGAGTCCGTCGATCTGTGCCTGCGGATTGATGTTCTGCGGGTTGTCCGGATCCGACAGATCGATCTGATCGTAGTCGTAGACGACCACATAGCTGACTTCCCGCGACATTGCGCGCACGGCAAGATCGTTGGGAACCTTGCCGAAATAGCGGCCGTAGGCGAAGAAAAGCTTGGTTCGGTTGTCCCGCAGTGGGTCCAGAGTCAGGTGGAAGCGGGGGGACCAGTTGTCTTTCCAGGTGAAGCTGGTCACGTTGCCTTCCAGCTTCTCCTGCTCGTAGCGCACACCGCCCATGATGCTCAGGTAGTCCGTGGGACTCCACGTGTCCGAGATGAAGGCTGCCGTGTAGTCGGCACTCGTCTCTGCTCCCAAGTCGCCACTGCGGATGCGATTGATCACGAAATACGTCGAGTCCGCATCGACCTCCCAGCTATAGCCGCTCGTGGAAGTCACGGTTCTACCGTCGGCCAGTTCGATCTCGATGCCCTCGGGGCCGGTGAAGTTGGAGGCCTCCTCGTAGCCAATATCCTGATGGTTGACGCCGTAGCGAATGTGATGCTCACCCGCGGCCTGCAGGTAGTTCGAGAACTTGAGCTGGTACTGAGTGTTCGTGGAGGTGTTGTTCTCGTAGAACCCTACGCCCCCACAGCGCCGGAACACGCCGCCGCGAAAGTCGAAGCCCTGCGGGGTGTCGAGACCCGGATCCTCCTCGAACTTGTCTTCATGGTAGGCGAGGGTTCCCTCGATGAACCAGTTGGAAAACAGTTCGCCGTTCCAATGCCCGACGACATTGTGGCCACCATAGGTGATCTCTGAGTAGCGCGTGCTCGGATCCGACACCGCGAGGGCCGACGAGCGCTGCGGACCGTACTCACCCACCGAGGGGTCGCCGAAGGTCGAGAAGGCCAAGGTGTGCTTCGGGCTCACCAACCACTTCAGGTTGGCGGCGTAGTTGTAGACTGTGCGGTTGCGCTCGATCGTGTGGTTGAACCCCTGGGCGTCGGAGACCGCGGTCGAGGTCTGGAGCGTCGCCGTGGTGAAGGTCGGGTCGAAGGCCGCGAACCAGAAGGCCTTGTCCCTGACAATGGGGCCGCCGACGTCGAAGCCGTAGTCCCGGCTTGCGTAGCTCGCTGCCCGGGCGGAGAGAAGCCAGTGATCCGAGGTGACTCGATCGGCCTCCAAGTCCTTGACCTGCACATAGGAGAAGACGCTGCCGGTGAACTCGTTGGTTCCCGATTTCGTCACCAGGTTGATGAAGCCACCCAGCGCCTCGCCATACTCCGGCTCGAAGCCGCCGGTCTTCACCTGCACTTCGTGGATGTAGTCGTAGTTGACGCCCGTGCCCAGGGAACCGTAGACGATGGAGTAGGAGCCGGCGCTGCCGTAGCCCGTGTTGCCGATGCTCATCCCGTCGACGATGTAGGTGTTCTCAAGCCCGCTCGCCCCGGCAATGGAGGGGTTGGAGTTGTCGATGCCGCCCTCCACGACATTCGGGGCCATCGCCAGCGTGCTCGAGAAGGTGCGACCGAGGGGGATGCTCGACATCATCGCCGAGCTGATCGTTGCCCCCGTGGTAGTCGAGGAGAGGTCGATCGTCGGCGCACTGCCGACGACTTCGATCGTCTCCGAGGCTCCCGGGGTCAGGACCGCCTCGATACGGACGCGCGCCAGGAGACGCACCTCGATGTCCTGGCATGCAGCGGTGATGTAGCCGGGGAACGCCGCCGTCAGGTCGTAGATCCCGGGTGTCAGATAGAGAAAGCGAAACCCCCCGTCCAATTCGGTCAAGGCAGTCTTGGTGCCCTGGTTCGAGGCGATCGACACCGTCGCCCCGGCGAGGGGATTGCCTTCGGGGTCGGTCACTTCCCCCACAATAGAGCCGGTGGTCGCTTCCTGGCCTGTGGCCAGGCCGATCCAGCCTGCCACGCTCAAGATCAGCAGCCCGGACAAGAGGATCCTGCACTTCATTTCCGCCTCCCCCAGATACTACTCTTGGCCTGCCTCGCGCCGGGGCTGGGCAGGCATAGAACGCCCTTCCTATCTAGTTCGGTCGTCCCGAGCGGGTAGGTTAGGTTGAAGGCGCTCGATCTTGGCCGCCGCACCCTTTGTCCCCCGGCGGGTCCGCACCACCTGAACTCGCCCCACCCCAATCTCGGCGCATCTGGTAAGCTATGGCTGATTTAGGCCACACTGCGGCCACTCTGCTTCCCGGTCAAGCGTAAGGTGCCCCAGGGTGGGGGTTTCGGCGAGGCCGGATGAGAACGCGATGAGGAGGGTTCCGATGGCTAGATGCAATCACTCACATTCCGATCGGTTGGCCCGGCGGTACCGGGGGTCTCGTTCCACCCCTCGTCCGGCGCGTCGTCTCTTCGGTCTTGGCCTGCTGGTGGTCTGTCTTGCGGGCAGCGGTTCTGGGGTTGCGATCGCTCGGGTTGGAGTGGATGCCGACGCACCGGCTGCCGGCATCAACGCCTTTGCGCTCGATCTCTACCAACAGCTCGCCGATTCGCCCGGCAACATCTGCTTCTCGCCCTTCAGTCTTTCCTCGGCGCTGGCGATGACCTATGCCGGGGCACGCGGCGAGACCGAGGCGCAGATGGCACGGGTGCTGCATTTCGGCGACAACGGCGAGAGCTTCCACGAGGCCTACGGCGACCTCTCGCGATCGATGCGTGCAGCGGGCGATCTCGCCGAGGGTCCCCGCTTAGTTGTTGCCAACGCGCTCTGGGCGCAAGAGGACTTCTCATTCCTGGACTGGTACTTCGAGCTCGTCACGAGCCGCTATGACGCCGCGTTGCGCAATGTCGATTTCACGGGCGATCCCGCCGGAGCGCGCCGGACGATCAACGATTGGGTCGCGCGGCAGACCGCCGGTAAGATCCTCGATCTCCTCGGGCCGGGATCAGTCGGTCCCTTGACCCGTCTCATCTTGACCAACGCGGTCTACTTCCGTGGCGCCTGGGTGCTTCCCTTTGCCGAGAAGTCTCCTGCGGCGCCGTTTCTCTTGGCGGGAGGGGAGCGGGTCGAGGTGCCGATGATGCATCAGACCGGTCGGCTCAGCTATTTCGAGGGCCAGGATCCCGAGGGCGCGGATTTCCAGGTTCTCGAGCTTCCCTATCGGGAAACGCGGCTGGCGATGCTCATCGTGCTACCGAGCCGGGGGCGGCCCCTGGACGATTTTGCTGCCGGGGTCACCCCCGAGCGACTCGGGGAATGGATCGAGGGGCTCGAGCCGCTACGCGTTTCGGTCTTCCTGCCGCGCTTCGCGCTGAGGGCCGCGCTCGATCTGGCCGGCACACTGGGCGCGATGGGGATGCCGGATGCGTTTCACCAACAGACGGCCAACTTCTCGGGCATGACCGGAAGCCCGGATCTCTTCATCTCGAGCGTGCTCCACAAGGCCTTCTTGGAGGTCACCGAGCAGGGAACGGAGGCCGCGGCCGCCTCGGCGGTGGTCATGGCCCTGAAGAGCAGCGGCCAAGATCCCCGTGCGCGCAAGCCGGTCTTCCGCGCCGATCACCCCTTCCTCTTCCTCATCCGCGATCGCGAGACCGGGGTGGTTCTCTTCCTCGGCCGGCTGGTCGATCCACGGGGATAGGGTAGGGGCGCGTCGCAGAGGCGCTCGGCGTGGCCGGCGCGCCGTGTGATGGACGTGGCCCAAGAACGCCCTTCCGTGTCGCTGCCAACCTTTCTGTATCCCGTGATTCCCGGCCACCCCGTTGGCTCCCGCTCACACCTGTTGCTGAACTATGACAATCTGATTCTCTGATCTACCTTCTGATTCTCTGAGGTGCCTTCTGATTCTCTGATCTACCTTCTGATTCTCTGAGCTACCTTCTAATCCTCTGAGCTACCCTATTCCAATTGCCTGTACGCAATAGAGCCACTACAGTGTGTTTTGAACAAAGGGAGGGCCGAACCGATGAAATCACAGAAGAGATCTCCACAGTGGTTGGGTGCCCACGCGCTTCTCTGCGCCGCGTTGTTGCTGACGCCCGCGGTGGCCCAGGCCGATGGAGTGCTGCATTTCTCACAGATCTTCTGCCCCGACTGGTCCAGCGGCTACATTCACACGGTCAACACCGACGGCTCCGGGCTCCAGACCGTCGTCGATGTTGGCGGTGGCCTGCGCGGTATTGCGGTCGATCAGTTCGCCGAGAAGCTCTACTGGAGCGATGTGGACAGCGACGTAATCCAGTGGGCCGATCTCGATGGCGGCAACCCCGAAGCCATCGTCACCACCGGCATGTCCTGGCCCATGGGGATAGCCGTGCATCCTGCTGCCGACATGCTCTGCTGGGGAGATCAGACTCTCGCTGAGATCGGCGCCGCGCATCTTGACGGCGCGGGTGCCGGTCCCTTGCTGTACACCTCCTTCCATAGCGGGATTGCGTTCGACACAACCAACGACAAGATCTACTGGAGCACCTCGATCACGTCTACCAGTGGCGAGATCCTACGGGCGAACCTGGACGGGTCCGATGTCGAGACAGTTGTGACGGGCGCTGACAAGCCGGCCCGCATTGCGTTGGACATCTCCGGTGGCAAGATCTATTGGACCGACTACGTCGTCGACGTTGTCCGCCGCGCCAACCTGGATGGGTCCGGCGTTGAAGATCTATACGTGGTTGGTGCGAACCTGAACCCCGGGGGGATCGCCCTCGATCTGGGCGTTGGCAAAGCCTACTGGGGGCAGGCCCATGATACGAATCGACACAAGATCATGCGGATGAACCTCGATGGCACGAACCCCGAGGATGTGCTCACTGGGGATTTCGGGATCATCACTGGCATTGCTCTTGTCTCGTCTCAGTCGGATGTGACCGACGTTCTGCCCACATCGACCGAATTCCTTGGTAGCTGGCCGAATCCATTCACCGCGCGGACTACGATCGGCTTCAGTCTGACGGAGAGCCGGTTCGTCCGGATGGCGGTCTACGCGCTCGATGGCCGGCGCATCGCGACGTTGCTTGACGAAGCGATCCCCGCGGGTTGGCATGAGGTTCCCTGGGACGGAATCGACAAGCAGGGCCGGCGGGCAGCCAATGGTGTGTACTACTGCCGCATTGAAGCCGGTGACCGCTGCCGGACGAGGAGAATAGTCCTGTCGCAGTAGGATCATGCTCCCTCGCGCCCTCTCCTCGAGTGCGAAGTCCACACTCTCGCGCAGGAGCGAAGGCCGAGGCTCGAATGCTGCCGGGGCCGCAGCAGAACACGCACGCTGACGATCCGGTCGATCCATGCCCTCTTGCTACTGCCGGAACAATCCCTTGATCCCTCCCCAGGTGATCGAGGTCACCGGCGTCCCGGCGCAGCCGATCGGCCAGGCCCCAATCAGATCGCATTCAGAATTCGGGGGCGAGAACGGTGTGCACGGTGAGCACGCCTGAAGAGTGAAGTTCCCCGCCGCGGGGTCACAGAACAGGGGATCTTCGGAGATGTTGCCATTGATGCCATACTGGTCGGCGATGCCCCCCACCCAATCCCCTCCAGCGTTGCCGTAGAGGTCGCAGCAAGTCAGCGCAACGGTGTGTTCTCCCGCGGAGATTGCCTGGCCCTCCAGGCTGAAGGCGATGATGGTGTTGTCGATAGTTACATCGAGCTCGCCGCCGCTGACGATCGCTCCTGACGGAACCGAATTGCCCCAGAACGTACAGCCCGTCACGATTGTATGGGACATCTTGCCCGTACTCACGATCGAGCCTGCCGTGCCGGCCGAGTTGCCCACGAAAGTACACCCATCCAGGGTACCCGTGACAAAGCAGAAGAACTGGACCGCACCGGAAGAGCCGGACGATGAGGTCGCGTTCTCCTCGAAAAGGCAGTCAACAAAGGCGGGCTCGGAACCGTAGAAGAAGCAGACGGCTCCTGCGCTGTAAGCGGAACTGTTCCGGACGAATCTGCAATTGGAAAACGTGGCGCTGGAGGCGGAGCCAAGGAACGCCCCGCCATTCCACTCAGCGGAATTCTGGATGAAATCACAGTGGCTGACGCTCGGAGAGGAAGCCTCGCTGTACAGCCCGCCTCCCTCCTGAGCCTCGTTCTGGGTGAAGACACAGGCGGTGATAGCGGGAGAACTCCCTTCGCAGCAATAGACGGCGCTATATCGGTTACCGGAGAAGACGCAGGAAGTGATTAGGGGAGAGCTTCCCTCCTCACAGAGGATCGCGCCCCCATGGGGGGGCAGGGTGGCCCACCCATTTCTGATCGTGACGCCGGTCAGCACCGATCCGTCCTGCTCGGCGGAATGGAAGTGGAACCCGCGATGTGGTTTGCGCTCGCTGCCCTGGCAGTCAATGATGCATGCCTGGGGATTCCCGTCTTGGGATCTCACGGTGATCGCCTTGCCAAGATAGTCGATGTCCCGGTTGCCATCGTCGATGAAGGTCCCCGCGGTCAGTTCGACAGTATCTCCATCGAGGGCTGCATCGATCGCCGCCTGGATGGTGGGGTAGTCTCCGCCGCCGTCGGGGCTGACCTGGTACGTCTCGCCCGTTGCGGCCATGGCAAAGGTGAGGATCATGCTGAAGGCCAAGAACAGGTAGTGCATCGCCTCGCTCCACGGCTCGCGCCGACTTGTGATCGCCATCCTTAGCGCCTCAATCCCTTTCCATTCTAACGCATCCGCCCTTCTAGCGCCACTGCCCGGCCTGCCACTGCCCGGCCTGCCACTGCCCGGCCTGCGACTGGTCGGGCTGGGACGCGCTGCCCAAAGGACAGGCGGTCTACGTCATTCCGGGGCAGTGCATGTAAAGCCGAGCGACATCAAGGTCGATCGACATCAGCCGGGCGATCTGCTAACATTGGTCCGGTGTGGATGTCGAAAGCAGCGGTACTCTTATTGCTAGGATTCCTTCGACTTCAGCCCGCCGCTCTATCAACAGGAGGTTGCATTATGCGCCCCATCTTTTCTTTCGATCATCGTCCAGCTACTGGGATACTGCTCGGCGCATTGGCCACAGTGTTGGTTGCATTGCCAACGGGCGCCGGCGAGATTGTGGAAATCATCGATGGACCAGGTGCATCGCGCGTAGTCCGCACTCTCAAGCTCGATGCACCATTTTTGGACCCAGCCATCTCGCCTGGCACCATACCGACTGTCGTTGGCCGGCGCGGCCAGGATGAGTACCTATGGCTGGATCAGAACCACCAGAATGCCATTGCCAGAGACATAGCTATCAGTGGTGATGGTGTCTATGCAGTCGTCGGATGGGAGTTGAACAACGAGCGAACCGCACTCTACCTCGTGGCCGACAACAACGTGCCCGAGTGGACCTACCAGATGCCGGCGGCCGAATGGCAGATCTCTGTCGACACCGATTACTCCGCCACACGGATCGCCAGTACCGGAGAGGGGTTGCCCCTCTGTGTGTTTGAGCACGCCAGCTCGGTTCCGCTCTACGAGCATGATTACATAGCGCCGATGGAAGGCTATCATTCCACGGTATCCGATGCCGGCGATACTTACGTAAGCACAGCAAGGAGCTCATCCGGCGGCGCGGGTGAAGTATATGTCTACGATGGATTGTCCGGCACGCTGCGCTTCACTGACGATCTGGCTGGTTGGCCACAAGGGCTATCAGTATCGGCCGACGGGCAGGTTGTGGCGGTCACTATGTACGGCCATGCAAGGATTTGGGATGCCCTGACCGGCACCGAGCGGGATTCGCTGCGGATTCCCGGCGACACCCAAATCGCGGCGGTCCTGTCCGGCGACGGCACATATCTCGTTACGGGAGGTTTCAGCAGGACTGTCCGCCTGTACCAATGGGATGAGAGCGACTATAATCTGCTCTGGTTGCACACTATCCCCAGCACCACCTGGATCACCTCACTGGCCATCTCCGAGGATGGGCAGACCATCGCAGCGGGAACTTGGACCAATTCGGATGGCGGAAGGGCCGTGCTCTTCGACCGCTCGAGTCCGACCCCACTCTGGGTGGACAGCAGTTATGGCGACGAGGTTTCGGGTCTGGTGCTGACACCGGATGGTGGATTGCTCGTGGCGGGTTCCTATGGGCGGTGGGAAGGGTCTGCCGGCAACATCGTCAGTGTCTATGAGCGGGAATCGTCGATTCCCATTCACGGCATAAGTGACGATGCCTTTGCCAACGTCGGATCCTGCTTCACCGTTGACATCAGCGAGGATGGACGATACGTGATCGCCGGCGGCAAGGCTGTGCACGCATACGATATGGGTCATGGTGGCTGGGTAATGGCCGCGGAGCTTGTCGATCCGACCGGGGTGGCCACGGATCAAGCAGAACCTGGGATGCGGGCGGCGGGGCGGCTGGTGGCGAGTCCCAACCCGTTTGTCGGATCGGCACGCATTCACCTTAGCCACCGGGCAGGGAGTGCGCTGCAGGGTCCGCGCATCCTGAACATACTGGATCCCGACGGCCGGCTGGTCCGCACGCTGCACGCCGGTGACGGCCCGGGCGTCTGGGACTGGGACGGCAGAGATGAGCTGGGACAGGCGGTTTCAGCCGGCGCCTACTTCGTTCGCCCAGCGCCTGGTGGCGTGGGTGGCGTCGACGACAGAGCGTTGCGGTTGGTGTACATTCGATAGGGTCGATTTCGCCTTGCGGGTAGAGAGTGATGGTCTTGGTCGACGTAGGCAGTCCGCCAGTAGCCGTTGCTAGCAGCGACTATGCACCTGAACGCGGGGGGGGATCAAGAGAGCTGGGGACACTGTCGACTCAGACGGCATCGTGGAGGACCTCGGAAGCGCTGCCTACGGCATCGTGAAGGGGGCAAGGCTGCCCGGGAGCATTGCCCCTTGCCCGCCTCGAAGTCGTAGCCGGTCAGATGGTCACGATACTATCTGACCAGGACGACTCTCAGCCTGACGGCACCGGCGCCGCTTGCGAGCCTGACGAAATAGATGCCATCGGGCACGCCGCGCCCGCTCTGGTCGCGTCCGTCCCAGTCGAAGACATGTGTGCCCGAGGCAAGCGTCCCCCGTTCCAGGGTCGTGAGCCTGCGCCCGTCAATGGAGAAGACACCCAGATCAACGCCCCCCGGTGTGGGCAGGTTCAATCGGATTGCAGTCTGTCTGCTGAATGGATTCGGGCCGCTGGTGTCAAGCGACAGGGATGTCGATACCGGTTCCGGTCCTACGGCCGAAGGCCCCAGGCCACCGTCTGCGGAGACGTACTGCGCATAGACTTGTCCGCCCCTGGCGCGGAAGTCGTACCAGGTGATGATTGCGTTGCCCTGCGGATCGGCGATCAGCTCAGGAAAATACTGACTGCCATCGGCGCCGCAGACCAGTAGGCCATCCTCATCCCAGAGCCCCATGCCGAGATCATCGACACGTTGAGCGTATATGTCCAGCGACAGGCCGGGAGTGCTCTCACGCCTGTCCTCCCACGTGATGATCGCCCCGCCGGAGCCGTCACTGACCAGGCTCGCCTTGTACAGGTCGCCGATCACATCACAGATCGGGATCCCATCGGTGTGCCAGAAGAACGTTCCGGAGGGACTGATGCGCTGGGCGTAGAGGTCATTCTCGTCGGCGCGGTGATCCCTCCAGACGGCAATCACCCCGCCGAGCATGTCTGTCACCGGGAGCGGATATGACTGGTTCCCGATTGCGCCGGACACCAGGAGCCCGTTAGCGGTCCACTCGGTTCCACCCAACGGACTGACCCGCTGCGCATAGATATTCCTGTTGTTGTATGTCCGATCATCCTCCCAGAGGATAATCGCATAGCCGGCATCATCACTGACCAACTCGGGGCGATACTGGGTGTCATTCGCTCCACAGACCAACACACCCTCATTGCCCCACAGACGCGCACCCTCCCCGCTGCGAAGTCTCTGGGCATAGATGTCCCGATCCCCCCCGCGCAGGTCGCTCCAGGTGACGATTGCCCCCCCGGCTCCATCAGAGGCGATGGCTGGGGTGGATTGGTACCCGGTGATGGGGGAGACCTCGACGCCGCCGGTCAGCCATAGTGAAGCACCTCCGGCATCGATCCTCTGGGCATAGATGTGCTGATCGGTTCCGCGGGCGTCCAGCCAGATGATGATCGCACCGCCGGCGCCATCGGGAATCATCTCGGGTCCCGCCTGCATGCCGCTTGCTCCGCAGATCAGGACGCCGTTATCAGGCCAGCAAGGATGACCAAGCGCATCGAGCCGCTGACCGTAGATGTCGGTCGTGTCCGGTGCCATCGGGCGGTAGTCGTGCCAGACAATGATCGCGCCGCCCTCACCGTCCGGGATGATCACCTGGCTCCATTGGTTCTCCACTGCGGTGCATACCGGAAAACCGGCGGGATCCCAGACCAGGTTGCCATCGTTGTCGATGCGTTGCGCATAAAGGTCGGTGGTACCGTCCGGGGGACGGAAGTCGGACCAGGTGATCAGCGCCCCGCCGGCACCGTCGCTTGCGATCTTGGGGGTGATCTGCCCACTCGTGTCGGTGCAGATCAGATTGTTCTCATATGGGTCGGTCGACCATTCCGCGCCTGCCGGCAGCCAGGCGAGGAGCAGGGCCAGCACAGTCCATCCAAGACACGAGCGCCAGATCATGGCGTCCTCCCTCGGTGTATGCCTCTCCCGGCGTGGCAACCGCGTGGCAGCCGTGTGGTAGCCGAATGCAGCCGCGTCCAACCGCGTGCAATCGCGTGCAGCCGCGCTCCGCGCCCCGAATTGTATCCCGTCGTTCCCCGCGGGAGCAATCCCGTACCGCATAGCGCCTACCAGCTGTCCGGGCATGCCTGTAGGGCGTGTTCCTGAGCATGCCTGTCCCATTCGGGGCTTCAGCTGGAGGCAGCGAGCACGTAGCAGGCTGGTGGCCTGGCTGACCGCTCGGACTTGGTACGCGGCAGGGGCGAGCGGTTGAGCTTGGGTCAAACCAAGCGCGGATGAGACGTGGTCCGACTGTGTGCTGGCGGAACTTCCCGCGCCGCCGGGCGATTACCGTCTCAGGCTGGACGATCATCAGCACTTCTCGCCAGTCGGGCCAGACTCGGGACAGCCAGGGCCCAGAGGATCCGGTGGCGAGGCCGAATGCGTGGGTGTCGACAGGTTTCGATGACAGACCCCCAGCTGATGGCGGAGAGCCGGATTCTCGGTCTGGAGGGATGTTTGGGATCGGAGGCGCCTGTTGCTTGTGCCGAGCAGAGTAGCGAGCCAGGGCATGAAACTGGTATCCTGATGTTGATCAACAGTTGATCGCGGTCATGAGCCGAGAGAATCGCGGGGTGCTTCCCCAGGTGGCAGGTGGGATCTCTGAGAGGCCGATCTAAGCAATCGCGGCTACTGGACAACTTCAGGGATTGCAGAGCGATGGAGCCTTTGGGAGCCAGCGGGAGCCCGGGCGCCACCGAGCGATCAGATAGTGGCGCCCGGCGCCGGGAGGGATAGGCCCACATCATCTTGTTACATATTCAAGGGGGAATACACAGATGCCACTATCCCGCATCACCGTCATGCTCGTCCTCGTCTTGATCACCACCATCGGTTTGCCCGCTGGAGCCGATGAATCTCGTCGCTTCCTACATCACGAGCCCGGTGGTAGCTATTGCATCAATCAGGCGCAAGCTGGCGATGCGGCCACCGCATCCGGCCATGGGGTTTCGCGCAACGACGTGATCTGGCAGCGTACGATCGGCTCGGCCTACTCCAACGCGAGCTATTGCCTCGACGGCGAGCGCATCTTCGCCAGCAACGCCGTGGAGCTGCACGAGACCTGGGGAGATGGCACACCACTGTGGATCGTGCCCGGTTTGTATAGCTACTCCGACGCCGCCAAGTGGGAATCCGTTTGCGCCGATGTCGAGACCAACAGCGAGATCAGCGGCGCGACCGTCCACTGCTGGTGCGTCGATTCGGAGACCCCGATCTGGGATGTGGACATCCCCGGATGCACGATTCGCAATCGCTGCATTGCGGTTTCGGATCATGGCGAGGTCGTCGCCGTGGGCCTGAACATGCAGGCGGGCTTCGCCCGTATCTACTGCTATGACGCGGCCACGGGCACCTTGCTCTCGCGCTATGACTGTGCGGACGGCAGCTCCGCTCGCAACCTGGAGATCAGCAGCGACGGTGCTATCGTCGTATTGCGAGCCGGCATTATGCTCTACGTCATCGAGTCTGCCACTGGCGATCTGCGCTGGTCGGGCAGCACTGGGGCCTCCGCCGAACCTCTCGCCATGTCCGGAGATGGCAACCTTGTCGCTGCGGGCTTCAGCTGGTTGCGCGTTTGGGAGTGGAACGGTTCGACCTACCAGGTCAAGTGGACAGCGAGCTGGGGCTACAACTATCTAATGCAGTGCGCCTTCTCGGAGGCGGGCAACCTCCTCGTGGCCGGTTGGTACCCGGCCAGCTACGACCGGAATGTGGTCCAATGCTTCGACCCGGAGAGCTCCACGCCCCTTTGGACCTATAACTACACTCAATCAGGCGGCTCATACCAGGATATTCCCGAGGACATCGCTGTTACCAGCCAGGGGGACTACTTCGTCGTCGGCTCCTGGGGCAGCCAGTTCAACACGAATGATGAAATCCATGTCTTCTCCCGCGGGAGTTCCACGCCTGAGTTCACGGTCGACGCTCCCGGATCCATCTACGACGCCGACATCTGCCACCGGGCCAACGGCACCATCCTGGTCACCGCCTGTGGCAAGCACGTGCACGCCAACGAGATGGGCAGCGGTGGGGATCTTTTCTCGATCTGCGACCTCGACCCGGCAGCGATCGACGAGGCGCTGTCCCTCCCGGTCCTCTCGGCCTACCCCAACCCCTGCAACCCCAGGGTCATGCTCAGCTACACAATGCCCAGCGCGGGACAGCTCGCCCTCTCGATCTTCAGCTCCGATGGCCGGCTCGTCCGCAGCCTGGATGGTGGTTGCCGTCGAGCGGGCACTCACACTCTGAGCTGGGACGGCCGGACCGATGATGGCGATGACGCGGCTTCCGGCGTCTACCTGGTCAAGCTCCGGAGCGAGTGGGGGGTCACCTGCCAGCAGGGGGTCACCTGCCGGCAGCGCCTCGTCGTGCTGCGTTGATATGGAACGACCTTGTCAAGGGTCTACGGCGGCCATCTTCCGAAGGCGGCGGGGGGCCGTCGGTACTATTACTATTGCACCCGCACCATTCTCCAGATGTCTGAATGCTCACCGATCTCGATCCGGCAGAAGTAGATCCCGCAGGGCACTTCAGTTCCGCGCTGATCCCGTCCGTTCCACACGGCAGTGTGCCCGCCGGCCCGCTGGAAGCCGTCCAGCAACGTTCGTACTTGTCGGCCCGCTACATCATGGATCGCCAGCCTCACATGAGCACCGGCGGCCATTTCGAAGCGGATCCGGGTGGATGCGCTGAACGGATCTGGATAGCTCTGGTGGAGCCGGACTCCCGGCCCGAGCCATTGGGCGGTCTCCTGCCCCACCGCACTCATGTCGCGGGCGTAGAGCTTTGCGGTGCAGTGCAACTCACGCGTCATCACGAGCGCCTCCGTGTTGGAAAACACGGCATACCACGGATCCGAACTCACCAGGACCCAGTCAACGTTCCCCCCCGCGCTGCTCTCAGTGATCTCGAATGCCGCCAGTGAGTCGGTGGCGGTGTAGGCATCGAAGTTCTCCTGATCGCAGACAAAGAAATCGATGTGTCCCGGCGTGCTTGGCTCCGAGAAGCGGTCGATGTCGTCATAATTCTTGCCGTATACGATCTCTCGCGCCACGTCGTACTCCACCACCAGCCGGTAGTCATCTGTTGGATACTCCGGCATGCTATCAGCACGCACGTCAATCGCTGTAGCAGCGCCAGGCAGGGTGACATTCCATTCGTAGCTGGTACCCGCCTCGCTGGCAACGATGATGGTCTCCATGCCACTGGGAGGGTAGTTTCCAAGAGAGCTATTGACCAGCGCCTCGAAGGTTCGATTGTCGCCCAGCAGGATTTGCTGGTCACCATTGCAATCCGTCCATCCCGCTGTTGCGCCCCAGTCGACACATGGCTCGCTGTTGACTTTGATGCGCGCCCCGTCGACCGTGTGGCCCTCGCTGTCCGTCACATGAACATTCAGCGTGCACACCTCGGTGTATCGTGGAGTGGCGTCCCAGATGTAGCTGTCGCCGCGCCAATTGAATGCCGCCGCGACATCCCATCCCCAGTTCTCGTAGCCCTCCGGGTAGTCCACGAACGTGTTCACCGGTTCCCAGGCAATCCAGCGCCGCTCCCAGAACTCATTGATCTTGTGGTTGTCGCTGTACATGACATCCACGAGTGTCGGTATCAGCGCAGCCCTCCCGGCGGCAGCGGTGAGATAGGAGTGAACGCTGCACGTCCCGATATGCATGGTGTAGATGCGCACCGGCTGGTCATGGTGCGGGTTGGAGGTAAAGGTCATCACATCCTTGATCCACTGGGTGACCGCGCCTACGGCTCCATTGTCCACCGAATTCTGCGTGTTCTTCCAAAGCACGTCGCAGGTGTCGATGCACGCCAGCAAAAGGGGATAGCCGTCATCGCTATGATTCATCAGATAGTCGCGCCAGAAGACCCCGGTCGGTGGATCGATGGCAAATCCGCTGTTCGGGTCGATGTAGCCGGGCCGTTCCTGGTGTAGTTTCGGATGGACGACGTACCAGTAGTAGATCTCCCGGGGCAATTCGAATTCTAGAACGTCCTCCCCTTCCAGGACCCGATATACCGTCGTCGAGTAGAAGTCAGCGCCAGTGTCATAGTCGACGATGTCCACGTAGTCGAGGGAAGCATCAATGGCATAGAGGGATACGACATTCTCTACCAGCACCTGCGGATTCATCGAGGTGGAGAGTGTCTGGGGAGCGATGTGCGCAATCTCAAAGCAGATCTCATCGATGTACGGGGCGGTCGCGTTGATGATCAGGTCGGCGTAGACATCCTGCTTGGCTTGGTCAAGTCTGCGGAAGTTGTCTCGCAGGTCCATCTGCAGCCAGCTTGGTGCGATGCTCACAGCGGTCAGGGCATCGGCGGTGAGGTTCTCGGGCGGCGCGACGACCTCGAAGTAGTCGCTGAAAGATGGGATGCGGACATAGCAATCCTCTCCGGCTGCGATGAGCGCGGTGAAGGAAGTCGAGTCCACCAGCACCCACTGCGCGGTAGCGCTGGCCGGAACAAATATGCAGCCAAGAACGATGCCAAGGAACGCGGCGCTCAGCTTGAATGCGTGCTGCATGATTGCCATCTCCTTCGCTGTTGGCGTGGCGGCAGGAAGCCAGCCGCGAGGTCGGCTACTGCCGACGGCGGACGCTGTCGAGACCGGCGGGCCGCATGACCAGGGGCCGCAGGAGCAGGGGCCGGCATAACCAGGGGCCGGCTCACTTCAGTGCCACGCAGCGCTTGGTGACGCTGATCCCCCCGGCGCTGAGCTTGTAGAAATAGGGGCCGGAGGGGGCATTCCCAGTGTCCCAAACGACCGAGTGCTCGCCCGCATCCTCTACGCGGTCAACGATGCATTCCACTAGGCGGCCGCTGATGTCGAAGACCTGCAGGCAGGCGCGGGTTCTCTCGGGGAGAGTGTAGGAGATCCGCGTCGATGGACCGAACGGATTCGGGTCATTCTGCCGCACAATCAAGGAGGGAACACTCATTCCCGCTGGGGCATCCTCATCAACGCCGGCTGGGTCGCGGTCAGTGGTGAAGACGACCTCCCGCGTGTCTCCCTCCGCCAGTGACACCTGTCCCTGGTGCCAGACATACAACAGGACGAAATCATCCATGACCACGGCCTGCATGGCATCCGTGGAAATGACCTCCGGATTCCTCGCCCGGAAGGGGAGGATTGTCGCCGGATGCCGTTCTCCCCACTTGCTCGTGTAGCCGGGATTGCCCGACCGATTCATCGTCATCCGGAAGGTCACCGTGTCCTGGGTACTGCCCTGGGTCACGAGCAGCTCAGTCGAGAAGAGGGGTTCCTGGTAGACGCCTTCATGTGACATCAGGGCCTGCATCGCCGGATTGCCGTAGAGCGCCGAGCCATTCTTGTCCGGAGGGTTGGCGCCGGGTGTGAGGTTCAGCTTGTCGAACCGCAGTGCCTGGTTGCCGAGGTAGAAGGCCTCCGCCCAGGTGAACTGCCGGCCGGCCTTATAGAAATAGGCCTTGGTTGCACCATGCTGGTAAGAGGTGGACCCCTCGGCAATCACGTATCCCGTATACTGATGTGCCCCACCGGTGTGGATCCAGGAAGGGGCCATGCTTCCGCTGCCCAGGATCTTGCCGATGTAGCAGTTCCCCAGGCCAAAGTAGATCTTCGGATTAGTGGAGTTTATGTTGATGTCCGGTCCCGAGTGCGGGGCTCCATAGACCTGCCCGGCGCTGGAGCGGAAGAACCCTTCAAGGTCCGGCGACGGGTAGTGCAGTTGCCAGTTATTGTAGTTGCCATGGCCGCTGGTGTACATGATATCGACGGGGTCGTAATCAAAGATGTCAATACCCTCATTGATCATGGTGACAAGCCATTCGGTTCTGTCGGTCGGACCGTCATCAAAGGTGGTCGTGCCGAGGGAATCGGGGTGTTTCACGTAGTACCTGTTGTAGGTCGCCTCGCTGGTGCTGATGCCCTGCGTGTAGTAGGCCAAGTCACATGAGGTCGTGCCGCCAAGGACTGTCTTCACCTCGAAGCCCTCGGGACCGGTTGCGAGATTGAGCGCGTCCTCTGCATCATAACCCGTGAGAATCCCCCAGATGGCATCGCAGTAGATATCCTCGTCCAGATGGCGAGTGAAGGGCCAGAGAGTGTACTGGACGAAGCTCTGCGAGACGGTAGTGTGCTCACAGACGAAACCGATATGCGTCGGCTCATAGGCCCCCATATCCTCCTGGACGTCGTTGAGGGCCGTGTCCCAGATAAAGAGCTGGCCTTGATAGCGCGCCAGAAGGGCATCCGCTACCGCCTGCCAGGCGGGATCATCATAGGTTGACTGTTTGATCACCACGGCATAGGCGAAATGATCTCGGGCCGTGAGGGCCGATGGAGCGGCGCTGACATCGCTGTTCAGCAACCCCTCCGCAGAGGCGAAGAGGGCGCAGAAGACGAGGGCAACGGTAATCCGTGAGACCAGGCGGGTGGGTTTCATTGCCATCCTCCTTGGGTGTGATGGGGAGTCCTGGGGCGCGTCGTTCCTCCTGACCCCCGGATGCACAGCGCGGTGAGGAGTCACCGGTGCTGCCCGAGCAGACCGCACGTGAAACATTGTAGCACGGGAATAGGTGGCAGCGGGAGCCGTAATTGCGGTTCCACGGTGGAGTCATCTACGCTGGGCGGGGCGTGGTGGTCGCCTGGCGGCTGGTCCCTGCTCAGACTTCCGATCACCCCCCCCGGGGGGGGCATATGATCACCTCACGATGCTGCACCTGCCGGCTGCGGGGCACCCGGGCCCGGTGAGCCGGTAGAAATAGACCCCGGATCCAACGCTACCCCCGCCCGCGTCCGTTCCATCCCAAGCGATCGAATGCCTGCCGGCGGGCTGTGCGTCCATGGTCCAGGTCTTCACCTGCCGGCCCGACTGATCGAAGATCGTGAGCACGACATCGCCTCCGGCAGGTAGCTCATAGATGAAACGCGTCTGGGGAGTGAATGGATTGGGGCAATTGTGGAGTAGAACCAGTCCCGCGGAGCCGCCCTCCCGCTCGTCGGTCGTGGACGGTTCCTGCAGGGTGATCATCGCCAGCGCGGTCAGGCTGTCCTGGGCGGTGTCCCAGACTGTCAGGCGAAGGTCGTAGTCACCACCCTCCCTGCCGGAGGTATCCCATGTCGCGAGGACGCCGCCGTGGACCGAATCGGCCGCTTCCCCGATCAGCGTCCAGGAGAAGCTGTCATGATCGGACCAATAGACCCGGTAGCGATCGAATTTGATGGGGCTGTGAGGTCCCGTACTGATCCAGGCCGAGCCCGGTATATCGACACATGTTCCAGCCGTATTCGATGGACCGGGATCGAGCGCCGCGACGACTACCAGCGCGGTATCCAGTGCCTGAGGCTCGAAGTCGAAATGGCAGTTGACGGCCAGGTAGCGGGAATGTCCATGGGCAAGGTTGGTCAGCTGCGATGAGCGCGGCCGGGGGACAACGCTCGTGTTGATCAGCAGCAGGGTCGCGTTGTGCCACGAACTCGTAAATGTGCGGCACTCACCGTCGGCGAAGCAGAAGAAGCCGTTGTCCTGCGCCGTCGCCGAGCTCGGGAGACCGTCGGCGATCGTACTCGATGCATGGATCTCTGAGTCGTCGTAGGCCTTGGATTCGGCAAATCTGCATGACTCGATGTCAACAACGGCCTGCTCGTAGGCATAAGGAAACCAGAAATGCAGATACGTGTCTGTCAACCGGCACTCCCGGTCCGCAAACGGGAAAGAGAGATCCGCGTAAACGGTGTAGTCATGGATGTCCTCCATGGCGATGTCCTCGAAGATCCTCAAAGGCACGCCCAGGAAAGACGTATCCCAGATGTGAATGGAACTGCCGGGCCAGCTCTCGATGCCCCACATGACCATCCCGCAGGAATCGAAGGTCACCGAGTAGTCGATGCCATCCACTCCGGCCAGGTTTGAATCGAAGGTGTAATCAGGTACCAGCTCCCAGTCGGGGAAGGACAAGTCCACGCTCTCACCGGAGGCGACGCCCAGCCAGGGCATGATCGTGTCACAGCGTGTGAACGAAACCTCACACGAGTCATTGATCTGGAGATCGCCGACCATCTTGGCATCTTCCAGGATCAGCTTCGAGCTATCCCACAACCGATGGTAGTTCCAATGTGGGAAGTCGGTCTGCCTGGCGATGTACTCGCTTTGACCGTAGTGTCGGATCTGGTGGACGGTATTTGCAAACACCGTGGCGCTGTCTGCCTGGAAGCGGGCATTGTCATGGAGGAGGTGAAGATACTGCGCATTGTATTCCTGGGGCACGTGGAGGTAGGCGCCATTGCGCAAGATGGCGGTGCCGTTGTCCTGCTGGTAGAGGTGCCCGCGGAGAGTGAGACACGCATTGTCGACAATAAGAACACCGTCGCCGAAGATGACCAAGTCGCCGTCGTGGGCGTCGTCGACGTCGATGAAGAGGGTATCTGCCCCGGGACCGACATACAGTGTGCTGCTGCTATCGGGTAGCTCGAGAAACCGCGGTTCGACGAGATGGGGCTCTGCCAGCGACGCAACGCTGTTCCGGCAGACGGCAAAAGGTGAAGCGACATCGGCGGCCGGTGTCGCCGCGTTTGGAGCGGTGCGCTGGCGCCATTGCTCGAGAACGGCTTCATCAACCCTGCGCTGCGGGTAATCCGATCCTTGGGCCTCACGTCCATATACGGAATTGGGGCGTCCGAGCCCCCCGACCATGACGAGCGTCACACACAGCAGTGCCCAGCGCATCGTTGCCCCCCGTCGTTGTCCATATCCTGAAGAGAGTTACTTCCCGCTTGGTGTTCCCTAGTGCAACAAGTGTGCCTTCTCCAGCGGGCCGGGAGCTGTGACTCCTGGAAGTGTAACACACTGTCATGCATGGAGTAGGAGCAGCGAGCCGATCGTGCGGATGGCGGGACCGGCAGGAATGACGGGCGTGACTGACCCGCCGCGTGCAGCGTGTGTACTGTGAGGGACAGGCGGTTAGGCGATCCTGCGCCCCACCCGCAACTCCTCCGGACTTCATGGCCGCCTCGCGGTGATCGCGAGGCGGCCATTTCGAGCTAGGCCCTGGTCGAGAAAGCCGGGCTGCGGTGCCCCCGATGCCGGTCAGCCGGCTGCGCCCGCGCGGAAGCAATCGCGATCAGTGCTCGCAACAGGCCGCCAATCCACTGGTGTGTCGCACTGGTGGTTGTTCAACCGCATCACACGATCGCTTGGCGACCGCGGGATGCTCGATGATCTCAATGGATTCGGTTTCTTGGGAGGCGCCGTCGCCTGCGAACCAGCGGCTCGATTCCCGCCAAGCGCTTGAACGACTTTGCCCCCTGCATCACACTGTGGATCAGGGCATCGGCATCCCCGACCCGCACGCCTGCCAGCATGGTGGCGCCATGATCGAAAAGAACGTCGTTCATTGGTGTGCTCGGCCCCAGGACGAGCGTCGTTCCACCTCGGCCAAGTTCCAGGAGGCGGGGAAGGGTTTTGTTGATCAGGGCCGTGGCGGTGATCACGTTGATGTCCGACTGTGGGATGACCTCCTCTGCCGCTGCTGGCGGCAGTTCGTTGCGCTCTGGCTGCATCTCCAGGAAATGCGCCTTTCCTGCAACTGCCGCCACCTGCTCGTTGGAAGGGAACCGGCCGATCACGGTGACAGTTCTGCCGGGCACGATTTGCAGGATATCCTCGAATACGTTGCCAGGATCTCCCAACGGTTCGATCAGGGAGTTGAGCGCCGCCAGGCCCACGCTCGCCTCCAGCGGCTCCCAGCTCCGCAGACGGGAAGCCAGGTCCAGCGCGCTTCTTCCGGCGAGATCCCCGGACTCAGCCACCTCCACCTTCCGGCTCGTCTTGTACGTATGGGCTACGCCCGCAAACCTGCTCTCGACGACCGTCCAGTGGAGACCGATGCAAACGCGCCTGACCTCGCAATCGAAGTCAGCCACGCTCTGCAACAGATCCTCTATCAGCTTCACTCTTCCTCCATCGTCGGCTCCCTGTAGTAGGGCTTCTCCGCACACGACCGACAAAGCGGGCCTGCGGCGCCTTGCACCTCCTTGCCGTCGAAGACCTTCTCGCCACAGAGCGTGCACCGAACCGTCTTCTTGGGCTTTCCGGGCAGTTCCTCGGGCTTGAGGTGTACGCAGACTCGTCGCCATGAAAGCAGCTCCGCGTCTGGAACGCGAAGGATGGAGCGGCATGCGTCCTCGCCGTGCGTCGCGTTGGCGTCCACGCGCCTGACGTTGACCCGGTAGGCCAGGCCGGTCTCGGTATGAACGAATGTCGCAGCCATCTTCCCCAGGTCAACGAGCTTGGCGCTGCGCCTGCCGATACGCGTGCCGGTGACGATCTGTATCGCGTCCGCGATACAGCGGTCGTTCTCGATCAGCACGATCATCTGACGGGGGTCGCGCGTGGAGATCAGCTCCATTCCCTTCAGGGCCAGCCGGACGCCCAGGGGCTGTCCCATGCAAAGGTGGCCATGGTACGAAACGCAGCGATCCAGCAGTTCATCGAGGAGGGGATCCACCATGCTTTGCCTCAGCCAAGATGCCAGGCGCCTCCAGAATCAATGGAATTGCTGGCCGCTCCGGTCTCTCCCTTCGCAACTCGCCGAAGAGCTTGATCGCCCGATGGAGCGCGTGGGTGGTAATACCAGCGGTCGACAACGCCACGACCCGCAAGACGCATGTCTGAAGCGCGTCGTAGTCAGCGGGTGCGCACATCGCTCTCCCTCCTTGGAACTAGACCTACGAGGTCCGGGATTCGGATCGACAGTGCCCAGGCGGCAGCTCCAGCGACGAGACCGCCTGCCAAACTCATTGCAAGGAGCAACGGTACCGCGCCCCACGAGACCCATCCCTCTGTACGGGGGAAGATGACAACCCAGTAGAAGACAAGCAACCCCGTGTTGGCCCCAGAGGCGGCGAGAATGAACCGCCACCGCAATCGCAGACCCCTGGTCAGAAACAACAACCCCTCCACTAGGACGCCGCATGCGGTGAGGGCCATGACGAACCAGAGGCTGCCGAACATGCCCTTCTCACTCGTAGGCAGCCTCAGGACAGCCACCACTGTTGCGTAGGCCACGGAGAACGCAAGGGCGGCAAGCAGTGCACCGCCTGCTGCTCCCCGGGCCAAGTGGGAGGAAATGAGGGCGAATACCAGCGCCACTGGGCCCAGGATCAGAGCGATTCCCGCCCCGGGCCCTGGAAGGTGCAGCACATGGTGCATGAGCGTGGAGATCGAGCCCTTGGGAAAGATGAAAAGGAAGAAGACCGCGCCCACCGCGCCGGCGAGCACTGCAATCCCGAGTCTTCTTGGCTGCAATAGCAGTGGGTGAGTTCCTTTGAAACCCATCCGATTTTCCGAGGTGGAGACTTGAAGATGTGACACTCTACCTTGTTACCAGATCTGGAGGTTGCTTCAAGTCCCAACCGAGATCGGTACACTACCAGGTCCCGCGGGCTGGGTGTTCCACGCCATTGAGATCACCGAGTCCACGGCAAGGCGGCCACTTGACGGGAACTCCCCGTCTCCCTTTGCGTTGATGGAAGGTGAACCCGGCATTGGCGGGACCCCCTCCGGTCGGCTAGAATGGTCGTCTTGCCCTCTGGGGACCGAATCCGATCCCAGGTGGGACCAGGATGGGGCCAAGCCCTAACGTATTGTCTCCCAAGGAGATCAGAAAGGGCCACCTGATGAGCAACGAGCACGGGGATGTGGCGGCGGGACAGGCGGCGATCGGCGAACTGACGGGGGCGCGCGATAAGATCCTCGAGCAGGTCCGCCGGGTGATCGTCGGCCAGGAGCGGGTGGTCGACGAGTTGCTGCTGGCGCTCTTCGCTGACGGCCATGGTCTGCTGGTCGGCGTTCCCGGGTTGGCCAAGACGCTGCTGATCTCGACCCTGGCGCAGATCTTCGATCTGCGCTTCAGCCGCATCCAGTTCACGCCGGATCTGATGCCGAGTGATATTACCGGCACCGAGATCCTCGAGGAGAATCGCTCCACCGGCCAGCGCACCTTCAAGTTCGTTCGCGGACCCGTCTTCGCCAATCTTGTCCTTGCCGATGAGATCAACCGCACGCCGCCGAAGACGCAGGCGGCCCTGTTGCAGGCGATGCAGGAGAAGCAGGTGACAGCGGCCGGGGAGACCTACTCGCTCGATCTTCCCTTCTTCGTGCTCGCCACGCAGAACCCGATCGAGCTCGAGGGCACCTATCCGCTGCCCGAGGCGCAGCTCGACCGCTTCATGTTCAATATCCTGGTCGACTATCCCGACGAGCCCGAGGAAGTCGAGATCGTGACCTCGACGACGGGGGCCGAGGTGCCGGAGGTCAGCAAGGTCTTGAACGCCGCCGACATCGTCCGCTTGCAGCAGGTCGTGCGCCGCGTGCCCGTCGCCGACCCAATCGTCAGCTATGCGGTCCGCTTGGCCCGGTCGACACGACCCGCCGAGGGGGCCCCGGGGTTCATCCGCGATTGGATCGCCTGGGGCGCCGGGCCGCGAGCGTCGCAGTATCTCGTCCTCGGGGCCAAGGCGCGGGCGATCCTGCATGGACGGGAGACGCCTACGATTGGGGACATCCAGGCGGTCGCGCCGGCGGTCTTCCGCCATCGCCTGGTGACGAACTTCAACGCCGAGGCCGAGGGGGTCAAACCCGACCGGATCATCACCATGCTGCTCGAGTCGGTGCCGGAGAAGGCCTAGGCCGGGGTGCCTGCTGCCGGCCCAAGCGGTGGGGGCGTTCGCCGATGATCGTATCCAGCGTGTGATCGCGCCGGCGGCCACGCCGCGTTGGATGTCGCGACTTGTACGGGAGAAGCTTCGTGGGTCACCGAGAGGATCAACGCCGCCTGCTCGATCCCTACTTCGTCAGCAAGTTGCGGCGGCTCGATTTGATTGCCCGGCTGGTAGTCGAGGGTTTCATCACCGGCCTGCACAAGAGCCCCTACCATGGCTTCAGCGTCGAGTTCGCTGAACACCGGCCCTACATGCCCGGCGATCCGATCCGCTCGGTCGACTGGCGGATCTTCGCCAAGACCGATCGCTACTTCATCAAGGAGTTCGAAGAGGAGACCAACCTGCGCAGCTACCTGCTCTTCGACATCAGCTCCTCGATGGCCTATCGTTCGAGTGACAAGCTCCTGACCAAGCTCGAGTATGGGGTCTATCTGGCCGCGGCTCTGGCCTACCTGATGATCCAGCAGCAAGACGCCGTGGGCCTGCTGACCTTCGACGAACAAGTGCGCCGCATGATCCCGGCCCGCAGTGTCGGGGCGCACCTGCGGGTGATCCTCGGCGAACTCTCGCGCATCGATCCGACCGCCTCCGAAGTCGCCGCCGGGCGGCGCACGCGCATCGGTAAGAGCCTGCACTATCTCGCCGATCGCATGTCACGACGCGGCTTGGTGATCTTGCTCAGCGACTTGATGGATGATCCCGAGAGCGTTCTTACCGGTCTGAAGCACTTCCGTCACCGGCAGCACGAGGTCGTTGTGCTGAACATCCTCGATCCCGCTGAGATCCAGTTTCCCTTCCGCGAGGAGACGGTCTTTATCGACATGGAGACCCGCGAGCAGATCAGCACGATCCCCTGGGAGCTCGCGCGTGAGTACCGCGAGCGCGTCGAGAGTTGGCGCCAGGCCTACCGGCGCACCTGTGCGGAGCATTCGATCGGCTACGCCGAGATCCACACCGATACGCCCTACGACGTCGCCCTGCTGCGCTACCTGGAGAAACGCAGGAGGCTGCACTGATGGGTGGTCTCTCGTTCCTCAACGGTGCCTTCCTGGTGGCGCTGGCGGCCGCCGCGCTGCCGATCCTGATCCATCTGCTCAGCCGGCGCCGGGCGCGCGAGGTGCCCTTCTCGCACCTCGCCTTTCTCGATGAGATCACGCGCCGCAAGGTTCGGCGCATGCGGTTGCGCCAGTGGTTGCTGCTCGCCCTGCGCACGCTGGCGATCGTCGCGATCGCGCTCGCCCTCAGCCGGCCGGTGTGGCACGGCGCGGGGGGCGGATCCCGGCGGGGTTCCTCGACGGTGGCGATCCTGATCGATGACAGCTACAGCATGGAGGCGCGGGTCACCGGCGGCATGTTGCCGGTCGATGCGGAGGGTGCCGGTCTCGATCTCCCGACCCGTTTCGACGAGGCGCGCCAGCGCGCGCGTGAGGCGATTGAACTGCTCGAGGAGGGCGATCGCGCCGTGCTGGTCTTCATGGCGGGTCCTGTCGAGGTGCCCTACGAGAGCACCGTGCGTGATCCGGCCCTCTTGATCGAAGAACTCGAACGCGCCCGTCCGAGACCTGCCCGCGCGGACTTTCCGGGCGCCCTGGAGCGGGTCTATCCGATCCTCGCCGGGGCGCGGACGCTGAATCGTGAGATTCTGGTGATCTCGGATTTCCAGCAGAGCCAGGCTGCCGAACTCCTGCACAGCTTTGGCGCCGAACTCCAGCCGGGGGCTCTCGGCGATAGTGCGGCGGTACCAGGATCCGCCGGGATTCCGCCGGCCGCAGGGGTTGGGCGGAACGCAGGAGTCAGGCGGGACGCGGGGGTCGCGCGGGACGAGGGGGGCGCGCCGGCCGAAGGGGTCGAGGGGAACGAAGGCATCGGATTGGCCGATGTGACCGGATCGTCTGAACCGGCCGCCCGTTCGCTGCCGGGCGGGGCCGCTCCGGCGAATGCAGCGCCCTCGCGTCCACTGCTTCCGATCCCCGCGCAGACGCGGCTCTATCTCCTGCCGGTCGGTACGGCGGCGACGATGAACCATTCGATTGCCGGCGCTCGCTACGAGAGCGACCCCGGCGGTCAGGGAGGCCGCCTCGCCGTGCGCCTGCGCAACTGGAGCGACCGGCCGGTCGAGGAGGTGATGGTCCAGGCGCTGGGAGGTGAGGAGCGCGGCATGCTGCTCGGAGAAGGCTTCCTCAAGCTGGAACCGCACGCACTTGGGCAGGCGGTCATCTCCGTGCCGGAGGTGCCTCCCGAGGGCATGCTCACCATCCGTGCCGCGCCGGATCTGCTCGAGCGCGACGATGTGCGCTATCTGCTCACCACTGCCACGAGCCGTTTCGATGTTCTCCTGGTGACGGGTGAGTCACTCGATCAAGCGGAGATCAAGGAGGAGGCACGCTACGCGATCCTGGCACTCGATCCCTACCATGGGGGCGAGCTGGTGGACGGTGAGCCTGGGGTGCGCTCCGGCGTGCGTTCCGTCGGGCCGGACGAGGCCGTGGGGAGCGACGCGGCCTCCGCGCTGTTCGACATCGAGACGGTTGCGGAAGCCGATCTCGGGTTGATCGGGACGATCGATGCCGATGTGGTCTTCTTGCTCAACGTCGGTCGGCTGAGCGCGACGGCGGTCGAACTCCTCGATCGCTTTCAGCGCGAGGGGGGCGGGATCATGATCGCCCTCGGCGACCGCGTCGACCCACGGATGTACAACAGCCAGATCCTCCCGCGCTTGGGCAGCCTGCGGCTCGAGAACATCGCCGGAGAAGATCAAGGCTGGCAGCGCTTCACCCTGCGGCCGGCGGTGGTCGGCCACGCGATCTTTGACGGCTTCCCGATCGCGCCGGGGGGGGCGCTGACCGGCGCACGGTTCCAGCGGATCATCGAGGTGCGCACTGGGGAGTCCTCGCGCGTCTTGGCGGAGTTCTCCGGCGGCCGGCCCGCCCTGGTGGAGGAGCCCGGTCTGCTGCTCTTCGCCTCATCGCTCGACATGCGTTGGAGTGATTTCCCCACCAGCGCCTCGTACCTGCCCTTCCTTCACCGGGCGTTGCTCCACCTCACCCTCGGCTCCGACCTGGGGCGTGGGGAACCGCTTGTCGGTGAGCCGCTGAGTTGGCCGCTGCCGCGTGACGGGGCGGGGGAGGCCTACCGCTGTCTCGGTCCCGGAGGGCTCGAGATGCCGCTGCGCGTGACCGAGACCGATCGCGGGCCGGTGTTGCGATCCGATCCAGTGCCCGAGCCTGGCTTCTACCGGCCGGTCGCCACTGGGGCGGCCGGCAGCCCCACCTTGCCGATCGTGGCGGTGAATGTCGATATGCGCGAGTCTGATCTGCAATCCATGTCGGTCGAACAGGGGGCGTTGCTCTTCGGCAGCGAGGCGATCCGTCTCGCCCCGGGCGATGAGATTACGCGCCAGATTCTCGAGGCGCGCTATGGGCGCGAACTCTGGCGCCTCTGCTTGCTGTTCGCCTTCCTCTTCCTGGTCGCCGAGAGTCTGATCGGCCGCGGCCGAAGCCTGTCCTGACGCCACTTGCCCCGCCGTCACCGGCCACCACGCGGCACACAGCGATCCCGCGCGCCGGTCCCGAAGCCTCCACCCGGATGCCGTGATCAGCCGAACCGCGACAGATCGCGTGGAGGCCGGAGGCGGCGCGGCAGGGGGTAGCATCGGCGGCGGGGATCCTGGATGATCAGCGCAATGAGATGGCTGAGCGAAGAGGTGCCGGTGGGCACCGCACTCCTCGAGGCGATCGGCCGGTCCGAGAATCTCCAGGAACTGGTTGCCCACCTGGAGTCGAAGCCCGCCGGTGAGCCGGCCCGGGCGGCGGGCCGGCACGTCGGTCTGCTCGGCCTGGGGGCCTCGGCGAGCACGGTCGCGGCCGCCCACCTAGCGCGCCATCTCGCCTCACATCGCCGCGGCCCCCTGGTCTATCTGGTCGCCGACAGCTCGACGCTGGAAGAGGCCCGCGAGGACTTCATCTTCCTGTTGGGCAGTAAGCACGTCGCCCCCTTCCCCGACTCCGGCGTCGCTCCCTACGATCTCCAGATTCCGCGTGCCCGCCAACGGGCCGCCCGTCTGGAGACCCTCGCCCGCCTGATCCAACGCCGCGCGGGGGAAGCCGCGGATCTTCAGGTCGTCCTGACCACGCCCGGGGCGCTTTTCCAGCGGATCCCGCGGCCGGAGCATCTCGGTCGCTTCGTGCGTACCCTGCGCGTCGGTGAGCGGGTTGACATGGACGATCTCCTCGGCTTCCTGGGGCGCCTCGGCTATCAGCCCCAGTCGCTGGTCGGCGAGTATGGGGACATGAGCCGCCGCGGGGGGATCGTCGACGTCTACAGCTTCGGGCGGCTCAATCCGGTGCGCATCGAATTCGATGACGACGATATCCGCTCTCTGCGGGAGTTCGACGTCTTCACCCAACGCTCGAAGGAGATCCTCGCGCAGTTCACCATTCTGCCGTTGTGGGAGGTGATCGTCGACGACGAGGACTGGACGCGGGCGGCGCAGTCAGGCTTTCTGCCCACGGAGGGGCCGCAGCACGAGTACTTGAGCATGCTGCGCAGCGATGGAAGCTTCGAGGGCATCGAGTGGATGATGGCCGGGCTCGGCATCCCGCGAGGCACCTTGCTCGACTTCACCGGCGAAGAAACCTGGGTGATAGCCGACGATCCGTTGCACCTCGAGGGGCAACTGCGGGAAGCACACGAAGCGGTGCGTGTCGCGGCGTCCGAGTGCGTTGCCGGCGATCCCCACCCCGCGGCGGGAGATGCCGGTGAGGAAGACGAGGAGGAGGGGGGACTCGCGAGTCTCTTCTCGGCGCCCGAGGAGCTCTTCGTCATGGAGGGCGGGCTCGCCGATTTGCTCGCCTCCCATCCGACCGTCTACATGGGCATCGGCGCGCGCTCGACAGAGGAGCCACGGGAGGACGCTGCCCGGGAGGCCCCGCCACGCAACCGCGGCTGGACGGCCGGCGAGCAGCTGCACCCGCCCGATCCGCTCACCGTGGACCCGGCCGAGGTCCCCTCGGCCGATGCCTGGCGCAAGCTGATTACCCACAGCGCCGGGAACCAGGATTCAGAGCGGCGGGACGCCGGGCAGGGGGACGCCAGACAGCGCGACACCGGGCAGTGGGACGCCCCCGACTCAGACCCGGAGACCGGGGAGCGTGGGAAAGCGCTCGACATCGACGCCACCCTCGCAGACGCGTGGCGTGGTGCGGGCGGCGGGTGGGGCGACGAGCGCGAGGGCTCGCTGTTGCTGCCCTATGCCACGCGCTACTTCACCCTGCGCACACAGCCCCAGGAGCGCTTCGGCCGCAATCTCAAACTCACCCGCGCCTACATCGAGCGTCTCCACCGCAGCGGAATCGCGGTGACCGTTCTGTGTGATACGACTCACCACCGCGATCGGCTGGCCGAGCTGATGGAGGGGGCGCACGCCGATTTCGTCGTCGGTAATCTGGCCGGCGGATTCACCGTTCCCGCGCTCAAGCTCGCGGTTCTGACCGACCATGAGATCTTCGAGCGCCTGCGCCGCCGGCGCGCGGGACGGCGCTACAGCCGCGGGATCTCGCTCAAAGAACTCCTCGCCATGCGTCCGGGCGACTTCGTCGTGCACATCGATCATGGCATCGGGGTCTATCGCGGGATCGAGCGCTTGCCGGTCAACAGCCAACTGACCGACTGCATGAAGATCGAGTATGCGCGGGGCGATAAGCTCTTCATCCCCGTCGACCAGCTCAACCTGGTGCAGAAGTACTCTGCCGAGGAGGGGCATCGGCCGGCGCTGAGCAGGCTCGGCACGAATCAGTGGGCCAAGACCAAGGCGCGGGTCAAGAAGGCGATCAAGGACATGGCCGATGAGCTGCTGCGCCTCTATGCCGTGCGCAAGGCGCAGCCCGGACACGCCTTCCCTCCCGACACGGTCTGGCAGGCCGAAATGGAGGCGCGCTTCCCCTATGACGAGACGCCCGACCAGTTCACCGCGATCCAAGATGTCAAGGGCGACATGGAGCACCCGGTGCCGATGGACCGGTTGATCTGCGGGGATGTCGGCTATGGCAAGACGGAAGTCGCCATCCGGGCCGCGTTCAAGGTGGTGATGGACGGCAAGCAAGTCGCCTTCCTCGTCCCGACGACCCTGCTGGCGCAGCAGCACTACGACACGATCACCGAGCGGCTGAAGGGCTACCCGGTCCGCGTCGAGATGCTGAGCCGTTTCCGCACGCGCGGCGAGCTGACCGCGGTGTTGAAGGATCTCGCCGCGGGCAAGGTCGATATCGCCGTCGGAACGCATCGCCTGATCCAGAAGGATGTCCGCTTCAAGGACCTGGGATTGCTCATCGTCGATGAGGAACAGCGCTTCGGTGTTGCGCACAAGGAGCGCTTGAAACAGTTGCGCACGCAGATCGATGTGTTGACGATGACCGCGACTCCGATCCCCCGGACGATGAACCTTGCGCTGATGGGCGCCCGGGACATGAGCGCGATCCGCACGCCCCCCCGCGACCGGCGCCCGATCCGCACCGAGCTCGTCGAATTCGGCGACGAGGTGATTCGCTATGCACTGATGCGCGAGGCCGATCGAGGCGGTCAGAGCTTCTTCGTCCACAATCGGGTCGAATCGATCGATGCAGTCGCGAACTACGTGCGCTCGCTCGTGCCCCATCTGCGCATCGCCGTTGCTCATGGCCAGATGCGTGAACGGAAGCTGGAAGATGTGATGCGCAAGTTCCTCCAGCGCGAGTACGACGTGCTCGTGTCAACGATGATCATCGAGTCGGGGCTCGACATGCCCAACGTCAATACGATCCTCGTCAACCGCACCGACACCTTCGGTCTGGCCCAACTCTATCAGCTCCGCGGACGGGTCGGGCGCTCGGCGCGGCTGGCCTATGCATACTTGCTGTTGCCGCCCCACCGGGTGATTACCGAGCAGGCGATGAAACGCTTGAAGGCGATCGAGGAGTTCGAGGACTTGGGCAGCGGCTTCCAGCTGGCGATGCGTGATCTCGAGATCCGCGGTTCAGGCAACATCCTGGGCACCGAGCAGCATGGATTCGTTCTCAATGTCGGTTTCGATCTCTACATGCGCCTGCTCAACGAGGCGATGCAGGAGATCAAGGGTCAGCCGATTAAGGAGAAGCCTACCGCGCTGGTGATTACCGATCTCGAGGCCTTCATCCCGTCGGGCTACATCGCCGACGATCCCGAGAAGATGAACTTGTACAAGAGTCTCGCGGATGCGGCCGGCGTGGAGAAGGTCGACGAGTTGGCGGAAGAAATCATCGATCGCTTCGGCGAGATGCCCCCGGCGGCCGAGAACCTGTTCGAGCTGCGCCGTCTACGCGTCCGGGCGACCGCGGCGGGCGTCGAGACGTTGACCCTGCGCGCGGGGGGCGTGAAGATGGATATGGGGCGCAAGCTGACCCGGCAGGATGTGCAGCGGTTGATCCGTGAGATGCCGGTGCCGGTGGTGTTCACCACTCATGGGCGGCATCGGCTGGAAGTCGACCGCGAGGAGGTGCGCGGCGCGGCCCTACTCGTGGCGAGACAGATTCTGGAGTGCCTGGACAAGAACTGACGATCCGGAGGAGTGCCGATGGGGAATTGGAGTAACGGGCCGGGGCGGTGGCGCCCGGTGGCGGCCCTCGGTTGGGCGTTGGCGATTTGCGGCGCAAGCGGGGGCGCGCTGCTGGCGCCCTCGATGGTTGAAGCTGGGAGCGATGAGGCGATCGTCGTGATGCCACGGCATCCGGCGCCCAGTCCCGCGGGCGACCGGATTGCCTTTTCTTACCAGGGTGACATCTGGATCGTGTCCAGCGAAGGTGGGACGGCGCGCCGGGTGACGGTGCACGTGGCGCATGACGATCACCCGCGCTGGTCCCCCGACGGTGCTTGGATCGCCTTCGCCTCCGATCGCGCCGGGACCTTCGACATCTATCTCCTGCCCGTTGCCGGAGGTGAGTTGCGCCAGCTCACTTGGAACAGCTACCAGGACATCCCGACCGACTGGACACCTGATAGCCGCGCGGTGATCTTCCGCAGTTGGCGCTACGTCCATGAGACCGACAGTCCCGGGATCTTCTGTGCCTCTCTCGACGGGGGAACGCCGGTCGCGCTGATTCCCGCCGGCGGAGAAGACGCGGTCCTCGCGCCCGATGGCCGGCAGCTCGTTTTCACCCGCGGCGGGGGCGCCTGGTCTCGCCGCAACTACCAGGGCAATGCCCGCCACCGGCTCTGGCTCTGTGATCTCGATCCTCCGGTGGGCGTGCCGGGGAGTGGCGGCTTGGTGCGGCCCGCGGGGGCGGGATTGCCGGAAGCGATCGCGCGCGAGTCGTGCACCGCTGCCGGTATGCAGGCGATCGGTGCCTTGCGTCCGGCGCCCCAGTTCCGCAACCTGACGGCGCTGGCGAGTCTCACCGAAGATCCCCGCCGCCAGCGCGGCGAGTTCTGGGCCGAGCACGAGGAGCAGGCACCCGATTGGAGGCGCCCCGATCTCGAGACCGGCATCAACCGCTGGCCGGCCTGGTTTCCGGACGGCGAGCACGTGCTCTATCTCAGCGAGTCCAAGGGGGTCTCGAACCTGAAGGTCCTGGCGGTCCAGAGCGGATCGCGGGCCTGGGTCACCCGTCTGCGCAAGGGCCGCCTGCGCTTCCCCACCTTGGCGCACAACGGCCGGCTGGCTGCCTTCGAGTACGAGGACGGCATCTACACCGTTGCGATCCCCGCGGCGTTGCCTGCTGACGGGTCGTCGCAGTGGCCCGAGCCGGTGCCCGAGCCCGAGCGGCTCGCGATCCGCATTCCTCTGGATCACCGGATGGACCGGCGCGAGTGGCTCGCCGTGCGCAGCGGGGCCGATGAGATGGCGCTCTCGCCGGATGGCAAGCAGATCGCCTTCGTTTACGCGGGCGAGGTCTTCGTGATGAAGGCCAGCGATGAAGAACCCTATGCGTACAACGTTTCGAACTCGCCGGCGCGGGAGGGCGATATCGCCTGGGCGCCGAATTCCGACTCGCTGATTTTCGTCTCGGATCGCGACGGGCGGCGCGAGATCTATCAGGTGACTTCGGGCGATGAGGATGAATCCCGCTTGGCTCGCACCCTGCTGCATGAGGTTACGCGTCTGACCGACAGCAAGCAGGAAGAGTGGACGCCGAAGTTCTCACCCGACGGGGAACAGATCGCCTTCCGGCGGGGCAATGGGACGCTGATGGTCATGGATGCCGACGGCTCGGATGAGCGCGCGCTGGTCGAGAGTCCGCGCGAGATCACCTTCGCCTGGTCGCCGGACGGCAAGTGGCTCGCCTACACACTCGAGGACGACGACTACAACACCGATGTCTGGGTCCTGCCACTCGACGGCCACCACGATCCGGTCAACATCAGCCAGCATCCCGATTGGGATGGTGCCCCTTACTGGTCGGCCGATGGGCGCATGATCGCCTTCGAGTCGATGCGCGCGTACCTGAATCAGGCCGACATCTGGTATGTCTGGCTGACGCGCGAGGACGAGGAGCTCTCGCGCGAGGAACGGCTTGACGCGATTTCCGGCGACAAGCCCGAGCCGAAGACGGATCAACCCAATGGGGAGGACAAAGACGCCAGTGGCGATGCGCGGGAGGACGGAGAAGAAGCAGATGAAGAGGACGATGAGGCGGAAGAGGATGAAGTCGAAGTCCGCATCGACTTCGAGGACATCTACAAGCGCGTCCATCGGCTGACGACCCTGACCGGTAACGAGAGCAACGTGCTCATCTCCAAGGAGAGCACCGAGTTGGTCTTCGTCGCCGAGCAGGATGGCGAGCGGGACTTGTGGAAGATCAAGTGGGACGGCAGCGAGCCCGAGCGCCTGACGCGCGGCGGGCAGGAACCGCAGTACGTCCAGTGGAACGAGAACGGGGAGAAGCTCTTCTATCTGAAGAAGGGCGGAGGGATCTCCGCGGTGCCGCTGAGCGGCGGGGAAAGCAAGTCCTACACCTACGAAGCCGAGATACTCATCGATCGCGCCGAGCAGCGCCGCTTCGTCTTCGAGGAAGCCTGGCGGGCGCTGCGCGATCACTTCTACGACCCCGACTTCCATGGCTGCGACTGGGATGCGATGCGCAAGCGCTACCGCCCCTGGGCTCTGGGCGCCTCGACCTACCGGGACTTTCAGGAAGTGATCGAGATGATGATGGGCGAGCTGAATGCCTCGCATCTCGGCATGTGGGATGGCCCCGGTGACCCGAAGATCCGCGGCTCGGCGCTCGAGGTCCAGACGGGGGAATTGGGGATCATCCTCGATGCAGGCTATCGAGGCCCTGGTGTGCGGGTCGGCCACGTGATCAAGGGATCGCCGGCCGACCGCGTGGAGAGCCGGCTCGAGGCGGGCGAGATCGTCCGGGCGGTCAATCATGTCTCCCTCGGCGCTGAGGACAACCTCTGGCGGCATCTGACACGGGCGGTAGACAAACCAACCCTATTGGAGGTCGAGAACATGGAAGGCGCGCGCCGCCAGGTCGTCATCCGCCCGATCTCGGGGCGCGATCTGCGCGGCCTCGTCTATGAGGAAGCGGTCGAGGCCCGCCGGCGTTGTGTGGCCGAGGCGAGCGATGGCGAGGTTGCCTACATCCATGTCCGCCGCATGGGAATCGCGTCGCTCGACACGTACGAACGTGATCTCTACGCCGAAGCGCATGGCAAGGAGGCGTTGATTATCGATGTGCGCAACAACGGCGGGGGTTGGACAACCGATCTCTTGTTGACGAGCTTGATGGCCGCCGATCATGCGACCACCATCGGTCGCGGTGGCGGCTCCGGCTATCCCGAGGGGCGCCGTCTGCTCTATGCCTGGGCGAAGCCGATCGTGGTCTTGTGCAACGAACACAGCTTCTCCAACGCCGAGATCTTCTCCTGGGCGATCCGCGCGCTCGAGCGCGGTCCGGTCGTGGGGCAGCAGACTCATGGTGGAGTCGTCTCGACCGGGGGCATCCGCCTGCTCGACGGCGCCTGGGTGCGCCTGCCCGGCCGCGGCTGGTACTCGAATCTCGACGGATCGAATCTCGAGGGCACTGGCTGCCTGCCCGACATCGAAGTCGAGAACCCTCCCGGCGCGATGGTGCGCGGAGTTGATCATCAGCTCGAGCGGGCGATCGCGGAGGCGTTGCGGCAGATCGAGTGAAACGAGGCGCCGCGACAGATCGAGTGAGTGGGGCAAGACGCTACGTCGGATCAAGTAGGAGCGGATGCGCGGGCACCGGAGTCGGAGGGGGTCTGCGGGAACGGCGCGCGCCAGGGATAGGTTCCTGTCAGGGGCGCGCGCCTTGGGCGCGCCGCGCGAGCATCGTGAGTGTCTGCCTCAGCGCCTGCTCGTTGCGCGGCGCTTACATCCCTCCGACCCCCTCCGGCTCCGGCGCCCTTCGTAGCAACGAGAGTCTTGGACAGCGACTTGGTTGTCCCGCATGGTGGTGACGGCAGCAATCCGGGAGGGGATGCGTGAGAATCGGGTTCGCCTGTCTGGCCGGCGCGCTCATCCTGAGCCTTGGCACTGCTGCCATTGGCAGTGAGGATGCGACTCGGCTTGCGCCGCCCGAGCCGCTCTCGCCCTGGGCGGGCGTGGATCGCGAGATCGAGTTTCTCGTTGCCCGCGGCGAGCTGCCGTTCGAGGCGTGGAGTTTCCGCCCGGTCGACCGGGGGGAGCTGGCAGGGTGGTTGTCGGAGCGGGGAAATGCAGCGCACATCCGGTGGGTGCCGGGTGCGACCGGGGTGCCGAGCGGGGCCTCCCGCCTACCGGACGTGGCCGGAGCTCCATATGCCGACAATCCCTCACGGCAGCGGCTGGCCGCGCTCCTCGCCTGGGATGCTCAGCGCTGGTCGGGCCCGACACCGGGGAAAAGCCGCCGGCCCGGTGCGCTGATCCAGTTTGCGGCCGATGACCGCCTGCTTCTGCTCGCCCCCTATGCCCGCTTCATGCCGGCGTTTCGCACCGGAGAACGCATCGACTGGACCGATTCCACCCGGGTCGGCTTCCGGGCGATCTTCTATGCCGGACGCTCGGTCGTGATCAGCAGCGGGTTCTACGCGGCCGAGATCGATCGCGCGCGCGGCTTTGCCGACCCCTTGGTCGCCGGCAGCGATGTGATTCTGCATGCGGACGAGGTGACCCTCTCGGCAGACTTAGGTGGCCTGCAGCTGCGCCTCGGACGGGACCGCCATCACTGGGGGCCGGGACTGGGGGGCACGCTGCTGCTCTCCGAGACCGCGGTGCCCTTCGATTTCGTCGAGTATCAGCTACGGCTCGGGCGGCAGTTCCGCTTTCTCGCGCTGACGGGTGAGACCAGTGCCGCCGTGGCAGTCGATCGGGCCTCCTCCGCGCCCGCCGCCAATCCCGGCCGGCACCGCTTCCTCTCCGCCCACCGCTTGCTCTGGACGATCACCCCTGATCTCTGTGTCGGACTCTCCGAGGGCGCGCGCTATCAGGCCGACTCACCCTCGATGCTCTATCTCAGTGGCATCGTGCCCTACACCCTGGTCGAGCGGCTGCAGATGCAGGATGAGCCTTCAGATTCGACCGAGAACTACCTGCGCAACAACGTGCTCTGGAGCCTCGATGTTGCCTGGCGCGTGCAGCCGGGGTGGTTCCTCTATGGCGAGCTGCTCGCCGATGATATCGTCACCGAGACCTCGGAGGCGCCCACGCGTGGAGGGTTCCAGTTGGGGACAACCTGGGCGCCGCAGCACCGGTGGCGGGATTGGACGCTTGGGCTGCAGTACACGCGCGTCTCGGACTACACCTACTCGGTCTACTATCAGAACCAGTGCCAATGCGATTGGGATCACCAGGGGCGCTCGCTCGGTTACCCCGGCGGTCCCGATGTCGAGGAGATCCTGCTGCGCGCGGGTGTGGCGGCCAGTCCCCGCTGGTCGCTGCGAGGCTGGGTGCGCCACATCCGTAGAGGCGGGGGAACCCTCGGCGTGCCCTGGCAGCCCGAGTCGACCGGCTGCGACCCGGCGGCGAGTGAGAACTGCGGCGAGGTCGGTGCCTGGTCGTTCCCTGCCAACCCGCTCAACGTCTGGCGCACCGGATTCGCGGTCGACTACCGGCGGGGACCGGTGCTGTGGGGCGGGGCGAGCATCGAGCGGGTGGCGGCGAATCAAGATGTCTACGCATGTCCCGGTGGTTGTGGGGGATGGTTTCCTGAACACAAACGCGAGCTTCTGTTCAGCTTCTACTTGAGTGCCGGGATCTGATGGACACGAGCCGAGTGAGTGCCATGATTGGAACCTCGAGATGGGGGAGTGCGGCCGCTCGGGGCGCGCTGCTCCTCGTGATCCTCGTCTTGCTGCTGCCCTGCCTGCCGGTGCCGGCCGCCGCCGATCAGCTCACACTCGCCGGCGAGATGATCGCCGGGCCCTACGGCGGCATGGGTTGGGGTATCGCGGGGGGCTGGGAACATCCGCTCAACGAACGCTGGTCGCTGAACGCGCGCGGTTGCATCCTGCTGAACGGTCCCGGAGATGTCTTTCTCTCCAGTGGTCCCCAGTTCGTCTTCCTGCGCAAGCGGCGCTGGTCTCTGGAGACAAGCCTCTCGCTGCATCTGGCAGTCTTTTCCGGGTCGATTTATCATCGCCCCTCGCCGGGCGCAGGCCTCGGGCTCGGATTCCACTGGCAGCCCTTCTCGATCCGACGCGTGGAGTTGGCGGCCGGCGCCGACTTCGCTGCGTTACGGCTGAGCCATGACTATCTGCATCGCTGGCAGGGGGTGGTCTTCACCAGCCTCGGCGTTAGCTATTGTCTGTAGGGTCGTACGCCACAGGGTCGAGGTGACAGAAGAGGCAAGCGCGACGCGCTGGATGGGAGAGGGAAGCTGGATTGCAGCGACCTCGTGCCATGACTGCGAGAGAATGACGATATGGCCTTAGTTACGACAGCTAGGCGGTGGAGACGCAGGAGCTGCAGGAGCGTGCTTGCCCTGCTTGCCTGCAGTGTCTTGCTCGTGGCCGGATGCGAAGAGGTCCGTTACGCCGACGGCTTCTACGGCCTGAGCGGGGAGATCTGGTCGGAGCGACTGTGCGAGACGGGCGACAGCTACGAGGTCAAGGTCAACTGCGAGAACGAAGAAGGGGAGTGCCTGCTCGAGCATGTCGACGAGGCACTTGTGACCTTCCCCGGCGGACGCAGGCAGGTGGCCCTGATCGAAGAGTTCACCGGTGACATGCGCCGCTACGCGGTCCATGGTCCGCCGGCTGCGGGGTTCCCGCCATCAGGCGACTATATCTTCACGATCACGCTCGATACGGGTGAGGAGATCAACTTCGCCGTCGAGTACGAGCTGGACTACATCGGGTGCGTTTCCGAGATGTCGGTCGAGCGCTGCGAGAACGACCTCTGCTTCACCTGGACTCCTCCCACCGAGATCCCCGACGATGCCTGGACGATGCTGATCGTCTACGGTAACGCCAAGGCGGCCGTCGAGGTCGATCCCCACGCCCGTGCAGGCCGCATTCAAACCCCACCCTTCTCCGATGGACAGACCTATGCAGCGGCGATCGCCTACTACTTCGACGCCGGCTGGTCGAAGCGGACGGTGGAGTTCGTCTGGTAGTCTCTGTGGATGTGTGTGCCGCGGGCATGCAAGCACGGCCTGGTCGTCGATCCCTGGCGCATCGCCGGATGCCTGGGCCTCTGATCCGCCGCGGACGAGGTGAAGCCAATACCCATGCACCGACGGGAGCCGCTAGCCCGGCTCCCGTCGGTCCCGTGGATCTGCCTCGGTGGGCGTGGAGGAGATGCTAGTGTGCTTCCCAGATCAGGAACCATGCCATCGTCGTGTCCTGAGGCGCCACCACTAGCCCCGGCTGGGGGTTCGGCACAGGCGGACGCAGCTCAAATCCGTCCGGGATCGTGATCCCGGCGGCATAGCTGCCCGCCTCTAGCGAGAAGAGGGCGCGGCCGTAGGCATCGGTCATACCTGTCGCCAGGGGGGCTGTCGCCCCCTCCTCATACACGGCGACCGGGATGTCGGCCTCGGGAAGGCTGTCGGCGACCACGAACACGGCCAGTGCCCCGCGGGGTTGCGGCGCAGACGGATCCCATAAGCAGAAGTCGACAGTTCGCGTGCCGCCCGGGAAGACTCGCAGGTCCGTCTGTGGATTGTGCGTACCCGTGCACAACGCCCATGACTCGGGGACGAGCATCTCCACGGTGTAGGTTCCAGCGGCAACCTCGAAGCTCACTTGGCCCGATTCATCCGTCGCGCCCGTGGCATCGAACGACGTCGGATCTTCTCCGGATACGTGCACCTCGATGCCGGTGGGCAGCTCAGCCCCGTTCCAGAGCGGACTGGCTTGGATTCGGAGCCATCCCGGCGCGGACTGTGCGTCGGGATCGATCAGATCGAAGTGCACCCAGGTCGTGCGGCTGGAATAGACGGCCACCCCACGCAGCGGATTCTGCTGCCAGGCGGCCAGTTCCCAGCCCTCCGGCACATCGATCGCCACATCGTAGGCTCCCGGCGCGAGGCTGAATTCGGCGGTTCCATTGGCGTCGGTCTCGAGACGATGGAGGATCTCGGTGCCGTCGCACGGCATGATCGCAACCGTCACGGCCGGCACGGGCAGGCTATCGCCCGCGACAAAGACACGCAGGATGCCATCGGGCAGGGGGACGTCGGGGTCCCAGAGCGTGAAGATGACCGAGGTCGATCCACCCGAGTAGACGATCACGTTCTCGCGTGGATTTTCCTGGCCATCGAAGAGCTCGAGCCCCGGGGGCACATCAATGCCCACCCGGTAGGTGCCCGGGGCGATGTCGTCGAAGATGATCCGTCCCTGCTCGTCGGTCGGGCCGGTGAAGATCGGCGTTTCATCAGAGTCCCAGACCGATACGCCAATACCGGAGGTCGCCAGGCTGTCCGCCCCGATCTGCCACACCTTGACCAGTAGGCGTCCCGAGGAGGTCGAGTCGGGGGGCAGCGACGTATCATGCGTTAGGGAGACGTCGACGCGCGTCTCATCCCTCTCACTCACGACGACAGATCGAGAAAGGCCTTCCGGCTGAGCGGGCCGATAGCCCGATGGCGGCCAGACCATCAGCTCGTAGGCGCCGGGGGCAACGTCATCAAAGACGAAATCGCCCTGTTGATTGGTCTGCGTCGTGCGCAGCGCCTGGGCACCACGCCACATCTCCAAGATGGTGGTCTCGGAGGCCTGTGTGCCGTCGATTGTGACCTGGCCGACAACCCGGCCTCCCGTCTGGTCCCCCTCGCCGATAGGGTTCGTGCTGCTCTCCTCCCCGCAGCCGGCTGCCAAGCCGCCGATGAGGGCGACAAAGAAGAGGGTTCGTACGAGTTCCGAGGCATGTTTGCGAAGCATAATCGTTCCTCCCGTCACGACTTCCCCCGGCGTCACGGATGGGGATGGCTGCGGACTGCCGGGATCCAACTGCGTCCGTGCCCTGCTTTGTTCCAGGTGTCTCGGGGCTCCATCTACCTGTAACCCTTGCTGTCCGCTGTTGGTCACATGCTTGGACCCGCAGCCTCCCCGAGCGTAGGTGCCCTGCTAGAGATGTGACCTTTTGCCGCCCCGCGGGGTTTATCATGCAGGATGCCGATATCGGACGACGATGCCATACGGGACGTCCTGGCCGGAAACTGCGCGGCTTTCGCCGGGCTGGTGAATGCGTACTACGCCAGCTGCCTGCGCCTGGCAGTTCATCTGCTGGGCAGCCGCGAAGACGCCGAGGAGGTGGTGCAGGACACGTTTGTGCGGGCCTATCGCGGCCTCGCCAACTACGACCATCGCGGCCACTTCCATGCTTGGCTCTCGTCTATCTTGATCAACCGGTGCCGGACGCGGGCGGTACGGCTAAGTCGCACTCGGACGATGTTCCGTCCGGAAGGGCAGCTTCCTGCGTCCGATGAGACGGCAGCTTCCGCGGGCGATCCGGTTCTGCGTCGCCGCCTTCACGAAGCCTTACAGAAGCTGCCCCATCGGCAACGCGAGGCATTCCTCTTGAAGCATGTGGAGGGCTGGTCCTATTCGGAGATGAAGCGCATCACTCGCACCGAGATCTCCGCGCTGAAGATGCGCGTCAAGCGGGCGCGTGCGGAGTTGCGACGCCTGTTGGGAGAGCAAGACGATGGCTAGGCGCAATCGCTGGCTGGAACGCGTGGTGGCCGAGCTACGCGCGCCCGTGCCGGATGATGGGGAGGGGCCGCGACGCATCATGGATGCGGTTCGTCGCCTGCCGCCTCCCGAGACGCGAATTCAGAAACGCCGCGCGGCCGACTCCGGGTGGCGCTGGTGGCTACGCCCCCGGCCGATCATGGTACGCCCTGCGGTGGCGGTCTTGTGGGTGGCGCTGACCATGGCGGTGGTCTTGGTCGGATCGCTGCTGCCGCGTGGCACCGCCCCACCGGAATCCGTTGGAGTCGGAGGAGTTCCGGTCGTGGATTTCGCCCTTCAATCGATGCCGTTCGTCTTCGTGGATGAATCGGCGACAGAGGTCTCCCTAGTTGGTGACTTCAACGATTGGGATCCGACTGCCACTCTCATGGTAAGACAAGGTGCTGACGGGATCTGGGTCGTGGTCGTTCCTCTGCCCCCCGGACGGCATGTATACTCGTTCGTGGTCGATGGAAAGACGTGGCTCCCCGCTGACGGAGCCCCACGAGTTCCCGCGGATGAGTTCGGGACTCCAGGATCGGTGATCCTGGTCGACGACGAGGCATGAAGAGCATGCGGATGTTGTTCACGGCGGCCAAGTTGCTGATTGCGATCACCCTGCTCGCCGAGGTGGCGGTGGCGAGTCCGGAGGTCGATGCGCGCCTGGCCGAACGCCTTGCTCCCGAGACGCTCGGGCGGGTGGCCGTCCTGGTCGACTCCGCGCGTCGCGAGACTCTGCCGACGGAACCGTTGATCCAGAAGGCTCTGGAGGGGGTCACCAAAGGCGCTGATGGAGAGCGCATCGCGTGGGCGGTCCATTCCCTATTGGACCGCCTGCGATTGGCGCGGGAGATTCTGGGTCCCGCTGCGCCCGCTCCGGAGCTGACCGCGGCGGCCAGCGCTCTCTATGCAGGGGTCGACACGACCATCTTGGGGCAGTTGCATGACGCCACCCTCCGCGCGGCTGCCGATACCTCGTCTGCACCGACGCTGACGGTCGAACTGGTAGTTCTCTCTGACTTGATTGCCCGCGGCGTTCCCCCCGCGAGCGCTTCGGAGTTGGTTCTTTCCCTGACGTCAGCGGGGGTTGCCGATGCGACTCTTCTTGAATTCCGTCGTAGCGTGGAATATGACATCGGTCGAGGGCGCCCGCCGCTCGAGGCGGCCGAGTCCTGGACACGGGGAGCCCTTTCCCGCGGGCCTGCTCCCCAGGCGGTTCCCTCCTCAGGTCCAGACCGCAAGATAAGGTGATTCGATGTACAAGCAGGACTCCGCCACTGCCCGTCTGATCCCGACGCTGGCTTTCTGCTTCTTGTGGCTGGGCCTGATCGCCGCAGCCCGGGCGGATATCTACCCCTCCCTGAGCGCGGGGACCCAGCAACGGGACATGCTCGGTGGTCGTGAGAGTGTCACTTGGCTAGGTACGCGCATCGAACTTCAGGGAGCGGGACGAGGCCTGTCTCTCGATTGGGATGCCTGGAGCGACGCGTACGGAGGATGGAGAGGGGAGGGCGAGGCGAGCGGCTTCCTCCGGCGGACGCTTCGCACCGCCTGGGATCTGGAGCTACGCGGCCTGTTGCGCTCCAGTCGCGATCGCCAGCCGGCGAGCTCACAGCGTCAGGAACTGCTGCTGCGCGGCATCACCGCGAGGCGCCTAGGGGAATTCTGGCTGGGTGCTGGTGGGGGGCGCGGATCCGATGGTGCCGGCTGGTTGGCCTACACGCTGGCCGAGGCGGGTTGGCGGACCCGCTTGGGTGCCGCGCACATCAGCTTCAGTGCCCGCGAGGTCCTCTATCAGGGTGAGACGGCCGCCTACCGGGACACCCTGTCCTTCGGCCTCGATTCCCTCTGGACATCGACCAGCATTCCCGACGGGAGCCGCACAGCCTCGCGTTCCTATACGAACCTGCAGTTGGGGCTGGCCTTTCCCTGGGGGCGGATGGAGATCGATCTCCTTGGCGGCCTGCGCCTGGAACCTGCCTCAAGTCCCGGCTCCTGGGCCCAGGCCCAGGGCCTCTTCTGGCTCACGCCGCGCCTAGCATTGACCGCGGCAGCGGGCCGGGTTCCGGCGGCTCCCGAGGAGGGCCGGCCGAGCCGAAACTTGGCGTCCGTGGCATTGCGCCTGTTCCTCAATGGGCGCCCGGCAACCACGCCCTCCCTCGACCGAACGACTCCGAGCCCGCTGCTTCCCGCCTTTTCCGCTCAGCCGGTGTCGGGCGATCTGTATCGCATCAGGATGCGTGCGCCAGGCGCAGAGCGCGTGGCCGTGAGCGGCACCTTCACCGATTGGGAGCCGGTCCCGATGGTCGGGATGTCGGCCGGCATCTGGGAGGTAATACTTCCCCTGGCTGCGGGCCCCCACAGCGTGAGCGTGCGGATCGACCAGGGACTCTGGGAGGCGCCGCCTGGCCTCACCGCCCGGCAGGATGAGTTCGGGCGTAGTTTCGGGATCTTCTGGACCCGCTAAGGGCAGGTGCTGAGCGTCCGGGCTATCACCTGATCGAGGATGTGGACTCTGGGGGCGAGGGGTTCGGTCCGGATCCGGTGTCCGTCGCGCTTGGTGCCATATGTAGTTGGCTAGCAGGCGGCACGAGCGGGTGGACCTGGCGCGGCTTGGCCCGGCAGGGCCGTGCCGGCAAGCCCATCAGGTTAGTGCCTTAGCTACTTTCTTGTCGGAACAATGCCTTGAGCCGACCCCATGTGAAATCATCAACAGGGCTGCCAGCACAGTCGACCCCCAAGGCCCCGATCCGCCCGCACTCTGGGTTGTTACCAGCCGCACATGGAGAATCGGCATGCAACGCATAATCCTCCACGCTGGATCCACAGAAGAGCGGATCGAAGGAGATATTGCCGTCAATCCCCTCTGCGCCCTCGACGCATCCAGTCCAATCGCCACCTTCGTTGTCGAAGATATTGGTGCAGACAATCGAAACGGTCAATCCGGTCTCGCAGGCGATTGCGTGGGGTCCATGGTTGAAGGCGAAGAGGGAGTGGCTAATCTCCGCGTGCGAATCCAAGAAGAGGACCAGACCATTCCCAGCGGCCGTGGCTGTGTTATTGGCGAGCGTGCAGTGATCAAGGATTGCGGATGCCTCCCAGATCGCCCAGATGGCCCCGCCAGCAGTGGCTATGTTTCCGAAGAACAGGCAATCGCTGAAGTGCGCCGCGGAGCCCATAGAGAGGTGGCAAGCTCCCCCACGATCGGCTGCAGTGTTTGCTCGGAACACGCAACGATCCACGGTGAGATTCGTTGACCCTATGCCTGTCAAGGCGCCACCGCAGATCGCTTCATTGTGATCGAAGAGGCAATCCTCAAATGTCGTGTCGCCACATCCGCAAAGGACTGCTCCACCACCTTCGCCTTCGGCGTGATTGGTGTCTCTGTTGTCGCGGAAGACGCACCGGACGAATCTGACACGAGCTCCCCCTCCGCAGCAAACGGCGCCGCCGCCGAATTCGGAACAGCCATTCATGACCGTGATGGCCCTGAGGAGGACCTCACCGCTTGCCGGACACTGGATACTGAATCCGCGGCGGTACGTTGAGCAATCGGCTTCGCAGTCAATTGAGCAGTGTTCGGGGTCATCACTGGATGAGCGAATAGTGATCGCCTTTCTGTCACAGACGACATTGCGATTCCCAGAACCCCGAAACGTCCCGTTGGAGAGCTCGACGACATCTCCATCGGAGGCTGCATCCACTGCCGCCTGGATGGTTGGGAAGTCTCCGGATCCGTCGGGCAGAACAAGGAATGTGTCCGCCTGGGTTGCGCAGGTGACCGCTGCAAATGCACTGAGAATCAATAGGTAGCGCAGCATTGAAGGTCCCCTCCCAGAAGGGGATGACGATCACCACTCAGTAGTCAGTATAGCACCGCTTCTGGCCGCTAACGTCACGAATGAGCGGCGGGCGCAGGCGGCGAAGCCGCCACGGCACGGGCCTGGCCCACACCAAGACCCGCCGACTATCTCGCTGCCTTCGTCGGCCAGGGCCGCGCCGGGTGCGCCTGCCCGCTCAATTCGATGGTTGGCGGCTCGCTTGCATTGCTCTCTGTCGCTGCAGCCTAAGGCAGATTCTATCACGGGAAGCTCGGCCATTCCACTTCGGGCAGCCGGCTCGCCATTCCAAGGTCGGTGAGGATTCTTGGCCATCATGGATGCCTGGCCAGGACCCTAGCTGCGAAACCTGAGGAGCAGAAGACCTGACGGCCCCGCGAGAGCCGGCCGATCCGGGGAACGCGTCTTGATCTTGATCTTGCTTCGAAGAGGCAGTCGCTTCCGGGGGCAATTGGCAATCGAGACAGGGACGACTCCCGGAGAGCAGAGGACGAGTGTGAACCCTGATCGAAACAGAGCGCGCCAACCACTGATTCTCCTGACTTCAGTGATCCCAGGGTCTTCGCGGCCTGCCCCCTACCCGGTCAAGTCCTTCAGTGGCGACACGTCGAGCCAATTCGGCATCGTCGGGGGCACGTGAACTGTTGCAGGATAACTCAGTTGCGCATTCCTGCGCCAGAGAGAACCTGGGCGGGTTGGAAGCCGCTGCACCTCTGCCGTCCGGCCAATACCCTGCTAGGTGGATAGGCGCGCGAATCGTGGGATTGGGAGTGGTCCGCCCAATGGATAGCGCGACCTATCCAGACAATGGCGATCTGCCCGAGATATGCGAACATGTCCATGGTCCCAACGTGCGGTTCCGAGGATCGCCCCGGCCTTGACGGCCCAGGTCAAGTGATCTCGACCGAGGAATCTCATCCTCCTCGGTTTCCGTCACGCCTTTCGTGCCCACCGCACCTGCGGAAGCCAGAGCAGCTAGCGCACGCGCACAGGAGCGTCGGCATCCAGCACCCGATACACCGGATACCGCCTCTCCCCTTCATCCACATAGGGGCTGCGCTGGAAGAAGAACTCCAGGCGCGCATCGGGGTCGGCGGCAAAGGCGGAGTCCTGCAGCGCGTCCTCATAGGCCGCACGCACCCCCGGTTCGCTGAGCATCTCCCAGGCCATCTCCTCGACCGCCCAATCCTCGGCGACGATGCCGCGCTCGAAGATCGTGTCGAAGGCATTCCAAACGAGCAGCGCGTTGGGCGAGTGCGCCTCGAGCAGGTGCATCGCGGTCAGACCCGCCGGCTGATCGAGCGGGATCCAGTAGGTGCCCGCCGGGAAGGTGCGTTCCTCGATGGCGACGCGGGTCTCGAGTTCCCGGATGCGGTGATGGCCCTGGTAGGGTTCTGCCTCGAATTGCACATCGGTGAAGTCGGTGACCTCGACACGGGCGCGGAAGGGCGCGGTGAGCCGCTGCACCTCGATCGCGTGCCGCTGCAGGGTCGCCGCGACCGGGCCCCAGGCACGCTCGATCAGGTAACCCCGCGGCATGGTCGCCGTTGCCACCGGGATGTAGTGATCGTGGAAGGGAACTTCATAGGTGACCCGCTCATCGCCGTAGCGGGCGTAGTCGCGGCCGGTGATCGGGCTGGTGACGATGTCGAATGCATTGCCGAGGAAAGGAATCATCCGCGAACGGTCGGGATCTGCCTTGCAGCCGATGGCGATCTCGTGCTTCCCGGGCTGGAACGCCCAGCGCTGCACGGTGCGGCGAGCCTCCGCGACCGTCTCGACCAGCTCGATGCGCTGGCGTACCGCGAAGTCCATGATCGCGCGCAGCAACGCGAGCGTCGCGCGCACGCGCTGTTCGTAGGAAACATAGGGATGAGCCTCGGAGAGGATCGAGATCGTCTGGCGCGTCTCGAAGTAGCCGGTGGAGTAACGCGTGAAGACCCCGAAGGCGGATAGCCCTTGGGTCAGGTCGAATTCATCGAGCGGATAGGCCATCAGGTGAGCGGGGTGGCCCTCGGCCGACATCCTCTCCAGAATGTGCGGGATCAGTCTCTTCCTGACGAGTGCGTCCCGTCGGCCCGGATAGCTGGGATTGATACCTGCGCTGAAGGTCAACTCGTACTGGTGATCGAACCCGTCGTTGGTGTGCAGATCGATGTAGATATGGGGCTGGAATTGGGAGGCGAGACGCACCAGGGCCTGGCACTCGGGCGTCTCCAGCTTGGCGAAGTCGCGATTGAGGTCCAAACGCAGCGCGTTGCGCCGGGTGCCAAACCCATCGGCGGGCCCGACCTGGGTGAGACGGTGATGGGGGTCGCGCCGCACATGGCCATCGATGTTGAAGATCGGGACGATGAGGAGATCGAGATTGGCGACGATGTCGGGTTCGAGGCCCCGGGCGATGTCGCGCAGTAGGAGTTGCAGGGCATCATTGCCGCAGATCTCGCCTGAATGAATTCCCGCCGTGATCAGGATCACCGGCTTAGGGCGCGCGGTGCCGGGCGGGTCCTTGCGAGTGGCGGCATCGCGGACGAGGATGAGCGGCAACCGCCGGCCTTCGGTCGAGTAGCCGAAGCTCGACACCTCTACATGCCCGCAGGCGGCGGCGACGCTGCGCAGATAGGCGATCGTCTCCTCCCGGTTCGGGCTGACCTGAAAATCGGCCTGCTCGACCGGTGTCGGACCGGGATCGGCGGCGGCGCGGATCGCCGCGCGCGCGACCGCGTCGATCGCCGACGGTTCGATCGCGGCTGCCGGCCGGCGCATGCCTCCAATCAGAATCGGCAGAGCGAGCAGCAGAACCCCCAGGATCCGCAGACTACGATGCGTGCGGCCCGCTCGCCCCATTGGACTGTGCCGAATCGCGCGAAGTGATCTTAGCATGGTACGGTTATCCGTCAGGCTACGGATGGTGAGATCGGTCGCCGTGCCCCGCATCATGCGATCACATCGTATCGGGGATGAATTCATCCCCGATGCGGGCCCGGCTCTCGAAGCGCGTGTACTCGCCGAGGAAAACCAGCGGCACCGAGCCGGTCGGCCCATTACGGTGCTTGCCGATGATCAGATCGGCCTGCCCCCTGACCTCCTCCTTGTCAGGCTTGTACAGCTCCTCGCGGAAGATGAACATGACCAGGTCGGCGTCCTGCTCGATTGCCCCCGACTCGCGCAGGTCGGAGAGCAGCGGACGTTTGCTCTCGCGCGCCTCCACGGCGCGGGAGAGCTGCGAGCCGGCGACGACCGGGATCTCGAGCTCCTTGGCCAGCGCCTTCAAGCCTCTGGAAATCTGGGAGATCTCCTGCTGGCGGCTCTCGGGGCTCTGCAGTCCCTGGGCGAGCTGGAGATAGTCGACGAAGAGCAGGCCGAGGCCGAAGCGCGACTTCAGGCGCCGCGCCTTGGCACGCATTTCCATCAAGCCGATCGCCGGCGTGTCGTCGATGAAGATCGGCGCCTCGCTCAGGTGCGCGGCCGCCTGGGTCAGGTGGGGCCACTCGCTTTCCTTCAAGAAGCCGGTGCGCAGGCGCTGCGCCGGCACGCGGGCCCGCGAGCAGAGGAAGCGCTGGACGACCTGTTCCTTCGACATCTCGAGGCTGAAGATGCCGACGGGGATCTTGTGGTCGATGGCGACATGCTCGGCGATATTGAGCATCAGGCTCGTCTTGCCCATGGAGGGGCGGCCGGCGACGACGATCAGGTCCGAGCGCTGGAACCCCGAGGTCATCCGGTCGAGATCTTCATAGCCGGTCGGCACGCCGGTGACCGCCCGTTTGTTCTCGTAGAGATCTTCGATGATCTCGAAGGTGCTACGCAGCACCTCCTTCAGGGGTGTGAATTCCTTCTTCAGCCGCGTTTGGCCGATCGCGAAGAGCAGTTGCTCGGCCTGGTCGAGGATCGTCATCCAGGGCTGTCCGGCGGCGTAGCTCTTCTCGGTGATCTCGGTAGCGGCGCTGATCATCCGTCGCAACACCGCCTTCTCGAGGACGAGCCGGGCATGGAATTCCACATTGGCCGCCGAGGGCACCGCATCGAGCAGGCTCTGCAGGAAGGTGACGCCGCCGATCGGCTCGAGGTCCTTGTTGCGGCGCAATTCCTCGGTCGCCGTGATCAGGTCGACCGACTCGTTGCGGGCGCTCAGCGTCGCGATCGCCCGGAAGACGCGCCGGTGCGCATCCCGATAGAAGACGTCCCCATCGAGGATCTCCTCGACCTTGTCGATCGCCGACTGCTCGAGAAGCATCGAGGCGAGCACCGCCTGCTCCGCGTCGAGGTTCTGCGGAGGGATGCGTCCGGCTGGAGGGCTCGATCGTTCGCGCGCCGGGCGACCGCCGCCGCGAGCGCGCGGCTCTTCTGCGGGGCCGGCGGCCTGACTCTGGGAATTGGTGGCGGCGTCGCGTTCTTCCATGGCTCGTCTCGTTTCGTATGCGGCTCGGGCAGTATGCCCCGCCGTCAACTCTGCCCGAAGAGGTTGCCGCTCTCGATTCGCGGCTTCGCGCTGCGCGCGGGAACCTCCTCAGCGGGGACCGCCGGGGCGGGGAGACCCTCATCGAGGATCTTACGCACCAGCAGCATGTCTTCCCAGACGTTACGTTTCAGGTTGGGATTGCGCAACAGGGCGGCCGGGTGATAGGTCGGCACCAGTGGGATTCCCTGGTAGCGGAAGACTCGGCCACGCAGCTTGCCGATCGGAGCCTTGCTCTCCAGCAGCACCTGGGTCGCGAAGAGCCCCAGCGTGCAGATCAGGCGCGGTTTCAGGATCGCGAGTTGCCGCTGCAGGTAGGGCGTGCAGGACTCGATCTCATCGGCCATCGGGTTGCGGTTTCCCGGAGGGCGGCACTTCAGCACGTTGCAGATGTAGACGTCCTTGCGATCGAGACCGATGGCGGCGATGATCTTCGTCAACAGCTGTCCCGCGCGACCGACGAAGGCCTCCCCCTGGGCGTCCTCATCCGCGCCGGGCGCCTCACTGGCGAAGACCAGCGGAACCCGTCCCGATCCCGAGCTGACGACCACCTTCCGGCGCGTCTCGTGCAGCCGGCACTTCACACACTGGTGGGCCTCTTCGCTGAGCGCCGCGAGCTGTGCCTCCCAGTCAGGATCGCGTCCGGTGGCGAGCGGCGGCGGGCCAAACTGAGGTCGCGGCGTGCGTCGCGGGGTGCGCCGCGGCGCCGGCGCGCCGGGGGCCTCGGTCGGCGGTCCTTTGGGATCGACGCGAGCGCTCTCCCGGGGTTCGGCGGACTCCGCCGGGGCGGGTTGCCGAGACAGCAACCGCCGGGCGGCGGCGTTCCACTCCTCGTCGGCCCAGAAGGCGATGCCCCGGCCGATTTCGCCCTCGAGTTGCAGGGCGAGTTCCTTGCGAATCTGCTCGCGGTCCATCTTCGATCTCATCACCGCCTCATCGCCGCTCGCTTGCGAGGTCCCGCCCTGGGGCGCGGGCCCCCAGGCTTCGTCTCAGGCGTGCGGGCTCTCAGATCCACACTCCGCTGTTCCGGATCTCTTGCCGGCGGATGAGCAGGCGGTCTCAGGAGGTCTTGGCGGAGGTCCCGACGCCCTTGGCCGCCTTGTTGCTCTTCAGACCATGGAGGACTTCCGCGCCCTCGATGACCGCCAGTCCGGCGTCCGCCTTGCTCAACAAGGGCAGATGTTCGATGCGTCCATCGGCGAAGAGGAAGGCGGGCTGCGTCGTCTCGGCGCCGAATGCCGAGTCGGGACGCGTGGCATCGTTGAGCACGATCATGTCGAGTCCCTTGCTCTTCAGCTTCTGCATCGCCCGTTCTTCACCGCCCTCGCCGACTTCGAGGGCAAAGCCGATCGTCACCGCCCCGCGCTCCGCCCGGGGCGGTGCGATGCGGGCAAGAATGTCGGGATTGCGCGTCAGTCGCAGGTCCCACTGCTGAGCCCCCGAGCGGATCTTGCCCTGCTCGGGATGGGCGGGGCGGTAGTCGGCGACCGCCGCCGCCATGATCAAGATCTCGGCGCCCGCCTCGGTCTCCTCCAACACGCGCTGCATCTCGGCGGCGGTGGTGACATCGATGCGCTCGACCCCGAGGGGCGCGGCGCAGTGCAGCGGTCCGGCGACGAGGGTCACCCGATGACCCCGATCGCGGGCCGCCTCGGCGATGCGGACGCCCATCTTGCCGCTCGAGCGATTTGCAAGCACCCGCACGGCATCGACCGGCTCCTCGGTCGGTCCGGTGGTGATCAGGATGCGCAGGCCCTCGAGACGGCTGAGCAGGATCTGCAGCGCCCGGTCGACCGCCGTCTCCGGCGCCACCATCCGGCCGGTGCCCGCCTCGCGGCAGGCGAGTTCTCCCTCCTCGGGACCGACGAACTGATATCCGCGTTCCTGCAGCGTGGCTACGTTGCGCTGAACGATCGGATTCGTCCACATGCGCTCGTTCATCGCCGGAGCGAAGAGCACCGGCTGGTTGCAGGCCATGATCGCGGTCGAGAGCAAGTCGTCGGCGATACCGGCAGCGACCTTACCGATGATGTTCGCAGTTGCCGGAGCAACAAGCATCAGATCGACCGACTGCCCCGTCTCGAGATGAGCCATCTCGGGGGAGCTGCCGCTGCGGGGCGGAAAGATCTCGGTCGCCACCGGGAGGCCGGAAAGCGTGGCGAGCGTGTCGGGAGAGATCAGGCGCGTCGCGGCCCGGGTCATGATTACCGGGACGCGGATTCCAGACTTGGTCAGCAGGCGGACGATCGCGGCCGACTTGTAGGCCGCGATGCTTCCGGTTACTCCCAGGCCGACGGTGCACTCCGCCAGCGTCCGCCGCGCTGCCATGGTCGGCCTCAGTCCTTGGAATCGCCGTTGTTCTTCTGCTCTTTGCTCGGTGCCGATCCCGCCTCGGGCACCAGCGGAGGGCTCCCGAAGAGCGTGTCCCGGGACGGCGCCTCACGCGGCGGCAGGGGGACGCGGCGGCGGCCGGCCGGCTCCTTGCCCCCGATGACCGCCTTGACCTTGCGGTCATCGACGCGCTCCAGGGCGGCGAGGGTGATCTTGGTGTCGAGCTTGGTGCCCTTGCGGCGCATCTCCTCGTTGAGCCGGGATGCCTCGGCGGCGGCCATCATCACGCGCTCATACTTGTTCGATGGAATCTCGATCGCCTCTTCCCCGGCTTCCTGCTCGAGCTGCTCCTCCTGGCTCAGGGCCGCTTCGGGCTGCTCAGCCTGGGTCTGCTCATCGGGTGTTGTCTTTTCATCGGCCATAGTTGTACTCGACCTCCTCGCCTTGGGATTCCCGCTGCCGGAGCGCGCCGGAAGAATCACGCCGGGCGCCGGCAGGCGGATCAGTCCTTGGGCATCACCAAACCCCGCGAAGTCCGGCTGGTTTCCGCCCACACGATGGCCAGCAGCCGGTTAGCGCAGGCCTTGATGTCGTCGTTGACGACCACGTACTGGTATTGTGGCGCGACCAGCATTTCTTCACGAGCGTTCTTCATGCGCTCTGTGATTTCCTCTTCCGATTCCGTGCCCCGCCCGCGCAGTCGCTCCTCGAGGGCCTCCATCGAGGGTGGCAGGAGAAAGATCAGCACCGCGTCCGCGTAGGTCTCCTTGACCGCGAGCCCACCCTGGATGTCGACATTGAGCACGACCCACTTGCCCTTCTTCAGACCGGTGGAGACGTTCTCCTTGGGCACGCCGTACCAGTGCCCGTGCACCTGAGCGCTCTCGGCGAAATAGCCCTGCTCCCGCCGCCGGCCGAACTCCTCCTCGGAGAGGAAGAGATAGTCGGTGCCGTTGCCTTCTTCCTTGCGCGCGGGCCGGGTCGTTGCCGTCATTGCGCGAATCATCCGCCCATCGAGCGCCAGAAGCTTGTCGACCACCGAGGTCTTGCCCGTCCCCGAGGGGGCGGAAACGACCACGGGAAAAGGGCGTTCGATCAGGCGGGGACATTCACACGGTTCCACGGCTTGATCCCCCGCACCGGGCAGCGTCTGGTTGAGACCCTACTCGATGTTCTGAATCTGTTGACGGATCTTCTCGATCTCCTCGCGCAAGAAGATCACCTCGTGGCTCAGGCTCAGGTCCTGGCACTTCGATCCGATCGTATTGGCCTCCCGGTTCATCTCCTGCAGCAGGAAATTGAGCCGGCGTCCAGCCGCCTCGGTCGAGGCGAGCGAGGCCTCGAACTGGTCGGCATGGGATCGCAGGCGGACGCACTCCTCGGTGACATCCGACCGGTCGGCGAAGATAGCCAGCTCCGCCTCGAGCCGGTAGCGATTGTACTCGACATCCTGCGAGATCTTCGCCAAGCGTTCCCGCAGCCGCTCATGGACCCGGGCCACGACCTCGGGCTGCCGTTTCTCGACGCGGGTGACCGCCGCGCAAATCGCCTCCAGCCGCTGGCGGAGGTCCTTGGCGAGCAGCTCGCCCTCGCGCGCCCGCATTGCCTCGAAGCTTGCGAGGGCCTCGGCCAGCGGGGTCTTGATGAGATTCCAGCCGGCATCCTCGCTGAGATCCTCCTCCTCGCGGATGAGAATCTCCGGCAGCGTCAGGAACGAGGAGAGCTCCAGCTCTCCCCGTAGCGCGAACCGTGCCTTGACCTCTTGGAAGATCTGAAGATAGCGCTCCGCCAACTCCTCGTTGACCTTCAGGTTCGCCGGCTGGGTCACCTCTCCGTTGATCGACACAGAGACATGGACCTTGCCCCGCGAGAGCTGGCCCTGCAGTTGTTCGCGTATTCGGTTTTCGAGCGTGGCAAACCGCCGCGGCAGCCGGGTAGAGATCTCGAGGAAGCGATGGTTGACCGACCGGACCTCGATTGTCACCCGGTACGCACCGTCCAGGCGCTCACCACGACCGAAGCCGGTCATCGAGTGCACCATGTATCCTCCCTGGAACTGAAAGCACCCAAGGGTACGCCAGCAGCAAAGCGGGTGTCAACGCTACCGGCGGTGGTCAAGCGCGCTGGGATTGGCTAGAATCGCGACACCGAGAGGCGGTCCGGCCGGGGGTAAGTGCCGGTCTCACCCGCCTCTCCCCGAGCTACGGACCAGCAAGAGCAGGAGAGTAGAGAGTGAAGAAGATCAAGGTTACCAAGCGCGTGCGGGTCAAAGTCCCCTGGTACGAACGGCCCCCGCTCCTCATTGGCGCCATCGCCATCGTCCTGGCGGTTGCCGGGCTGCTGATGGCGCACCTGAATCGCGGCACCGGCTCTCCCGGAGTGCTCGGGAGTAGCGGGGGCTCCGACACCACCCAGGCCCACCCAGCTCAAGCGGTTGCCGTGGAGCAAGATACCGTGCTCGGCGCGCATGTCTTGAGCCTTGGAGAGCCCTTCGAAGCGCCCGACCCAGGCGATCTGCTCCCCCCCATTGCCGCGGAGACCTTGGGTGATGCAGCCGACGTGCGTGCCCTCTTGCGCGAGGTCCGTCACGTCAGTCTCGGAGAGGTGGGGCCAGGAGGGGCGGGTTTCCTGGAGGCGGGCGAGCTGGTGGCGGCATCGGCCGCGGGCCGGCTCATTCCCGAAGCCTGGGGAGACTTGCCCTTGGGCGTCGAGCATCGTCCCTGGACCGATTACGAACTCCACCGGGGAGAGGGAGGCCAGATCTATCTGCTTGCCTTTGTGTCGGTTGAGGTGGCCGAGGCCCTGGGTCTCCTGGCTCCCGGCCTTGACCTCCCGCCGCCGGAGCCGCAGCCCGAGATTCCCTGGTGGCAGTTCTGGAAGAAGGCCCCGGAGCCCGAGGAGCTCGTGCTCTATCAGGGAAGCGAGATTCTGCTCTACCCCGATCTCAATCCCGTGGCGACCTGCGCGGTGGCGCTCCCGGTCGAGCATGTTGCCCTCGATGGGGTTCGGCGGGTGCGGGCGGGTTTGTCCCACCCGGTCGACGCGATCGAGGCTACGCTTACGTTGGGTGAGTAACCTGCCCAAGATGAGGTGGGACGAGTCTGATGCAGGACCTGCCGCTGGGATACATCCTGATCTTCCTGCTCGTTGCGGGTTTTCTCTACTACCGCTTCCTGCGCGGCAAGCGCCGCAAGGGGGCCCACGGGCGGGAACTCTGGCGGCAAAAAACCAATGAACGGCGGTCCACGCGGCTCGATCGCGCGCGAACCTGGGACGAACGCCGCCGGCGTATGAAGATGTATGAGCCGCAGTGGAAGATCGCGGAGCGCTACGTGCGCAAGGAGTCACGGGAAGGTTCTACCGGGCAGGAGCAGGAGCAGGCGCGGGAGTCGGCGGAGGTGGAGGAGCGGGAGAACGCGCGCGACTCGGCGGGCTCTGCAAGATCCAGAGGGACAGGTGCGATCCCCCCGGAGACGAACCGCTGTTCGGGGAGCTAGATGAGCGAGAGGCGAAGTGCGATGAGGAAACGTCTGGCAGCCTTCTGCTCCCATGGCGGATCCAACTTCGCCGCCATCGCCGATGCCGCGCAAGGCGGTGCGATTCCAGTCGACGTCGTCCTCATGGTCCACAACAACGCCTACGCCGGCGCCAAGGAGAAGGCGGCGGCGCGCGGGATCGCCACGGAGTGGGTGCCGCGCAAGCGGTTCGCCGACGACGCGGCCTATGCCACGCACCTCCTGGAGATCCTCGCGCGGCATCGCATCGATCTCGTCGCCCTGGCGGGGTTCATGCAACGCATCCCGCCGCAAGTCGTCGAACGCTATGCGGGCTGGATGACAAACATCCATCCCGCCCTGTTGCCGCTTTTCGGGGGGCCGGGTTTCTACGGGATGCGAGTGCACAGGGCGGTTCTTGAAGCCGGCATGAAGGTCTCAGGAGCGACCGTCCACTTGGTCGACGAACACTACGACCACGGACCGATCCTGATGCAGCGGGCGGTGGCGATCGACGATTGCCGCAGTCCCGAGGAGATTGCCGCCCGGGTGCTCGTCGAAGAACACCGGATCTATCCCGAGGCGCTTGGACTCCTTGCCGAGGGACGCTTCCGCCTGGAGGGAGCGCGGGCGATCCGGCTTTCCTAGTCTGCGGGAGCGCCCCGGTCGGAGAACGACTCGCGGGGAGGTCGGCCATGGCATCGAGGGGTCGGATCAGTGCACGTGCCAGTGCACGCATCGGCGCAGGCACCAGCGCAGGCTCCAGCGCACGTACCAGCACACGCATCAGTGCACGTGCGAGCGCAGGCATCACCAGCATACGCACCAGTGCACGCACCAGCGCAGGCATCACCGCACGTACCAGCATACGCACCAGTGCACGTACCAGCGCAGGCACCAGAATCCGTCCCGTTGTCGCCGGGTTCCGGCTCCGAGGTGGAATCGGTCTCTGTCTGCTCGTCCTACTGGGTGGGGGCGCATTCCCCGGCGCCGGGTGGGCCACCACCTACTGGATCGCGCCTGACGGCTCGGGCGATGTACCCACGATCCAGGTGGGTGTTTCCGCGGCCGTCGCGAGCGACACGTTGCTCCTCGCGTCCGGGACATTCCAGGGCCCGGGCAATCGCGACATCGACTTGGAGGGCAAGGCGATCGTCCTGCGATCGAAGGCGGGAGATCCGGCTGCCTGCGTCATCGATTGCGAGGGCACCTCCGCCCAGCCGCACCGGGGGCTGCTCTTTCTGTCGGCCGAGCCGGCCGGCTGCCGAGTCGAGGGCATCGCGATCGTCAATGGCTACGCCGGCGGCGTCCTGGGGAGTCGCGGTGGTGCGATCCTGATGACCGAGGATGCGCGGCCGATCTTCGAGAACTGCTGGATCATCGGCGGCACCGCGCTCTCGGGGGGCGGAATCTATCTCGACCGGGCGAGTCCCACCTTCCGAACCAGCCTCATCGTCGGAAACTTCGCCGCCATCGCCGGCGGCGGCGTGGTCTGTCAGAACAATGCCTGGCCGCTCTTCGAAGAATGCGTGTTTGCCCGGAACCTTGCCGATGTGGGGGGTGGTCTCTTCTGCGAGTGGTCGCTGCCTACCATCCGTTCCTGCACGTTCGTGGCCAATGGAGCGGCGATCGCGGGAGGGATCGGCATCTTTGCGGCTTCGACCGCGATTCTGGAGAACACGATCATTGCCTTCGGCACTCGCGCCGCCGCGGTTGCCTGCGAGGATGGCGGCGCCATTCTGACGTGCTGCGATCTCTACGGCAATTCGGGAGGTGATTGGACCGGCTGTATCGCGAGCCAAGAGAACGTCAACGGCAACATCACGCTCGATCCACTCTTCTGCGATCCGGAGAACGGTGACTACCACCTACACGCCGATTCTCCCTGCGCCCCGGGAGGGCCCGTGCACCCCGGGTGCGGCCTGATCGGCGCCTGGGGTGCCGCCTGCGGTCCGACCGGCACGCAGATCGATAGCTGGGGCGGGCTGAAGGCGCGCTTCCGTGCTCAGGTGACCGAGGGGCAGGCGGCAAGAACGACCACTGCGGAAGGGGCTCCCTGATCCGAGTCGTGCCCCAGGCTATGTGATCCGAATCGTGCCTTTGAGGTAGAGAGCCGCCCGCCCACTCAGCAGCACGCGGTCGCCACTGGTCTCGCAGGTCAGCGCCCCACCGCGTGGCGAGATCTGCCGGGCGTGCAAGGTGGTCTTGCCGAGACGTTCCGCCCAGAACGGCGTCAAGGTGCAGTGGGCTGATCCGGTCACCGGATCCTCGGGAATCCCGGCTCGCGGGGCGAAGAAACGCGAGACGAAATCGACCTCCCGCCCCGGGGCGGTGGCGATGAAGGCGAAAGCGTCGATCGCCGCGAGCTTCTCGTGCTGGGGTTCGAGCCGGGCGACTTGCTCCTCGCGCTCGAAGAGCAGCAAGTGGTCGCGTGCCCGATAGACCTGCAAGGGCTCACCGCCGATTGCCGCGGCCAGCCCTGGGGGAAATGGGCAGGGGCTGGGGGGCCACGCCGGGAGGTCCATCGTCAGCAGGTCCTGCCTGCGTTGCACGGTGAGCGGGCCGCTGGGGCTGTGGAAGGTGATCGTCTTCTGGGACCAGCCTTCATGGTGGAACAGGACATAGGCGGTCGCGAGCGTGGCGTGCCCGCAGAGATCGACCTCGGCAACCGGCGTGAACCACCGCAAGGGCAGGCGGGGATCCTGAGTGTGAAGAAACGCTGTCTCCGAGAGATTGTTCTCGGCGGCAATGGCCTGCAGCGTCTCATCGGGTAGGGGCGCCTCGAGCAGCACGACGCCGGCCGGGTTGCCTCCGAAGGGGTGATCGCTGAACGCATCGACCTGGTAGAACGGGAGCTCCATCGTGCCGGTCTCCTCTCCGTTTCGGGGTGGGGGAATCCGCGTACATTCGACCGCAAGCAAGAGGAACTATGCAAGGGCGTCCTTGCAGTTGGGTGGTCCCGATTGCGAAGAGGCGGGAGGCGCCGGCTGAGCAGGCTTGTGGGGTGCTGGTTACGCGGGTCTAAGGGGTGCCGGTTTCTCAGGCTCGAGGGTCACCGGCTGAGCAGGCTTGTGGGGTGCTGGTTACGCGGGTTCAGCGGTTGCCGGCTAGCATGGCGAACGGTGAGAGATGCCAGCGATCGGTGGCCATGTCGTAGTAGGGTTCGGTGATCGCGTCTTCAATGGCCCTGCGGTCCGTCTGTTGTGGATCGTGGGAGATCTTCACCCGGCCCGCACCGGGGGCGGGCCACGCTTCCAGGCGCAAGGGTCCCGGAACGGCGAAGAGATCGTCGCGGTCGAGGAAGAAGGTGAGCAACGTGGCGCGGCCGCGGCAGGTCAGATCGTGGACTTCACACTCGAAAGCGGCCGATTCGTCGGGCAGCACTCCCCGTTCGTAGAGATAGGATGGGGAGGGAAAGGCGGAACTCGCCACCACCCCGGCGCCCAGGACGATCACCAGCCCCGCGGCCAACAGGGCGGGTGACCAGCGCCGGCCGGCGGCACCGGGAGGGCCCCAACCGATCGCCGCCTCGTCTTTCACCGGACAGGCGGCGGTGCATTCCATGCACGCGAGACAATCGGCGGCCGTCACATCACGCGCGCGGTCGACGGCGAGACCTACGGGACAGACCCGGGCGCAGAGTCCGCAGTCGGTGCAGTAGCGCGCATCCCGCTTGATCCGCGCCAATCCGATCCGGGAGAAGGGCTGCAGGATCGCGGCCAACGGACAGAGCCAGCGGCAGAAGGGGATCATCACGAAGACCGAGCCGATCAGAATGGCGCCCGAGACGACATAAGCCCAGACAGTGATGTCCTCACCGTGCCGGCCGATCAGCGCATAGAAGGGATCGAAGCCGCGGAAGATGAGCTCGCCCGTTCGATAGGTGAAGTAGAGAATCACTGCGAGCAGGATGTACTTCAAGACCCCCAGGCTTCGGTCCAGGCGTCGGGGAACGACGCGTGGACGCAGGCCCAACTTGCGGGCGAGCCGGTGAACCCATTCGGAGATCGTTCCGACGGGACAGAGGTGACTGCAGAAGGCGCGCCGCAGCAGGAGCGTCATTGCGAGCAGCGCGGCGAAGATGAAGAGGTTCGAGACGCCGAGGGAACAGGGCATGTTCCCTTCGCTGAAGTATGCATAGACGGTCTCGAGACCGCCGAAGGGGCACCAGCGCTCCGGGTTCCCGGGCAGCAGGAAGACGCCGACGATCACGAGGAGGAGCGCGGCGAACTGGATCGCCCGCCGGGTCCGAATCGCCGTCCCGTGCCGCTGCATGACTTGCTCGTATCTTGCTAGTCGTCGGTGCCCAAGGCCTTGGTCTTAGAGGCGCCGCTACAGGCGGTTGCTCGCGGACAGCCCCCGCAGGTCTTGCCGGTGCTGCAGCTCGATTCCTTGATCTGTGATTTGGTGGCGAGCACCTGAGCAAAGGTCGTCGTCTCGGCGAGGACGGAGAAGTCGGGGCACGCCTTGGCCCGGTCGCGCAACGCTGCCTGCTGGCTGGGCGCGGTGGCGGCCAGCACCTGCGTCAGGGACTGCTGCGCAGCCTCGCGTTCTCCGGCGAGCGCTTGCAGGCGCGCCAGGTGATAGCGCGGTTCGGGTGCCGTCCCATCGGAGAGTGATAGGGAAGCCAGCACCGCACGGGCCGGTTCGATACGGGACTGACGGGCGAGAGCTATCCCGTAGAGCAGGCGCAGCTCGATGGGGGATTGATCTTCGATCATGCCGGCCAGGGTCGTTTCCGCCTCGGCGTTCATGCCCAGCTCGAGTTGTGTCTTGGCGAGCCGCGCGGCCGTCTCGGCTGATGCGTCGCGCTGATGCCACCGCGTATCGAGTACGAGCGACTCGCGCAACAGCCCCTCATCCCAGTAGAACGCCCGCAGCGCACCGGCCGCCTGCTCCCAGCGGGAGGCGTCATGCTCCTTGCCGAGCAGTTCGCGCAGGGCGGTCACTTGGCGCAGGATGGCATGCCGCTGCCGGAGTTCTTGATTGTCGGGGGCCACTCGGACCGCGTCGGCATAGAGCTGCAGGGCGCCGGAGAAATCGCCCGCCTGGAGCAGCTCTTGTACTGGAGACGCCGGATCGCCATCGGCTGCGGGCGCCGGGGTCGCTGTGAAGTGAGAGAAAAGCAGTGCGATGACGAAGAGGACCGTTGAATGGCCGAGAATCGAACGACGGTGCATAGGGATATCCCCCCCCCTGCTGAGCATTTGCGCCAGTTGCTGCCGAAGAAGATGAAGAAGCGTAGCACAGGCCAGCAGATGAAGTACAGGGACGGTCACGGTAACTCGCTATTTGCAAGACAGTTGCGGGCGGCCGCCTGTCCCGCCGCTTGTGGCCCCACTCCTCCCGCCGGAGATCCTGGATCCCGCTCGCGGGTCGCGGCATGCGCCCGACAGCTTCTGCTGCGCGGCACGCTTCTTCTTCAACACGGCCAGCATCGTCGGTGATGGCTCGACGCACCAGACGTCGTGGCCATCGCGGGCTAGGGCAAGGGCGATCCGGCCCGTACCCGCACCGATATCGAGGATCGCATCGACACCCTCGGCCAGTTGCGTGAAGAAGGGAGATGTGTCCAGGAAGCACGTCACAGAAGTACGTCCAAGATGCGCATCAAGGAAGCGCATCAAGGAAGTACCAGTACATGTAACTCAGCGCGGACGAGCCTTCATGAGCTACAGGCGTCTCGACCGGCCGGCCGGTGGTCGATGTCCGGTAAATCTCAGTTCGCGACGGCGCGAGCCGCCCGCGCCGGACCGCTCATGATCCACGACTTCCTTGATCCGCGCTGCCCGGAGGCGTAGGATGCTAGTCGAACCAAGCCATGTACCGCACCTTGTTTCATCACGAGTGAAAATGAAAGGAGCGGACCGATGAACAGGGCTCTCCTCCTTGCCATTATCTGCGTCTCCGCACTCCTCGCCGGTTGCGATGACACCTCGACCGAACCGGAGTCCGGCGATTCGCCGGCGGACGACTACACCCTTCAGGCATCGGCGACGATCGGATCCGGCGGCGGAGTCGTCGAAAGCGAGGGTTTCGGTCTCACCGTCCCCGGAGGGGCGTTCGATTCGGAGACCGAGATCAAGCTGTACGTCTCTTCCGATGACGATCCCTTTGAAGAATACGGCTTCTCCAAAACCTACCGCGTCGACGGCCTCCCCGAGGAATGCTCCGAGCCGCTTGCGGTCCGCATCCAATACGACGGGACGCTCGAGGATTCGACCTTCCTAGCCGTCGGCGAAGAGGCGATGGTCGCCGCCACAGGCGAGACGGATCATTTCTACCAGTTCTTCTCCGCCGCCGACTCGGACGGCTATTTGCACTGCGAGATGCCCGCCTGGAGCGGGGGAAAGGGAGCGGGCAAGCAGGGACAGGGTGGATTGCTCCCGCCGGGCAGGAAGTTCACGGTTGCCAGCAAATACCTCGTCCGGCGCGGCGCCGGATCGGGCAACATCCAGTACAACATCTTCGTTCCGAACGGCATCAGTGTCGGTCTGACCGAGCTCGTCGATCTCGTCGACCAGTCTTTCAATACGATCCTATCGATGGGTTACTCGCCGTCCCACACTCCGGGACTTCCCGAGATCATCGTGAATCGTCTCCCCACGGGGGAGTATTGTCGGTTCGTCTATCGAAACCGGGACCACTTCGCGCGCCTCGTGATCGATCCGGCCAAGCTGAGCGTAACCGAGCTTCCGAAAATGAAGGTCGCCCTCGGCCGGGAGATCTACCGGATCATACTTTTCTCCTACGAATACGATCCGCACTACCCGGTGATGACGGCGCCGAACCAGCGGGATTATCACTGGCTGAACGAGGCGGCGGTCACTTGGATCGGCGAGAAGTTCGTTCCCGAAAGCGAGATGGCCACCTACAAACCTTCCGAGTTCGAAGGGAACGAGTTCGCCCCCTTCGTCGGCATGCACGCCGGCGCCATGCTCATGCATGACCCCACGGGGACGTCGGCCAAGATGCACGGCCACGGCATGGCGGCGATGTTCAAGTATCTAGGCGACTGGATCGATCCGCAGAACTTGGGGTACACGGCTGCCCGCAATATACACGCCGGTCTCGGAAGCCGGCCCGGCCCGGCGAAGCACCCGGTCGAGGCGGTAGCCACGGCTTTCAGCGGGGGCGACGGTTTGCTCAAGAATTGGTGGCCGTTCTTCATCAGCAAGTACTTCCTCGCCTATATCTACCGCCCCGACTGGACCGCGTTCACCGACGAGGAGAACATGGCGGGTTCTTGGGAGATCGCCTCGGACGACGACACGCTCAAGGTCATTCCCATCGATTACCCGGACCTGTCGACCGGCCGTTTCCTGATCGATCTGAACCACTCCACCATCGCCGAGAACGCCAAGATCGAGTTCAAACTGACGAACACGACCATCGCGGCGGACGAGTTGAGGATTCTCGTGTACAAGCTGATCGGAACGACGATGGAGCGGATCGGCGAGGGAAATACCCGGGTCGAGGTAGACGGGGTGAGGGCTCTCACCGACCAGTTTGCCGACCTGATCGTTCTCGTTGTGAACAGCAGCTACCACCCGCCGAGTTACGATACGCAAACGAGAATCGAACTGGAGGTGAGGGTATCCGGAAGCCGCCAGCTCACCTACGAGAACTGCTCGATCTTCGTTTCCGCCATCGGCCGCTACCGGGACTCGGACAACTCCCAATGGCTGGCGGGCTACAATTACGAAGGCGTGGCGGAGGGGAGCTTCGAAGGCGACAGCTACATGGGCGATTGGAACCCGGCCGCTCACGGAAGCGCCGCGGAGGGAGAGGTCTTTGTCTGGGTCAACGACGCGGGAACGACGATCGACAGCATGAGCAGCTACTACGAATACGAAGGCTTCGGCATCACCTATACGACGACGGTTCAGGCGAAGAACCTCCCCTTCGTCCAAATGACGGATGACGGAGGGATGCAGTTCGGGGTCGAAGGACAGAACGCGAAATCGTACATCCAGGAGTTCAAGGACGGGGTCTCCTACTCTGGCGGCTGGTGGAGCGGGTTCGAAGACTTCGACTGTGACGACGACAGCTACATCTATATTGAGTTCTACTGATCCGGCCGATTCGCGGTCGACCGCGCCGTCGAGATCTCGGCGAACGGCCATGAAACGGTCGTGGCAGGGCGGATGAGTTCTTTGGAGGGGCATGGATAGACTATGAAATCGAACGAATTACTAAATAGAGAGTTTCTAGCCCTGAAGCGCCGTCTGGAGGCCCTGGGTCCGGTGATCGTCGAGGTGGTGGCTCCGACCGTGACGCCCGCGTTGTTGATAAGTTAATCCGAGCACCCTTGAAGAGATAGGGAAGCGTACCACAGGGCGGCCGCTGCCCAATCCCTGCGCTCGAAGACATCCCACAGAAGCCAAGAGACCCGGGCGGCGAGAGGCGGGCGAAAGGCATTGCCAAGAACCAATGCCCCTTGCCCGCCTCGAAGTCGTGGACGGTCGGATTGTGATGATACTATCGCAAGAGAATCATCCGCTTCGTCGTATTGAACGTTCCTGCTTCGAGGCGGTAGAAGTACACGCCGGCTGCCACCTCGCGGCCCAGGGCATCGGTGCCGTCCCAGATCACCTCGTGGTGCCCCGCTGGTGCGTCGTCCTTCCTCAGCAGCACCCGGACCAGTCGACCCGACATATCGAAGATGCGGAGATCTGCAGCCGTGTCGTGGAGGAGGTCGAAGCGGATAGTCGTGCCGGGACCGAAGGGGTTGGGCGAGTTTTGGGCCAACGCATACCCTGAATGCGGATCCTCTTCGGGCACACCGGCCGGGTCCACCGCGATCTCCAACTGATACTCTCCCGAGACGGACAGATCTCCACCACCGACCCTCCAGACCGCCAGTGCGTACCGCCCCGCCTGCGGGATCTCGCAGACGAACGACTCATCCGCGCCGGAACCGGCGAGGAATGACATTGCCCCGTCGATGGCGTCGGACTTTCCCATGTAGGCCTGGGCATGGGGATAGAGGCTCACCCCCCAGTCCACCTCCCCGCTAAGATCCCGCACGGTGAACATCAGTCTGCTCGCATCAAGATCGAATTCGTGCACGTCGATGATGTCCCACGCATCGAGCGTGAAGGGCCCAAAGACGCCCCGCATGGCCGCGCCGTGGTAGCCAGAGGCATCGGTGTGAACGAGGTAGTCCTCCTCACCCCCGTAGTTGACGACCCCCACATCGAACTGACGCTCGCCGGTCATCGTCAGGTTCACCAGAACGAACTCAGTTGCGTCACCCACCCAGGCCGAGCGTGCCAGATGGCTGTCGAAACCTTCCTTGGCACTGATTGCCCGCTCATAGAGCCGTAGGTCATAGCTGGTGCCCGCTCCGGCCTGCATCGCAATGGCTTCCCACCAGCCGTCGTCCGGTCCAGGAACACCCGGTGTGAGGACCGGTGTGCGCAGGCCGTCGCAGTTGTAGTAGTAGATCTCCATGACGGTCATGCCGTCAACACCGCCCATGCGCCAGGGAGGCGCCGAGCGTACGATCGGCGCCTCGTCCACGAACTGGCAGGGCGACCAAACCCATTGTTCGCCATAGACGTTGTTCAACTCCGTCCGCTCAGGGATTGCCTCAGCATCGTCGATCCACATCCAGAGGCTGTGACGGCCACCTGGAATCGTCACGGCGGACAGGACATTGATCAGGGGGAAATCCCCCGTGAACTCAGGATAACCGATCGACACGGGCGTGATGTCGTCTCCGTCGAGATAGACATGGGCGATGGGCGACGGAGCGTTCACGGGACTCTCATTGGTCACCGCCACGTTGAACCACGTCTGGTCCGTTTCACCCGTAAGGGAGTCCGGTATGGAGACGTCGTCCGCCAGGGCATCCGCCGCGGGTCTTGGCACCAGAGGCGAGTACCACCCCTCGGGTGTTACCGGGTAGAGCTCAGGCCGCATAGGATAGACCTCGAGCGTAACCTGCACCGGGTAGACGTTGTCTCGTTGATCCCGGTAGACCGCGATGCCGTGCCAGCCGGCCTGCGGCAGCGTCACGTCAAGCCATGCCCGTCCCGTTGAGTCGGTCCGGGCGAGCCCCCCCATACTGCTCAGCCCTCCCATCGTGAACTCCGAGTCAAACCAGGCGACTGAGACAGGTCGGTAAGGCAAATCGATCTCCACAGCGATGGTGTACAAGCCTGGATCGCCGAGGAACTCCCGTAAGGCGAGCATCTCGAATTCACCGAGGGCGATGGTTTCCGGTGTTTCGAGAGCGATCCCCTGGCTGGTGGTTGTCACCATGGAATAGAGTGCGTCGTGGTAGTTCCAGTTGGAGACGCCCACATCCCAATCCTGCCAGGCCACCTGATTGCCATTGACCAGGATGGCGTCGAGATAACCGCCGGTTCTCGCAGAGCTGGCTAGATAGGCGCCGAAGCCGTCGCTCGCTCCGGCGGAGGGTGTATGCAGCCGCAGATCGTAGTCGGATTCATATTCGTACTGGACGAGATAGGCCGCCTGCCACCAACCGGTCTGCGTGTAGCGGAATCCGTCGCAGTTGGACCACAGGGTCTGCCCGTCGGTGACCGACGTCCAGCCCGCATTCTTCCAGGGCGGCGGATTGCAGAGCACGGGTGACCCCGGCACGATCACGAAGGGGGACCAGATCCACTGGTGGCCCTCGAAGTTGTCAGTCTCCCAGAGTTCGCCAACCTTCTCCGTATGATCGAGCATCGCATGGAGGGTATGTCTTCCCGAAGGCACCACAACCGGCCCCAGGTTCAAGGCCACCATCGTCTCCCACGCGGGTTGCTCCACCCAGTTGTTCCACCAGACCAGCTCCTCATCCACCCAGAAGTAGTCCCAGAAGGCGTGCCAGGTCGGCTCGCCGCCGAAGTTTCCCGTGTAGGCATTGAGATAGGTCGTGGCGACGTTCCCGTCCAGCGTCTGGGGATCGTCGACGTAGGGCCCACCCCAGACGACATCGGGAGCCGCCCTGGGGATCAGCGGCCGTGACCAGTCGAAGGAGGACCAGTAGGCGAGGTTGCAGTCGCCGCCATCCTCGATGATCAACGGCCCGACCGAGACATAGTCGGTGCTCTCGTGCCAGGCATGGTCAATCGTGCGCAGATTGAACCAGTAGGTGCCGGCCGGGAAGTAGTCCACAATGAAGAAATCTACATCATCGATCAGGGGAAACTGACCCGGATCCTCCGGGCCGCCCTCTGAGATGGAGTAGTCATAGCCCCATACGCCCGAGGCCTCATCCACGGGGGGCGTCCAGGCCATGTGAAAGGTGTGGTCGACCGAAGGCACGCCGATCTCATGGCTCAGGCAGACTACGTCGATCGGCACCGGCGGGGGTTCGGTGTCGAGATGAGTGAAGCCGAGATTCGCTGCCGTCTGCCAGACCGCCTCACGGAAATCGGGCGAGGAGACGGCCATCATCTGATCGAGGAACGCCCTGGGTGTTGTCGGATGATAGGCATCGATGAAATTCAAGACTGTTGTGAAGCCAAGGTTGACGACGTCTTTGCCGTAGACGGAGGTGTCATGATCCTCCTCGGTGGCATCCTCGAAATCATTGAGCAGAATGCAGAACCAACCTTCAGTGGTATAGGGGTTGCCGTACTCACCGTTCTCCCAACACGTGAACGAGAGCTCGAAGTTCGGTCTGAACCGGGGATCGGGATCGTAGAGGTCCTCCACCCGGCCGATCAGATAGCCGGCCCACCAGTCGGGAACTCCCTCCGTGAAGGCCACCGTCTCATTCTCGGGGCACCAGTAGCAGTGGCCGCATTCGGGGTCGTCACAGTGACCGCCGGGATTGCAGTACTCGGGCGGGGGGCTCTCCGCGAAGCTATGGACCCAATGGTGCCCCCATTCATGGAAGATCGTGTTCTCGGACCACTGGCTATCCGACGTGTAGTGGATCTCGCTCCCGTCGTAGAACGAAGTGTGGTGGCTGTTGTCGGGCCATTGCGCGTCGATATGGGGGACCTCGTACCCTGCCTCTTCGTAGAGGATCAGCCATCCGCGGGTCAGCGTCTTGAGAATGTGAAGCGCCGGGTAGAGCCCCGGATCGGCAGGTGACATGACACCGAAATCGAGCTCCGTGCCCGTGTAGTCGTGGTAGGTCTCGGTGACAAACTTGTAGTTCGTCTCCCAGATATCCGATTCCTCGACGTCGAAAGCAACATTGGCCGCCTCGATTTCAACATAGAGATCGGGCGTGCCGTCGCAGAGCGCGCACGGATCCCAAGTGAAAGTCACCTCGAAGTAGCCGGAGGCGCTGGCCGTCGTCGCGGCCAGGAAATCGTCGGGCCCGCTGTCCTGATCGTAAACGCGGACCGTGACACCGTGAGCCCCATTCTCCTCCACCGGGTGGGTCTGATCCGCCGGGTAGTAGTAGACGAAGCGGCCGGTAACCCGGATCTCGTAGCCCGAGCGCTCAGGACGTTGCGGATCGCTGCCCACCTCGTCCAGTGCGACCAACTCTTCTTGTGACCGCTTGGAGAAATCCGGTTCTGGGGGCGCCGGCGCCACGAGGCACGAGGGCTCAGGAGGCGGCGGCGAGCTGGCTGCAATCGTGGCGATCGGCCGACCATGGTGGGCCGCATCGTGAGTCGGTGCTGAGAGGTCGAATGAGCGCCGATAAGACCGGCCGTCATATTCGAGACTAATGATCAGGGGACGGTCCGGGTCCGACGGGATCGCATGCAGCTGGAGCCGCACCTCCTCCTCGGGACCGAGGGCGAGGGCGAGCGGTGCGTCGAGCTGGACATCATACCACCCGTCGCCCCCGCAGCGCACGTCTGTCACGATCAAGTTGGCACGAGAGTGGATCACCACAGTGGCCGCCAGTCTTTCACCTGCCTTCGCAGGACTCTCGAGATCCATGAGCCGGACTTGCACGAGCGGGCCGTGACTGGCCGACGCTACCGTGGCAAGCAATAGAAAGACCAGGCTGAACGGAGCAGTCCGGCAGATGCGTTTCATGGCTCCGACCTCCCCGCTTCCTTCGGCGTACCGACCGCACCCTCGCGGGATGCGGGAATGATCGGGTCTTGCAGTCTCGCGATAGCGGTGTCGATGCGCTCGGCCTGCTCGTGACGATCCTGCTCTCGGGCGAACTCGGCTTGCAGGGTGAGGATCTCGATCTCGGCCGCCAGCTTCAGGGCCTCTGCCTCGCGCTGAAGCTGAAGCACATCGCGGTCGTTATCCGTTTGATCGAGGCGCTCAAGAATGACGGCCAAGGCCTCTGCCTCTCGATCCAAGGTGGCCTGGATCCTCTGGTGCAGCGGTGAGGCCGCGAAGAGCGGCGGGAATGGGGCATTGCGGTTCAGGTCATCCGGCGTCTGGCTGCCGGTCGCTGCCGGGGACTGTGGCGTCTTGTCGGGGACGGATTGCGCCAAGACCACGGCCCCTGCCAGGATCAACAGAACGGTCGCACCAGCAATCGTTGCGGCCTTCATCATGACCTCCTCTCCTCACGGCCCTGCCATCACGTCACCTACTCACGGCAGCGGCGGATAAACGCTTCCATGGGGAGTAACGAGAATCCCGCCCGAAAATCACAGGCGGCCGGAGGGCAAGAGGATCAGGGCCTGACGAGCCGCCGAGCGCGGCGATGGTGAAGCCGGATCGCCAGAATGATCAGCGAGCAGGCGACCAGCACGGCCAGTGCGGTCAGAGCGGTCAGTGCGGCCGGAGGCAGCGTCGACCGTCGCGTCAGGGGCACGCACACGGCGCCATCGCCGATGACGACGAAGCCGGACCAGAAGAAGGGATGCTGCGTAGCCGGATCCTTGCGCAGCGCGTGTTGCGCCCGAACCAGGGCACGAGCCACACAGATGCCTCCGGCCAGCTCTGCATAGAAGTGATCCATCAATCGGCGGGTGGCCTGGTCATCCACCGGCCAGAGCGTCGCGACCACCACCGGGATGCCGGCGCCTAGAAACGCGCTCGACAGGCCGAGTATCCCCTCGCCGGAGACAATGCGTCCGGCGGCTGACTGGCAGCTTGCCAGGATCACCAGACGCCCAGGCAGTCGGAGATCGGCGATATTCTCTGCAGTGAAGCGGTCGGTATCTCCGCCAGAGCCCAGCAGGATGCGCGATCGCCACGGATACTGGTCGTCGACGCGAACGTGCGAGGCAAAGTGCAGGACATCATACCGGGGCAGATCGGCCAGCTCGGGGGCCATTCGTGTCGCGGGCAAGAGACACACGTCCACGTTCCGATAGAGCTGCCCAAGCCTCCGTGCCTCAGCCTCGGCTCCCGGCAGGGCCTCCACGCTTTCATCGGGGCGCCCGGCGACAACCAGCACGTTGGTAGCCGACGCGGTTCCCGAATGGACGTCGGAAGCCCGGTGTGTCTCTCTCCGTTCCGAGGTCCGCCGGATCTTGGCCAAGATGGTGGCTGAAGGAACGCGGGTCCACGAGCGGACTGCGGGCGCCTCGCCTTGCAGGTCGCTGGTCGTGCCCGGTGCCGGGAGAGCCTGAAAGGGAAGCAGGTTCAGGGCTCCGTCCGGTGCAACGATGACACGTCGCGCGCCGGCGAGCAGATCTGCCACCTCTCCCAAGAGCAGGTCCGACAGGTTCCGACCCGCCTCCCGCCGACCGGCTGCCCCGACCTGGGACGAGACGCTGTGCGGGGGGGTGGAGATCGCCTGGTGATAGCCGCGCAGGCGTCGCTCCAGTTCCTCCTGAGCGGGAAGTCGCAGTACCCGCGCCTCGGCCGGGGTCACGGCGAAGAGAATCGAGACCTGGGGTCCCAGGTAGGCGTCCAGAAACAGCTCTCCCGGCTCCAGAACGGTCTGCTGCAACGTGGCTAGCCTGCTCAGGGTGATGGAGGAATCCGTCGTGGAGAGCGCTCGTTTCGTGATCGGCCCAGACATCCGTTCGAGCAGCGTGCGGGCCTTGAAGATCTGCAATCGATCGAAGATCGTTGACTCATTCCCCGCGCCGGTCTTCCCCGGCGATGAGTGCAAGAGGAGATCCGCAAGGGAGGTGTAGACCGCCCGGCCTGCTTCGCCCCACAACTCGCGCCACTCCGGATCCCGCGTCGTGATGCGCTCGGATTCCCAGACCTCGGCTGCCCGGGTCAGAACAGCCACGCCGCTATCCGGCATGTCGAGTTCCCGGTAGACCTCACCTGCGCGGGCCAGAGCACCCACCCGGTATCCCACGGTACCGATGCGCTCTGCCTCAGTGGCCGCCAGAAGAAGGTGATGTAATGCCTCGTGCCACCGCCCGGCGTCGGCGAGGCGATGGCCCAGTTCATCGTGCCATTGCACGATGAACTCGCCTGTCAGCTGGCCGGCGATGTCGCCTCTGGCCTCGAGAGCGGCGAGGGCCGCCTCTGTGCTGTCCACCTCCGCCAAGGTGGCGGCAAGTCCCGTTAGTGCCTCCAGCTGATGCTTGAAGGAAACAGTCTTTCCACGGGCGAGCGTCTGTCGGAACAGGGCGGCGGCTTCGTGGGGGCGGCCCTGTCGCACGCGCACTCTGGCCAAGTTGTTCAACAGGGTCGCGAACAGCGGCTGATGGTCCTTCTGCCGACACTCGTCCAGCAAGTCCAGCAGAGTCTGCGCCGCCTCCTCCAGACGGCCGAGCTGGATTTGGCAGTACACGATATTGTTGGCAGGGGTGATCGCTTCCCTGAGACTGCCGATCTCCTGATGCAAGTCGAAGGACTGCTGGAAGCAGACCATCGCCTGCTCTGCACTTCCGTAGATGTAGTGGATGGTACCGAGGTTGTTCAGAGCGTAGGCCGCGACCTGGCGCAAGTTGTTTTCGTGGGCCACGCGCGCTGTTTCCAGGTAGCACGCCTGGGCGCCTTCGTGGTCTCCGAGTTCTCCGAGCATCGTCCCCAGGCCGTTTCGGGCCCAGATCAGACCATTGAGATCGCCCGCCTCCTGCAGCAGCTCCGCTGCCAGACGGTACTCGCGGGTGGCGGCCTCGAACTCCGCCACCCGGCCCGCATGCCAGGCCAGTCCGATCCGTGCCCAGCCCTGGTGCCGGCGATCGCCAATGGCATCGGCCAGGTCGAGCAGCCGCTGGTACTGGGCCCTGGATTCCTCGTTGTGCCCGAGGTCCCCGAGGGCCACGGCAGTCCAACGCACGGCCGCGCAGAGCCGCGCCGAGTCCCGCAGTGCCGTGGATATGCCGACAGCCTCCTGCAGAACGGGTGTGGCCGGGCGGGGTTGCCCCACCGTCACCCACACCACGCCCTTGCGGAGGAGCAAGTCGGCCAGGTAGGTCGAGTCGTTGGTAGCGCGGGCGTGCGGCAGCAGGGAATCGATGACCGTGTGCGCCAGGGCCGGCTGGGACATGGCTCGAAGCGAGTCGATGCGAGCAATGACGCGCCGCTGCTCATCGCTCAGTGGGGCGGAGTCCGAAGGTGAGACCAGCGTCGCAAGTCCCACCACGGCGACGATGGCCATTGCCGCCGCGTATCCGCTGCGGATGGATGACAGGCGCCGTCTGCCGCCCCCCGCCATGCCTTACTCCTCGGGGAGATCGAGGGTGGTCATGTTCGACTGCGCGACCGGGTCTTGCCCCCGCCATCCGGTCACTTGCCAGAAGAGGTGGCCCCACTGTTCGAACGGAACCGGTAGGTCGAAATGCAGGAGCGTCATCACCGTATCAGCACCGGCTTGGCGCCACGCAATCTCCTGGAAGTCGGTATTGAAGAAGGCGACCCGGTAGGACTCGATGCCGGCCACGGGATGCCAGGAGAGGATCACAGTGGAACTGCCAGCCTCGTCGCCCGAGAACGGGGGCCGGGTCCTGATCGTCCTAGCATCCGGTTGGTCGCCCCCATCGCGCAGGACGATCCGGGCTCTCTCGGCCGGTCTCTCGAGCATGCGTGGCAGCTCGATCACCACGACCAGCAGGACAGCCAGTGCCAGGATTGGTCGCCAGGCGGGCCGGAGCAGGGAGAGGAGAAGGCCTCTGGCATGACCCCGCTTCCCATCCCTCTGGGGCGTGCCGGGCATATGGCGACGCGTCGGAATCCCGATTGGTTTCTCGTCTCGGAAGTCCGTAACGAGACAGTCGCGAGCGGCCACCGGATCGGATCCAGGGGGCGTATCGGCTGGGGACAAGAAGCCATCGAGGCAGAGCAACAGGCTCTGACAGCGCGTGCAGCCGTCGAGGTGACGCCGCCGAGGGTCACCCGGCGCCCAGGACGCGGCCGCAGCCAGCTCCTCGATGGATAGGCAGCCCTTCCTCACGCGCCGTCCCCTTCTCTCTGCAGAGCAGCTCTCAGCTTGCGTCGGGCACGCTGCAGGAGTGCCCGTGCACCCGATGCCTCTTCGATCATCAGCAGGCTGGTGATTGCATCGACGGGCATCCGTTCGATGCACCGCAGCCAGAGCGCTCTTCGCTCAAGAGGATCCAAGTGTTCTTCGATCAGATCCAGCAGTTCTGCCTCTGACTTTTTTTCCACCAGCATCTGGTGCGGGTTGCCTTGCGGGTTGGGCAGTCCATTGGGATCCACCTCGTCATCGATCAACAGCGCGGGCCGCCGCAGATCACTCAGACACCGGTTCCTGGCGATCGTGAACAACCAGGCCCCGAAACGAGAGCGATCCTCGTAGGTGCCCAGACTTCGGTAGGCATTCAGGAGGACCTCCTGGGCCAGATCCAGCGCCCGATCATGGTTCTGCGTGTACCGATAGCACCAGAGGTAGACTCGCTCCCGGTAGCGACCGAGCAAGGTGGAGCAGGCCCGCTCTGCGTCATCGCTCCCGGATCGGGTCACGATTACGTGGATCAGGTCCCGCTCGGGCCGGTCCCTGTCCTCGGCCGCTGGAGGAGAGCCCTCGTTCATGGGAAACGCCTGAAACCCTCGCGAATCACAGAAAGAAACATCCCGATTCCCTGATCTCGTGGCACCAGGGCACTCTATCGGTTGCCGGATCTTGCAGTTAACTCATCGCTGGCGCAACCCACGACGATCAGCATCGTTTCTCGCCGAAGCGACCGGCCTTCTCCGTTGCCTCCGTGGTGTGGTCCAGGGGGCGGCCCCCTCGCCCTCGGAAGATGGCCGCCGGAAATCCGTAGACGGTCAGATTGTGATGATACTACCCCACGACCACCAACCGTGCCCGCTGAACTTCTTCCAGTGTCCGGGCCTGGATCCAATGGACCCCAGCCGCCCCGGTGCGCCGCTATTGTCCAGAGATGACGTCAGTTTCGGGATAGAAGGCACTCCAGGCGAACCAGAAGGCGGTCCGAACGACCTCTTCGGTCAACTCAGCTCCCGCGCAGGGTCCCGCGGTGCAGTACCCGCGGGTCAGGTCCCAGCTCGAGCCGGTCTCCTGATCCCGGATGGGGCCCTCGCGTTCAGTTGCCTCGAAGGTCAGTGATCGTGAACCGACCCGTGTGCTGAAGGCCCGCACGCCTCCATCCGATCCGCGGAACGCGACGATCGGATGCTCACCGAGGGACGCGTGGAGCGGGTATCCGGCGGAGAGGGTATCCTCGGTAATCGCTAGCGTGTGAGGCCAGTGCCGCAGGCCATGGACGAGAATCTTGGCGGGCAAGCGGTCTGCATCCCAATGGATCGGGAAGATCCCCATCCGATCGGAATCATCGAAATAGCGTTGATAGACCGAGTGAGTGACCTCCTCCTTCTTGCGCAGCACGTCGGACTCAGGATGCGCCGAGTTCCACTCACTCCACGTCGTCTGCACACTCGGAAGGGGTTCGAGCAGCCGTCCCATCAGCGGCCCCTCCATCGCCTCGCCGATCGGTTGGCTCCAGAGGGTCTCGGTCTCGCGGTCCTGCATCACCAGCCCATTACGCCATAGCTTTCCCGAAACGATGAAGGTCAGGGTATCTCCGAGCGACTCGCGAGCGTAGACCACGCCCGTACGCAACAGCGGTCACCAGGTGGCGGCAATCAGCCTGCCGGAGAGTTCATCGTTGACGATCTCGTGTCCATCGAGGTGCCAGGTCGAGTAGGCCCGCGCCCGGCCGGCGAGGACGATCCCGATCACCGGCTCAGCGGGCAGCATCTGAGCGGCGGCGTCCTCACTGGTGACGAACTCGGGCGCCAGGATCGCTGGAATCGTGTTGGCTGGAAGCACGGTGTACATCGAGTCGCCATCGAAAATGGCATAGAGCTCGGCATCACTCGTCTGCGGCCGCACGGGACTCGTGAGACTCAGGCTCACTGCCAGGCAGAGTCCAATGCATAGAGGCACACGCATCCGCTGTGCGGGGTGAACCATGGCGAGATTCCTCTCGGGGCTGTGGCGGGAACACTGCGTACCGCAGCGTAGCAGATAGCACGCTCCAGGGATACGTCGTGGAAGAAGCCGTCGCCCTCAGCTGCAGATGGCTCGGTAGCTGGGCGCTGGTGTCGGCCTATGCGGCGACGCACCTCTTCCTCAACACGGCCCGCATCTCCGGTGAAGGCTCGACGCACCAGGCGTCGTGGCCATCGCGGGCCAGAGCAAGGGCGATCCGGCCCGTACTTGCCCGATATCGAGGATCGCACCGACACCCGCGGCTAGTTCGTGACGAAGGGAGATGTGTCCAGGAAGCACGTCAAAGATGCGCATCCAGAAAGCGCATCAAGGAAGTACATCAGAAAAGCGCATCAAAGAAACGCATCCATCCCCAGCTCATCGAAGACGCGCTGCATCGCCTGCTCGCCGGTCACGAGCTGGAGGCGGTGGTTCAAGCACCCGCCGCGCCGGCACGCCTCGATGAACCCTCCCTTGGGCAGATGAATCGTGAAGATGCCGGCCGAACACTTCGCACAACTGCGGTCGGGGTCGGACAGGGACGTGCCGCAATGCGGGCAAGTGAACTCGACAATCTCGCCCTTGGGGATCTCGAGCTCGGCGATGTTGTCATGGCTGCCATAGACGGGGTCGAGGTAGAGCGATCCGGTCTGCCCCTCACATGTCGCCTCGACGTGGATCGAGTGGTGATCGTGGATCGGGTGTTCGGCATCCATCAGGTCGCATCCCTGCGGACATCGGGCTTGACGGACGACGAACTGTCCGTGGGGAACCATGATTTCGACGCGATTGCGCATCTCGGGCATGACGACCTCCTCCCATGCGAGCAGACGCGATCGGTGGTGCGACCTGCGGTGCGGCTCGAGACCGATCTGCGGTTCGGGCACGACCGCGGCGCGCCACGAAGGCGTCGCCGGCCTCGTCTCCGATCGAACGTAGAATCCTCATTCTAGTCCAGGCGGGGTGGGGCAGTCCAGGCCGAGTCCGCCGGCAGGTCTCTCCCCCCCCTGTGGGGACCATCGGCGGGGGCCTTGTCGGCCTTCAGCTCGGGGGGTGTCACGTGGCCCCGAGATTGCTAGGATGTGTCGACGAGGGACTGGTCCGATCGCGGGAGCGTGCCGTGGCTCGACGCAAGCGCCAAACACAAACCTTCCTCTGCCGCAACTGTGGTGAAGATTTCTCGAAGTGGTTCGGGAAGTGCCCGAACTGCGGCGAGTGGAATACCCTCGTGTCCTACCGGCCCCCCAGCTCGGTGCCCGGCTCGGGCCGGCCGGGACGCCCGAGTGGTCGCCTCGCGCGAGGCCTGGGGACGCCGGCGCGCCCATCCCCGCCCGAGGGCGCCCGTCCCTGGTCCCGGTTCGAGCGCGATCCCCGCTTCGAAGCGGGCGTACAGCTGCTCTCGGCCGTGCCTGCCCGGGGGCCCGAGCGCCTCTCCACAGGGCTCGAGGAGTTCGACCGAGTGCTGGGCGGGGGCCTCGTGCCCGGATCGGTTGTCCTGATCGGCGGCGATCCGGGGGTCGGCAAGTCGACCCTCCTCTTGCAGGCCGCCTCGAACCTCGTCACCGCCGGCCACGGGGTGCTCTATGTCTCGGGCGAGGAATCCGCGCCGCAGACCAAACTGCGCGCCGTGCGGCTGAGCGTGAGCCAGCAGCTGCCCGTGATGGCGGAAGGGGATCTCGAACGCGTGCTCGAGGCGATCAGTGAGGGCGTCCCGGCGCTTGCGGTGGAGCGCGAGGCGGCATCGGGAGCGGCGCGCGGGCCAATCACCGATGCCTCGGTCGAGGTGGAGCCGGCCGGCGGGCCGGATTCCGAGCGGCAAGTCGAAGCTGAGCCGCCTGGAGCGACCCGTCCCGTCGAGGTCGTCTTCATCGACTCGATCCAGTCGACCTATCTGCCCGATCTGCCCTCGGCGCCCGGCAGTGTGCTCCAGGTTCGCGAGGGAGCCTTGCAACTCACCCAGATGGCCAAACGCAAGGGTGTGACCGTGCTCCTGGTCGGACACGTGACCAAGGAAGGCAATCTTGCCGGTCCGCGGACCCTCGAGCATATCGTCGATGCGGTGCTCAGCATGGAGGGGGAGCGCTTTCACGCCCACCGGTTGCTGCGCAGTGCGAAGAACCGTTTCGGCAGTGTGCACGAGATCGGCGTCTTCGACATGCGCGCCGACGGCCTGCACGAGGTCTCGAACCCTTCGCTGCTTTTCCTTGGTGAGGAGGCGGGGCGCGCCGCCGGCAGCGCGATCGTCGCCGGGACGGAGGGATCGCGCTCGTTGCTCGTCGAGGTGCAGGCGCTGGTTCACCCGACGCGCTATGGGATCCCGCAACGCATTGCCACCGGGTTCGACGGCCGGCGCCTGGCGATTCTCTTGGCGGTGCTCGTCAAGCGAGGTGGAGTGGATGTCACCAACAGTGATGTCTTCGTCAACATCGTCGGCGGCTTACGCATCGAGGAGCCCGGTGTCGATCTCGGGGTTCTGCTCGCGATCGCCTCGAGTGCGAGGGATCGTCCCACCGGAGATGAGTTGGCCACGTTCGGCGAGGTCGGTCTCGGGGGCGAAGTGCGCCGGGTCAGCGATCCCGAGCGGCGCATTCGCGAGGCGGTGCGTTTGGGATTCAGGCGCGTGATGGTACCGGCGGCGACGCAGCGTGACCTCGAGGCCCGCGATTGGTCACCGCCGGCCGGGTGCCGTCTGCTGCCGGTGGCGACGTTGAGCGACGCGTTACAGGAAGCCCTCGGCGAGCGGCGCTAGGGCCTCACGATCGATCGCCGAGAGTGAGCTCCGTCGGGGAGCAGGAGAGGAGCAGGCCGACCGTGCGCAGCGGGCCTTATGTGACCCCCGAGACCCTTGTGCCGCGGACCCAGGCGTGGCTGGCGGCGATCCGCAGTCGCGTCGCGCCGCGCCCCCGTTTGCAGCTCGATCCGCAGCGCGCGGTGCTGGTCGTGATCGACATGCTGCGCTACTTCGCCGATCCCGCCGGCCGCTGTCACCTGCCCGCCACCCGCGCGGTCATCCCGCAGATTGCCGCCCTTCTCACCGCCTGGCGGGCCGGGGGACATCCGGTGGTCTTCACCCGTCACGGGCACCGGGATGAGACCGACCTCGGTATGCTCGGTCGCTTCTTCGACGACTATATCCGCGCGGATGAACCCGAGGCGGAGATCATCTCCGCGCTTCAGCCTGCTCCCGGCGAACCGGTGATCCGCAAGACGACCTACGATGCGTTTCTCGGGACGTCGCTGGGGGAGTTCCTGGAGGAGACGGGCCGCGATCAGCTTCTGATCAGCGGAGTCCTGACGCACATGTGCTGCGAGACGAGCGCGCGGGCGGGTTTCTGTCGGGGCTACGAGGTCTTCGTCGCCGCCGATGCCATGGCCACGAGCAGCGAGGATCTCCATCTCGGTTCCCTCTTGGCGATGGCCGACGCGGTGGCGATCGTGATGACCACTGAAGAGGTGCTGGCGCGATGTCGGGCGCAGATGTAGTCGTCGTGGGTGCCGGTCCGGCCGGATGTGCCGCGGCGGTGCAGTGCCGCCGGCTGGGCCTCTCCGTCCTGCTGCTCGAGGAGAGCGGTGAGGTGGGGGGGCTGGCCTGCAATGCGCAGAGAATCGAGAACTACCCGGGCCTCGCCCCACTGTCGGGCCCCGAGTTCGCCGCGCGTCTCGCGGCCCACCTATCGCGCTTCGAGGTCACGCCACGCCGAGAGCGTGTCGAGACGCTGCAGATCTGTGAGGAGGGGTTCTCGCTGAGGGGCACCACCGCTGATCTCGGCGCCCGGGCGGTCATCGTGGCGACAGGCACGCGGCCGCGGCGCCTGACGATTCCGGGCGCTGCCGAGCTGGAAGGGCGGGGGCTCTACTACGAGTACCGTCACCTGCAGGCGCTTCCCATCCGGTCGGAGCTGGTGATCGTGATCGGCGGGGGAGAAGCGGCCTGCGATTATGCCCTCTCTTTGGCCTCCGCCGGCGCGCGCGTGCGGCTGCTTATCCGAGGCCGGCAGTTGCGCGTGCGGGGCCACCTCTTCGAGCGGGTCATGGCGCAAGAGGGCATCGAGTGCCTCCGCGAGGCGGCGCCGGTCGCTCTTGACCGAGAAGGCAGGCAGCTTCAGGTCACACTCGCCGACTCCCGGCGCTTGCGAGCGGTCGCGATCCTGGCTGCCGTGGGGCGCTTCTCAGCGGCCGTCGATCTCGTGCCCAGCTTCCAACCCGCGGATGGCACGGGCATCGGTGGAGGAAATCAGGGCCTCTTCGTCGTCGGTGATGCGCGCCGAGGGCGACTGGGCCAGGTCGGTATTGCGGTCGGCGATGGGCTGGCCGCGGCCATGGATGCAGCCAGGCTCCTGGAGGGGACAGCGGCGGATCGAGCGCCGCACATGGGCCGACTGGAGGGCGTGTGAAGCTTCTCTTCACCCGCGGGGATGATCAGCTGGCGAGGGTCTACGTCTTCGAACTCGAGGATGGCGCGCGCATCGAGTGTGTCGAGTCGGTCCAGCCTCCGGTGCCGCGCGAAGAGAAGTGGGTGCTGATCGTCTCGACGCTGAAGGGGTGTCCGATCGGCTGCCCGATCTGCGATGCGGGGGGGCACTATCGCGGCGTGCTCTCGGCGGATGAAATCCTCGGACAGATCGACTTCATGATCGCCCGGCGGTTCCCCGCCGGGGAAGTCCCGGTGCCGAAGCTGAAGATCCAGTTCGCCCGCATGGGGGAGCCGGCCCTGAACCCGGCGGTGCCGGCCGTGATGGCCACCCTGGCGCAGCGTCGCGGGCTCCCGGGGCTGTTGCCGTCGATTTCGACGATCGCTCCGGCGGGCCGAGAGAGTTTTTTCCGAGACCTGTTGGAGATCAAGCGACGCTACTACCCGAGAGGACGCTTCCAGCTTCAGTTCTCCCTTCACACGACCGACGAGGGTGCCCGCCGGCGTCTGGTCCCGGCGCGAACGTGGACTCTTGCCGAGATGGCCGCCTATGGGGATACCTTCTTCTCGCCCGGGGATCGCAAGGTGACGCTCAACTTCGCTCCCGCACGCACCCTGCCGCTCGAGCCCGAGTGCCTGACGCCCCACTTCTCGCCCGAGCGCTTCCTGATCAAGTTGACCCCGATCAACCCGACCCGAATGGCGGAGCGTTCCGGTCTGGAGGGCCTGATCGATCCTTGCGATGAGGAGGGCAGTGCCCACGTCGCCGAGCGCTTCCGCAGCGCGGGCTATGAGACGATCCTGAGTATCGGCGAGCTGGCCGAAAACGAGATCGGATCGAATTGCGGGATGCATGTCGGGGCGCATGTCGGGACGCATGTCGGGGCGCATGTCGAGACGCATGTCGGGAGTCAGATGCGTGCTCGAGAGACCGCATGAGCGATGGCTCAGTGATCTCCTCCATGTCGACCTCCGTGGGATCCTCTTGCTGGGAACCGGGCTCCTGATCCTCGAAGTGCCCTGGGGTTCGGCAGGCAACATATACACTGCCGTGCGGCAGATGCGGCTCCTAACCCCGCTTTCCGCCCTGTAGAAGGTCGTGCTGATCGCACTCCTCTCATCGCACTCCTCTCATATTGCTAGCCTGGCCGCGAAGTGCTAAGATCTCGTTGCTGATAGTTCGCACTCTGCGCGGTTCGCAGAGTGATTGCACCCGACAGTTACAGCCACGGAGTGGGAACGTGAAACGCTTCGAATTCGGCTCCCGTGCTCGGCAGATCCGCCGCTACCTGGGGATTGTTCGGGGCCGCCCGCTGATGGGTCCGCAGGTCGTTAGTCTGGAAGTTACCCATCACTGCAATTTGAGCTGTTCCTTCTGTGAGTCGCATGGGCGTCTGCAGGCGGTGCCGATCACTGCACGCCGCCCGTACGCGTCCGACCGCTGGCAGATGGATCTGGAGACCGTCCAGCGCCTGGCCGGCGAGTTGGCGGTGGTGGGCACGGATCTGGTGGAGCTCTCCGGTAAGGGCGAACCGATGACGCATCCGCAGCTGTCCGGGATCATCGCTGCCCTGACCGACGCGGGGGAGGAGTGTGCCCTGGTGACCAACGGGACGCTGGCTCGTCCGGATCTGGCCGCGACCCTGGTTGCACGGGGCCTGTTGCGCCTCAGCGTGTCCTTGAACGCCGGCAGCCGCGAGGTCTACCGGCGCACCTCCAGCCGCGATCTGTGGAACGAGGTTCTTCAGTTCCTCGGCGATGTGATCGACGCGCGGCGGCGTCAAGCCAGTGCCCGTCCCTGGATTCAGATCACGCATGTGGTTACCCGGGAAAACACCGAGGACATGGAGCGCATGGGGCAGGTGTGTGCGGACCTCGGCGTCGATGAGGTCGCTTTCCTGGTGATGGGTGAGTTGCCGGAGACGAAGTTCCTCCAACTGGGGGAGCCGGAGGTGGAGACGATCCTGGCCCAGGTAGATGGCTGGGGATCCCTGTTGCGGCGTGCGGGCGTGGCGCACAACCTCGCGGCCTTCTCGCGGGAACTCCTGCTGCGCGTCCGCGGGGGCCGGCCGCAGTTGAATCCTCTGCAGCAGAGCCTGTGCTGCTACGAAGGTTGGGTGTTCACCGTGATTGCACCCGACGGCGTGGTGACGCCCTGCTGTTACTGCGAGGAGGAGCAGCTGGGGAACATCTACGAGCAGGGTTTTGATGAGATTTGGTATGGGCGGTTATACCGCACGTTCCGCCGCAAGTGCCGCGAGATGCCGTGCACGCACCGGCCTATCTGTCGCGAGTGCTTCACGAGCTGTAACGTCGCAGCCGAAAACCTGCGCATCCACAAGCGCATCTGCTGGGCCGAGCGTCTGCCCTTTCCGGTGGCGTGAAGTCTTGCTGTCCGACTACCGCGAGGACATCGATCTCATTGCGCGCCCTGGGCGCCTTGGCAGCCCGTCGGCGAACGGCGGGATCGGGACCAGGGCGCGCGGGCGGCGCGGTCGGGAATCGGTGCGAATCACGCGTTGGGAGGCTCCGCTGGAGTGCCGATCGTTCGGGCCAACAGAGCCTCCAACTCGTCGAGCATCCTCTCCAGGCTGAAGCGTTCTTTCACCCAGCGCCGGCCCTCGATACCCATCCGACGGGCCCGGGCGGGGTGCCGGGCCAGATCCAAGATGGCTTCACTCAGGGCGACGGCATCGCCGGGGGGGACGAGCAACCCGGTTTCTCCCTCGCGAACTACCTCGGGGATACTGCTGATCCGGCTGGCCACGACCGGCTTGCCCAACGACATCGCCTCGGCAAGCACATAGCCGAAGCCCTCGTTCCGCGAGGGAAGCACCAGGATATCCGCCGCGCCGATCAACCGGCGGACATCGTTGCGGAAGCCGGCGAATCGAACCCCATCGGCGATCCCCAGGGTCGCCGCCAGCTCCTGCAAGTGCTCGCCGAGCGGTCCGTCCCCAACGACCAGCAGTCCCGGACGGGGAAACTCCTCCCACACTCGCGGTAGGGCTCGGAACAACACCTCATGTCCCTTGCGAGAATTCAACATGCCCACGACGATCAGAAGTGGCCGGCGATCCGAGAGGCCGAACTCCTCGACGACGGCAGCTCGGTCCCCTTCGCCCCTGTCCTCGAGGGCAATGCCATTGTAGATCAGGTCGAGCTTCTCGGCCGCGAGCCAGGGATTGGCGCGCAGCAGCGTATCCCGAGTGGCGCGGGAGTTGACGATGATTCGGCGCACCAGAAGGCGATTGGCCAGCCGGTGGCGCAGGGCATTGGAAAAGGGGATGTCACTACCCCGGCGCCGGATCAGCGGAATCCCCGCCAGCGTGGCGGCCGGCCCCGCCAGACGGATCTCCTTGTCCATGTTGGCGCAGACCAGTTGGATCCGCCGCCGACGGATGAGCCGGTAGAACTTGAACGTGACCCCCGGGTCCAGATCCCCGCGCATCCGTACGGTGGTGGGCTTCAGGCCCGCCTGCCGGGCCCGCGCTTCCAGCCGGCTCCCCGGCTGACAGACCAGGGTTACGTGATGTCCCCGGCGGGTCAGCCCCCGGACTGCCGAGAGCATCCATGCCTCTCCACCTCCCCAGTACTTGATGGAGCTGATGAAGAGCAGTCGCATTCGTCTCTCCATTTTTCCTCTGACTCACCGGTCTGCCGCTGGTTTACCGGCCTTCCTCATGGCTGGTTGCCGTGCCGGCGAGGCTGGCGGCTGCTGCCGGCGCCAGAGTAGCAGGTGTGATCTTGCGCGGCAGTCCATCTCCGCGTTCGGGCCGGGACCCGATCCCGCAGCTCCGGGCTCCCGGCTTCCGGCTCCCGGCTCCCGGCTCCTGGCTTCCGGCTCCTGACTTCCGGCTGGAGTCCCTTCCGTTCGGCCCCAGCTGGGGTGTTCCAGCTGTAACCCCGATTTCCCCCGTGAGATAGGTGCTGTCGGCACGGGAGGCGAACGATTACTGCTGGATCCCGTGACGGGGACCGCTATCCTGGGTGGCGAGTAGAACCGTGGTTGTCTGTGGGAGTACTTGCGAGGGGAGAGAGTGTGATGGATACGCAACCGACCTTCCGGATCACGCCTCGGGTGATCCTGGGCGCCACGATCATCGTCATCGGCCTGCTCGCGGCCCTCGATGCGCTCGACGTTCTCCGCGTCGGGAATGTGATGCGCTTCTGGCCGCTCGTGCTGATCGGTTTCGGGCTCGCCAATCTCCTGGGCGCGACGTTCCGAGGTCAGCGTGTCTGGGGTGTGATCCTGCTGATCCTCGGTCTGCTGATCCTGCTCGCCAATCTCGACGCGCTCGACATCTCATGGAGTTTCATCTGGCCGGTGATCCTTATCCTGCTCGGAGTCCTGGTGCTCTCGCGCAGCTTCGGGCTGCATCGCGGCGGCGCCAGTCCGGAGGATTGGATTTCGGAATGGGCTCTCTTCGGCGGGGGGGAGCGGCGCTACAGTTCGAAGGCGTTTCGCGGCGGTGAGGTCAACGCCGTCTTTGGTGGGCTCGATATCGATCTGCGCGACGCGGAATTGGTCGAGGAGACGGCCGTGCTCGACTGCTTCGTCATGTTCGGTGGCATCGACATCAAGGTTCCCCCGGGTTGGCAGATCATCATTCAGGCGATTCCGGTCTTCGGCGGGGTCTCCGATAGCACGCGCCGCGCTCCCGAGGCGGGGACCGCGGTGAGTAGGCGCCTTCTGGTGCGCGGCACGGCGCTCTTCGGCGGGATCGAGGTCAAGGACTAGGGCGCGGCGTCTGGATCGTCTTCGACCAAGGATCCGAGATCTCGTATTCCGTGAAGCCTGCCGCGGCGTACAGCGCGTGAGCCGCCGGCGAGAACGAGCCGACAAAGGCGAGCGTTGCTCCGAGGCCTTGGAGGCGCCGCAGTCCCTCGCACATCAGTGCCTTGCCTAGACCGCGCTGCTGATGGGCCGGCGCCGTGCCGACCGGTTCGAAGGCTCCCGAACGAGTGCAGTCATCGAACCAGATCGTGCAGAACGAGGCGAACTCCCCAGTGGGGGCTACGGCCACAAGGTCGAGATCCCGGCGGTAGAGCGGGGCCCGTTGCACGTTGGCGTACCAGTCCGCACCCTCGTATTCATCGTCCGGCGCGTTGGGATGAAAGGCCTTCCAGGAGACCCGGCTGCGGGCGGGGTGTTCGTCGACATCTCCCAGAGCACGGATGTGGTAGCCATCGGGGATCGAGACGTCCGCGATCGGAACCGAGAGCGAGCGGCGACGCGCGTGTTCGGGACTTTGCTCCCGCTCGTATCCGCGGCCCTTGAGAGATGCCTGGCGCAGCCGATCCTCGCGATTGACCCAGATGCTCGCCTTCCGCCGGCCGTGGGTTGTGCCTGCCGCGAGATGCTGTTCGGCCGTTGCAATCATCTCCTCTTCCAGCTCCGGCGAGCGCCCATCCGGGTGGACTTGGAGGAATGCCTGTCCCGGGCCCTCGCGGTTCAGCACCGCTCGGATGTCCCCGTCTTGCGTTTCCCAGATGAAGACGTCGTGCTCGAGGCGGCCATGCCCCATGTTCTCGATTCCATGCCACCGCCAGTAGTCGAAGCGGTAGGCCTGCCAGCTCAGCTCGCGGCCGCCGTTGGCGACGAACACCTGGCGCAGGAAGCTGCGGATCCGCCAGTAGTCCTCCGGTGAGTCGTACCGGCGCATCTGGAGTTGCATCGTAGAACTTCCCCCCTCCAGGCGGTGTCGCCGGTGTGGCGCCATTGCCTCGATCGCGAACAGGGGATCACCCGCCGTTCCCTACCTGGGATTCGCGCGGGCCGCCCGCCGCTTTCAGCGGGACGGGGGCTACCAGCCTGGCGGAGTCCGGCTTGGGCCGGACTGCTCGCGCCGCGTCACCCGGGTCTTGGTGGCTCGCCTCTATGTTGTTCGCGATCTCTGCGGATGTGCTCGCACCAAGCGCGGTTGTCTGCCTCACCCCGCGACCTCGCTCTGCCCAGGCGCTCCTCGCCATCTCGGCCCGGAACCCCCAGCATCGCCTGCTCGCCACCGTGAGGCGCCCCCCCCTGTAGCTGACCGGACGGTACAAACCTAGGGCAGGTTCGGAAGCCACCAGGCGGCGGGAGCCACAAGCAGTGGGAGGCCCGCATTCGTGAGCCGTTTGAAGCCCTCGGCGCGATCCACAAGCTGGACGGCGGGAACTCGTAGGGCGGCTTGAAACCGCTTCAGGTTCGCGGCTGGCGTTTCATCGGTGGATTTTGTCTCGACAAGAAGCATCGGCCGGTGGTTTTCGGACAGAAGGAAATCGACTTCACGTCCCTCTTTGGTGCGGATGTAGTGAAGCCCGAAGCTGCCGTAACCCATGTCGTTCCAGTTCGAGACCGCGCGGAACAGCTCCAGTGCAATCATGTTCTCGAACCGCGATGCGCGCTCTTCAATGACAGCGTAGTCGAAAACGTACGTCTTGCGTTCCTTCTGAATCGCGCGCGAGATCTGTTCCGTCCAGGGTGCAATGCTGAAGGTCAGGTAGAAGCGCTCCAGTATGGCGAGCCAACCCCGCACCGTATTATAGGCAACCTTGAGATCGTTCGCCAGGCTCGGAATCGACAAGGGAGCCCCTACCCTCGCCGGCAGCAACGAGAAGAGAATCTCGACATCGTCGATGTTTCTGACATCAGTCAGGTCACGGATGTCTTCACGAATCAGCTGCCGGTGATAGGTGCGGGACCAGCGGCGATAGCCTGTCTCCTTCGCAGCCAAGTAGGGTTCCGGGAATCCACTGAACGCAGCCAACCTTTGCCACGATGCATCGAATGCCGCCTGATCATCCGTGCACACACGAAGCGGATCGACCTTGAATTCGCGAAGCGAGCTGTCCTGGTCGTGCAGTTCCGCCAACGTGAGTGGCCATAAATGGAACAGGTAGTAGCGCCCGGCCAGCGAATCGCCGCCTTTCTGATAGAGGTCCAGCCGCCCACTCCCTGATACGAGGAAGAGGTACTCCTCATGGAATCGGTCGTATACGCCCTTGAGATAGTTTTTCCAGTCCTTGTACTTGTGAATCTCGTCGAGCAGAACAAGTGGGCGGGAGGAATCTTTGCGGGCCAGGTTCTGGAAGAAAAACGGGTCCTTGACGAGCTTCCGTTTGTCGGTGGCAATATCCCAGTTAAAGTAGAGGCTGTTCGCGAATCCAGCAGAGATCATTTTTGCTAGCGTGGTCTTTCCGCACTGCCTTGGACCGGCCAAGAGCACCATGCTTTTCTCGGCAGACAGCTCCTTCCAGATCCGGACATATGGGACTCGTTTCAGCATGCGACCATATTGCAGGCCAGTGAAATTTGGTCAAGACTATTTTTCAGTGCAATGAAATAGTGCCATACACATCAAACGCGGAACACATTTTCTAGTAATGAGTTACTTCTTTGGGCGATCGGTTTGCATCCCGATGGATCTTGGAGAGAGCACCAACGAATCCGGAGACTTGAGCAACGGTGGAAGAGTGCTTGGAACCATGGCAGTCACCGAGCAGCCTCAAGCAAACGCCGCTCGGCGCGAGGCCATGATCCGGCGGGTGTGCTTACCGCTACGGTAACCCTGTCGCTGATCGGTCCGCTCGTGACACTCACATCCCAGTGTCGCAGTCCAACTGGTTGGCTCCGCCCCAGCACCGGCCGGCCGCGAATCCCCTTCCCTCCCTGCTCCCCACGTGCACACACAACCAATGGTTTTGCAGTGTGTTACGTGTCGGCCCCGGCCGCGTCTGGTGGTCTCCTCGCGTCCGCGCCGGGGCGATTGGCACATGGTTACTCGCTCAGGAGGGGGCTCGCGAAGCCGGCAGCGGCCGGGGGATAAGGGGCATAAGGACCAAGAAAGTACTGGACAAGCGGCTGCAAAACGACGATGTTACTTGCAGTGTTCTGGGGGCATTGCTTGATTGTGATGTCCGACAGGGCCGTGGGATGCCTGAGTTCATGGCTTGGAAGGAGAATCGCTACCAGCCTATTCCAATCCGCACTGTGGGTCTGCTAGGCCGGAATCCTGCCGATCTGACCGTCTGTCTCGCCCTCGTTGGGCCACCCGTGAGCGGGTTCCCGAAGTCGGTGACGGCGCGAGAGTCGAAGGCTTTCAGTCAGCCCCCATTGAGGATGATCTCGGGCGGTCTATGTACGAAGGGCAAGCGTTCAGTGCGGTGAACGTTTCCCAGATGAGAGGTATTTCGGAAATGTCGAGCAATCTCTATGTCGGGAATCTCCCCTACGAAGTGAGCGAGGAAGAGCTGCGTGACCTGTTCTCCCCGCACGGCGAAGTGGTCTCTGCCAAGGTGATCACCGATCGGGAGACCGGAAGACCCCGCGGATTCGCTTTCGTCGAGATGAGCCAGGACGAAGAGGCGCAGAAGGCGATCCAGGGTCTTGATGGACAGGACTTCAAGGGTCGTAATCTGAAGGTGAATCTCGCCCGGCCGCGCGAGGACCGTGGCGGCGGCGGCGGTGGACGCGGACGCTGGTAGTCAGAATGAACGGGGGAGGCGCCGGCCATGGCGCGCTCCCCCCTTCCTGACACCGCGACGACTTCTCGATCCCCTCTGCACCGGCATGCCGGCGGAGCAAGGATAGTCTCGCTCCGGGACTGCTGGTCAGCCTTACCCTGAGGCCATCACCCTCGGCGGGCACCCCCGACTGCGGCTTACGGCATTACGGTGCCGTCGCCAGCCGAATCAGTTCGTAGACGGCGTCCGACTGCAGGTCGTTCTCCGCGGCGATTTCGCGCAACGAATGTGTTGGATCCGCCCGGATCCCTTCCGCCGCCAGCAGCTCGACGACCGCTTGCGTATCCAGTCCATACTCCGCACAGAGTTCCCCCAGCTGTCGTTTGCCCGTCTGGGGCGGAGGGATCTTGGGCAGACCGGCACCGGTTGCAGAGGATTCGGTCGCTGCCTCCACCACCATGACCTCGTAGAGCGCTTGCGGCGTGACGCTATTGGCGGCGGCCAGTGCTTCGAGGGTCTCTCCGGTGTTGGCGATGTGATAGCCCGCGGAGGTCAGCCGCGCCTCGACGTCAGCGAGGTCGAGGTCGAGGCGGCGAACGAGAGTCTCGAGGGTCGAGAGCTCGGCGTGCCCATAGGGGGGTTCGCCATAGCGTGCGCTCCCCGCATCCTTGACGGCCGTGTTCAGGTCGATGACCCAGCGCAGCGGCGGAATGCCGAAGTGGGTCCCGAGCATGGCCGCCGCGACGATTAGCAGGACGAAGATGAACTCCCCGGTGAGGACCACGACCCGCTGCGCGCGGTTTCTCAAGTAGCCCGTGATGGCGCGCCAGTTGTAATAGACATGAAATCCGACCGCGATCAGCAGGAGCAGGCCAAGATTGATGTGCAGATCGGTCCAGGCGGTCTTGGTCAGCCCCCAGAGGCTCCATCCCGACCAGTAGGCCACGCGGCCGTGCGGGACAACGTAGAGTACGATGCAGGTAGCCAGGAAGAAGGCGAGTTCCACAAGCAGGAAGAGCGAAACGACTCTGCGGAATCTCATGCGTTGCCTCCGTCATGCGTCCCAGTGATCGGGTGCCTACCTGTCCCTCGTCGTGTCCCTCCGCCGGCAACGACACACCTGTCGCGCCACAGCGCGCTTCCCCGGGGATTCCGGGGGAGGGCGAACAGCAAGAGAATGGTCCTCCGTGCGCAATCAGGCAAGCCGAGTTGATGTTAGTGGGCCGCGTCCATCTTGCGGAGTTCGGGCTGATCTCTCACCGAGACGCATCCGCCGGAACAAGAGCGGCGCGACGTGGTAGAAAGTCTCGAGCGTATGTTCTCAGCAGCCGACCCCATTGAGGCGATACGCGACGGCATTGAGGAGGCCAGATGCGCAGGGGCGAGGCGCCTTCGGCGAGACTTGGTGGGATCGTGATCGCCACCCTCCTCGCCACCGTGGTGACCTGGACCTCATGCTCGGCCGGATGGTCTTCCTCGCACGATCCTGCCCCCCGTCCCGCGGATGAGCCGGAGTTTGTTCCGGAGGGGTATTCCGCGAGCACTTCGCCGGCATCCGGCTCCCTGCTCGGCCAGCGCACTCTGCTGATCTTGGCCGGGCTGGGTGGCGCCGCGCTCGCGAGCAAGAGCTTCGAGGACCCGGACCGCATGGCGCGGAGCCTCGATGGTTCTCCCCTGGAGGGGCTCATCGACATCGGGGATCAGTACGGCGACGGCCTGACCATGGGGATTGGGACGGCGGGACTTCTGCTCACCGGCCGCTTGCTGGATAACCGCGCCATGTCTGCGGCGGGCAGTGATCTGGCGCGCTCACTGCTCTTGAGCGGGGCCGCCGTCTGGGCGTTGAAGCTGACGATCAATGCCCGACGTCCCAGTGGCGGACCCTACTCGTTTCCCTCCGGCCACACCGCCAGTGCGTTCGCCGCTGCTCCGGTGATTGCCAGACACTGGGGCTGGCGAGCCGGGGCGGGTGCCCTGGTCCTGGCAGCCGGCACAGCGCTCGGCCGTATGGAAGACCGCCGGCACTACCTGGCCGATGTCCTCTTCGGCGCCGCGATCGGACTGGCCGTTGGCTATGAGATCGCCCAGGGCAGCGCGGCGGTTCGGGGCGAAACAGATGGTCGGGGTGGGTTCGGCGGACTCCTGCGGGCAGTCACCGTGCGACCCCAGGGGATCGGCCTGTCGCTTCGCTTCTAAGTGCTCGGAACCCGGTCCTATTCCACGGGCGGTTCGGCCAGCTCGAAGTAGTAGGCCACGAACTCGAAATCACGATCGGGATTCCCGAAGTACTCGGTGTGATCGGATCGGAATTCCTCGGCGCTTGAGTTCACCTCGCCGCGCCACAGCCGCTCGGGAATCGAGTCCCAGCGGCAGAGCTCCATGGCCGTGATGCGAATCCTCGCGCGCTTCTCCAGTGCGCTGTCGTGGACGTCGTAGTACTGGCCGACGACCAGTGCATCGTTGTATTCGTCTTCCTTGACATCGACCTCATCTAGGGCGACGACGCTGGCAGCCTTTTGTCCGGCGACGATTTGCTCGACCAACGCATCGGACACGAATTGGATTTTCCGGGTCGGCATGATTGATTCATTCCTCCATCCGGTCCACTCGCCCCCAGCACGTTCGAGATTCGTGCGGAGCCATTCAGTAGGAGACTCTACCAGCCGGTCGGTGCCGCGGCTGTCCTTCTCTGCACGGACGCCACCACGAGAGAGCGTCACGAGAGAGCAACACGGAGGAGCAGCACGGAGGAGCAGCACGGACGAGCAACACGGAGGAGCAACACGGAGGAGCAACACGGACGAGCAACGCGGACGAGCACCACGAACGAGCAACGCTGAGAAGTAACACGGAGAGACGTCCGGCCCCCCGTCCGGGGCTCGAGTTCCGGTTCCATGAGGGCCGCTCCGGGGCGGGATCTTCTTCTCGGCCGCCGGTGTGTAGTGGTGTCCTCGGTTCCTTCTCTCGGGTAGAATGACGATGATGAGACAGGGCGCCGGCCGACGTCCGGGTCCTCTTTCTTGTTGCGAATGTTGTGATTAGGGGGTTCCGCCCCCAAGTGTTCTGCGGAGGAGGAAGCTGCCATGGAACCCGATTCCGCGAATCTCCACGCCGATGCCCCACCTCCGGCCCCCCGGGGGCGTTGCTGGGCGCTGATTCTGGCGGGTGGGCTCGGTGTCCGCCTCGGCGGCGATCGCCCGAAGGCGTTTGTCGAGGTTGCCGCGCATCCCCTGCTGCATTGGAGCTTGCTTGCCTTCGCCCGTCATCCGCGCGTGACCGATCTGCTCGTTGTCGTCCCGCGCGGCTTGGAACGGGTCTTCAGGGAAGAGATCCTCTCACCGCTCTTTCCGCTCCTCGGAGACCAGGCCACCAAGATCCGTGGCATCGTGCCCGGGGGCGAGCACCGGCAGGACTCCGCGCGCCTGGGGCTGAAAGCAGCTTACGAGCTGTGGCAGGCGGGCGAGGAGGCTCGCCGCAGCCGGGTCGCGCCTGCGATCGAGTCCGGCCATGGGGAGAGCGCACCGGCGGGTGAGCCGGAGGCGCACCCTGCCGATGCCCTGGTGCTGATCCACGATGCGGCCCGTCCGCTCGTTCCCGTGGGGCTGATCGACGCCTTGCTGGAACGTCTGCAGGTCGCGCTGGAAGAGATGCGCACGCCCCCGACCACGAAGGGCGGCCGGGCGCGGAAGAAGAAACCGAAGGAGCCCAGCCCTCCCGCCGTAATTCCGGTTGTCCCGGTGGGTGAGACGCTCAAGGCACTCGATGAATCCCAGCGACTCATCGAGACCGTGACCCGCCAAGGGCTCTGGTGTGCGCAGACGCCGCAAGCCTTCCAGCTGCGCACGGTTCTGGATCTGCACGAGCAGGCCATGGAGGCGGGATACGCCGTCACCGACGATGCCATGCTCTACGAGTGGCGGGACTGGTCGGTGCTGACGATTCCCGGGTCGCCGCTCAATATCAAGGTGACCTTCCCGGAGGAGGTGGACCTGCTCGAAGGCTGGCTCGCCCGCCACGCTGGGGAAATGTACGATCGACGGGCGCCGAACTCGACGGAGTGAGGGAGAGCAAGGGGAGCGCAACGCATGCCGGCGGAGAGACGCATCGGACAGGGGTGGGATCTTCACCGCCTGGTCCCGGGGCGGCCACTGGTGCTCGGCGGGGTCACGATCCCCTTCGATCGCGGGTTGGCAGGGCACTCAGATGCCGATGTGCTGGTGCACGCGGCGATCGACGCGCTCCTCGGCGCGCTCGCCGACGGTGATATCGGCGCGCATTTCCCTGACACCGACGCCGCCTGGAAGGATGCCGCCAGCATCGATCTGCTCCGCGCGGTTGCCGGCAAAGTCGCTGATGCCGGCTACCGCATCGAGAACCTCGACACTACCGTGATCGCCGAGGCTCCGAGGATCGCGCCCCACCGGGAGCTGATCCGCGAGAAGATCGCCGAGGCGCTCGGCCTCGAGCCGGCGCGCGTCTCCGTCAAGGCGAAGACGGCAGAGGGCGTTGGGCCCGAAGGGGATGGATCGGCAATATCCGCCCAGGCGATCGTGCTGCTGCGCCGGGGCTGACGCGGGGATGAAGAACCGGTGCGTCCGGGCTAGTTCCCCTCGCTCACTACTTCACCGTCCGGCCCCTCCGGACAACACGCGCGGCCGGCAGTGCCTACGCCCAGCGCCCCGAGGCACGCCGCATCGTAGGTTGTCGAGGGCCGTGCGGCATTGACCCACCCGGCGTGCTGCGTGGGGGGAAACTCGGCCAGCGGGATCTGGCCTTCACCTTCGTAGTGGTACCCGGCAAACCAGTAGATCGGCACGAAGCGCCCCACCCAGTTCTCGCGGGTGGCCGCGAGCGCGATTCCGGTATTGGGTGCGGGCCACTTGGTGATGTCGGGGAAGTGGAGCGTCATCCCATGCCGCCAGCAGGGGTCATGGTCGACGATGACATAGAGGTTGGGGTCGTAGTCGCCCAAGCCGAACTCGACGGCGGAGAAGGTCTTCTCTCCGGCCCACGCACTGACGACATACCAGACGGTCGTGCCTTCGCCGACGCGATTGATCTGGCCCTCACAAGCCATTAGGTCGCAGAAGGCACACCAGCCGTCCGCGGGACCCGGGTGGGTGTAGGTCAACTCCGGAACCACATGAACAATCATCACGCCGCCGGCCAGGCTATCGGCATAAGCTTCCAGGTCCGAGCCGTCCGGCTCGGCCCAGGCCTGGCCGTTGGGCAGCCCTGGGGCGGGATTTTCCAGGGGAGCCATCAGGGCAACCATGGCAATCGGTGCCAACAGCAGAACCCATGGCGGAGTTGCTCGTCTCACTGCGTATCCTCCTTGCCCGAAGGGGCATCTGCGTCGACTGCGGCGCCAGGTTTCGGTGCGTCGTTGCTTGCAGAAGACGCAGCGATCCTCTGCTGTTGCGCTGCACGCGCTGCCGCGCGTGCAACCTTCTCGCGTGTCTTGCGCTCGACCAATTCGTGGGGATCTTCAATCCCCGCACCCACCAGTAGCAAACACGAGGTCGGGCATTTCTCGACGGCCGGCTCGTGGTCGCCGGTCCTTCCGTAGCGTTCTGCCGAGTACTTCACCGTGCAGAGATTAGCGGGAACCTCGCAGGTCTCCGGATCCAGCTTCGCACACACCCCGCAGGCGATGCAGCCGACCGAGCAGTTGGCCCGCACCTGCTTGCCGGCATCCTGCGAGCTGCAGGCGATCACGAGCAGCGGGTCATCGATCATCTCCTCGACCGTGATGATCCCGCGCGGGCAGGCCTCGATGCACTGGCCGCACCCGGTGCAGGTGCGGTAGTTGACCACCGGGAGCCCGGCGACCATGGTGATTGCCTCGAAGGGGCACGATCGGGCGCAGTCCCCGAGCCCTAGGCAGCCATAGGTGCATCCCTGGACTCCGGCGACCATGTTCATCTCGGTGCAGGTGGCCACGCCGATGTAGTCGGGGCGGCGCAAGCGCTCGCGGAATTTCGCGCCACAGTGGATCACGGCGCGGCGCGGGACTCCGGCGGTGGCCTCGACGCCGAGGATCTCGGCGACGGCCTTGATTGTTTCCTCGGAGGCGGCGACGCAATCCGAGGGCTGGGCCCGCCCTTCGGCGATCGCCTCGGCGAATTGGGGGCATCCGGGTAGACCACAGCCGCCGCAGTTCGCCCCGGGCAGCGCCTCGATGAGCGCGACGACGGTGGGATCTTCTTCAACGCGCAGCCGATGGTGAGCGATCGTCAACATGATGGCGAAGAAGAGGCCGATCAACAGGAGCAGCAGCGGCGTGCTGACCAGGTAGCCCCCGGCGAGTAGGGCTAGGCTGAACATCGTTGGCATGAGCGAGCGTCCTCCGCGCCTAGCGTACCATTCCCGAGAAGCCCATGAAGGCCAGGGTGAGGATGCCGGCTGCAACCAACGTGATTCCGGCCCCTTGCAGCGGGCGGGGAACTTCGGCGAGCTCGAGCCGTTCGCGGATCCCCGCCATCAGGGCAATCGCCATGGTGAACCCCAGCCCACCGCCGAAGCCGGCCACGACCGCCTTCAAGAAGCCGTAGCCCCACAAGTCTATGAAGAGACAGGTGCCCAAGATGGCGCAATTGGTGGTGATCAGTGGGAGGAAGATGCCGAAGCTCTGGTAGAGCCCCGGGTAGAACTTGCGCACATACATCTCGACGAGTTGAACCATGCTGGCAATCACCAGGATGAAGACGATGTATTTGGTGAAGCCGAGATCGAGCGGGATGAGTACCAGATTGTTGATCATCCAGGTCATCGCCGCCGAGAGCGTCAAGACGAAGGTCACCGCCAACCCCATCCCGACCGCCATGTCGGTCTTCTTCGACACGCCCAGGTAGGGACAGATGCCCAAGAACTTGGTGAAGACCAGGTTGTTGACCAAAGCGATCGAGAGAAAGGCGATGATCAGGTCGGTGACACCGCTCATCGTATCGTCCTTCCCTTCAGAGCCCGGGGCGGCCGCCGCATGGCTTGCCGCCGTTGCCGTTGTCTCCGCCGCGGCACTTTCCCGCCGCAGCCGTGTCTCGCGTGCCTAGGCCGCCTGCTTGGCCTGTTTGCGGGCATGCAGGTGAATGATCACCGCCAGCATGAAACCGAGTGTCAGAAACGCGCCCGCCGGCAGCTTCATCACCGTCCAGGGCACCCACCAATCGGGGAGGATGCGAAAGCCGAACCAGGCCCCGTCGGCGAGCAACTCGCGAATCGTTGCCAGCATGATGATCGCGAGCGTGAAGCCGAACCCGGTTCCCAGCCCATCGAAAATCGAGATGACGACCCCCTTCTTCGAGGCGCACGACTCGGCGCGCGCGATGATCATGCAATTGACGATGATCAGGGGGACGTAGGGGCCCAAGACTTCGCTCATCTCAGGCATGAACGCCTTCAGAAAGAGATCTGCGATCGTGACGAAGACCGAGATCGTCAGGGTGAACATGAGAATGCGCAGATGTGGGGTGAGGGCGTTCCGCATCAGGCTGACGAGTGCGTTCGAGCAGACGATGACGAAGGTCGCGGCCAACCCCATGGTCAGGGCGGGCTTGACCGCCGCGGTGACCGCCAGCGTCGGACACATCCCCAGCAGGCCGCGGAAGACGGGATTCTCTTCCCAGAGATCCTTGATGAAATAGCTCAGCGCCTCGCTCTGTCGGCGGGCGGCAACGGGCACGCCGGCGGATGCGCCGTCGGGTGCGCTGGATCCTGCGGCGGCGGGAGCGTCCGCGGTGGCACCGCCGCCTTCCCCGGGGCTGCGTGTCAGGAGCCTGGAGAACAATCCGATCATGTCCCTTCTCCCTCTGCTGCCTGACGGCTAGGCTGCTCCGTACTGCGAGGCTGCCCCGTGTGTTCTCGCAGCGCTTCCCGCATCTCCTGGTTGCGACGATTGACGATCCGCGTGACCGCCTCGGAGGTGATCGTCGCACCGGTGATCGAGACGATCTCATAGTCGTCGGTCTTGGGACGGTCTTTGTCGGGGCCCTTGACGACGTTGAGCGGCGAATCGGCCGGCGTGCCGATGAACTGACACTTGAAGATCACCGAATCGCGAATCGCATCCCCAAACCCGGGCGTCTCAGCGGCGAAGAGCACGGCGATTCCACGATAGCGCGCGAGCTGGGGGCCGAGGCCGACGAGCAACTCGATCCGATCCTGGAAGCCGGTCCCCTTGGCGGCAAAGACGTAGCCGACCGGCTGGTTCTGCTCATCCAGTCCGGTGTAGACGACCGCCGGCATCTCGGCGCCGCCCCTCTCGATGGTCAGCGTGTCGGTGGCGATCGAGTCGGCGTCGGTCAGGATCGAGCGGATCCCGCGCTGCAGCCTCAGGATCCTGTTGCGCTCGATCCGTGGTTGCCAGCTTGCGTAGGTCACCGCGAGCAACAGCCCGAAGGCGAAGGCGCAAACGAGGACCAACCATGAGCGCTTGAAGAACTCACGCATGGCTTGTTCCCTCCAGCCCCAGCGGTCGCGGCGCGGTCCAGCGATCGAGGAACGGGGTGACTGCGTTCATCAGGAGTACGGCGTACATGACGCCCTCTGGATAGCCGCCGACTATGCGAATCAGCATGGTGATCAGGCCCACTCCGACACCGAAGGCGAAGCGGCCGGAGGCGGAGAGCGGGCAGGTCACTGGGTCGGTGGCGATGATGAAGGCGCCAAAGAGCATTGCTCCGCCGAGCAGATGGGCGGACGGATCGGCGACCACCGTTGGGTTCGCCAGCCAGGCGACCAGTCCGAAGACGAAGGCCCCGAGGAGCACGCCGGCCGGGATGTGCCAGGTGATCGTGCGGCGCAGCAGCATCCAGAGGCTGCCGAGCAGGATCGCCAGCGCCGAGGTCTCACCCAATGACCCGCCGATGTTGCCGAGGAAGAGACGCAGCGGGCCGGGCAACTGTGCCGCGATCGCCGCCGCCTCGGCCGGATCGCCCGCGGCGAGCATCTGTTTGGCGATGCCCAGCGGAGTCGCCGCGGTCACCGCGATCACATCCCCGGCGGCGGTGACCAGGTCTCCGCCGCCGATCGGGTAGAGCGTGCCCGGTTCGATCCAGGCCGTCATCATCGTCCCGAAGCAGGCGGTCAGGAACGTGCGGCCGACCATGGCCGGGTTGAAGATGTTGTAGCCCAGGCCCCCGAAAGCCATCTTGCCGATCCCGGTCGAGACCGCCCCGCCGAGGGCAGCGAAATAGAATGGAAACGTCGGCGGCAAGCAGAGCGCGAGAATCATACCCGTCACCACCGCGCTGCCGTCGAGCAGCGTGTGTTCCTTGTTCATCAGCCGATTGCCGATCCACTCGGCGAGCGCGGCTCCGGCGACCGAGGCGAGGATCAGCACGATGGCATGCAGGCGGAAGAAGAGGATCGCGGCGATGGTGACCGGAAGTAGGGCGATCAAGACGTCGAGCATCACCCGCGGCGTGGTCAGGGGCGCGGTCAGATGGGGCGAGCTCTTCAGGGGGAACAGCCCCCGCTGCGCCTTCTCCTCTGGAACCATGGCGGCCAACCTCCTTAGCGCCGGGAACGCCCGCTAGCGGCCCGGCGGCCCGCCGCATCCACGCCGGGTGGTCACGACTTCTGTTGCAGCCGGCGAGCCAGAAACTTGCCCGACCGGAAATACTGAACCAGCGGGATCCCGCTAGGACAGACATAATTGCAGGTCCCGCATTCGACGCAGCTGAGCAGGTGTGTATCCAGCGCTTCCTGGATGTGCCGCCTGGCAACCAGCCGGGCGATCTGTGCCGGCACCAGGCCCAGCGGGCAGGCGTCGACACAGCGCCCGCAGCGAATGCAGGGGAACTCCTTGGGGATCCGGACGTCCTCATCCGCCAGGATCGTGATTCCGCTCATGCCCTTCATCACCGGCAGGTCGAGCGCCGGGGCATTGGGTCCCATCATCGGTCCGCCGAGGATGATCCGGGCAGCCGCGGCGTTCAGACCGCCGCGTTGATCGACCAGGAAGCTCAAGGGCGTTCCGATCGGAACCAGGAGGTTCCCCGGTCGCGCGATGCCCCTTCCGGTGATCGTCAGCACCCGCTCGATCAAGGGCCGGCCATGCACGACGGCGGCCGCCACGGCAGCAGCCGTGCCCACATTGAGGATGCAGACGCCGATGTCGGGCGGGAACCCGCCCACCGGCACCGCCCGCCCGGTGACCGCCGGAATCAGTGTGCGCTCGCCTCCCTGCGGATACTTCGTCTTCAGCCGCGCCACGCTGAGCGCATCTCCGGCTCCGCTGGCGGCAATCGCCTGGCCGATCGTCTCGATCGCGTCGGGCTTGTTGTCCTCGATCGCGACGATGCCGCGTGGCGCCCCGGTGGCTTTCATCGCCAGGCGCAGGCCGCCAATGATCGCCGCCGCCGACTCGAGCATCATCCGGTGGTCGGCGGTGAGATAGGGCTCGCACTCGCTGCCGTTGAGCAGGACGACATCGGTCGGCTTCTTAGGATTCGCCGTCAGCTTGATGAAGCTCGGGAAAGCGGCGCCGCCAAGGCCGACGATGCCGGCATCCTTCACCGCCGTGACGATCTGCTCGGGCGAATAGGGGGAGAGATCCAGATCGGCGGGGATCGTCTTCTGCTCGCTCTCGCTCGCGATCGCCTGTTCGGTCGCCTCGGCATCGGTGGCAATCCGCAGCGCGGTGACCATCCGGCCGCTCTGATGGGGGAGGGGGCAGATATCGGTGACCTGTCCGGCAACGGGCGAGTGCACCGGGGCCGAGACGAACCCGGAAGCCTCGGCGATGAGCTGGCCGCGGGCGACGGTGTCTTTCTTGGCGACCACCGGCTTGGCCGGCGCGCCGACGTGCATCGCCGTCGAGAGAATGATCTCGGGAGGCAGGCTCAGGCGCTCGATCGGGAGGCTCTCGGTAATCTCTTTGTGTTCGGGAGGATGGACGCCGCCGCGGAAGCTGAAGCGACGGTCGGCGAGCTGCTCTGGGATCGGTTTCAGCTTGGGCGTCGGCATGGCAGACTCTCCGCATCCCCCGGGGCCGGGCATTCATGGCCCGCATCGGCCCCCCGCGGCCCCGGCGGGAGTGAGCGCGCGGCAGGCCAACAACTTCGATGTTTGTAACCGGTTCGGACGCAGGCTGTGAAGGGTTTTTTTTCGACTGGTCGCGCCTCGCACAGGAGTCTATCGGGCGCCGGGGGCCGAGGGCGTCTGCGGGAACGGCGCGCGCCAGGGGTAGATTCCTCTCAGGAGCGCGCCTTGGGCGCGCCGCGCGAGCATCGTGAGCGGGGTCCCCGAGGCATGCTCGTTGCGCGGCGCTTGCATCCCTCTGACGCCCTCCGCCCCCCGGCGCCCTGCTCAGCCTAAGGATTGCGCGACGCAACCTACCCGATGAGATCCTGGTAGAGACGTTCCAGGCGATCCAGATGGGGATCGGGGGCATAGCGCTCCTCATCGAGCCGGCGCGCGCGGCGGCCCATTCGGCATCAACTTGCCCAAGTCGACGGTTGCGAAGTACATAGTCCGCCACCGTAGGCCGCCCTCCCCTACCTGGCGAGCCTTCCTCAAGAATCACATCAAGGAGATCGTCGCCGTAGACTTCTTCGTCGCGCCCACCGTGAGGAATAGGATCCTCATCGTGTTCTTGATCCTGGCCCATGAGCGGCGACGAGTCCTGCACTTCGACGTGACCACGAATCCAACCGCCGAGTGGACGGCCCCCAGCAGATCGTCGAGGCATTCCCATGGGAGGAACCCCCACGCTACCTGCTGAGGGATCGCGACGGGATCTGTGGCGAGTACTTCCGTCGCCGGGTGACGAACATGGACATCGGGGAAGTCGTGATCGCTGCTCGATCGCCTTGGCAGAATCCGTATGTCAAGTGACTGATCGGATCCATCCGCCGCGAGTGCCTGGATCACGTGATCGTCTTGAACGAGCAGCAGCCCGGAAGAAAGCTAGCAGAACCGATACCGCGTGTTCTTGCCTTCTCCCTCCCTAGATACCAGGCCTCTCTTGATCAGTATCTGGAGATCCTTCTGTGCTGTTCGGGGCGTGATCGAGAGTCGTTGAGCGTAGGTGCGTGCCGTAAAGGGCGTCTCGATCTGGTTTACTGCCTCCATGAATTGACGGGGGCGGCTCGGCAGAAGCAGGAGTTTCTCTTCCGGAATCTCACGGCCCGGTCCCAGGAAGGTAACCGAGAAGAAATCCCCAGACGCATCGAATTCTGGTGGCCGAAGCTTCCACTCTTCCATGAGCGCCTGCATCCGTCCAATGCCGGAACCGAGTTTCTCTCCCTTGCCGATCCGGAAGAAAAGCTCCGCGATGAGGGGATTCCGGCGTCTCGATTTCCCTTTCAGGGTCTCGATCGTCAGAGTGCCGAGAAGGCTTCCAGGATTAGTGATCTCGATCCTGTCATCGAAGTGGTCGATCTGGATCTCGGCGCCGGCTTCCGAGTAGTCCCGGTGGATGAGAGCGTTGACAAGCGCTTCCTCCAGGGCGCGCATGGGGTAGGCGGGGATTTCGCGGCGTGACGACTGGTCCGCGAGCCGGTAGCGTAGGGGAACTTGCGCGTGAAGCTTCTTTAGGGCTTCATCCATTTGTCGTGTCAGAGAGCCCGAGAAGATGGCGCGATCAATGACGTTGGTCTTGTCCCTTCCGCGGTAGCGTCCGTAGCTGGTCTTGGCTTGCGGGAGGTACTTCTCTGGCGAGGAACCGAAGAGCAGCACACCGGTGTGGTTGAAGATGAGTTTTCTTGCCTGCTGTTCAGCGACACCGAGGGATACCAGAAATCGCTGCTTGCCAAGACTGCCCAGCGCCTCGCCGAGATGGGCACGTTCAGTGAATTCCCGAAAGATGTCATCTGAGAAGTCGTCGGGGTAGCGGAAGTCGAAAACCTGAAGGGCCTCGAACTGGATCCTGTTCAGGCGAATGGCTAGGTCGAGGATCTCATCGCGGGAGAGCTTCTGATTGGTGGCACCAGAGCGCAGATAGAACCCATCGGAGCACTTGTAGGGCTTTTCCTCTCCTTCTTTGACAATGATGGCGAGCGCCTTATCGAGATCAAGGCAGGATATCTCAACCGGCGGATCGGTATTCCTGGAAATGCTCTGAACCTGGGCCTTCAAACGGTTGGTGATCCGGAGGCCCGAAAAGGAACCATCGTCATCGACACCGAGGTATATGATTCCACCCTTGGCGTTGGCAAACGCGACCATTGTCCGGTCGAGCTTTTCGAGCGATGTTTTGAATTCTTGGAAAACCCCCTCGCCTTCGGAGATCCTCTTCAGGAGTTCTGTCTTTTTCATGAGGCAATCCTAGCGTGCCCGTCATTGGGAGGCAAGGACGATTCGCGAATATTCGCGAACATTCGCGAACAGAATTGATTCGCGAATACGACAGACATCGACAGGGAACAAGGCCATCTCAAGCGGCGGCGCGGTCTGCGACTCAGAGCCTTACGGTTGCCCAAGGGATGGGCCGTGTCGTAAGATGCTGCTGCGTAGCGTGTTATCTCTCTGGCTCGGTTCTCCGGACAGACCTCTCCGACCCGCGTCATTCCTCACCGCCGTGCTCCACCGTCCGGCGCCGACGCGCCGGACTCACAAGTTTCCCCAGGAGGCCTCCTTCAAGGTCGCAATGTCCAACGCCTGGTCGGCGACGACCTTCTTGAGCTGCACGTTCTCGCGCTCGAGTACCTTCAGCCGCTTGGCCTGATCGACCTCGAGACCCCCGTGCTGCTTGCGCCAGCGGTAGGACGAAGTCAGCCCGGAGATGACAAGCGCGGAGGGCAAGTGTGGCTCCCTCTGTAACTCCAATTGGGACAAGGCAGACGAGGTTTTGGTGAGGCACACCTAAAATAGGACTTGACCTGCTAGACCACGGTTCGTATTCTGACTATCAGTCGCGTATGGAACTGTGGTCGCTAACCCCCGAGGAGTGACAGAATGGGAATAGCTGAACGACAGGAGAGAGAACGAAGACGACGGATAGAGATGATCCTCGATGCGGCGACGGTGGTTATTGCTGAGAAGGGAATAGAGGGGGCGATAATGGACGACATCGCCGCCGCTGCGGAACTCGGAAAGTCAACCTTATACAATTACTTCGCCAGCAAGCAACTGCTTCTCGCCGGACTGGATCTTCGCGGAACCAAGATCGAGGAAGAAGGATTTCGCAGCGCCTATAACGCTGGTAAGGACGGTCTCGATCGCGCCTTGAGGATCGGACGCTTCTACTTCAAGTATGCCATGGAACACACCGTCTGTTTCCAAGCCAAGGTACAGATCGGAAGAATATCCCCGGCGATGTTCAACCGGCTTAAGGATGACCCGCTCCTAAAGGAATACATGCAGGCCGTCCTAAGGATTCACCAGATTCTCGCCGATGCACTTGCCGACGGTATTAGCGACGGTACAATCCGCTCCGACCTCGATCCGCAGCGGATGTCTCTCCTGCTCTGGTGTCAGAGCAACGGTGTCATTGAAATCACCCAGAACCGCGGGGAGCTGCTCACAGCAGTTCGTGGCGTGGCCATGAAGCAGATCGAGGACGATTTCTTTCGCGTCATGGAACTGCAACTTGCTGCACCCGGCTCTGATGCGACGATGTCACACAAACAGAAGGATACGGATCGCTGATGTACTCCTACCAGCATGGCCGCACTGTCACACCTGGTTTGCCTGCGCTGGCATTGATGGCGCGGAGCCTCGCAGAGCGGCTGTGGACGTTCATTCGCATCAACCAAGGAATCCGCAGGGCCCAGAGTAGTCTTCAAGCAAGTACTGACCGACGGTCGGTCTACTGATGAACATGCTGAGGAGAAAGTGAGGGAGGCCATGATGTCTGACAAGCAGGATAATCCAGTTGCCGTCATCCCACGACGCTGGTCGCAGCTAGGAAGAGCGGCATTGTCTTTCGTGTTAGTGTCGGCGTGTTGTGCGACAACGGCTGTCGCGCAACGGGGTTGGGACTTCTCCGTCGGTGCAGGTGTCTACACCGAGAATGTCTACAGCGGATCGGATGACTACTATCTCACTCCCTTGCCTACGTTTAAGGCAATGTACACCCGGGGGGGACTCTCCTACTCCATATCCCTCTTGGAAGGGCTTGGTGTCACGTACATGAACCAGCAACGCGGTTTCCTCGCCAGCGTGACCATCAATGCAGGAGATAGAAGAAACTCTGAACAATACTCGGTGGTGGGTTTTGACGTCGACCACAGCGACAAAACGAGAACACTTCTGAGAGACTCTCCCGATTCGTTCACCCAGATCTATGTCAGTACCACGTTCGCATATCCTACACCAGTTGGTATGGTCGGAGCTTCTCTCGGGTACTACCCTACAACTGTTGAATACAACCGGGATGGCATAGACGACGAGGTCAGGCATGGGTTTCTCTACTCGCTCCTCTACGTAATCCAACAGCCGGTCACGGATCGCATTTCACTTCTGGGCATGTCTAGCCTCGAGTTCATGAGCCGGGAATATGCTGGCGCGTGGTACTCCGTTGAGAAAGAGCTTGAGGCGCTCAAGGAATTCAATGCCTGTGCGGGATTGAGAGACGCCCAAGTGGCCTTTCAGGTGGGCTACCGGCTTTCGAACCGCCTGAGCATGTCCCTGGACTACCTGGGAACGGTTCTCTTAGGTGATGCAAAGAGGAGTCCGTATACGGTCGAACAGCTTCAGCAAACGATCGGCGTTCAGACATCCTACAGCTTCTAGCAGGTTGCTTCTGGGAGTTGAGTGACGGCAGAGTGCACATTCTCGCTCGGTCGATTCACTGTCGCCGTCAATGGGACTGTGACTCTGATGTAAGGAAAGGGTAGCGCAGATGATATCCTGGTGCCGAATCAGATTGCCCTCGCTTGGCATGCTGGTCCTCATATTCGTGACGGCCATATACACTCCCGGATTCTCGAACTCGCTGGATCTGAAAACGCAGTTCCAGTCAGAGCTCGAAGCACTCCATGATCAGTACGGGTTTCCGGGGGCGACGGCTGCGTACATCTTGCCTGACGGAACAGTCGGGGTTTTCGCAGTCGGTCTGGCGGATATTGAGCTGGATATCCCAATGACGCCGGAGTCGTGCATCCTGGCAGCGAGCATCGGCAAGTCCTTCGTGGGGGCAGCCGTTCTCGCGCTTGCGCAGGAAGGTCTACTGAATCTCGACGATCCCGTTTCGAGGTGGCTTGGAGGCCGGCCCTGGTTCTCGCGCCTGCCCAATAACGAGACAATTACATTGCGTCAGCTGCTGAATCACAGTTCCGGCATAGCGAATCATGTTGATGATGAGCGCTTTGCGCGCGCGTTTCGCGAGAAGTGGCACACCCTGGCGAATCCCTTTTCGCCGGAAGACCTGATCGCGCTTGCCCTGGACCGACCGCCACTATTCAGAGCAGGTGAAGGTTGGTATTACAGCGACACAGGCTACCTTCTCCTCGGCCTTATTATTGAGAAAGTCACGGGGCATGGTTACTACGAAGAAGTCACTCGACGATTCCTTGAGCCGTTGCATCTTACGCTGACCACGCGATCTGATCGATTGGAACTGCTCGGTCTTGCCGCCGGATACATGGCGGAAGAGAATGCATTCGGCCTACCCGCCAAGACGACCGTGAACCCCGGCATCATGGCCTGGCATCCAGGCCTTGAATGGACCGGCGGCGGCTTCGTCAGCAACTCGAAGGATTTGGTTGTGTGGGCCAAGGCCCTTCTCGAGGGCCGGGCAATTGAGGGAAGCTATCTTGACGATCTCCTGCAGTCCGTCCCGACTAGCGAGAACGACCCAGGCACGCGATACGGCATTGCAGTTGCCATCCACGAGAACGGTCCTCTCGGCCTGACCTACGGTCACGGTGGCTGGATTCCCGGTTACAGCTCCAGCCTTCGGTACTATCCCAACCATGGCATCGCCATTGCGTTCCAGATCAATACCGACATTGGGATCGTTGATCACTCCACCGAGGTAATTGAAGATATGGAGAATCGCTTGGCCGAGGTCGTCGTGGCTGGGGTGAGGAAATCGGATCAGTCTCGGAGTTCTAGTGAACTCAAACAATAGGAGGGCTCTATCATGACCACAGGCTCATTAGTTGCTGAGAGAAGTCAGATTCCCTTCATCTCCCTCATGCCATTTCTCCTCATGGCTTTCGGTTTGGCGTGGGGAATCCTGGCTCTGTTCATCTTTCTCCCGGATCAGATGACTGGAATATTCGGCCAACTGACTGGTCAACATCCGCTCTTCTTCTTGGCGGTGTACGCACCTGCGATCGCTGCTTTCATTGTCGTCACGCACATGGGTGGCACTGGAAGCTTGCGGCGCTATCTTGCACGGCTGTTGCTCTGGCGCTGCTCTCGATCTTGGTATGCTCTTCTGATCATCGGTATTCCGCTGCTCTTTTTCGGCGGGTCTGCGCTGAAGGGGAACCTCTTCGCGGAACCGTTTCCGTTTCCCTCATTCCAATCACTTATTGTGGCATTGGTATTGACTGCGATCAAAGGCCCGGTCGAGGAGTTCGGCTGGCGGGGGCTCGCTCTGCCTTTGCTGCAACGGAAGTTCGCGCCTATCTGGGCCGCGCTGGTTCTTGGTATCATTTGGGGTTTCTGGCACCTGCCTGCATTTCTATTGAGCGGGACGCAGCAGAGCGCCTGGTCATTCACCCCGTTTCTTGCCGGCTCGGTTGCAATCAGCGTCATCGTGACCTCGTTATTCAACGCATCGCGCGGTAGCATCCTGCTCCCTGCGTTCTTGCATTTCCAGTGCAACAACCCTATCTGGCCCGACGCCCAGCCCTACGACACGCTCTTCTTCGTGGCCGCTGCGGTTCTGGTTGTCTGGTTCGATCGAAAAGCTATGTTCACTAGAGCAGGTGCCGTCACACAGGTTATTCCCCAGGATGAAAGCCGGGTGGTGGCGTCTGATCTTGGAAGCGACACGGGCACAGTTCCTAGAGTTCTTGGACGGGAATGACAGAACTTGGATGGAAGCGTAAGAAGATCCAATCGGATTTCGGTAGGGGCGCCGAGTGGAATCGCGGTTGTCAAGCGCAGGAGTGAATCACCAGTGGCTCCGGATCTATGGGATCGCGGACATCTGAGGATCAAAGCAGACAACCACTACCTTGAATCACCTGTCCGCCCCGAACATCGCAGCCGTGGCTCTCAGCGTCGGTCCGGTCCGGCCATAAGTGATGGATGCCAGGTGAGAATGAGGGTAGAAGTAAGTACGTCGCAATACACCATGAAGCATCGCTTGGGTTCTGTGCCAGGAAGGCGGCATGCCAATGGCTCCAAGGCGTGTCGCTTGGTCTGCGGAGGCTTTCGTTCTTGCGGCGGTCTTGTTGACCGCGGGCACAGCAGGGGGCGAGCAGATCCTGTCGGTGCCCGGGCCCCTGCATCCAAATCATATCGCACGATTTCGCAAAGCCTCGCGCGTGGACACAGGCTCCGCTGAGAGGTGGCATGAGGCGCCATTGTCGGCACGCCTCTCAGAGGAGTTCAGAGATAACCTGCTCGGCTGGGTGCACTCGGGATTCTCGGTGCATGCCGGACCACGGCTCTACCCGAGCGAGAGTCCTTCGAGCCCCTGGACCGTGAGGGCCAGCTGGGGGTGCCTACATCCCGCCGACGCGCTCCGGCCCGGCGCCCTTCTCAGCCTGAGAAGCGCGCGACGCGACCTATCCGATGAGATCCTGATAGAGGCGTTCCAGGCGATCCAGATGAGGATCGGGGGCGTAGCGCTCCTCATCGAGCCGGCGCGCGCGGCGGCCCATGGCGATCGTCTCCGCGGGGTCGGCTTCCATGCGGTCGATGGCAGCGGCGAGTTCGTCAGCATCTCCCGGAGTGAAGGTCAGCCCCGTCTCGCCGTCGATGACCATCTCGGGGATCCCGCCGATGCGGGAACCGACCACCGGGGTGCCGAGCGCGAAGCTCTCGAGGATCGAGAAGGGCAGATTCTCGTACCACTCGGAAGGCACCACGGTGAAGGCCGCCTCCCGAATCGCCTGGTGGAGCGCCTCCCCTTGCACGTAGCCGGTGAATTCCACCTGACGCAGTCCCCACTCGGCCGCCTGCTGCTTCAGCTCAACCTCGAGCGGTCCCTCGCCGAGGATGCGGCAGGTCAATCGCCGGCCGGTCCGCCGGCGCAGCGCCGCGAGGAGTGTCGCAATCCCCTTCTCGCGGGAGAGCCGGCCGAGATAGATGAAATAGTCCTGCGGTTCATAGGCCGGCTGGTACTCATCGAGCGGGAGAAAGTAGGGGAAGTGGATCAGCCTCTCCCGGGCAATGCCGTGCTCGGCGAACTTCTCGAGCAGGAAGCGGCTCGGACAGAGGAAGCGTGAGATCTTCTGGTACGTGTGGAGGAATTCATGCACGCGCCACTCGAGCCAGCCGACGAAGGACGCGGAGTACGAATCGAGCAGGCAGCGCTTGATCACGCAATTGAAGTGACTGCCCGTGCAGCAGCGCTCACAGACCTTGCCCTTGACCATCATCAAGTAGCCCGGGCAGATCGCCTTGTAGTCATGTAGCGACTGAACCATCGGGATGTCGTGGCGGGCGAGCGCGGTGATCAGCGAGGGTGAGATCTGATGATAGATGTTGTGCAAGTGCGCGATCTGCGGATGCGCATCGGCGATCAGCGCGCTCACCCGGCGCACCGTCTCGCGACTGTAGATCGCACGCAATGCATCGGGGATCTTGCGCCAAGGGCCGCCGCGCGCATGGTAGTCGACCCCACGCACGAAGAAGCGCGCGTGGGGACTCCCCTCATTGCGTTCATCCTGCATGGCAAAGGGGATGACCGTGTGGCCGCGTGCGGCGAGGCGATGGCTGACATCGAGGTAGTAGCGTTCGGCGCCCCCCTTGACGTAGTGGTACTTGTTCGCCTGCAGGACTCTCATGGCGTTCCTTCTTCTGTAACCGGATCAGCGCCGCCGGGTGAATCTGCATCCTCCGTCACGGGAGTCTGATGGTCCGCGTGGCGGCCGCCCGTTCGGGTGACATCGTCCTCAAGGCGTTCGAGAACGAGTACCCGCGATCCGGTCCAGTGCTTCTCGGCGATCACCCGGCCCCGGCGGCGAAGATCGGCTTCCAGCGCGCCCTGCGGATCGGGCACCCACTCGCGAGCCAGGAAGACGAAGAGCCGGTGTCCCGGCTGCCAGCGACGCAGGACGATGTCTTCGTAGCTGCCGGGCCCCTCGCCCTTGATCGCCACGAGGCTCCCCCAGGTGACGAGCTTGCCCAGGTACTCCCAGGGGGGAGGCGGATCTCCCCGGAGCGCGTCACGCAGATAGACGTAGCGCATCGGTTGGTCGACGGCGAGGCTCAGGTAGAGGTCTCCGGGGCCCATTGTCGTTTGTAGATACTGCGCCGCGCCGCGGTAGTTCTCCTTGTGATAGGCCGGCATCGTCAGCGCGCGACCCACGGAGAACAGCGAGAGCGCCAGGGCTGCGCCGAAGAGGATCTGGGAGATTCGCCGGCGGGAGACGCCGGCGGCGATCAGCGCGACGAAGGCGGGGAAGGCGACCGCGACGTAGCGCGGATTGATGACCTTCACATTCCGGTTGGCGATGTAGAGGAGCACGATCAGCGGAACGAGCTGCCAGATGATCAGTGCGAGGGCTTCACGGGGGTTCTCCCGCCAGCGGCGAACGAGCCCCGTGATCCACAGGAGGCCGAAAACGAGCGCGGCGATGGCGATCGGGGGCCAGTACTGCCGCACCGCCGCGACCGGTCCCGCCGTCCAGAGGTCGCGGCGCGAGGGCCCCAGGGAGTAGCCGGTGGCGAAGGCATAGAAGGTGTAGGGCACGCCGAGGATCGTGTCGGTTGTCTCTTGCCGGAGTTTTTCAGCCTCGGGCACCGCCTCGGTGGTCAGCAACTGGGAGGGCGCGACCTGCCGTTGATAGAACCGAATTGCCCAGGGAGTCAGGCAGAGAGCGACCAGGATCCAGACGCCGAGAATCCGCAACCAGAGCTGCCGATTCACCGGGCGGATGAGCAGCAGCAGGCGCAGCGCCTGGGCCAGGACGAGGAAGAGCATGCTCAGGTTCGAGAAGAAGCCGGCGAGCAGGGCGAGCCCGTAGGCCGCCAGCCGTCCCCCCTGCGGTCCCCTCGCCAGCAGGCGCCGGAAGGCCCACTCGGCGAGGACGGCGAATAGCATCAGGAAGGCGTAGTTGCGCACCTCCTGTGCGTACCAGACATGGAAGGGAGAGACCGCCAGCAGCAGGGTGCCGCACCAGGCGATCCGTTCGTTCCACACTTCCCGGGCGAGCAGCCAGAAGAAGGGGAGGGTCAGCAGGGAGGCGATCAGTGAAGGGACCCGCAGCATTGCCTCCGACATGCCCGCGATCTGGATCCAGTGGTGCAGCACGAAGGCGTGCAGGGGGCCGTGCAGGTTGTCGAGCAGGTACTCCACGCGCAGCGGGACGTCCGGTTTGGCGTAGAGGATGCTGAAGGCCTCGTCGACCCAGAGGGATTGCTGGCCCAGGCCGAGGATGCGCAACAGGGCGCCGAGGGCGATCAAGGCCCCCAGGCCGAGCAGCGCCTGACGGCCGGGGCCGCGCGCGCGGGATGAATCGTCAGCGTGCATCAGGTGGATTCTTAGCACTGCCGAGCGGGTGAGACTACACCCTTTCCCGAGCATCGGGGTGGGCGTCTGACTTCCCCGGCATCCAACGGAGTGAACCCCCGCCCGGGGAATCAGGATCCTTCCCGGTTCTGCGCGTTCGCCGCCCCCAGGGGCTCCAATGGGGGGAATCCCGCGCTGGCCGCCCGGCGGGGGGCGGCCGCATCTCCACCGACGATCAGGGCCTCAACCCCCGGGAGCGAGTCGGCCAGTGCCAACCCCTTCTCGGCGCCCAGGACGCTCAGGGCCGTTGCCAGCGCATCGGCGGTCAGGGCATCGGGGGCGATCACGGTCACGCTGGCCGGGTCGGTCACCGGCCAGCCACTGCGTGGGTCGAGGATGTGGGAGATCCTGTGCCCCTCGATCAGACTGAAACGGCGGTAGTGGCCGGAGGTCGCGACCGCACCCTCCGGGATGCGGATCTTGCCCAGCAGATCCTCTTCGAAGGGGTCTTGGATGCCGAGGGGCCAGGGCTGGAGATCCTCGAATACTGTGTCGGGCGAGCGCCAGAGATCCCCTTCCATGCGATCGGCCGTCAGGCCGACCAACGCCCGCGGGATGCGGCCGAAGCAGCGCAGGTCACCGCCGACCTCGATCAACCCTGCCTCCACGCCCGCAGCCCGGGCGGCATCGACGGCCTGGTCGATGGCATACCCCTTGGCAATGCCGCCCAAGTCGATGCGCACGCCGCTGCGGGCGAATGTGACGCTCTGTGTCGCTGCATCCAGAGACACCAACGACATCCCCACCCGGCCGCGAACGGCACGCAGTTCCGTCTCGTGCGGGAGCCGCTGGCTACTCGCGCCATCGCGCCAGATCACGATCAAGGGACCGACGGTGACATCGAAGGCGCCGCCGGTGAGTGCCGTGAACCGCTCGGCGGCCCGCAGAACATCAAAGGTCTCCTTGCCGACGGGGACCGGCCGACGCGCCGCCATGGCGTTGACGCGGGCCAGATCGCCCTCGCTCCGGTAAGCGCTCATCCACGCCTCGACGCTATCGAGCGCCGCGAAGGCGGCATCCATCGCCCGCCCAGCCTCTTCGGGCGTGTCCGCCACGAGGGTGATCGAGGCCACCGTGCTCATCACATCCCGCGAGGCCACGTACTTCGCCACCCGGGAGGGGCGCCCATCGGGTGTGCAGGCGAGAATCGGGAAGAGCAGGATCAGCAGAGTCGCCGCGGCTCGAGCGGTCGGCGGTGCCGGCCGGAGGAAGTAGTCCTGGCGTCGGCCCAAACGCCGCTTGCGGTAGTCACCATGCATGGCCTCCCTCTACTCCCTCGCGCCGCCAGGGTCAAGCCGGCAGTGCCTGGCCAGGGTCAAGTCGGCAGTCCGATTGACCTGCGGTCGCGGGCGGTGGCATGCTCAGCGTCACAAGGAGTGGCATGCTCGTCGCCGCCAGGAGTGGCATACTCGTTGCAGCCAGGAGTGGCATGCTCGTCGTCACCAGGAGTGGCATGCTCGTTGCCGCCAGGAGTGGCATACTCGTCGCCACCAGGAGATACGTATGGCCCGGGAAGTCGTGATCGATCGCTACATGTCTCGTGAGCGCAACGTGCTCGCCGCCCGGGGCGTCTTCACCGCGCTCTTTGGCGACTACATCGAGCATTCCCGCCGGTGGGTCGGAGATCCCGATGGTTTGGTGCTGGCGATGATGCGCCAGGGACTCGCCGCCGCGGCGCTCTACTTGACCTGCCGGCCCCGCGACGAGGAGACCGCCTGGACGGTCAATCTGCCCGAGCCGCCCCTCAATCTCTTCTTCGTCGCCGATGCCGCCGTGGACACCGTGACCGGGCGCTTCTTCGACCGGCATGTCCAGGCCGAACCCCATGGCCGCCTCTTCGTCCAACTGGTCCGTCCATCCGGCCAGCCGCACCAGAGCGTCATCGATGTGACCGGCTTCGATGTCCTGCTGATGCTCGAACGCTACTACGCCGAGTCGGAGCAGGCGACCGCGCGCTTCTTCGAGTACGATGAGGATGCGTTTCTTATGCTGATGGCACTGCCCGACGTCGATGAGCCCTGGCTGCGATCACTCTCGCGCGAAGAGGGGGAGGCCCTGCTCCACGAGCCCGGGATGGTAGCCATCGAGCAACGCTCGGTGCGATTTCTCTGCTCCTGCACCTACGAACGGATCCTGGACGTTGCGGTCAAGTTCTTCCGCGGTCAGCCGGAGGAACTCTTCGGGACGGACGGAGGCGCGGAGTTCCTCTGCCCCCGCTGCGGATGTGCTCACTGGATCGAACGCTCCGCCTTCGATGCGGCACTCTGAAGCGCGCTACTTCAGGCGCATCACGCGGTCGATCGTGCCGACGAAGTCGGTGTGTTCGACATGTTCGTCGCGGTAGGTCGAAGGGGTGGCTCCCATGAACTGGTCGTTCGATCCGAAGGCCTGATGGTCGCCGAGCTTCTCATCGGTCAGCACGAGTCCGGTCACCGGGCGCAGGCGCCCGCTGCGGATTTCGGGCTGCATCGCCGGATTGAACCCGGCGATGGCCATCTCGGCGATCACGCGTCGCATGAGAAAGGCTTCACGGGCGGCCCCGGTGAGGTTCTGGCCGTCATAGGGTTCCAGACCCGTGTAGTGGCGCAGGATCTTGCGGCTCTCGGCGTCGGGCGCCTCGGTTCCGATCACGCACCCCTCGCGCACCTCGATCCGGTAGGGCGCCTGGACGGTTCCGTGCACCGTGCGCTCGGGGATCGTGTAGACGATCACCCCGGTTAGCGAATCCTCGATCGGAGCGACGAAGACTTCGGTCGTCGGCTGGTTGGTAATCGCCGAGCGGTATTCGGTGGTGCCGCCCAGGGAATGAATGCCCACCGACCCGCAGTCGAGGATCACCGGGCGCTCCTCGACGCGATAGGTGAACTCGGTACCGTCCTCGCGTGCATAGAAAAGCACGCCCCCGCGGCGGGAGGCATCGATCGTCAAGTGGACGCCCTCGATCTCCATCGCCAGCCGGCGGAGCTCCTCGCCCGAAACAGCCATCGAACGGAAGATCAGCGAGCGCCACTCATCGAGACTCCAGTGCTGATCGCGCGGCAGACCCTCGTTGAGACGCTCGACATCGAGCGGGCTGGGGCAGAGCCAGATATCGTGCGAGCGGATACGACCATCGTTGCGCAGCGTTCCGATCGGGGCCAGCGCCCGGCCCGCGACCTGGGTGTAGAAGTCGAGCGCCGGCACGTGCGCCGGGTCGGGATCGGGGGCCGTGCCGATCGGGACGATCCAGTGGCCCCGGCCGGCGGTCTCGAGCGGGGCGAGCAGTGCCCGGTATCCGCTGGCGACACCCTCGAGAATGGCTGGATCGAGGCCGCGGAAGTCGCGCGGCGGCGTGTCCGCACCGCGCTCAGGGCCCTGCGATCCGCGTCCGGACGGCGGGGCGGCTCGGCCGGTGGGGGAGGCCTGCGTGGCCGGTCCCTTGCCGGCGCGCTCGGCCGCCCGGCAAGCCACCTCGAGCAGGGAGCGGACCTCGCTCCCGAGTGAGGAGAGCCCAAAGACGATCGTTGCCTCGATCCCCCGCTCGCGCAGTTGATGCGCCGTCTCGCAGCCCATCGCGATCGCTGCATGGCGGGCATGAATGACGGCGCGATCCCCCGGCTGGTAGCTGCCGTTGGAATCGAGCATCGTCGCGATCGCCCGGCATAGCTCGGCATCCTGGCTCGGCGCCGGCTCGATCAGGGTCAGGCCGATCTCGCCGCGCGCCCAGGCGGCACGGGCTTCATCGAGCCACGATCCGTCGGTGGCTTGCTCGCGAGTCACGGTCAGGAACTGAGGATCCGCCATCGTCCCATTCCTCCTTGGGCGATCTCTGTTAGCGCATCTCGCAGCGTGCCCACCCGCCGGATGCCCCATTGCGTCAATAGTCCAGTGTTCCAGCTGTCCCGTCGCGCCGCTCACGATTCGGGCGTGAGCGTGAGACTGTATCATGCTCTCTGCACGCGTGGTATATTGCGCGCGATGGAAAGCGCCACGCCCCTTGCTCCGCAACACGCGTGCGAGCGGCACACCATGATCCACCGGTAGACCCGGTTCGCACGCAGGGAGGCCGTCCATGGCTTGCAAGATTCGCATCCCTCATTCCCGTCCGGCCTTTCGGGGTTCCCGTCACTGGGGCCGTGTCCTGCCTGCCCTGCTGATTGTGGTGTCGGCGGCGGTGACGCCGGCCGCGATCGCCGCGTCCGCTGCGGCCGGTGCATCGGCGGTCTCCCGCACCGAGGCGGTCGCGATTGCCACCGCGGCAGTGCCGGGAGGTTCGCTTGAGGGTGTGCGGCTCTTCATCGATCCCGAGCTGCTGGCATCCCGGGCACCGGTGGCCGACTGGAAGCGGACGATCTTCACCGCCCCAGCGGCGGGCTGGTTCGTCTTCGTCGACCTGCTGCCGGGTGCCAACTGGGAGCACCCCTGCCTGTACATCTTCGTTTCCGCCGAGACCGGCGAACGGCAGGTCCACGAAGCGATGGCGCCGCCCGCGCGTCAGCCGCGCTTGCTCGAGATCACCGCGGGGCATGACAATCCCTCGCCCGAGGCCTCTGCCGCCGCGCATGCCTGGCTCGACCAACGCCTGGCCGTGGTGCCGAAGCCGGCCCCGCCGACCCGGGGACGAGCCTTCGCTTTCATCATCAGCGGCGGGGCCAACGCCTCGAACAACCACATTCGCTACTGGAACGATTCCGCCTTCATCTACAAGGCGCTGGTTGAGTATTACGGCTACGCCGATGAGAACATCTATGTCTGCATCGCCGACGGCACCGACCCGGCCGCCGATCGTTCTGACGGCACCAATTCGCCGCCCGACCTGGACGGCGACGGGGACGACGACATCCAGTATCCCGCGACGCGGACCTACATCGACATGGTCTTCAACGAGCTGGCCGCCGAGCTGACCGCTTCCGATCAGCTCTTTCTCTATACGACCGACCATGGTGGACGGGTCTCGGGCTGGGACTGCTATCTCAACCTGTGGAACTTAGAGGAACTCCAGGACGACGAGTTGGCGGTCTACATCGACGCATTGCCCTGCGAGACGATCGTCTGCACCTTCGAGCAGTGCTACAGCGGCGGGATGATCGACGACCTCGCGGGTGACGGCCGCGTGATCGCCACCGCGGCGCGCTACGACGAATACTCCTGGGCGATGGGGCCCGACTACATCTACGACACGTTTGTCTATCATTGGACCTGTGCCGTCGCCTGGCAGGATCCCGATGGCAACTCCGTCGACGCCGACACGAACGACGACGGCATCGTCTCGATGGAAGAGGCCTTTATCTATGCCGAGGCAAATGATTTCGAGTCGGAGACGCCGCAGTACAGCAGTACGCCCGCGGATCTCGGGAGCGTGCTCAACTTGCACGGGAATCTCGAAGGCGTCTATCTCGTCCTTGATGAGCTCGTGATCGATGACGACGATGGCGGGAACTCCGTTGGTGACGGCGATGGGATCATCGAGTTCATGGAGACGGTCGAACTGCATGTGACCCTGAACAACTTGGGGAATGAGGATGCCCTGGGGGTCACCGCGACGCTAGAGACGACATCGGGCTATGCAGCCCTGATCGATCCGGTGGTTTCCTTCGGCACGATCGCCTCCGGCACCTCGGTGCCGGGAAGCACACCGTTCGTCCTGCGCGTGGCGCACAACGTTCCCGATGGGGCCGATCTCGGTTTGGCCCTCACGCTGAGCGAGGATCCGGGAGCGGCGGCGCTCGACCTGCAGGCGCATGCGCCCGCCTACACGGCGGTGATTGCCGAGATCGATGACGGGGGCGATGGGATCCCCGATCCGGGGGAGACGCTGACGTTGACCTTTGCGATTCACAACACCGGGAGTTGTGACTCACCCGATCTGACGGCGAGCGTGACGAGTGGGGATTCCTACTTCACCACCGATCCGACCCCCGCGCCGCTCGGAGTGATCTCGGTCGACGGGGATGCCGAGGTGGGGGGATTCTCGGTCACCGTCGATCCGCTCTGCCCGCCGGTCCATGTCGGTGGGCTGCATCTGCACCTCGCGGGAGCCGATCTCTATCATCACCTGGTGACCCTGCCCCTGGCGGTGGGGCGCATCTTCGCCGATGACCTTGAGAGCGGTGATGCCCAATGGACGCATGCCGCCGGCCCCGGAACCTGGATTGATGAATGGCATCTCGAGAGCTATCGCAACCGCACGCCCGGCGGGTCGAGCAGTTGGAAGTGTGGGGGCGCGGGGGCGGCCGAGTATGCCCATCAGGCCTACGGGCTGTTGCAGAGTGTGCCCTTCGATCTGCCCGCCGGGGCGCGGCTCAGCTTCTGGCAGTGGATCGATGCCGAGACGAGTTCTGCCTACCCGGAGTATTGCTACGACGGCGGGCTGCTCGAGATCTCGACCGACGGCGGCGCGATCTGGACGCCGCTGACACCCGAGGGGGGCCATCCCTATCTGATCCGCGACGGCAGTGTCCTCGGTCCCTTCCCGGCCGGAACCCCCGTCTGGTCGGGGCAGCAGGATTGGCACGAGGTGACGGTCGATCTCAGCGCCTACGAAGGCGACGTGCTTCTGCGTTGGGCCTTCGGCGGCGACGGGGCCGTGGCGGCCGAGGGCTGGTACATTGATGATGTTCAGGTGTTGCTCGATGCGCCCTCGAACATTGGTCCCGGAGACGACGGGCGTGAGTTGGTGCTTCGCCCACAGTTGATGCCAGCGGCGCCGAACCCGGTCATCTTCGGCGGCGGCGGCGCGGCGGCGGGCCAGGTCGTGCGCCTACGCTTTGCCCTACCGCACGCGGGCGAGGTCTGTCTGCAGCTCTTCGATCCCGGCGGCCGGCAGATCCGCTCGCTGGGCTGCGGCGCCTATACGGCCGGCACGCATGAGATCCTCTGGGACGGGCGCGATCGCGGTGGGCGGCGGGTGGGGTCGGGGAGTTACTATTACAGGCTTTCGATACTCGGCGAATCACTGACGAGGGAGCTGGTGGTCGTGCGTTAGTGCCGCTGCTATTCGTGGATTCGATACTGGACCAACACGCACGCAATCGATCCGTTGTTCATGCGATTGCGCTTGAAGGGCCTGAGCCGGAAGACCTTCTCGAAACCCTCCTTCGCGGCCAGAACGGCGACATGGGTCCCCGGATACTCCCGCAGGCGATCCCGAAAGGCGTGCCACGCAGGCATGTGGGTTTCCTCGTTGCCGATGCGTATGCCATAGGGGGGATTGGTCACCACCCAGGACCCGGGCTCGAGCTGCATGTCCGCCACGTCGCGTACCTCGAGCCGGATCGAATCGGCGAACCCCGCCGCCGCGACGTTCGCGCGGGCGGCCTCGATCCACTTCGCGGAACAGTCCGCGCCGCTAACGCGCACCCCATCAGCAGGCAGGACGGCGGCTTCGGCTTCCGCCCGTAGCGCGTCGAACCTGGCCGGGTCGAAGTCCGGCCACGACATGCACCCGAAGCGCTCTCGCCAGCGCGACGGAGGGGTGCGGGTCGCAATCATCGCCGCTTCGGTGAGAATCGTGGCCGAGCCGCAAAAGGGGTCATGGAGCGGGGCGGCCGGATCCCAGCTCGATTGAAGCACCATGGCCGCCGCGAGGTGCTCCCGCAGACTGGTTTCGTGCGGGGCGGTGCGGTAGCCCCGCATGTGCAGCGGTGCTCCGGCTCCGTCCACACCCACCGAGAAACGTCGATTCTCTAGATAGCACATGATGCAGAGATCCGCCGACGCCGTGTCCACCGAGGGTCGGCGACCCACGCGATCCACCATCTGGTCGCAGATGGCGTCCTTGATCCGGTAGAGGCCGAAACGCGTGCTGCGCAAGAGGGAGGAGTGAACATTAAAGGTGACCCGAAAGGTCATGTCCGGGGTCAACCAGCGCGACCAGTCGATGGCGCGGATTACGTCGTAGATGTCCTCTTCGAACTTGATCTCGTGGAACGCGATCTCGCGGACGACCCGCGATGGACACCGCAGGTGAATGAGCGACCGGTACAGGTCCTCGAGGGTTCCTTCGAAGCGCGCCCGGCCTGGCTCGATCCGGGTCACCGCGATGCCAAGGGCGTTCAACTCGGCGCTAACGATCTGCTCTATGCCGACGCCGATCGTCGCGTAGAAGCGCTCCGTCACCATGAGGTCCCTCGTGCTCTTTTCCCCTGCAGACAAGAGCCGGCGAACCGTGCGTCGTCTCCTCGTGAGACGGCCCCGGAGGTACGCCGGTAGTGCTGCCTCGTGGCCCTCGGGCCATCCGAAGGCAGAACGAAGGTACACCTCACCTGTCATGCCGTCGACACCTGTGGATCCCGAGAACCTCACCTGCGCGCTCAATGACAGAACATGCGCGGAGGAGATGCCCTTTTCCGCGGCCAGTGAGGTTGCTAATCAGTGCGCTAGCGGCGTCGGGTGATGCGTGATGCACGATCGGACGCTTGGGGAGCGTGGCTCGGGCATGGCTCGGTTGGGTCGGCGAGGGGAATGAAGCGGATCGCTGAGTTGTCGGACCGCGACGCGCTCGTAATGATAATGACTTCCGGGCGCGGGCGACCGAGGCGGGAGTAGATGACGGTCTCGAAGATTTCGGCCCAGATCTTGCCGACGGCGGGCATTTTGGTTCCCAATGTATCTCTCCCAGAACGAGTTGCAGAACCGCCTCCAGTGAACCGGGGAGACCGATCCCAGATGCTGCGGGCCCCGCCAAGAAGCGAGATGCGATGCGCCGCTTCTCCCGCGCCGGTCGATCAGTGGCGGAGAAAGCCACTGGCGCAACAGGCTTGCGGGTCGTATACTGAAATTGCTCGCTCAGTTCCTTTAGAGACCGTTCACTTGCTTACTGGGAGGGATGCGATGTCAAGCCGCTCATGGGGCTGGAGGTCGTGGGGGGGGACGGACGATTCCCCACGCCGAGTACGATGCCCTCCCCTGCTCGCCGGCAGGCAATGGGCATTCGTGCTTTTCGGAGTCTCCCTGCTCGTGTCTGCTGGCTGTGCGGACAAGGATGGCGAGAGAGTTCTGGATCCGGTGCCGGCGGAGCGTTCGGCTGATGATGCCGAGGGGGCTGCGATTGCAGACAGCGCGGCCGACCCCGAAGCGGGGCAAAGTCTCGGTGAGAGGCCATACATAGACGATAGGGAGCCAGCGCTCCCCGATCTGGTCATTGTCGCGTTCGAGATCCTCCCTGAAGAGCCGGAATACGACGACAGTGTGCGCGTTCGTGTCAGCGTGCTGAACCAGGGCAGGACAGATGCTCGGACATCGGATGTGCAGTTCCTGTGCGATGGACTCGAGGCCTGTCGCTACGGCACACGGTTGATACCTCGGGGCAGCTCCAATTGGACGGCCTGGTGCCGGCTTGGCATCTTGGGTGGAGGCACTCACGCGATTGAGGCCCGCGCAGATATCGATGACTATCTCGATGAACTCGATGAGGAGAATAACTACGCCACTACCACGTTGGTGATTCCACTGCCGCCGGACCTGCCGGATCTGAGGGTCCAGCAATTGGAGTTCTCGCCGGCAGTGCCGGGAGCGGGGGATGACGTCGATGTCCGTGTCCGGCTGGAGAACATCGGCTATGCGGACGCTGAGGGCACGCAGGTGGGTATCCAGCTGAATGGCTCGGAGCAGTGCCGGCTTGATCTGTTGGGGCTGCCGGTCGGCGCCGCGCAATGGTCCGACTGGTGCGGGCTTGGCGCTCTCGGTGCGGGACTCCACGAGATTGTCGCCTGTGTGGATGTCGATGGCATCATGGAAGAAATCAATGAAGAGAACAACTGCCGCACGGATGATCTCTATGTCCATTGGGGTGAGACGGGCCCCACGGTGTGGTACGTTCTCGCTGCCTGGCAGGAGGAAAAGACCTGGGCGGGGTTCGAGTTCGGCCTGGGGGGGTTCGATGCCAACATCTACGAGTTCGTTGCTGACGGCATCTGTCAGCCCGAGAACGGATCCGCCTTAGCTTACTACCACGACGCGCAGCTGTGGCCCTCGCCGAACAACGGCATCTCCGTCGTGCTATACTCCGGTTTGTGGCATGGCAACTTCCAGCCACTCTACTGGTTCGCGGGCTATGCATATGGTGAGGGAGTGATCCCGATCGATGTAATGCCCACCACTGGTATGGTCGCAATGCTGCCCCCACTGGGTGGTGTCGTGAGTACGACCTCACCTGACCGCCTCGGAGGCATGGGGGTCCTGACCGCGGGACACGAGGCTTACCCGACCGACGAGGGAAACGAGGGCGCCGAGGATCTGCGGGGATTCGCTCTCATCACTCACCATCCGCCCGGTCTGATCTACACGACGAGCGAGAATGACTGGTGTGAGCGCTATGCGAACAACCCCCTTGGAGACGCATCCGAGCAGAATTGCACAATCAGCATCCCCGCGCGTGCGAGGGTGTGGAGCAAGTCGCCGCACGCGGGCCGGTAGGGTGCCAGCAAGCGCGGACTTAACTCAGCGGCCGCAAGCGGTCACCCAGAAGGCACTCGGATAGCTGGCAGGACTAGCCCGGGGCTCGTCGCTTCCAGTACGTGGCCGCAGCCCTCGTCAAGCCTCTCCATGGCCGCTCGGGTCGCGGTCACAACTAGGCACTCCTAGATCGCTCCCCGCGCCGGCTCGACGCCGGTGGGCCCGCGCCTATCGCAAGTGCCTCCCGAAGAACGCCACCTGCTTGCGGTACTCGCGGATGATGTTGACCCGCTTGCCCGAGCCATGCCCCTCGTCGCTGAAGATCAACGAATCGGCCTCGCCGCCGTTGGCGATGACTGCGGCCAGGATCTGACGCGCTTCATCGACCGGCACGCGCGGGTCGTTTTCCCCATGGACCACCAGCAGCGGTGTGCGGATCTGGTCGGCCTTGTGAATCGGCGAGATCGACGTGAGGAACTCGGGATCGGAGAGCGGTCCATACTCGGCTTCGCGCAGCGCCCGCCGGTAGTCGCTCGTGTTCTCGAGGAACGTCTTGAAGTTGGCAATGCCGACCTCGTCGACTGCGGCGGCGAAGAGATCCGGATACTCGGTGATCATCCCAAGGACGACATAGCCCCCGTAGGAACCGCCCCGGATGCCGAGCTGGTCACGACTCGTGTACCCGTTGTCGATCAGCCAGTCGGCCGCGGCCTTGTAGTCCTTCAGCGAGTCCTTGCGCTTCTTGTAGTCGTCGAGGCTCAGGTACTCGCGCCCATAACCCGAGGAGCCGCGGATATTGGGTGCCAGGAGGCCGTAGCCATTGAGCAGCAGGTACTGGATGTTGCGCTGGAAGTAGGGTTGGAACTGGCCCTCGGGCCCGCCATGGGCATTGATGATGAAGGGGATCCGGGTGCCCTCCCGGTACCCTGGGGGCAGATAGAGAAACGCGGGAACCTCGAGGCCGTCGAAGCTCTCGTAGTGGATCAGAGCCGGATCCTGGAAGAGCGTGCGGTCGATCCCCGCGTAGCTCGAGAAGGTCAGCTGGGTCAACTCATCCCGGACGGGATCCCAGCGCCAGACATCCGGCGCGCGCGTGGGTCCGACGAAGGAGATCAGGACGCGGCCGTGGCGATCGGTATATCCGCCGCCGAGAATGCCCTCCAGGGGCGGACTCGGCACCGTACGCCCGCTCTCGACCTCGCGGATGCGCATGCGGACGTAGCCATCTTCGTTGACGAAGGCGACCATGAACCGGTAGTCGCGCGAGAGCCCCAGGCCATCGATCTCCCAACGCGGATCAACCCAGTCATCGTCGACGAACTCCACTTCCGGATTGCCCACCGTCAGGCGCGCGAGACGACTGATGCCGTCGGGGTTGTCGTTGCAGGTCAGCCAGATCGTCCGGCCATCAGGCATCAGCGTCGGCGCGGCGTAGACGACGTCGCCCTCATCCTCGGTCAGCTTCTGGTAGCGGCCACTGGCGACATCGAGCAGATAGAGATCGTTGTTCACATTCGAGGTCGCATTGCCGACGATCAGCTTCGATCCATCCTGCGAGATATCCGCAATGTAACTGAAGCCCCGAACTCCCGCTGTGTCGCCGAAGACCTTGCGGTGCTTGCCGCTCACGACGTCCATCTCGTAGATGAAGAAGTCGCGGCGGTTCTCTTCATTGGATCGGTAGAAGATCGAGCGGTCATCGCGGGACCAGACGACCGAGCCGATCTGCACATCTTCGAGGTGCGTGATCTGGCGCAGCCGCCCGGTCGTCGGATCCATCAGGTAGAGCTGCGACTGCTCCGAGCCGCCTTCCGATGCGCCGACGATCGCCAGTTCCCCTTCGAATGAGAGGACGAAGAAATCGATGCCATCTTCGAAGGCGGTGAGCAGGTAGGGCCAGCCTGCGGGGGTCAGACGGTAGACTTGGGAGGCGCCCGACATGGAGGAGGTGAAATAGATATCCTCGCCGTCCCAGCTGTAGCCGGCCGGACTCGCCTGCCCGATGTTGAGGAAGGTGGCGATGTCGGGGATGTACTCCTCTCTCTCGAGCGAGGACTTGGGGTCCGTCGCCGATGCCGCCGGACCCGTGGCAGCGGCGCTCAGTCCGCAGAGAAGCAGGGCGATGGCCCAACGAGTGCGCATGGTTCCAACCTCCCTTTGCGAGTGTGATCTCCTCTTGAGAATCGATAGCAGAGGCCGGCAGGCTTGTCGACCTCGCAGGGGGGGATGTCGTGAGAGTCTACGAGGCGACCGCGCCCAGGGTTCCCGGGCGGGCTTGAGCCCCATTGACGCTTCCCCCGGCGCGGGATTACGCTGCCAGGGAGATCGGGGAAGGCGGCCCACGCCATCACCCCCCGAGTGGGGGGGGAGGAGCGCGATGCTCGCAGGGATCTTCATCGGCGGGACGGTGCTGTTACTCACCGGTTTCTTCTTCTATGCACGCAAGTTGGAGCGCATCCTCGGGGTCACCGGGGAGCGCGAGACCCCGGCGGTCACCGAATACGACGGGGTCGACTACGTGCCCGCCCGCGCCCCGATTCTCTTCGGGCACCACTTCGCCTCGATCGCCGGCGCCGGTCCGATCGTCGGGCCCGTCATCGCCGGGCTGGCCTTCGGCTGGCTGCCCGCCCTCGCCTGGATCATCCTCGGGACGGTCTTGATCGGCGGGATGCACGACTACACCACCCTGATCGCCTCGATCCGTCACCGGGGACGCTCGATCGGAGAGGTCGCCCGGGCGGTCATCTCTCCCGGTGCGCAGAAGATCCTCCTCGGCTTCATCTGGCTGACGCTGATCTATGTGCTCGTCGTCTTCCTCGATCTGACCGCCACCACCTTCACCGCCGACGGCGGGGTGGCAACCAGTTCGATGATCTTCATCGCGCTGGCGGTACTCTTCGGCTTGGCGATCTACCGGCTGCGCCTCTCGATCCCGATCGCCTCGTTGATTTTCGTGCCGTTGATTTTCTTGGCTGTCTATGTCGGACAGCAGGCGCCCTTCGATCCCGGGCTGCTCCCACGCCTCGGGGACTCGGTGCACTTGGCCGATCCCACCAAGACCTGGATCGTGATCCTGGTGCTCTACTGCTATCTTGCCTCGGTGATGCCGGTATGGATGCTGCTCCAGCCGCGTGATTACCTGAGCTCATACCTGCTCTACGCCACCGTGCTGCTCTCCGCGGTGGGCCTGCTCCTCGGTGGCTTCGCGGTCACCTATCCCGCCTTCATCGCCTTCAACACCCCGGCCGGCCCGCTTTTTCCGATCCTCTTCGTGACGATCGCCTGCGGCGCGGTCAGCGGATTCCACTCGGTGATCTCATCGGGAACCACGGCGAAGCAGCTCGGCAAAGAGCGCGAGGCCAAGACGATCGGCTTCGGGGCGATGACCGCCGAAGGCATCGTTGCCCTGATCGCACTCGCCACCGTGATCCTGCTCGCCAGTGACGGCGCGATCGCCGCCGGGTATCGGGCGCACGAGGTTTCGGCAATCGGGGTCTTCACCGCGGGGATGGGGCGTTTCGCCGCCGTTGTCGGCATCCCCCCCGAGTTGGGGGCGAAGTTCGGCGGCTTGGCGATCTCGACCTTTCTGCTGACGACGCTCGATACCTGCACCCGCTTGGGCCGCTTCCTGCTGCACGAGTTCTTCGGTATTCGCAAGGTCAGCGCGCGCTACCTTTCGTCCTTGATCACGATCGCCCTCCCGGCGCTCTTCGTGCTGTTGCCCTTCAAGGATGCGCAGGGCAACCCGGTGCCGGCCTGGAAGGCGGTCTGGCCCCTCTTCGGGACCGCCAATCAGTTGCTCGCCGGCCTAGGGCTCCTGATCGTCAGCGTCTGGCTGCGGCGCCAAGGGCAACGCGCTTGGTGGGCGTTGATTCCCATGGTCTTCATGTTCGCGATCACCTTCACCAGTCTTGCATCCCTCATCCTGGGAGGCACCCAGAGCCGGCTGATCGAACTGATCGCCGTTGCGCTCTTCGTCTTGGCGCTGGTCGTCATTGCGCTGGGGCTGCGCGTCATGGGGCGGCGGCTCGCCCCGGAGCCTCCGCTGGGTTCGGCGGCGACAGCGGCAGTTCGGACGGAGGGCTCATGATCCGACGCCTGCGGGTTCTGTCGCAGACCTTCTTCTTCCTGCTCTTTCTCTTTCTGCTCGTGCGCACGCAGTATGGCGGCACGGATGAGATCGGCTTGCCCGTCAATGTCCTGCTCGAGATCGATCCACTGCACTTGCTGAGCACGCTCCTCGCCACCGGCACGATCCCCGGTCTGCTCTGGTTGGCATTGATCACGGTCGCCCTGACCTTCGTCTTCGGGAGGTTTTTCTGCGGTTGGGTCTGTCCATTGGGCGTCTGCATCCAGCTCACGCAGAAGCTGCCGCTGCGCCGCCGGGAGAACGTCATCGAGACCAATCGCTGGCACCGCTCGCAGACGATCAAGTACTACCTGCTGGGCGGCCTGCTCGTCGCGTCTCTCTTCGGCATGCAGTGGACCGGGATTCTTGACCCCCTCTCACTGGCCATCCGCTCTCTCGGCTTGGTCGTGCTGCCCGGCATCGAGCTCGGCCTGCGCGGTCTCTTCGATGCCGCCTATCACCACAATCCGTTCGGGATCGCGGGCGTCACCGAGCCGGTCTACGAGTGGCTGCAGGGCCGGGCGATCAACTTCGCCCAACCTCAATTCCATCAGTCCTTCCTCATCGGTGCGCTCTTCCTAGGGATCCTCGCGCTGAGTTTCTGGCGCCACCGCTTCTGGTGCCGCACGCTCTGTCCGCTCGGGGCGCTGCTCGGGGCCGTAGCGCGCGTCGGCCTTTTCCGCATCCGCCAGCGGGGCGGTTGCACCGAGTGCCATCGCTGCACCTTCAGCTGCCAGGGCGCCGCCGAGCCCGAGGTGCCGGATGGATGGCGCCCGGCGGAGTGCCTCGTCTGTGGGAACTGCACGGCCTTCTGTGGGCCGCAGGGGTTGACCATGGGGTTCGATCGGCCGCGCCTGCGGGCGCCGCGGCCCGTCGCGGGCACCCAGGTTCGCCGCCGGCACTTCCTGATCGCCGCCGTCGCGGGACTCGCCGCCGTGCCCTTGACGCGTCTTTCGGCCAATGCCAAGCGCGCACATCCGCTGTTGATCCGCCCGCCCGGCGCCCGTCCCGAGGCAGAGTTCCTTGCTCGCTGCCTGCGTTGCGGTGAGTGCATGAAGGTGTGCCTGACCAATGGCCTGCAGCCGACGCTGTGGGAGGCGGGGGTGGAGGGGCTCTGGACGCCGCGGCTGGTGCCGCGGATCGGCTACTGCGAGTACAACTGCACGCTCTGCGGCCAGGTCTGTCCGACCCAGGCGATCCAGCGGCTCGAGCGCGAGGAGAAGAAGAAGGTCCGTATCGGATTGGCGACGATCGATCCCTCCCGCTGTCTGCCCTATGCGTTTCAGACGCCTTGCATCGTCTGTGAAGAGCACTGTCCACTGCCCAAGAAGGCGATCTGGTTCGAAGAGGTCGAGGTCGTCACCAATGCGGGTGTGCGCAAGCGCGTCAAGCAGCCGCGCGTCGACATCGAGCTCTGCACCGGATGCGGGATCTGTGAGACGAAGTGCGTCGTCCAGGACAAGCCGGCGATCCGGGTGACGAGCGCCAACGAGGATCGCAATCCGGAGAACCGGGTGCTGCTGGAGAGCGCCGGGGAGACACCCTACGGGCACTAGTTGCGGCGCGGCCTCGCGTGCTATTCTGCACCGCGCGTTGCACGCGACGCCCGAGCGCGAGCCTTCTGCCGGTCGACCTGGGTTCTCGCCGGGAGACATCCCCCTTGTTGGGCGGCCGGAAGCCCTCCTCCTCCCATGAGAGTGGGAATGACATAGACTAGAGTGATGGCCTAGGCAAGAGTGCCCCGGCCGGTGGTTCCCCAGCTTGCGGCAGGATGGGGAAATCGAGAGTCGAACGGTTGATGCAGAGATTGCCATTCTGATGCTCGTCCCTCATTGCATAATCTTCGGTAGGCGAGATGCCCTCCGCGCCTCGCGGACAACGCGCGAGGGCCGACCGGCGCTGACGGGACTGGTTGTCGCCGGCTTCTGCGCCATGCTGATTTCCTGCCCGACTCCGCTCTTCGGCCGAGATGCGCCGTCCTCCAAGCGCGAACCAGGGCGTCCGGTCTCCACGCTCTACGCCACGCGGCCCCCGGCGCTCTTCGTCCACAATGCCGGGGAATTCCACGTCATGGTGACCAATATGGGCACCATCGGTGATCCGCGCACGGGCCTCGATGTCTACGGCGGGCGTTGGCGAGGCGGCGAGTACCTCCACTCCCTAGAACTCTGGGTCGGGGCGAAGGGTGCCGATGACCTCTTCTATGTCTCCAATGGGTACGAGTTCCGTCCATCCCTCGATCCTCTCGAGACGATCTATACGTCCTATGAAGGCGCCGCCGGAGGGCGCCGGGAAGGGATGACGCGCTTCGGCGGCGACGACGATGGGGATGGCGTTGCCGATGAGGAGTTTCTGAACGGCAAGGACGACGACGGGGATGGGCTGGTGGATGAGGACTATGCCGCCATCGCCCAGCAGATGTTCTGCTGTGAGTACCGCGATGACACTCAGGAAGCGATCGACGCGATGCGCGATCATCATCCGATGCACCTGTGGGTGCGCCAGACGACCATGGCTTGGTCGACCGAGGAGGAGAACGAGTTCATCGGGATTCGCTACGAGATCCAGAACGCCGGATACGAGATCCTGGAAGATGTCTACGTCGGGTTCGTGCTCGACGCTGATGTCGGTCTCAAGGATGCCGCGGCCTACTGGGAGGACGACCGCGCTTGGGTCGTCGCACTCGATACGACCGTCGTGGACGAACAGGTCTACTACGACTTCCACTACGAGTGCCAAGATCGTGAAGGCCGGTGGCATGATTGCCGCCGTCGCGACATTCATCTCGACCTGGCCTGCATGGGGGATGTGCCGCGGCGCCATGGAGGCATCGGCGGAGACGACCCGCCCCCGGAGTCGAATGGGCAGATCGGTCTCTTGTTGCTCTCTCACACAACGGATCCGCGAGGACTTCGGGCCCCCAGTGTTGTCGCTCCCCATACCGCGACCCATTTCCGGAAGCGCTACTGGCTCGACCTGGAAGACTTCAGCCGTTACAACCTCCTTGCGCAGGGAGCGCGCGGGCCCGATTCCAGCGTGGTCCCGGCCGACCTCGTCTGCATCGTCAGCGTGGGGCCGTTTCCGGAACTGCTCCCGGGGGAGACGGTCGAGGTCGACCTGGCATTGATCGTCGGCCATGAGCGCTCCGGCCTCCTGCGTAACGCGATGCGCGCCGAGCAGGTTCATCACGGGAAGTGGCGCAATCTCGATGGCCTCTCGGAGACTGGTTGTGATGGGCGTGAGACCTGCCTCCACGTGGAGCCCGGTGAGGAGTCCTACTACTGGACCGATCCCTGCATTCCACTGTCGCAACCCCGCTTGGTCAAGAACACCGACTGCCTGAGTGCGGACTACTTTGTGGACGACGATTGTGATTGCTGTACGCCGTATCAGATCCATTACTACTTCTGCGACGGTCGCGAATCACTCGTTCCCTGGGTGGGACGGATCGCGCCGCCCCCTCCCACGATCAGTACGGATGAGCCGGGGCACCGCGCCCGCCTGGAAGGCGATCGGCGTATCTTCCTCGAGTGGGACAATGCTCCCGAGCTCGTTGCGGATCCCCAGAGCGGCCGGATCCCCTTCTGCGGCTACCGCATCTGGCGCGTCGAGGGATGGGAGCGCCCGCTGGGATCCCACGGGCCCGCGCCGGAGGAATGGCAACGGATCGCCGAGCTCGTGCCCCATCCGGTCGGAGCGCAGCTCGACCTGGCCGACTACACCAATCCGGATGCGGCGATCGTTGAACACGTTCCCTCTCCGGTCACGCCGGGGGAGTGGCTCGATCGGTACGAAGTCGGCCGCTACTTCTACACCGACACGACGGGACTGAAGAACGGCATGCTCTACTTCTACGACGTGACCAGTTTCGGCTGTTGGTGGACGGGTGGGAACTACCATGAGAATGGTCAGCCTCCGGCGGCACTGGAAGGGGACGGAGTCCGTCCGCGCTGGGATGCGGTCGCTGCGGCGAGCTGGCAGTCGGCGATCACGGTCATTCCCAATCCCTATCGCGGGGGCGCGGCATGGGATCTCATCCCCAGCAGCGCCGACCCGCTTGGGACCCACATCGAATTCGTCGGGCTGCCCGATGAGCCCTGCGACATCCGCATCTACTCGCTGGCGGGGGATCTCGTCCGGAAACTCCACCATGAGCCGGCGGCCGGCCGGGGCTGCCTCTCCTGGAACCTACTCAGCCGCAACAACCAGGATGTCGTCAGCGGGGTCTATCTCTATGCCGTGACCTGCGGAGGAAAGACAGTCGTCGGGCGGTGCACGATCGTGCGGTGAGATTGCTGCATGGTGGGGGCAACAGCCATCAGGCACCGCGGTGGCCCTCGTGCGCGGCGACACTCATGCGCGGGGAGCCGAGCGGCCCTGGCCTGGTTGCGATGATCGGGTCGCAGAATCTGCAACGGTTTTTCCCGCTGCTGGGGTTTGGTGGAACAGCCCTTCCGGGGTGAGAGCTGGGGAACTGCCCGGAGCGGCCGGGGGATTGCCCAGAGCGGCCGGGGAACTGCCCAGAGCGGCTGGGGCACTGCCCAGAGCGACTGGGGAACTGCCCAGTGTGCCCCGGGTTGATGGTCTGAGAGCCGAGCATCCATCATGTCTGTGGGCGTGTCTGTGATGACGGGCCGGGGGCGATTTCCCCAAGAGTAGTGCTGATGGGAGCCGGTGTGTACTGCGACGCTTGGGACATCGCTCCTCGCAATACGAAGGGTCCCTGAGAAGACACCATGCTGACCGATTTCCGAAAGCACCGGCGGTTTGCAGCGCTGATTGTACTGCTCGCCTTGATTGCCGTGCCGCACCTATGTTGCACAGAGTGCGGAGCTCCAGATCCCGGACAACTCGATTGCTCTGCGATACCAGCTTCCAGGGCAGCGCACACGGATTGTGCCGGAGCAGATCACGACGATTGCCGGTCTTTGGATTCGGGGACGGTCGATGTCAGCTCGACTGCCTTCGAACCTGTTGATCTCACCCGCGCGAAGGCCCACGTCTCTGCCGTTGACCATGGGGCGGGAGACCGGCACGTAACCTGCGCCTGTCCCTGTCACACGCCGGGTCTGACCATCTTGCCCGTCCACATCATCCAGGTCCTAGTGGCCGTGGGTGGTGCGATTCCCGCGGTTCCCTCTGCAGAGCACCAGACGCCCGCCCTCATCGAGCATCCCCCACGCCTTGCCTAGCGTCTTCACCTTCTAGACATTGAATTCAACGGCTCGGTCTGCGTCCGCCGTCTGCGGTCCTCAGATCTCGCCCGAGTCACGCGGATAGGAAGGGAAGTCCCATGCACCATGCATTGGTCATTACCGCGGCGATGGTCCTGTTGCCTGTGCTGGCGAGCGAGCCGGGCGGCGCGACGCCCGGAGACCCGCTGCCGGAGGTCCGGTGGGAGGATATCGAGCGCACGCTCGAGAGCCATCCCGCGCTGCGGGTCGCGGCGAGCGAAGTGGCGGTTGCTGCCGCGGAGGTGGCGGCCAGCCGGCAATACCCCAATCCGGTGCTCAGCGCGGGCCTAGGCCGCGCCGAGGCGCTTGAGGGGGAGGAAAACGGACGCACGTGGGCACTCGAAGTTGCGATTCCGATCCTCTCTCCAGGGGTCTATCGGGGCGAGATCGCGGCAGCCGAGGCCGAACATAGCGCCGTCGTTCATGATGCCGAGTCCGAGCGCCTGGCCGTTAGGGGGCAACTGAAAGGGGTCTTCTGGCGCATCCTCCACGAGCAGCAGCGCCGCGCGGCTCTGCGGGCGTCGCGTGATCACTTGGCGCGCCTCCTCGAAGTTGCCCGCCTGCGCGTCGAAATGGGCGAGGCCCGCCCGATCGAGCCCAATCGCTTCGAGATCGACCTCGCGCGTCTGGAGGTCGAGATCCAGGAAGTCATCGGCCGGCTCGAGTCCGAGAAGCAGATCCTCTCCCGGCTCATGGGCGGCCGCATTCCAGAAGGCTTCCGTGTCCAGGGAGAGCTGTCGGATTTGCCCGCACTGCCTCCGCTGGGAGAGGTCCTAGAGTGCGCCGGCTCGCGGCATCCCAGCCTGCTGGCGTCTGCCGCGCGGGTCACGGTTGCGGCGGCCCGCCGGCGGAGCGCTCAGGCAGAACGTTTTCCGGAGTTCGAGATCGCCGGCTTCTATGAGCAGGAGCTGGACGCGCGCAACTACGGAGGCGCGCTGCAAGTCTCTCTTCCCCTGTGGAATTGGAACTCCGGGGTGATCGAGCGCGCCCGTATGGAGCAGACGCTGACGCGCCGCCGGCACGAGCAAGCCATGATCGAACGCGAGGCGGCTGTACGGCGGGCCTACGCGGTCGCGGAAGCTGCTCTGGAGCGCGCGCGACAGTTCCGGGAACGTGTCGTTCCCAAGGCGGCCGAGACGGCGGCGGCGCTGGAGCGGATGTACCAGGTCGGCGAGGTCGATGTCCTCGATGTGCTCGACGCGCGTCGCTGGGTCATCGAAACGGAGTCCGAGCTGCTGGCCGCCTATCTAAATATTCAACTTGGGTGTCTCGAACTGACCACCCTGACGGGGGGATATGACGATGAGTAGAAGACCAGTCTTGTGCAACATGCTTCCGAGCGCCGCGTTGATGCTGCTCCTGACGGCCTTGCTGTTCAACGCACCTTCCTGCAGCAGCGACGCGGGACCGGACTCCGCGGAGTACCCAGGCCATGCGCAAGAGTCGACCAAGGATGACCGTGCCGGCCACGCGCACGAGACCCCAGGCGATGGCCATGCCGATCTCGATGGCGAGTCGGGCGAAGATGATCATGCCGGCCACACACCGGGCGCCGACGCAGACTCACATGCCGGCCACGCCCATCACGCCGGCTCCGACCTCGACCGCCCGGCCGCCGAGCTCTTCGCTGCGGCCTGTGAGCACGGGATGCCCGCGCATCGCTGCGATGAGTGCCGCTACGAAGTCGGCGTCGCCTGCGTCCCGCACGATTTCATCGACGAGGGGCTCGTTGGACTCGTGCCGGTGCAGGAGCACAGCTTCCAGCGTGAGATCGAGCTGACCGGCGAGATCCGCTTCGATGAACGGAAGGTCGCCTGGGTCGGGGCTCGTCTACCCGGTGTGGTTCACCGAGTGCGAGTCGGTCTTGGAGAGCCCGTTGCGCCGGGCCAGCCGTTGATCGAGATCGACAGCGCGGAATTGGCTGCCGCGCAGGCCGAGTACTTGGATGCTCTGGCGGCCCAGCGGCTCGCGCGACGCAACCATGAGCGGCAACGAGAACTGCGCGCCGCAGAGATCGCCAGCGAGCGGGAGTTCCTGGAAGCGGAACAACGCTTCGAGGCCGCCGCCATCCGGGCCAACTCGGAACGGCAGAGGCTCCTGCGTCTGGGCTTAACCGCCGGGGACATCGATGCGCTGGAGCGGGCCGGCCTGGAGCGGGCGACCGGGCGCCTGTTGGTCAAGGCGCCGTTCGAGGGAGAGGTCCTCACGCTCGAGGCCGTGCCGGGCGAACACGTGGAGGAAGGCGGCGAGCTCATCCTCGTGGGAGACACCCGCACCCTTTGGGTCTGGGTCGACCTCTACGAGAGCCACCTCGCCGCTGTCGGGAGCGTCGACGACGGCGAGGGACCGCTGGCGGCAGTCTCGGTGCGAGCCTATCCGGGAGAGATCTTCTCCGGACGCGTGAACTTCATCGGCCGCACCATGGATGAACGCACCCGCACGGTCGAGGCGCGGATCACCCTGAAGAACCCGGACGGCAAGCTCAAGCCGGGCATGTTCGCCGGCGTGCAGCTCATGATCGGGGCCAATGGTGAAGGGCTCGCGGTTCCTTCCGCCGCGGTGCTCTCCGACGAGGGGCGCGATTTCGTCTTCGTTCATCACCAAGGGGACTATTTCGTGCGCCGCCCCGTGGTGCGCGGGCGCGCGGGGGATGGGGTCGTCGAAATCGTCGACGGTCTCATGCCCGGCCAGACGGTGGTCGGCGCCGGCGCCTTCCTACTCAAGTCGGATGTTCTGCGCTCGAAGATGGGCGAGGGCTGCGCGCATTAGGGGATGTCAGCCGGATACGTGAAGCCGGTCACACCGGGAGAGAGACATGAAGCAGATCAGCGAGTTCTTCCTGCAGCAGCGCACTCCGGTTCTCGTGGGCGGTGGGTTGCTCGTCATCTTGGGGATCTTCGCCTGGCGCGGGCTTCCGATCGATGCGTTCCCCGATGCCAGCAACCAGCAGGTCATGATCCTGACCGAGGCCGAGGGGCTGGGGCCCTTGGATGTCGAACAGCAGATCACCTTCCCCATCGAAACGGTCATGGGTGGGCTGCCGCATGTGCGCTCGGTGCGCTCGATGTCGAGGACGGGCCTCTCCCAAGTGGTCGTCGTCTTCGAGGATCATGTCGACATCTACTTCGCCCGCCAACTCGTCTTCGAGCGCCTGCAGCTCGCCCGGGAACAGCTGCCTCCCGGTATCGATCCGGAGATGGGGCCGATCAGCACCGGGCTAGGTGAGGTCTTCCAGTACACGTTGCACAGCGACCGGCACGACTTGACCGAACTGCGCACGATCCAGGATTGGATGATTGCGCCGCGCCTGCGGATGATCCCCGGCGTCAACGAGATCAATAGCTTCGGTGGATTGGTCAAGCAGATCCACGTGCGTGTCGATCCCGCCCGGCTGCTCGAGTACGACATCACCTTACAGGACGTTATCGCCGCGCTCTCCGCCAACAACGCCAATGCCGGCGGCGGTTTCATCATCAAGGACTGGGAGCAAGAGAACATCCGCAGCGTGGGGTTGTTCGCTTCGCCGCAGGATGTCCGCGACGTCGTCCTGCTCTCGGAGGGCGGCACTCCCGTGTACCTCGCCGATGTGGCCGAGGTGACCGAGGGGCACATGACCCGGCTGGGCGCGGTCTCGCGGGACGGCCGCGGGGAGGTGGTGGCGGGCACCGTCATCATGCTCAAGGATGAGAACTCCAAGGAGGTCGTCGAGCGCGTCAAGGCGGCCCTGCCGGCGATTGAGGCCTCCCTGCCCGAGGGGGTCGAGATCGACGTTTTCTACGACCGCACCAAGCTGGTTGCGGATGTCATCCGCACCGTCTCACACGCACTGCTGCAGGGTGGCATCCTCGTGATCCTCGTGCTCTTCCTGGTGCTCGGCAACCTGCGCGCCGCCTTGGTCTGCGCCCTAAGTCTGCCGCTGACCGCCTTGATAGCCTTTATCTTCATGGAGATTGGTGAGGTGACCGCCAATCTGATGAGTCTCGGGGGGCTGGCGATCGCGATCGGCATGGTGGTCGACGGCTCGATCGTCGTCACCGAGAATGTCAGCCGGCGGCTGCGTGAGGCGCACGGTCGGCCCGACATTGGTCTGTATGCGGATGCCGTCCGTGAGGTCGCCCGCCCGGTCGTCTTCTCGATCCTGATCATCATTCTCGTCTTCCTGCCGCTCTTCACCCTGGAGGGTATGGAGGGCAAGATGTTCAAACCCCTGGCCCTGACGATGATCTTCGCGATGATCGGCGCACTGATCGTCTCGCAGACGATCGTCCCGGTCGTCCTCAGCTACCTGCTGCGCGGTGGCCGGTTGGCCGAACCCCGGCCGCTCGTCTGGCTTCGCGGGCACTATCTGCGACTGCTGGCCAAGGCGCTTGATCACCATTGGGTGACCGTGGGGGCGGCGGCACTGATTCTGGTGGCCACGCTCCTGATGGCGACGCAGCTCGGCACGGAGTTCCTGCCTCAGCTCGACGAGGGGGCGATCGCCGTCAACGTCGTCCGCTTGCCGAATGCCGCGTTGAATGGTTCGGTGGCCAGCGCCGCCTTCATGGAGAAGGAAGTGCTCGCGTTCCCGGAGGTCGAGACGGTCGTCTCCAAGACCGGACGGGCGGAGATCTCCGAGGACCCGATGGGACCCGAGCAGACCGACGTGTTGATCATGCTGGCGCCGAGATCCGAGTGGAAGACCGGGCGCAGCAAGACGGAGTTGGTCGCGGCGATCGAGGAGCGGCTCGCCCGGGTTCCGGGCACCCGCCTCGCCTTCAGCCAGCCGATTGCCCTGCGGCTCAACGAGCTGATCTCGGGCATCAAGAGCGACCTGGCCGTGAAGATCTTCGGCTATGACATCGAGGTGCTCAAGCGACAGGCCGACGAGGTCGCCGGCATCCTGCGCGGGATCGACGGCGCCGCCGATGTCAGCATCGAGCAGGTGGCCGGTTTCAGCTCGCTCGAGATCATCCCCGACCGCCGGGCGATGGCTCGTCATCAGCTCAATGTCGAGGACGTCAACACGATCGTCGAGACCGCGTTGGGGGGCACGGTGGCGACCGAGATGATCGAAGAGCAGATGCACTTCGGCGTTCTCGTGCGCTTCCCGGAGGAGCGGCGCAGCAGCATGGCGGCGATCGAGCAGATCCTGATTCCCGCCCCCGACGGTGCCCGCGTTCCGTTGGGGCAAATCGCCTCGATCCGGCGGACCGAGGGGCCGGCGCAGATCAGCCGCGAGAACAACATGCGCCGGGTAGTGGTCGAGGCCAACATCCGCGGGCGCGATCTGGGGGGCTTTGTCGGCGAGGTGCAGGAGCGTTTGGCCGGGGTCGCGAGCGGCCTGCCGCCAGGGTACTGGATCGAGTATGGCGGGACCTTCGAGAACCAGCAGCGGGCGATGCGCCGGCTCTCGCTGGTGGTCCCCCTCTCGATTCTACTCATCTTCCTGATGCTCGCCTCTGCGCTCGGCTCGATCCGCACGGCCGGGCTCGTGCTGGTCAATCTGCCCTTCGCTCTGGTCGGCGGCCTGCTGGCGATGCTGATCTTCGGGATCAACCTCAATGTGCCCGCCACGATCGGGTTCATCGCCCTCTTCGGCACGGCGGTCCAGAACGGCACTGTCCTGGTGACCTTCGTCGATCAGCTCCGGCGGCGCGGGATCCCCTTGCGGGAGGCCATTCTGAGTGGATGTGAGCTGCGCTTTCGGGCCCTGCTGATGACGGCGGCGACCACGGTTCTCGCGCTTCTGCCTATGCTCTATGCAACCGGCAGCGGGGCGGAGATCCAGCGCCCCCTGGCGGTGGTCGTCATTGGGGGATTGCTGACCGCCACGATGCTGACTCTGCTAGTCTTACCGACCATCTACTACTGGGTGCGGCCGCCGCAGGAAGGGGGCGGGGAAGTAGCGAGCTGAGGGGAAAAGTTGGAACTCCGAGCCCACATGATGCCTATTGTTGATACAGGCCCAAGGCGTGGCAGACGCCGGTTCCTGATACAGGTCTGAGGAATGACTGCCGGAATGACCGGCTTGCACGAGCGCGGGTCGGACCCCCGGGATCCGTGTCTGGTCGCGGCAACTCTGCAGCAACTCTGGAGAAGGGAATGAGCAGTCAGCATCGGTCGGACACACGTACCGGGATCCAGGCGGGCTCGCGGCTGCGGAAGGCCGATCTTCACGTGCACTCCAATTTCTCACCCGACGTTCCCAATCTCGCCATCTTCTCTCCGCGGGCTCTCTACCGGCGTGCAGTCGAGGAGGGCATGGACTTCTTCGCGTTGACCGATCACGACACGATCGACGGCGTGGAGGTCCTGCGGCGGGATCTGCGCGAGGAGTTCGGGGACCACTGGCCGATCCCGGTGATCACCGGTGTCGAGCTGAAGGTACTCGACCCCTCGATCGGACATACGATCCACATCAATGTTCTTGGGCTCGAGCGCCGTCATCTGGATGCCCTGATGACGCGCCGCCGGTCGATCGGTCGTTTCGTCGCCTATTGCCGCCGCAAGGGGCTGTTCTGCGCCTACAACCATCCCTTCTGGTTCGAGCATGGGGAGCGGCCGAATCTCGATGCCATCGAGCGGCTCGTGCGCCTGATCCCCGTCGTCGAGCTCAACGCCGGGCGCATCCGCGAACTCAACCACCGCACCGCCAGGTTGGCGCGCAAGTATCGCAAGCCATTCGTCGCCGCCTCGGACACGCACACCGGCCAAGTCGGGAAGGCGTATACGCTGGCGCCGGGAGAGACCCCCGAGGCCTACCTGAGGAACATCATGGCAGGGCATGTACGCGTCACTGCCAGCCACTTCGTGCTTCAGGACTTCCTGGGTGAGATTCGCGAGACGATCGATCTCGCCCTGCGGGGGACGCCGGCCAAGGAACTGCGCGAGTCGATCGGTCTGGAGCTGGCGCGGCCATATCGGATCGCCCAGCGGATCCTGACCTCCTCCGGGCTCTTGCAGAGCGCCCGTGCTCGCCGCGGACTGGGCCGCTTCCTCAAGGTCATCGCCCGGGGGCCGGCGCACATCTTTCTCCGCCGGCAGCGGCGCATGGTGAGGCGACTCGGGTCCAGCGGCTACGCCTGATCGGGAGAAGAGCCCCGGTCGCCGGCCTAGCGGGCGCGCCTCGGGCTCCGCGTGCCTACCCCGGAGTTCCGCGAGCATGTCTTGTGCCTACCTCAGAGCTCCCCGAGCATGCCAGTTCCCCGAGCATGCCTTGCAACGGGCAGGCAGATCATTCAGGATCGATCTCGAGCGGCTGATCTTTTCTGCTCGGAGAACGTGTCATGCTCGGCAAGCGCATCTCCCATTATCGAGTCATCGAGAAACTCGGCGAGGGTGGGATGGGCGTCGTCTACCGGGCCGAGGATACCCGCCTTCACCGCGAAGTTGCCCTGAAGTTTCTCTCGCCACGAATCCTGGGCGGCGAAGACGAGAAGTCCCGCTTCCTGCATGAAGCCCGCGCCGCCGCCGCCCTAAATCATCCCCACATCTGCACCGTCTACGAGATCGACGAGGCCGAAGGCCGGCCCTTCATGGCCATGGAACTCGTTGACGGACCGAGTCTGAAGGCGCGGATCCGTTCGGGGCCGCTCGCGCTCGATGAGGCGATTATCATCGCCACCCAGATTCTCTCGGGACTCCAGGAGGCCCACGAGGCGGGCATCATTCACCGGGACATCAAGCCCGCCAACGTGATGCTGACCTCCAAGGGGCAGGCGAAGGTCATGGACTTCGGGCTGGCCAAGTCCGGCGCGGCGGTGCATCTGACCCGCACCGGCACAACGATCGGAACCGCCGCCTACATGTCGCCCGAGCAGGCCCGTGGCGATGAGGTCGATCCGCGCACCGACATTTGGTCTTTCGGGGTCGTGCTCTACGAGATGATCAGCGGTCGGCTGCCCTTCCGGGCGGATCACGAGACGGCGACGATCCATTCGATCCTCAGCGATGCTCCGCGACCACTGACCGCGCTGCGCAGCGACGTTCCTCTTGAGCTCGAACGCATCGCCGCCAAGTGCCTGCAGAAAGATCGGGCGCTCCGTTACCAGCACGCCGACGATCTCCTCGCAGATCTGAGTTGCCTCAGGTTGGATGATGCGACCCTGCCGATTGCTTCCCGCGCTGGCGAACAGCCCCGCCCGGTCGGTGAGCGCTCCTCGCGCGCGCCGCGGAAGACCAAGTGGCGACCCTGGGCTGCCGCTGCGGCTGTGGTTGCCGTGGTGGCGGTCCTCGCATGGCAGTTCTGGCCGCGCGACCGGGCATCCACCAGGGAAGCCTCCCCCGATGACCGGGTGACTGCCACCGAGGGCGGGCGCCCCGGGGCTGCGGCTGCGCCGGCGCGGCAAATCGCTGATCTGAAGAAGATCGTCGTGTTGCCCTTCGAGAACCTGGGGGCGCCCGAAGATGCCTACTTCGCCGCCGGGATGACCGAGGAGATCACGAGCCGCCTCGCGATGGCGAGCGGCCTGGGCGTCATCTCGCGGACGAGCGCCGTTGGCTACGACCGCACCGGGAAGTCGATCAGCCGCGTCGGGGAGGACTTGGGCGTCGATTTCGTCCTCGAGGGGACCGTCCGGTGGAACCGGGCCTCGGGGGGCGCCAGCCGCGTCCGGGTGACCCCGCAACTGATTCGTGTGGCAGACGATACCCATCTCTGGGCGCAAAGCTACGACCGGCTGCTCGAGGATGTCTTTGCCGTGCAGTCGGAGATCGCTGCTGAGACGATCCGGCAGCTCGATGTCGTCCTGCTCGGACCGGAGCGGAGGGCGGTCGAGGCGCGGCCGACTGAGAACCTCGTCGCCTACCAAGCCTACCTGCGGGGACTCGATGTGTTCAACGTCGACGTCGGATCTAACGTCGGCGTCGAACCTGCGGAGTGTCACGACGCCATCGCGATGTTCGAGCGGGCGGTCGCGCTGGATTCGGCCTTTGTCGACGCCCACCTCGGCATTGCCAAGGCGAGTCGGTATCTCTACTTCAATGGCCATGAGAAGACGGAAGCACGCAAGGAGCAGGCCCGCGCGGCCGTCGAGAAGGCGCTGGACTTACAGCCCGAGAATCCCGAGGCGCATCTCGAACTCGGCTACTACTTCTACAACTGCCATCTCGATTATGACCGGGCCCTCGATGAGTTCGCCGTTGCCGCGAGGCAGATGCCGAACGAGCCCCGCCTGCTTAGTGCGATCGGCTACATTTGGCGCCGGCAGGGGCTTTGGCGGGAGTCGGTCGGGAGCCTCGAGCAGGCGTTCGACCTCGACCCCCGGGACGCCGATCTAGCGGCCCAGATCGGCCTCTCCCACACGGCGCTGCGCGACTATCCCCGGGCGGAGCGGTGGAGCGGTCGCGCCCTGACGATCAGCCCGAATAATGTGGGTGCGGGGTTCTACGCTGCCTTCAATCACTTCCTGTGGCATGGGGAAACAGAACGGCTGCGGCAGGTCTGCGCACCGGGGGCCCGGAGGGGGGAAGCCTGGAGCATCTTGATCATGTACTACATCGAGTCGATCGCAGGGAACTATGAGGCGGCCATCGAGACACTGACGCCCCTTCCGCGGGAGGGGATCATGCAGCAGGAGTTGGTTGCCCCAAGGGCCCTCCTGGAAGGCAAGGCGCGCCTCTGGCTGGGCCAAGTCGAGGAGGCCCGTGCCTTGTTAAGGCAGGCGCTCGAGGTGCTCGATTCGTTGGAGACCGAGTTGATCGATGATCACCGGTTGCTCGCAACTCGTGGGTTCACGCTGGCCCTCCTGGGGCACAAGAAAGAAGCCCTCTCGGCAATGCACCGCGCGCAGGAGTTGGCGGCCTCCGATGCCTTCCGGGTCGCAGATCGGCAGTGGGATCTCGTCCGCGTGCTGGTTGTGGTCGGTGAGTTCGACGAGGCCCTCGCCGAGCTCGAGACGCTGCTCTCCAACCCGGGGCCGGTCTCGGTGGCCCGCGTCCGCGTGGATCCTGAGATCGGGCCCCTGCGGGATGATCCGCGACTCGAGCGCCTGCTCAGCAGGTACGAGCCGCAGCATCCATAGGGAATCATGCTCGCCCCCTTAGCAGCCTCCGGATAGAATGCCGTCGTTTCCTGCCCGAGCGGCGGCGCAGAGAGGGTGACGATGAAGGTCTGGGTGATCATGGGTGGCATGGCCTCCGAGCGGGAAGTCTCGCTCGACTCGGGCCGGGCCGTGGCCGAAGCGCTGATCGAAGGTGGCCACGAGGTACTTGCGTACGAGCTGGGCGAGGGGCGCTTCGTGGCGGAGCACTCCACGCCGGGGTTTGAGGTCCCCGATCTCAAAGTGAGTGAAGCACTTCCCGGCGTTCTTTCAGCGTCCCCAGGGGGCTCGCCGCCCGAGGGCGCCTGGGCGCTGCGGCTGCTCGCCGCGGCGAGCAGCCTGCGCGGGCAGGCCGAAGTCGCCTTTCTGGCGCTGCACGGTGATGTCGGCGAGAACGGCACCGCTCAGGCCCTGCTCGAGGCGGTGAGATTCCCCTATACCGGATCGGGGCCCGCCGCCAGCGCGCTCGCGATGGATAAAGCGTTGAGCAAGAGGCTGATGCAGGCTCTGGGGGTGGCGACCCCACCTTGGGCACTGATCCCGGTGCCCCCGCCGGGCGCCGAGGCGCCGCTCTCCCTCCTCGAGGAGACCCCGGTAGGGGGACTTCCAGCCGTCGTCAAGCCGAACGCCGAGGGTAGCTCGGTCGGGATCACGCTCGTCACCGAACCGCGGCAGTGGAGCGCCGCCCTCGCGCTGGCAGCGGCGCCGCAGGGAGATCAGGGAGACCGAGCGTCCGAAGTCATTGTGGAGAAGTACATCCCAGGATGTGAGCTGACCGTCGCGATCCTCGATCGCACGGTGCTCCCCATCGTGGAGATCATTCCGAAGACGAGTTTCTACGACTACCAGCGCAAGTACGGCCCCGGCGAGACGGAGTACCGGGTCCCCGCGCCCCTGCCGCGGGAGGTCGAGCGCACCCTTAAAGATGATGCCTGGCGACTCTATGTGGCGCTCGGGTGCCGTGGGATGGCGCGCATCGACTTCCGCCAGGCGCCGCAGGACGAGCCCCAGTGCCTAGAACTCAATACAATACCTGGGCTTACAACGACGAGCCTTGTGCCCAAGGCGGCCAGGGCGGCGGGCATCACCTTTCTCGAACTGCTCGAGCGGGTCTGTCGGGTCGGCATGCGTCCCCGGGACCATTATCCGGCCCGAGGTGCAGGGCGAAAGGCCTGGGAAGAGGCCCCCGGCGATTCCTAAAGGTCTCATCCCACGCTCCCGAGGATTCCGGGCGGGGATGCAGGCCGGTCTCCGGCCGGCCAGGGGCCTGATTCCCGCCTGCGCGGATCCCTGGCGGATCCCTGGGAGCAGCAAAAAAAGCGGCTTGACGATCACCTGCAGGATACGTACCATACGTTGCTTCGGAGTTCGACCGGTCGAGCTACGCCGCCGGTCAGATCTCTCCCGCTGGGGCAGGTCCAGAAGATCCCGGTAGCTAGGGGTGGGGGCGCTAGTGTCTCTGAACGAACTCGGCGCCCAAGCATTCCTGGGCTGGCGTAGCTCAGTGGTAGAGCAGCTGATTTGTAATCAGCAGGTCGGGGGTTCGACTCCCTTCGCCAGCTTCGCTCTGCCGTTCGTCATGGCAGATGGGTCGTAGCCGGGCTGCGCCCGGCCCGTACTGCCCGCGTTGCGGAAGCGTGCCGGCTGGCGGTACGCACAAAGGCTGGTGTGGCGGGGTTCCCGAGCGGTCAAAGGGAACAGACTGTAAATCTGTCGGCAAAGCCTTCGGAGG
>JAGMBO010000044.1 GCA_023129715.1 Candidatus Eiseniibacteriota bacterium | reverse complement strand
CATTTCAACTGGGAACTTCGGGCTAATTGCCCCGCAATTCAGCCTCGTAGAGGTGGGAACTTCGGCCTAGACCTCCTCACGCAGCGCCGACTGGATGTAGCCCTCGAGCAGCTCCTTCGGCACCAGGCCGCGGAAGGCCTTGACGACGCGCCCCCGGCGATCGACGAGGAAGGAGGTCGGAATGCTCCGGATTCCTCCAAACGCCTGGGCCACCGGCATGCCATTGGGAATGATCGTGTACTCGATCTCGGGGCGTTGATCGAGGAAAGGCTTCACCGCCGCGAGCCCGCTGCGGTCGATCGAGGGAGCAATGATCTGCAGGCCCGCGTCGGCATAGGTCTCATGGAGATAGACCAAGACCGGGATCTCCATCTTGCACGGCTGGCACCAGGTGGCCCAGAAGTTGAGCAAGACGACATTGCCCGGCAGGTCTTCCGAGGTGATCTCGCGACCATTCAGATCGCGCACCTTGAACTCGGGCAACGCAACCCGCTGATCCACGGCAAGCAGCTCGGGGAGTTCGACCCTGGGCAACCCTGAGAAGCGGTCGGCGGAGGCGCTTCCCGCACCCGTTTCCGCTCCCACCAGCGCGATCTCGGCTCCCGCAGCCATCTCGGAGCCGGGGACACCTACCACGAGCGAATCGCCCGAGTGGCCCTCAAGAAAAACTCCGGCCGCCTCGCCGCCGCCCGCGCCGGCACCCGCCGACCCGGCATCCCGGGTCTCCTCGCCGCCACACCCCGGTACTGCCAGGAAGGCGATCAGGACGAACAGGCCGGGCAAGAGGCTGCGCAATTCTCTAAGCGTGCCGGTAGATGTCGCTAGGTTCCCGAGTTGCATCGATTCTCCTCCAACCTCGTCACGCCAGACCGCGTCGCCGGCGCCAGATCCACTCCAGTGCCAGAATCGCAGTCAAGAACGCATAGATGCCCCAATGGTTCCACATCTCCGCCTGCTGCACAACGTGCGCCCGCCGGTACCCCTCCGGGATCTCGGCCAGCAGAGCATCGATCTCATCGGCCGGGCAGCTTGCCCCCCCCGTCTCGGCGGCCAGACGCTCCATCAACCCGGCCGAGGCGACCAGGCTGAAGTACTCGGGCCCCATCGATTCGATCCAGAAAACACCCTCGGTCTGCCGGGATGGGGCGTCGGCCGCCTCCCCCCCGCGGGCAACGGCCTGATAGCGATAGGCGCCCGGAGGCAGGGGCGCCAAGGTCCCCGCGTAGCGTCCCGCCCCCCCCTCGGGAAAGAGCTGCATCCGCAGCGAAGCTCCCGCGGCGCGGTCTGCGACTCGATCCAAGGGTTCAATGACGACTTCGATGCGCGCGCCAGAGACGGGCCGGTAGGCGTCATCGTGCAGCCGCGCGCTGAAGACGACCGGCTCGCTATCCTGAAAGACGCGCCGCGCCGGCCGCAGGGCGAAGCGTTCTTGCTCGGCCGGCTCGGAGAGCCAGCGGGTTATCCGCTTCCAGAAGTCACGGGCGGCCCAAGGCCCCGCATCGACTGAATGCATGACGAAATCCCAGCGCCAGAATCCCCGTCCTGCCAGCACGCCGATGCGGCCGGATCCTGCCGCGGCAATCGCGAGCAGCGGAACGTCACGTACCGGATGGGCCGCACGCCCCTCGAGCAGAACCGTGGCTCCGGGCGCGGTGCGGTAGGCGCCCTCGCGAATCCAGACCGGCGGGAACGCCGACCACATCCGCTCCGTCTCCGCCGGACTCTCGTCGAGAGCGGTGATCTCGTGGGTCAGGCCGGCGAAGGTCATCCGGCACGCCGAGAGGGTGAAGCCCCAGCGCCGCTGGGCGCCGACACCGACCGGGAGGAGATCTCCCCATCCGGCCGCTTCCCACTCCCCGAGCCCATCGCCCTCGGCTCCGCCGAGAAAGAGCACACCTCCGCCGTCCAACACGTAGCGCCGCAGCGCGGCGGTGAATCCGCGGGGGCAGGCCCCGGGACCGAGCCGCCCGATGATCACGGCGGCATAGGGAGCCAGCTCGGCGGCGCTGGCCGGCAACGCATCGGGCGCATCGTCGCCATAGCCGAGGAAGCCACCCCCCTCCTGATGCACAAGGTAGGCATAGGAAAGGGTCGTGTCGGCATCCAGGGTACGTTTCAGGAACGAGAAGTCCCAGTCGGGCTCACCTTCCAGATAGAGCAGGCGGGTCTTCTTCTCGCGCACGTCGACGGCGACCAAGCGGCGGTTGTTGATTTCGACGGCCTCGGAATCGGGAATCGTGGCAATCACCTCGTAGAGCCGCACCCCGACCTGGCGCGGAATGACCTCTAGGGAGACCTCCCGCTCGCCGCGCGCGCGTGGGAGGGTCAGCGTCTCGTGGGCCACCTCGCGTCCGGTGGCGCCAAGCTCCCCGAGGCCGTCTTCATGTTCGAAGACCCGGACTTCGGCGCGCCATTCCGCGAGGCCCTCGCTCTGCAAGACTGCGCGCAGTGCCAGCGGCTCACCGACGTGGCCGACCGGCTGGGCACGCACCTCGCGCAGCTGGAGATCTGCGGGCGGCGTCGAGTCGCCCACCAGCACCGTGTAGAGCGGCACCGGAAGATTCCGGGCGACCCGGGAGGGGTCCTTGCCCGTGGTGTGCGCCCCGTCGCTCAGCAAGAGGATCGCTCCCAGGGGGGCCTCTCCCTGGCGCAGCAGGACCTCCTCGAGCACCTCGCCGAGCGCAGTCGCGCCCAGGGGTTCCCAGGGCAGGCCCGCCACGCCCGGGCGGCGGGGTTCGAGACCGGTGTTGAATCCGTAGACATCGATGTCGAAGGTGGAACCCAGGCGATTCTCGATCCGCTCCAGGGCAGCGGCCGCCTGAGCACGGCGATCCCCTTCGTTGCCCACTTCGCTGCCCCCCCCGCTGCCCCCCTCCCTGCCGGAGGGAAGTCGCATGCTCGAAGAGCGGTCGACGAGCACGGCAAGACGTGGGCGCCCGGCATCCTCGCGGCGCAGGGTCAGCAGCGGCTCAAGGAGCAACAGCAGCAGCAAGGCCAGCGCGATCCAGCGAGCAGCGTGGAGGACGATCCGCTCACCCCGCTGCAGCGGCGCAGCCAGGCGATAGTAGGCCCAGCCCCCGACCGCCAGGGCGAGGATCAGACCGAGCCACCAGAGCGGGCTCGGATGCACCAGGAATCCGAGATCGATGTCGGGCATGCGATGTTTGTTCTACCCCATTCAGAGAGAAGGAGTTCCGGACTCGCCTCCCTCGTGTTCGTCAAGCCACTGGCTCGCCCGCAACAGCAACGTCTCGATGCGCTCCCCAACCGGCAGACCCGCCTCGGCGGGCGAACCGGCATAATAGCGGAACCGTCCGGCCCGCCAGGAGAGCAAATCTCGCACCCACTCGAAGCCAAGCCCATGGAGCGCCTCATCGAGCTGCTCCCGGGTCAAGAGGCCACAGCCCACGAGGACCTGTCCCAGCCGAACGGCCTGGTCCGGGACATGCCCACCGCGCGTCTGCATCCGCAACAGTGCTTGCAGGCGCAGACCGAGTCTCAGCTGGGGCTCCTGCAACCAGCCACGCGCGACCAGCCATCCCCCCAGGCTCCCGGCCCGCGCCAGGGCCCGGGACTTGGCCGGCAAGCGGGAGAGGCCGTCGCGCCGAATGCCGACCGACTCAAGACGGCCTGTACAGAGATGCAGCCATCCCTGCACCAACCCCGTCTCATTCTCAGCTCTCGGCGCGGCGGCGGGCGCCTCTGCCGGCGACACCCGATTCCCCGGCGCGGCGGCGGGCGCCTCTGCCGGCGACACCCGATTCCCCGGCGCGGCGGCGGGCACCTCTGCCGGCGACACCCGATTTCCCGGCGCGGCGGCGGGCACTTCTGCCGGCGACACCCGATTCCCCGGCGCGCTGGAGGGGGGCCGTTCGAGCTCGAGCCACGCGGCATCCTCTCGGCGGCTCATCCACTGCAGGACATCCCAAACCGGAAAGGCAGCCAGCGAACCTTCAAGCAGCGGCTTCATTGCCGATCCCCCCGCGCGCCACCCGGCAGATCCCCCGCATCGCCACCGGGCATGTGCGCGCCACCCGGCAGATCCCCCGCATCGCCACCAGACCTCGGCGCGCTGCCCGGCGCCACCCGCTGGCCGCGGACGGAGGCAGACCCCCAGCCGAGGTTGATCACTCCGATGGCGACTGCATGCACGACCGAGATGCCCAGCAAGATCGTGACCAACTTGCGCAAGACCTCGATCGCCGCCTGCCCTTGCGGCGGCTGAAAGGCGACCAGGATGAGCAGCAGCGTCGTCGCCACCGAGAGCAGGAACCCGGTGCTCTTGCCGAGCGGCGTGGGTTGGATGCGCACGCGCCCTTTCCAGAAGTAGAGCAGGGCAGTCCCACCGAGGAGCAACCCGCTGCGGATCAGAATCAGCGCCAGCGCCCAGCGGCCCAGAATCCCGACCAAGGCCATGCTCAGAAAGACCGCCAGATGGAAGAACAGGTCGGTCACCGGGTCGAGGACGATGCCGAGCTTCGAGCGCAAGTGGTAGCGCCGCGCCCACCAACCGTCGACGACATCGGTGCCGATCACCAAGGCGTAGAAGAGGAAAGCCGTACGGTAGTCGTGCATCGCCATCAAGTAGACCAGGGGGGGAATCAGAAAGGCCCGCGCCAGGGTGAGAACGTTCGGTCCCCCTAGTCTGTGGAGCTGGCGGCCGTCGATCGTCTCGAGGAAACCGACATTGAGCACGGTGCCGACCGTGAACGCTGTCACCCAGGCGAGATGCAGGAATGAGAACAGCTCCCACTGCACCCAGTCGTGCCGCCAGAGCAGAAAGAGGTCGAGCAGCGCGCAGGCGAGCACCAGGGCAACGGCGGCGTGGAGCAGGGACCGCATGCCATCGGGGTTCTGCCGGGAGCCGACCCGTCCCGAGATCCAATCGAAGGCCGAGTTCGGATCACAGTCCCGTCCCGAGGTCAGCCAACGAATCCGGCGAAGGAACCCCTGCACGCGCCTACCCCATGGTCGGTTGCCGAACCGGTCACGCCGCCGCGGCGAGGGCCGCGGCCGCCCGCCTCGTCCCGGATCCACGTCGGCCGCGCAGGGCGGCTAGATCTGTCCCCGATGATCATCGGCGTCGGTCGGCCGTTCGCCGCGGATCGCCGCCTGCGCGGCGGCCAAGCGGGCGATCGGCACCCGGAACGGTGAGCAGCTCACATACTCGAGCCCCACCCCGTGGCAGAAACCGATGCTGCGGGGATCGCCTCCATGCTCGCCGCAAATCCCCGTCTTGAGCTCAGGATTGACGCTCCGTCCGCGGGCCACGGCCATCTCGACGAGCTGCCCCACGCCAGTTTCATCGAGTGAGACGAAAGGGTCGTGCTCCAGGATCCCCGACTCCACATACAAAGGCAAGAACTTGCCCGCATCGTCCCGCGAGAACCCGAAGGTCATCTGGGTCAAGTCGTTGGTGCCGAAGGAGAAGAACTCCGCACGCGTGGCGATCTCGCCGGCGGTCAGCGCCGCCCGGGGCACCTCGATCATTGTGCCGACGAGATAGGCGAGCTCGATGCCCTCGCGCTCGGCCACGTCGCGGGCGATGCAATCGACGATCCGCCGCTGATGATCGAGCTCGCGCACCGTGCCGACCAGCGGGATCATGATCTCGGGCAGAACCTTGACCCCCTCCTTGGCGAGGCGGGCGGCCGCCTCGAAAATCGCGCGCACCTGCATCTCGGTGATCTCGGGATAGGCGATCCCGAGACGGCAACCACGGTGGCCGAGCATCGGATTGACCTCGCTCAGCGCCTCGGCGCGTTCGAGCAAGACCTCCCGCTCCTCGATTTCACTCGCCGGACGCTTGCGCTCCTTGAGCAAGGCAACCTCGACCCGCAGATCCTCACGCCGCGGCAGGAACTCGTGCAGCGGCGGGTCGAGCGTGCGGACCGTCACCGGCAGGTCGTGCATTTCCTTGAAGATTGCGTAGAAGTCGTCGCGCTGGAACGGCAGGATGTGATCGAGCGCCTCGGTGTAACGGCGCCGCGGCTCGGCGAGTTCCGCTTCGAACGCGGCGATCTGCTGCTCGATAGCCTCGCGCTGGTCCTCGGAGGCATTCTCCAGATCCTGTCGCTTGCGCTCGATGCGCGTCTCGAGATCCTTGACCCGCGGGGCGTGCATGATCACCGCCTGGACATGCGGCAGCCGCTCCTCGGCGAAGAACATATGCTCGGTGCGGCAGAGGCCGATGCCCTCGGCCCCGAAGCGGCGCGCGATGCGCGCAGCCTCAGGCGTGTCGGCATTGGCGCGTACGCCGAGACGCCGCCGCTGATCGGCCCACTGTATGAAGTCGCGGAACTCGTTGGCGACTTCGGGCTCGATCGTCGGCACCTCCCCGGCAAGCACCTCGCCGGTCGAGCCATTCAGCGACAGATACTCGCCCCGCTTGATCGTCTGCTCCCCGATCTTGAGGAAGCCTTCCTCCTCATGGACTTCGGCGGCCGAGCATCCGGCCACGCAGCACTTGCCCATGCCGCGCGCCACGACGGCCGCATGCGAGGTCATCCCGCCGGTGGCCGTGAGGATCCCGGCGGCGACCGCCATCCCATGGATGTCATCGGGCGAGGTCTCACTGCGCACCAACAGCACCCGGGTCGGCTTGCCCCGCTCATCGCTCTCCTGGGCCATGGCAACCGCCTCGTCGGGATCGAAGACAACCTTGCCGACCGCCGCACCCGGGGATGCCGCCAAGCCGCGGGCGAGCACCTCGCAGGGCGCCTCGGGATCGATCCGCGGGTGCAGAAGCTGGTCGAGCGAGGTGGGATCGACCCGCAGGAGAGCCTCGTCCTTGGTGATCAGTCCCTCGGAGACCAAGTCGACCGCGATCTTGACCGCCGCCTGCGCGGTGCGCTTGCCCGTGCGCGTCTGGAGCATGAAGAGGCGCCCCTCTTGCACCGTGAACTCGAAGTCCTGGACGTCGCGGTAGTGGCGTTCGAGTCGCAGGGCGATCTCACGCAGCTCGCGGTAGACCTCGGGCATTTCGGTCCCGAGCTCCAGGATCGGACGCGGGGTGCGAATACCGGCAACGACATCCTCGCCCTGGGCGTTGCGCAGATACTCGCCGTAGAACTCGTTCTCACCGGTGGCCGGGTTGCGGGTGAAGCCAACCCCGGTGGCGCAATCGGGGCCCATGTTGCCGTAGACCATCGCCTGCACATTGACCGCCGTGCCGAGATCGTCAGGGATGCCGTGCTGGCGGCGATAGAAGACGGCCCGGTCACGGAACCATGAGCGGAAGACTGCATCGCGGGCCATGTCGAGCTGGCGGTGGGGATCCTGGGGAAACGGCTTGCCGGTGCGCTGCTCGATGAGATCGAGGAACTCGGTCACCAGTTGCTTCAGGTCCTCGGCGCTGAGATCGAGATCGTTGCCCGCCCGGCGGTCACGCTTCATCTCACTCATCTTTTGCTCAAAGACGTTCTTGGAAATGCCGAGCACGACGCCGCCGAACATCTGCAGGAAGCGGCGGTAGCTGTCGTAGGTGAAGCGCGCGTTGCCCGTCCGCTCGGCGAGACCCTTGACCGACTCGTCGTTGAGTCCCAGGTTGAGGATCGTATCCATCATCCCCGGCATCGAGAACTTCGCCCCCGAGCGCACCGAAACGAGCAAGGGGTCGCGGGCGTCGCCGAGACGCTTGCCCTGCACCTCCTCGAGCCGGCGGAGAACCTCTTGCTGCTGGCGGGCGTATTCCTCAGGGAGTTTGCCCCCCAGGGCATAGAAGCTGTTGCAGACCCGCGTCGTCACGGTGAAACCGGGCGGCACCGGGATGCCCGCCAGGGTCATCTCCGCCAGTCCAGCCCCCTTCCCGCCCAGCAGGTCCCGCATCGCGCCCGTGCCTTCGGTGCGATCGGCGCCGAAGAAATACACCATCTTTTCGGTAGCGCCCGAACCGGCGCCGCCTTCCGGCCGGCGTCGACCGCGTCGATGCGCATCGGTAGTCATGGTTTCCTCCACTCAAAGCAAACGGCCTCTCCCCCCAGGCAGCTGGGGAGGGCCGCTCTTACTACCTTGCCACGTGATCGTCAAATCAGCAGCTAGCGAGCCGCTCGCGCCATCTCCACTCAGCGCACCAGCGTCAGAAACCCCGTGGCACTCTCGCCCGGAGGCGTCTCGATCGCATAGATGTAGACTCCCGAGGCGACCGCCTTGCGATGATCGTTGCGCAAGTCCCAGGTGCAGGTGCCGCCGTGTTCTCCGCTAGGCACCTCGAAGTGCTCGAGCGTGCGCACCAGATCACCGCTCACCGTGTAGATGCGAATCGTCGCCTCCGCGGGCAGCTCGACGAAACGGACCAACGGAGGGCTGGAGGGCCCGAACTGCGCCAGCGGATCGTTGGCGACATAGGGATCGGGCACGACGTAGACGCGGTCGAGCAGCGGCGTCTCGGTGCGCGCATCCGGACGGGCGATCAGCGGTGCCGGATCGCCCCCGGGCTCGGTGCGATAGCAGCCCTCCTCGCGCGTGTTCTCCCAGACCTCGAACTTCATCCCGTTGCGGAACTGTTCGTAGAACTTGACGATGCAGTAGTAGTAGGGAATGCCGTTGTGCGGACCGGCGACCTCGCCATCGGGGTCGCCGCCGCGCGGGATGATCGAATCGGGATCGACAAACGTCCGCATCGTATCGAGCGTGGTCCACTGCCAGGTCGTATCCCCGAACTGATAGACGCGCAGGCGCACGAGGTCGAGGCTGTCGACCGAGACCCCGCGCCAGAGAATGTAGCCGCCGAAACAATTTGGGGTCACCGGGCTCGGCACGCAACGCCCCTGAAACCACCACTGGAGGCGCCCGTCGCTGGTGGCCAGGAAAGTGATGCGGCCGTCGGGGGTGACGGCAAAAACGCTGAGCGGCTCGTTCAGTTCTTCACGGATGTCGTAGGGCAGGCAGGTCAGTCCATCGAGCACGCCGAGTTGGCCGCTCGCGTGGGCATAGGGAATGTAGAGGCTCTGCCGCGGCGTGAAGCCGATCGTGATCGGATCGGGGCTCGGCGGATCGTAGCTGCCGAGCGCCAGGCCGAAGCGCGAATCCCACAGCCGCACGCTCCCCTCGGCATCGGCGCTCGCCAAACGCCGGCCGTCGGCGGAATAGGTCAGTCCGGTCACCACTCGCCCCGAGGAATGGGCCGACGGGATCGAGATCAGCTCTTCGAAGGAAGCCAGTAGGGTCCAGGTGCTGATCGCGCCGGCCGCATCGCCGACGGCGACTTCCTCGCCCGAGGCGGCGACCTCCGCCGCGGTCAGGCCGGCGGCGCTGACAAGTACCTCACGGCTGATGACGCCCGGGCGGCTCCAGCGCACCAAGCGCCCGTCGTCTCCCACACTGACGAACGAGGAATCCCCCGCCGCCGCCTGGGGACCAAACGCGATCGCCCGGCAGGCACCGTCGTGGCCGGCGAAGATCTCGACGGGAACCTGCTCGCTGGGGCGCCAGGCCGCCAGGGTGCCGTCGGCCAGCCCCACCAGAAGCAGGTGACCGGCCGGATGGAGCGCCGCGGTGAGCACCTCGGGCGAACCGCTGAGCGGCTCGAGCAGCGCGTCCAGCTCCCAGACCTCCTCGTTCTCCACGTCGGCCCGAGTCAACCGCGCCACGAGCGAGGCGTGGCGATCGATGGCCCACAACTGGTCCCCGAAGCGATCGAAGACGAGGTGGCCGATTTCGCCCGCCGCGAGCTGGGTGGAATCGAGTGCAAAGAGCTTCAGGTTTCCGGTATACAGCGGATCATCCCCATCGGGCATCCACTGCAACTCGACGCGCCGGTCCCCGAGGGTAGCCTGCGTCTCGAAGGACACCGCATCGGCGGTCGGCAGAAGCGCACCCAGAACAATGGCGGTGGCGGCCAGCCCAGCGATCCCTCTCCTCATCGCGCATCATCCTTTCAAGCTACGATCCAACCAGCGGACGAACCTCTGTTGCCGCCGCTAGAACTCCGATCCGGTCACGACCCACTGCAGGGCCAAGGTCATCGCCCCCTTCACGCTGTGCTCCTGGAAGTAGTAGGGGTCGAAACCGAAGACGACGATGCGGCCCGGCATGATGCCCTGCGTGCTGTCCTCGGCGGTGGCAAAGGTGCGATAGGCGATCGGCAGGCTGTCGAGACGCGAGGTCTCACGGAAGGTCATCGACCGATAGAGGATTTCGAGACCATTGTCTTGATCGTACCAGGGCACCTCATCAGGGTCCTGGATGTCGGGCCACAGGGCCTCGAACTGCCACAGGCCGCGATCGGTGCAGCCCCACTCCTCCCAATCGAGCGCCAGATCGGGGTAGAGCTGATTCTCGGCCCGCGCCCCGACCATCGAGTAGCGAATGTAGTGATTGTCGCCCGCCGCGTCGTCCCGCGGGATATCGATGCAGCCCCGCAGGCGAAGTTGCTGGTAGAGCAGGCTGAAGGGATCCCAGATCGCGCCGGGAGTGAGCACCTCGTAGGGACAGCGCGGCTCGTCGTCCCAGACACTGAAATCCTCCACCAGCGCGGTCATCGGGCCCAGGTAGCAGGTTAGCAGCATGTTTCCGCCCGCCCCGATGTAGCTGGCCAGGAGTCCCGAACGGGCGGTGCTCTGCAGGCCCGTCTCCTCGGAGGCTCCCGTGACCCAGATCAGGTTCTGGTACAGACCGAGCGTATCGAGGAAGGCATCGTCGTGACGCAGTTCGGCCCGGGCATCATTGTTACCCCAGAAGTTGTAGATCCCGACCTCGTCGCCCTCGGGCAGGAACTCGTTGACCGACTCGAAGATCCGCAGGATATACTCGTCGCTCTGCTGGTCCGTCGGGGCGCCGCGGGGATCGGAGATGTTGCAGCGGCGCGGGACGAGGCCGCCGACGATGTCGTCGATGATCAAAAACTTCTTGTAGAAACTGAGCCGCGCGACGGTCATCGCGACGTGGGCGCGCGTCTCGGTCTCCTTGAGACCGGAGATGTCACGCATCTTCATGTAGAAGTTGTGCGTGATCCCCTCGTCCTCGCGGGGGAAAGAGACCGCGGCATCCATCTTCGAGCGCATACCCCAGCCGATCCATCCCCCCATGCCGTCGAGGGCCCGGTCGATCTCTTCCTCGGGCTCGGGGATGTCGAAGCCGTAGTTTGAGGGGCCCGGATCGGTGCCGCTGTTCGAGGCATCCCCGCTCCATTGGAAGCGGAAGAACTGCTCGGGCGCCACCGAGACCTCCCAGGTCTGATACTCGTGCAGGCTGAAGAGCTTGGCCCCGAAAGAGGGTTCGCTGACCGTGAGGAGGATCTGCTTTTCCTTGGCGATGAAAATGATCCAGTTGTCCCAGTCGATGTCGGGCTCGACGGCCCCGGCCTCGTCGATCGCGCGCACGGCGAAGCCGTAGCGCTGGCCGCTCTGCAGGTTCTTGAGCCAGACATCGCCCACAGTCCCCGGCACCCGCACCCAGCTCCGCAGCGCCGCCGCGTAGTAGCCCGCCTCGCCCGGCGGGTAGTCATTGGCATTGAGGCTGTCGACGAGAAACTCGTTGGGCAGCGCCTCGAAGGCCTCACGGATCTTGTCGGGCCTGGTCCAGTCGGGTGTTGACAGGAACCGGACCCGCTTGTACTCGAAGAAGCTCGGGAGCCGGTCGGCCCGTGAGCCGTCGGCGTCTTCGCCCGACCAGGTCACCTTGAGCGTGCGCGCCCAGCGCACGTTGGGATCGGTCTGCCGGGGCTGGATGATCTCCGTCTCGGGGGCGATCGTGTGCGCATTGAAGAACCGGCGGTCGGCGGCCGAGCGCGCGTAGTCGTCGTCGACCGAGCGGACGAAGAAGGTGTGCCAACCGCTGAAATCGTCCTCGGAGGCGCGCGTGTGGGCTTGGAAGGGAATCTGCGCATCGAAGCGCTCGGTGCGCTGCCAGGCGTCCTCTGAAACGGTGTCGTCGATCGCCCACTCGAACCAGCGGATGACCCCGTCATTGTCCGAACCGAACCAATAGAAGTGCACCCGGGCGGTGGCGTCGGCGGCCGAGTCGGGATCGATCGCATCGATCACCACCCCGCCGGTGATCCGCACCGAGGGCCGCTGGTTGGCGACGTGCTCTCCCACCAGCCCCCGCTCGGGGACCAGGAGGCACTGGGGTACCACGATGGCGAGCACGCCCAGGAAGAACAGTACGCCAAGAACTCGTCGATATCGCCTAGGCCGTCTCATCCCCATACCTCGTTTTCATCCGCGTGGCCGATTCACGGGCAGCCCGCCGCAGCATAGCGACCACCCGGCACGCTACGGGCAGTCCCGGCAGAAGCTGAAGGGAACCACCAGATCCACCTGCCGGTTTGCCTGGTAGGCGTTCTCCTTGATCCGCACCCCAATGGCGTAGTTCCCCGGCTGGCGCCACTGCTCGTCGATCGTCAGATCGTACTCCGCCGGCTCGCCCTCGCTCGGGCTCACCGGATCGCCATAGAGGAATGAACCGTCCCTGAATTGGTAGAAGAAACGCCTGGCGGTCGAGTCGGGGTCGGCGGCCATCACGCGCACGTGCAGCACATTGCCCCAGGCCGCGAGCGAGTCGAGGGAGATCGCCTGGTTGCGCTGCGGGAACGGCAGCACCGGCTCGCCGCCGACGAAGCCGAGCGTGTCGAGCAGCACGGGTGCGCGGTTGACATGAATATTCATCCGCGCCGGCGTCCCATCCTTGCGCCCGAAACCATCCTGGCAGCGCAGCTCGAGGATCAGGTCCGAGGCATAGAGGCCGGGAAGGGAGATCTCGAAGCTCTCGGGATTGGGCACCGCCCGCCAGAGCCCTGCCGCGGTGCGGTACTGGAAGTCGCTGAGACCCGCACCGAGGATGTCGTCGGGATCCTCGGCGCCATAGACGACCCGCACGGTGACCGGCGCCGGGAAGAAGCCTTGCGCGATGAGCGGCACCGTATCGCCGGCGAAGAACTCGTGTTCCCCTTCCCAGGCGTTCGAGCTGGCATAGAAGTGCGCCAGCGAGTCGCCGGTGACGGGATTGAAGCCCTGCTCGTAAAAGGTGTTCGGATCCTGGTTCCAGAGGAAGACCCGCGTGACCGGATCGAGACCCGCGAAACCGGCGTCGTCGACGGCGAAGAGGCTGAAGGTGTACCGCACGCTCTCGAGCTGGTCGTAGACGGCGGTCGTATCCCCCGGCCCTCCGGAAATGATCTCCTGGCCCGGGAAGAGCGAGAAGCGGTACCCGACGACCTCACCAACCCGTTCGACCTCGCCCAACTCGTTGACGACCTCTTCGGTATCGACCCCCGCCCAGTGGAAGCCTACGTTCCACCCGGCCGGAACCGTATCGGGCGCCGCGGAATCGCTGTCCCTCGTCAGTTCCATGCGCGCGCCGCTCTCCGGGTCCCAGGCCTCGGAGCGCGTGAAGCGCGCCGAGGGGGCGATCAGGTCGGCGGCGGCGAAGAAGGTCCAGGCGGGTTCGGGATCGACCTGGCCTTCGTTGTCGATCGCTCGGATGTAGAAGCGGTGCCCGAGCACCTGTGCCTGCTCGGAAACCTGGATCCTGAAGATCGAGTCGGTGCGGGTCGTGTAGTGGTAGGCCAGGGTGTCGTCGGCGAGGGGCAGCGAGTCGGTGATCGCATACTCATAGCCGGTGACGACGCCGTCGACGTCGTTGCCGTACCAGTAGAGGTGGACGTTGTAGACGGTTGTCGTGCTCTCCGCCGGGAAGCCGGTCAAGTAGGTGTCGGGCGGGCGGTTGGTGTCGATATCGGTCGCGAACTCATCCCGGCAGCCGAAGACGGTCATCACGGCGACGGCTCCGGCAAGGGTGAGGGCGAAGACAATCCTCCGCCCCAATACGCCCCAGGGGCGCCTGCGGTCATTGGCGTGCATGCCGAACATCCTCCCTATGGCTCGACCGGCGAGGCTAGCAGGCCCCTAGTATAGTGTCAATCCGAGAAAGGAGGGATCTCCAGGCGGTGGAAGCAGATGGGGCCCGTGGCTTTCGCCCCCGGGCCCCATCCCAGCAATCGCGAACCGGAACGGAATCCGGCTCCCAGTGGACCGACTACATGACGACCATCTGCTTGGTCGACTCGTAGCTCGGTGTGCTCATCTTCACCCAGAAGATGCCGCTGCCCACGTGGTTGCCAGCATTGTCCAGACCGTTCCACTCCACGGTGTTCTCACCCGCATTGCCCTTGCCGTCCATGAGCGTCCTGACCACACGGCCGGAGACGTCATAGATGGCAATGTCGACCGGGCTCTCACCGGCCAGGTTGAACCGGATCTTCGCCGTTCCGCGGAACGGGTTCGGCCGGCTCTGGTAGAGGAAGTCGACCGGACCGCTCAGGTGCGTGTCGGGCGTCTCGTCCACGGCAACATCCTCGCAAGGATGGTGCCACGCAACGAAGGGCGCGCCGCCCGCAGCCATCCAGGTCAGCTCGGGACCAAGCAGGTCGGCACAGCCGGCGATGATCGCCAGGGTGTCGTCCGAGCAGGTCTGCCCCAAATAGCCCACCTGGGAGAGGTGGTGCCAGCTGAAGCCGTCGACGCTGACCTTCCAGCCACCCGCACCGCCAGGACCGGCCAGCACTTCCTTGGCCACCTGGGCGTACTGGACTGGATCGCCACCGGCGGTCGGCTGGTACTGCAGGTTCCCGACACCGCTGCTGACCCCGGTGATGACGTTGTAGTTACGCACCCGCGGGCAGCCATTGTCGTAGAGCGAGATCGGACCAACAGGATCGAACTCCCCGCCGCCGATGATCGAATCGAGCAGCACGCAGGCGTCGTCGTCGTTGTTGTAGTCACGATAGGCGTGGTCGAGGATGTCGGCCCCCAGCACGTCGGTACAGAACAGGATCGCCTTCCCCTCCTCGTCGTCGGCCATGAGCTCGGTGATCTCGTCACCGTTCATGATCAGACCGCGGCGGATGTCGGACAAACCGCACTCCGTCGTGGTCAGCCACTGATCGAGGATAATGAAGTCGGCCTCCTCACCCCCACCGATGCCAAGGGTCCCGGTGTTCCAGAGGATCAGACGGTAGCCGAGCAGCTGCTCCAACGTACAGCCGTTGTTGCCGTAACCGCCCGGGTTGTAATAATCTCCCCCGAAACTGCGCATAAACGGGGCATCGTAGTTCGACGAGAAGTTCTGACGGTCGAACTTGTCGTAGTCGTAGCCGAGTTGATCGAGCGTCGGGGTGATGTAGGTCTCGCCGCCGCGGTTGTAGGCATCGACATACAGCACGCACGGCCAGATGACGTCGTAATCGAGTTCCGGAGTCGCGTCGTTGGCGACCATCATCGGCAGGAACTCCATCTCGTTGACGTTCTCGGCGGGCGCATTGCCCGGAATCGTGAAGTAGTCGATGACTCCGCCGGACCAATAGCTGCGGTAGTAGTACTCGATGCGCGTTCCGGGCGTGAAGACCTCATCGGGGAGGATCTCCTGCTCGGGGGTGCCACGATCGAAGTTCGGATCGAAGCCCCCGTCGTCCTCGTGGAAGAAGGTCACGCGAACCTGACCTTCGTTCTTGGGGATCAACTCGCCGCCCTCCATGGTCATCGCCGAGTCCATCAGCGCGCAGACGAAGTCGACCTCGGGATCGCCCGTGAAGCGAGCCTTCCAGGCCGAGTACGCCGGGATCATGTCCTGGCGCGGACCCTTCTGGGCAACCTTCACGCAGAGATCGATCCAGTACTGGTATGCCGGCAGGGTGACCGGCGGACCGTTGACGATAGCGGTATCGCCATACCAGTCGTTGAGATCGACATTGTCACGGCTGAGGTCGTAGGCGATGTCGGAGTTGCAGACATCACCCGGATCGAGGTACGTCGGCACCTTCTGACCGAAGCCGTCGTGGAAGAGGTGCCCCGTCTGGAGAACAATACCGGGTGCGTTGACACCACCGGTGAGGCCGACTCTGACGTTGTCATAAACCGGCGACCCCTTGGTGATCCCTTCCTTCTTGCAGTCGGTGGGACCGGTCAGACCGAAACCGGCGCAGTCGCAGGTCACCTGCATGATAAACTTCATCTGCTCCCAGTTGTAGGGCAGCGGGGTACCATCGGTCGGAACCGTCAAGCTCGCCTGGTTGCCGTGGCGGCACTCAGACGACTCGCCCGTGTAGTGCCACACATTCTGGCCGAAGCGCGGGCTCCAACGCGGCGTCGGGTTAAGCGCCGATATGAACGGATAGTACTTGAACCCGGGGCGATAGAAGGTACCCGAGGAAATCCGCATCCAGACCCAGAAATCCCACTCGGCAACGACATTGAACCACCCGGCCTCGGTCGTGTAGCTCTCACGATCGATGACCGGGGTGTGCATCTGCTCGTTCTGTCCGCGCGGGTGGCCGGGACGCGGGTTGGTCGGAATGCTCGTCGCGCACCAGAGGGCGTTGCCCGAGAGATTGCAGGGGCAAGCCACCATACCTGGCGTGGTGTACACATAGCTTTCCCAGGTCACCTCATCGACAACGTCCATGAACGCGCCGATGCCCGGAACCTTGAAGAAGGTCCAGCCGTCTTCGTCGGTCTCGAAGTCGTAGTCGTAGGTCGTCGTGCCGACGGTGAAGGCGATATCGTCGGCAGCGAACGGACCATAGTCGCATGCATAGTCGCCGTCTTCGTCCGACCAACCACCGTCGGCGAAGAAGAATAGCTCCAACTGAACTTCGGTAGGCACGATCTCCGTGAAGGTCTCGTACGTGATCGGAGCCTCGGTCACGAAGTTAGCCGGAACTTGATAGGTTCCCTCCCTCATATGCAGGCGGGCGAATTCGTACACCTCAGTGTCGACGCCGGCGTAAGCCACGACGTGGACATAGGTGTAGTCGAAGTCGACCTCGGAATCCTGGAAGTACTTGAACGCGACATCGACCTCCTGGCCGGCCGAGAACGGGTACTTCGGCGAGACGGCCTTCTGGCGCCAGTTGTTGCCGTAGCCCATTCCGAGGCGCCAGCCGAGATCGTCGGCCTCATCGGCGTGCGCGCCGACCCAGATCTGGCCCACCTCGCCGGGGAACATCGGCACCGCGGGGTCGTCCGGATGCTCCTCGAAGAGCGCCGTGGTCATGCGGCTGAAATAGTCGTCCAAGTTCTCGGACACATCGATCGTGGTCCACCCCTCGAGTGGATCCGTCGTGCCGGCATCCCAGGTCCAGATGGCGACCGCCTCGCCGCCATCGTCGTAGCTGTTGTAGGCTTCCTGATCGCCAGCTTCGTTGTAACCACCGAACCAGACGGTGTCGGCGCGAACATGGCTGACCGACGTCGCCGGCAGATCGTTGACCATCTCACCCGGACGCGGCGCCTGACTAACGTTCATGACGTCGCTCGAAGGGTGGGCCAACGCGCTACCCGTGACCACCAAGCAAAGGATGGCCACCAACGCTAAACCTCTCCTCATCGTAAGCCTCCATCGTTCGTGAGTCCTCGGGGCCGTACCCAGAGTGGGTATTGTACAACCCCCTACGAACCACCTCGGCATGCTTCCAAGTGCAGAATGCCCGTGACTCGCTCTCCTTGCTCCGGATCAGCCCGGCATCGCGGTCGGCCGCGAAGCGAGGGTAGTCAGACTGCGCCGGTGCACGCGGTCACGATGCGGTTACCTCGGCATCACCTCCTCCCCGACAGATGCCCCACCAGAGCCATCGGAAACGGTGCGGGGGTACAGCGAGAATACCCGGCAGCGACACACGGTCCGCCTGGAGCGCGGACGGCCCGGCCCGCCTGCCGATTCCACCAACGAAACCCAATTGCTTTCGCCATTACAGAGAGCTGTGTTGTCACTCCAAGCTGCCCTGCCAGCATTAGGGGGGATGTCCAAGAAAACCCGATGTTGCCCTTTGCGCCCCAACCAGCCGTCGGCTAGTGAAGCCTGCGGAAGTATAGCAACCTACCGATCGACTGTCAACGGCCGTCCAGGCAATCAAATGGGGCGTCCGGCGGCGGCTCTCGCCGGGCCTCGTCACCGGGGGCCAGGGGAGTCAGGGCGGCGATGGCGGCGCGCCAGACGGTGCGCAGGCCGGCCCCATGGGCCCGGGCCGCCGCCCGGCAGGATTCGTACTCGGGCTCTCCGACCCAGACGCCCCGGCGCCAGGCGAGCTTGACCCGGATCGGCCCGAAGGGAGTGGCCACCTCGCCGGCGCGCCGCGCAAGCTCTCGGCGCCACTCGAGTCGGCGGCGAACCCCCAGCGTCGTCGATTCTTCCAGCAGCAGTGTCACCAGCTCCGGCTCCCGCTCGGGGCGGGCGATGAGCGTCAGGCGACTGCCCAAGCGCCCCTTCTTCATCACCAGTGGATCGATCATCACCTCCAAGGCCCCCGCCTCGCGCAGCCGCTCGGCGAGGTCGGCGAGCTCCTCGGCGGGGGCATCGTCGATCTGGGTCTCGAGTACCGCAACTTGGCCCCACCGCCCCGGGGGCGCCGGGGACGCCGGGGACGCGGGGGACGGCGGGGACGCGGGGGACGCCGGGTGATGATCCCCGGCCCCCTCACCAACCCACTCCCAACCCCATGCGGGGATGCCCGAGAGTGCGAAGGGGGGCGCGGCCGGAAGATCCGGCCCGCCTTCTAGAGAGACCACCTGGTCGCCGGCGGCGGAGGGCCGGCCCGCGGGGATCGTCGCTGCGGGCGAGACGATCCCGATGAAGAGGCGCGCCAGATTGGGGGTGTCCGGGTAGCTGCGGCTACCGGCCCCCGACCCGACGCGCTCGAGGATCATGGGTGGCGGCGGACCATCGCTGCCGAGCGTGGTCGCCAGGGCGGCTCCGGTCGGCGTCGTGCGCTCGCCCTCCACGTGACTCCAGCGCACCGCCCGCCCCTCGATCAAGAAGGCGGTCGCCGGCGCCGGCAGGGGGATCTCGCCGTGGGCCGCCGTGACCTGGCCCTTGCCCAGAAGCAGCGGGGAATGGAAGAGGCGCTCGACGCCGAGTTCCGTCAACCCGGCACAGGCGCCGACGATGTCGACCAGCGCATCGATCGCGCCCACTTCGTGAAAGTGGACCGTCTCGGCCGGACGGCCGTGGGCGCGCCCCTCCGCCTCGGCCAGCCGGCGGAAGACGGCCAGCGCCCGTTCGCGCACCGCCTCGGCGAGCGGCGCCTCGGTGAGCATGCGGCGCACCATGGACCAGTCGCGGTGATGGTGATCGGCGGCGGGAGCCGGCTCGACCTCGATCGCCCGCGCGGAGAAGCCGCGATGTTCCCGGGTCACGACGCGCAGCGCGGCGATCTCGCCCCCCAGCCAGGCGACACTCGCTCGCAACCGCTCCTCGGGCCAGCCGGCGTCGAGCAGCGCCCCAACGAACATGTCGCCACTGATGCCCCCCACGCAATCGAGATAGGCTACTCGCACTGCTGATCGCCTCCCTGCGTCTCACGCGCCGGGAGGTCATCCGCCCCGGCAGCAGCGGTCTCCTCTCCGGCAGTCTCCTCTCCGGAAGTGTCCTCTCCGGAAGTCTCCTCTGGAGAGCCTCCCTTCGCGGCAGCGACCACCGCCCGATTGACCAGCCCGGCGGCATAGCCGGCCCCAAAGCCATTGTCGATGTTGACCACCACGACACCCGAGGCGCAGCTATTGAGCATGCCGAAGAGCGCGGTCAAGCCCCCAAGACTGGTGCCGTAGCCGACACTGGTCGGCACCGCGATGACCAGCCCGGGCGCCACTGCCCCCACCAGGCTCGGCAGGGCCCCCTCCATCCCGGCCACCGCGAGGACGACATTCGCGCGCCGCAGTGTCTCGAGATGGGGTACGAGCCGGTTGAGACCGGCGACCCCGACATCGTAGACCGTCGTGACCCGGGCTCCCATCGCCCGGGCCGTCTCGACAGCCTCTTCGGCCACGGGAATGTCACTGGTTCCAGCCGCGAGAATGGCAATCAGTCCCTTCCCGGGCCCCTCCTCGGGCAGGCGGACGAAGGTGCGCGCCCTGCGATTGGCCCGCCCCCGCGGAAAGCGCGCCTCGAGCCGTCGCAGCGTCTCCTCGTCGGCCCGGGTGACCAGTAGCCGGGCCCGCTGGCGGACGAGGGCGGCGGCGATGCGCTCGGTTTCCTCGGGCTGCTTGCCGCCGGCGAAGACGACCTCGGGAAATCCCCGGCGCAGGTGGCGGTGGTGATCGACTTGGGCAAAGCCCAGGTCCTCGACCGGCCAGTCCTTCAGCCGGCGCAGGGCATCCTCCACCGAGCAGGTGCCGCGGGCAACGGCACCGAGCAGATCACGGATCTCTTCGGGCCTCACTGATTGCTCCCCCCCCTACCGGATTGCGCCGCGTGGCGCCGGGAATCCGAAGAGAGGGAGTATACGCCGCCGGCCGGGGATACGGAACTACTCGGAGGTCTCTCGGCAGGTGAGGGCCGCCTGCGGCCCATCGAGAATGCGCAAGGACGCCTGCACCCAGGGATCGAGCTCGGCCTTCGCCGCCGCTGCGGTTTCCGGCCCCCAGCATTCCCCCGCCCAATCCGCGACCCAGAGGCGCTGGAGATGCGCTTCCCGCTCGGGACCGGACGCCGGGCGCTCCCCGCCGCCCACCGCGTGGGCGGCGGGGATCCCCCAACGCTCCATCGCGGCGTGGAACTGCTCCCTCCATCGCGGGAAGCCTCCCGCCTGCCGCGCGAAATCGTTCCAGCATGCGGGCGGCCCATCCGCCGACCAGGCGGAGGGAGCCGCGCCGTCGCCCTCGGGCAGCGTCCGCAAATGCAGGAAGCGGGCGATTAAGCCGGCGCTGTCACAGCGGCTCAGGAAGGCATCCCCCGCGACCGCCGGCAACGGGATGTCGGGCTGCAGGGGCGTGCGCTCCCGGCGATCTTCCTCGCCATGGAAAAGGAGACCTGCCGCGCCGGCGGCGACGGGTCGCGCGCCTCTGGCGAGCTCCTCGCGATCGCCGGGCGTGCGGAACCGACTCGTCGTCAGCTTCAGCGCCCCCCCACCGCGGAGGGGACGGAAACGTTGGATGCTGCGCTTGCCGTAGGTCAACTCCCCGGCGAGCAGCGCCCGCCCAGCCCCCTGGAGTGCCCCGGCGAAGACTTCCGCCGAACTCGCCGTCAGACTGTCGGTCAGGAGCAGCAGATCAGCCGGCGCGGGCAGCGAGGCGTCGGTCGCGTAGATCTCCTCGCACTCCCTGACGAGCCGGCTCGTGGTGCGCACGATCTCGGCCCCTGCCGGAAGAAAGAGGTCCGCCAGCTCCGTCGCATCATCGAAGAGCCCGCCCGGATTGCCGCGCAGATCGACGATCAGCGCAGCGGGCGGGTCGGGCGCCCAGGCCTCCAATTGCGCGCGCATCCTCGCCGTCGTCCCGAAACCGAAGCGCAGCAGACGCACATATCCGACGGCGCCGCCGGCAATGCGCGCAGCCTCGACTGCCGGCAGATCGAGGTGGGCACGGGCCACCTCGACTTCGCGGCGCACCTCCCCTTGTGGATCGACAACCTCCAGACGCAACGACGACCCCTCGGGGCCGCGGATGCGCACGGAAACCTCATGGGGCTCGAGGTCACTGAGGCTCTCGCCGGCGGCCCGCAGCATACGGTCCCCGGGCAGCAGGCCCACCGCGGCGGCCGGCGAACCGGGATGAACCGAGCGGATCAGGGGAACGGATCCGGCGAAGTCGAGTCCCACTCCGATCCCAACGTAGCCGCTGGTCGTGCCCTCGATGACCCGCTCCCACTCACCGGCGGTGAGCAGCTCGGTGTAGGGATCGGCATGGCCGAGGATGCCGTCCAAGGCCTGGCCGACCAGCACATGAGGGGGCAGGGTGTCGACATAATTGGCGTGCAACCAATGGACGCACTCGACCAGAAGCCGCAGGGCGGGCTCGAGGGAGTCTCCATGGGAGTCGAGGAGCTCGGCCGCGGCCAACCAGGCCGCGCCCGGAGGCGCCGCTGAGTCAACATCTTTGGTTGTATGGGGTTGCCTCGGAACGGCAAGGGTGATCATCAAGGCCAGGAGCACCCCTGCGCCAAGCAGACGAATGGCGTAACGTCTAGCGGGATTGGACGTTGAGGTGCCGGACCGGAACCGGACCCAGGGGCGGCCATCGAGGTGTAGGTTGATAAATCTCACAAAGACAATTATACCACAGATCACTGATCGAGGATTTCGGACGGAATGCAGCTAACTCAATGAAAGGAAGTTAGTTAGAAGTCAGTTGGGATGAAAGAAACCCAAGGATCGCGTATTCCATTGTCGGGCCGGGGAGTTAGCGGGCTCGTCTCTGCAATCTTTGATCCACAACCAACGATCCACATCTCGGAAGCCGGCGCCCGGACTCAGGCGTCACGCCCTTTCAGCAACGGGGCCACGGCGGCAAGCACCTCGTCCGTGACGACCTCGATGTCCCGGCGGGCATCGATCACCCGGTATCGCTCCTCGCCCCGGCGCCGCGCCAGCTCGAGGTAGGCGGCGCGCACCCGCCGGTGGAAGTCGATCCGCTCGCGCTCCATGCGGTCCCGGGCGCGGTCCCGTCCCGCCACCCGCGCCAGACCGACATCGGCCGGCAGATCGAGGAGCAGGGTCAGGTCGGGCATCAGGCCATCGGTCGCCAAGTCGTTGAGCTGCTCGACCAGCTCGGTGCTCAGGCCGCGGCCGCCCGCCTGATAGGCAACCGAGGAGTCGGCATAGCGATCGGCGATCACGATCGAACCGGCGATCAGGGCGGGGACGATCACTTCGCGCACATGGCGCCGGCGGGCCGCCTCCAGGAGAAAGAGCTCGGTCAGGCCATCGAGCGGCTCACCCTCGGGCCGCAGAAGCAGGTCCCGTAGGGCGTCACCGAAGGGCGTGCCACCGGGCTCACGGGTGATCCGATAGGCCCGCCCGTTGCGGTCGAGATGCTCGGCCAGGCGGGCGATCTGGGTGCTCTTGCCGCACCCCTCGATGCCCTCGAGGGCGATGAAGGGGGACCGATGCCCCTCGCGTCGGGGGGGCGAAGAACTCACGACTCGTTGCCTCCGGCCGGATGCCCCCGGCCGCCGGGTCCGGCGTCCAGGACGGCAAGCGCTTGGCGGCGAACGTGGATGAAGCGCTGGACCACCGTGAACCAGGCGAGCAGGCTCAGGGCTCCGAGGAAGAAACCCGACCAGCGGAATCCGAGCACGAGCATGAGCAGCACCAAGGCCATGCGTAGGCTGCGATCGGCGATCCCAATCCGGCACTCCATCCCCAACCCCTCGGCGCGCGCGCGCGTGTAGCTGACCAGGAAACTTCCCGCCAGGCTCAGCACCCAGACGACGGTCCAGGGCCATCCGCAGCCGCCCCCATGAAAGGCCTTGCCCACGAGTAGCCCGCCGAAAACGAGGGCCTCGGAAAGACGGTCGGCGGTGGAATCGAAGAAGGCACCGAACAGCGAGGTCTGCTCGGCCCGCAGGCGGGCGACATCGCCGTCGAGCAGATCACAGAGCAGACTGATCAGCAGCCAGACGATGCCCAGGGTGAGACTGCCGAGTGCGAGGGAGACGGCGGCCAGAGCGGCGGCCACCAGACCGGCAGCAGTGAGATGATTCGGAAGGACCCCGGCGGCAGCCAATCCCCTGGCCACCGGCAAGAGGACCCGGCGCAGTCTCTGCTTCGTCTCGCTCAGCATCGCACCCCCGCCCCCAACCTGCACTCACTCCCACGCAACCGTATGGATCCAGGGACGGGAGAACCCTCCGGGCGCGCGCGGCGCCCGGGAGGACATGCACAGTCGCCAACCGGCGGCGAGGTGAAGAGAGATCCCGCCAGCGATCCCAACCAGCCGCTAGGCGTTGGCGACCATATCCTTGAGCTGTTTGGAGACCTTGAAGACCGGAACGCGACGCTCGGGCACATGGACCGGCTGCCCGGGATTCTTCGGATTGCGGGCAACGCGCGCCTTGCGCAGCCGCACCTTGAACGTCCCGAAGCCCCGGATCTCAATGTGCTTGCCCGAAATCAGCGCCCGCTTGATCGCCTCCAGGAACTCGTCCACCGTATCCGCGACGTCTTTCTTCGTTAGCCCCGTACGATCGGCGATTTCGTCAACTAGATCCGCCTTCGTCATGCGTCCCTCCTTGGCAGACCACCCCGCACGCAACCGGCATCCCGCAACCGGCCCGCGCGGGTTTCAGGCAGCTTCCTCCTGCTGCAACCCCAGTTACCGCAAGAGATTGCAACCTAGCACCGCCCCGAAACCCTGTCAACACGAAAACGTGCTTGCAGAACAACAACCTCAACGCCCACTAGATCTTCCGTCACCACTGGAGCGCCGTTCCCCTGCTGCCGCCTCGGGCGGGACCCCGCCAGGCCCCGGGCCGGCGACCAGCAGGGCTTAGCGATTGCGTAGCTCGTCGAGTGCCCGGGCGATGTTGAAGAGATCGAACTCCACCATCCGCAAGGTGCAACGAAGTTCCTTGCGGTGCCAGAAGACGCAGTCGGCCTCCTGCTGGCGCTCGCTCGGATCGACCCACACCTTACCCCCCCGGCAGAGCTGCCGGCTGACGGGGCAGTAGGGATACTCGATGTCCGGCTCCATCGGCCTCTCCTATTTCAACTCCACCTCGAACTTCTCCGGTCTAACCGGCTCGATCGAGATCGCGCCCACCACCGCGGCCCGGCGCAGCTCGACACTCGCCATCAATGTATAGGTGCCGCCGGGCGGCAGGCCGCGGGCCTCGATCGAGACCCGCAGGTCCTCGGCAGAGAGGGACTCGAGCACGCTGGCCGGTCCGCTGACCGAGACGATCCCATCCGCCGGCTCGATCCGCACGACCTCCACACCCCGCGACCGCAGCACCTCGATCGGCAGGCCGGCAAAGGTGCGCGAGATCACCGGCTCGATCGTCACCCGCACGGTGACTTCCGGGGGGATCGCCTGGCAGCCTTCGTGAAGGACGAGCGGCACGCGGCGGGTGACCATGTCCTCGCAGCCGGAGATATCGAGCACCTCGGTCTTGAGGTACTCGAACGACTCGAGCACGGCTTCCGGCCCCCGCACGAGCACCGTATCGGGCTCGACGACCGTGGGCCCATGGACGGTGTACCCGGGTGCCACACGCCCGCCGACCCGCGGCACCACGCCCAGCCGGCACACGAGAAGGCGATCGAACTCGAGCGATATCTCCCGCGGCGACTCGACCGCGACCGCCTGGACCCGCAGATCGCGCGGGAGGATGACATCTTCGGAGACCAACGGCCGTTGGTAGTGGCCCGGGCGGGCCTCGCCCACCTCGACCCGCAGGCGCGCCTGTTCCAGACGGGCCCGCATCTTGAGCAGATCGAGCCCCAAGCCGCGGAAGCGCACCTCGGCGGTGGCCGGCAGGTTCCCCGACCAGGTCAACCCCTCGGGGATGCCGTGCAGATCGAGGGGCACGTCGATCAGGATCTCGTTCTCCTGGCTGGCGAACACGTGGAGATAGAGAAACAGGGCCAGGGCAAGCGCAAGCAGCTTGATCCCGGCATTGTTGAAGAGGTGTCTTGAAACCCAGCGTGCCACGAGTGAGCCCTCTTCCCCAGGCATCGTTCGGCGCGCAGTATAGAAAGGGGTGTAGAGTGTGTCAACGTGGCCGTCGGCACAACTCCATACCGTCTCGGCAGCTAGCGCGCCGTCTCGACCGGCCGGCGGAGCAGACCATCTCGGCAACTAGCATGCCGTCTCGACCGGCCGGCGGAGCAGACCGTCTCGGCGCCTAGCATGCCGTCTCGACCGGCCGGCGGAGCAGACCGTCTCGGCGGCTAGCGTAGCACGTCCCAGCGTCGGGTCAGGGCGATGGTCACCGCCAAGAGGTGGGCATCGTCTTCGAGGCCGGTGTGGATCTCGGTGTCGAGGAAGGCGTAGCCCTCCCACTCGAACCCGGCAGGCAGGCGGCCGCCCCCAACCAGGGAGGCCTCGACGTAGGCGTAGTCGCTCTGGGCGAAGGAGAAACTGAGCCCGGCTAAGTCGAGCGCCAACGCATCCCCGTCGCCGCGGTAGTTGCGATAGCCGCTCTCGAGGGCAAGCTCGAGCCAAGCCCCGCCCAGCAACCGCCCGCAGCGGGCGCTGAGTTCGAAGCGCGCCCCCAGCGCGGTGAACTCCCCCGCCCCCTCGGCCAACCAGAGACGGTCAATGGCGAGCCCGGCGCCATACCGCAAACTCTCGAGCCAGGGGCTCTCGATCCAGGCGTCCTCCCCGCCGAATGGTTCGCGCGGGGCGCGCAGCAAGGGAAGCAGGTCGCGCGCGGCGAGCAGTTCGAACTCGAGACGCAGACGATCGGTGTCGATCGATCCGAGATCGTCGAGGTCTACCGTGACGCTCTCCTCCGCCGCGCTGGAGTACTCATCATAGGCGGTGCCGGTCAGGCGCAGGTCGGTCTCGACCTGGGCGCCCTCTCCCCCGCTACTCCAGCGGCCGACCCACTCTCCCTCCCAATAGGGCCGCAACCCCGAGGAGTAGCCCGCCAGGGAATCCCCGGCGGCTTCATAGACGCGGCGTTCGACGCGCAGCCCGAGCGTACAGAAGCCGCTCGACCCGAACCAGTCGCGATAGAAATCGAGCGCCCCGGCCGTGTAGGCGCTGCCCTCTCCGGAACTCCACTTGCGGGTCAGATCGAAGTAGAGCGACGCGCTGCTCAACCCGCGGGAGAACAGGCCGACCCCCAGGCTGAGCTTCTGGTAGTCGAGGAAATAGGCATACAGCTCGCTCAGCGAATCCGGCTCGCTCGAGGACGCGTCGCTCCAGGAGAGATCGACGGTGCTGCGCAGGGCAAGACTCCAGGAATCGCGCTGCAGCTCTCGCCGCCACTGCAGGTAGAGAAGCTCCTCGCCGCTGGTGAGGCGTTCGCCCGCTTCTTCTTCCTCCTCGATGAAGAGGTGCTGGCGCAGGCTCCAACCGGAGGCGCCGAACGCGGCACTGGTCGCCTCGCCACCAACGGTCATGACGCGGCGTGACTCGCTCCAGCGGCCCTCGAGCTCCACCGCCGGATTCCTGAGCGCGGCTATCACCGGCCGCCAGGCGATGGACGCCACGGCAAGCACCTCGCGCTCGCGATCCTCGTTACGCAAGGTCTCGAGCTGTTCCTCGGCCGACCAGTCGATCGACTCGGTGGGATCGAACCAGGTCTCGAAACCATAGGATTGATCGATCGCCTCGAATTCGGTTCCGGTCGAGATCGACAGGCGGGCGTCCTGCTCCGGTGGAGTGTCGGCCATGGCCGGGAGCAGGAGCCCGCCTAAGCCACAGGGCGGAAACGATCCGAGCAGCAGTCCGGCGATCAGAGCGACCGCCGGACGCAGGCCCACCCTCGGCGGGGGCGACGGTCGCCGACCGTCCCCCCTAGCGCTCACCCAACGCCTCACTCGCCTCGCGCAGCAGCGTTTCGGCCGCGACCAGGGCGGCGAGCGCCTTGCGTACCCGCTTGGCGCGCAACTCGCGCCGAACCTCGGTAAGCATCTCGCGGCCCTGCTTGAAGAGAGACTCGGCCTTGCGATTCCCGCTCGCCGCGACCCGGGGCGCAAGATCGTCATAGAGGGCTTCCAGACCCTGCAAGGTCGCCCGCAGCTCCTCGGCCGCCGGCAGGTGGCGCAAACGCGTGAGCACTTCAAGCGCCTTCTCGCGGGCCGCCATCCCGAGACGGAAGGCATGCAGGGGGTGCCCGTCACGCACCGCGGCGCGGGCCTGCTCGAGCAGTCGCGCCGCCTCCTGCAGCATCGCCGCCGCCTCGCGCGGAGACCCCTCTTCCAGCAGGCGCGCCCGCACCTCGTTGATCAGCGCCGCGGTGCGTTCGAGGGCCGCCTCGAGCGCCGCGCCATCGGTCCCCTCCCCGGAGGCGGCGCGGGCGGCGCGCTCGATCAAGTTGCGGGCAAGGGTCGCCAGACGCGCCGCCTGGGGATCGCTCCGCTGGAAGGCGCGCCGCGCCCGGCGAAGCTGCTCGAGCCCCTGCTCGAAGAGCTTCTCGGCGAGCGCAGCCTGGGAAGCCTTGACGAGCGGGGCAACCTCGGCCGCGCGGTCCCGCGCACGTTCGATCATCGCCCGCACGCTCTCACGCGCCCGCTTCTCGATGGCGGCGGCCTCGATCGCCTTCAGCGCGAATCCCCGGGCCCCTTTCGTCAACTCGTATGCGCGGCGCAGCCCCTGGGAGTCGCCCGGCGTGAATTCGCGCCAGGCGTCGCGCTGCAACTGCTGCGCCCGCCGCAGCCGGTCGTGAGCAAAGGCGTTGCGCACGCCGGCAACCTCGTCGCGCGCCCGCTCGATGAGCGTATCGCTGCGGCGCAACTCGACCTCGATCTGCCGCTGAGCCTGAGTCTGGGCCGCGGCGGGAGCAGCGCAGAGCACGATCCCCAGCAGGCAGACAGCGAGGACGATGCTGGTGCCGATGCCGGTGCCGGTGCCGGTCAGCCTCTTCGGGTGCCCCATGGCGAACACCTCCTGCCCCTCTGCGTACACAACGGCTCTTCTCAGAGCTGGATCCCGTAGCGCTCCATGCGTGAGTAGAGCGTCCGGCGGGTCAGTCCCAGCAGGGCTGCCGCCCGGCTCTTATTCCCTTCCGCCTTCTCCAGCGCCTTCTCGATCAGCCTCTTTTCCAGGTCTTCGAGAACCAGACCCTCATCGGGTATCTCCAGGTCGTTCGGGCAGATACTCGCCGGCATGCGGGTCGGAGGCGCGATCTGGCTCTCCTCCACCGGTCCCTCGCCGGCGACGATCAGCGCTCGCTCGAGCAGGTTCTCGAGCTCCCGGACATTCCCGGTCAACGGGTGGCGGAGAAGCGCCTCCATGGCTCCCGGGGAGATCCGGCTACGTTCCACCCCTTTCTTGTTCAAGAAGCATTCCACCAGCGGGGGGATATCCTCCCGACGTCCCCGCAGGGGGGGGATCACGATCGGGAAGACGTTGACGCGGTAGAAGAGATCCTCGCGGAAATCGCCCGCTTCGATCGCTTCCTCGAGCGAACGGTTGGTCGCGGCGATCAGGCGCACGTCGACTTCCAGCGGCTCCACGCCCCCGACCGGAAGAAAGGTTTTCTCTTCGATAACCTGGAGCAGCTTCAACTGGATCGCCGGAGAGATATCCCCGATCTCATCGAGGAAGAGCGTGCCGCCGTGGGCAACGGTGAAGAGCCCCGCCTTGCGGCGCACGGCTCCGGTGAAGGCGCCCTTCTCGTGCCCAAAGAGCTCGCTCTCGAGCAAGGCGTCGGGCAGCGCGCCGCAGTTGATCCTCAGGAACGCCTGCGCCGCCCGCGGGCTCGCCAGGTGGATCGCGCGGGCGAGCGCGCTCTTGCCTGTGCCGCTCTCACCGCGCAGCAGCACGGTTGCCGTACTCGCCGCCACCTTGCGCGCCAGCGCAAAGACATCCTCCATCGCCGCGCTGCGGGCGACCAGGTTCTCGAAACGGGTCGCTTCTTCCAGGGCGGCGACGCGCTCAGTGAGTAGGTCGCGTTCGCGCTGCAGGCGGCCCTGCTCGTAGATGCGTCCAACGCGCATCACCATCTCGAATTCCTTATAGGGCTTCTGCAGGTAGTCAAGGGCTCCGGCGCGCAGCGCCTCGCGGGCGGTATCGAGTGTGGCGTAGGCGGTCAAAAGGATGAAGGCGGTCTCCGGCCAGTGTTCCCGAACCAGGCGCAGCAGTTCCAGGCCATCGGGCGGCGGCATGCGCAAGTCGGAGATCACCAGCGCAAAGGGCTCCGCGGAGAGCGCCGCAAGCGCCTCGTCTCCCGATCCAGCGGTCGCCACCGCATAGCCCTCTTCGACGAAGAGATCCTCGAGGTTGCGCCGCAGCTCCGCCTCGTCGTCGACGACCAGAATGCGGAACCCGCTCCGCCCGGCGGATGCCGAAACGTCTGGGGCCTGCGCCGGGTGGGAGCTCCGCGCCGGGTCCTTGCCGCCGGCCGCACGCTTGGGGGGCTTCCCTGCACTCATGGCTTCGTCCTCCCACTCATGGCTTCATCCTCGCACTCATGGCTCGCGCCTCCGTTGCGCCGGATCCTCCCGCGGCGCCGGATCCCCGCCCGATGCGATCGGAATCTCGACCGTAAAGGTCGTCCCGCGACCCGGCGCGCTCTCGATGTTCGCCCGCGCGCCGTAGAGATCGAGCATCGAGCGAACCACGGCGAGTCCCAGTCCCGAACCCCCCGGCTTCGTCGTGTAGAAGGCTTCAAAGACCCGACGCTGCTCCTCGGGCGTCATCCCCTCTCCGGTGTCGGCCACCTCGACGGCGACCCAATGCCGGGAGGCGCGGACCGCGACCGCCAGCTCGCCGCCGGCGGGCATGGCATCGCGCGCGTTGAGCAGCAGATTGAGCAGGACCTGATGCAGCGCGGCGGGCGCCATCTGCACGCGCGGCGCATGCTGCGCCTCACCGGCGCGCCGCAAACGGATACCCCTGCGGGCGAGATCGTTCTCCAGCAGGCCGAGCACCGCGGAGAGCGTCGGCTCGATGGCCGCCGATCCCACCGCCAGATCGAGTGGGCGGGCATAGGAGAGATACTGGGCGAGGATCTGGTCAAGTTGCTCCACCTCGCGGGGGATCACATCGAACCAGGAGAGCACCTCTTCGGCGGGGCGGCCCTTTTCGATCTTGGCGCGCACGCGTTCGACCCGCGAGGAGATGATCGCCAGCGGGTTGCGGATCTCGTGCGCCAGCACGGCGGCCAGTTCGCCGGCGGCGGCCAGCGCCGAGGTCTCGCGCAGCGTGCGCTCGGCCATCGCCTGCGTGCGCAGCAGTCGGGAGAAGAACACCGCCAGGATGAGTACGACGAGCATCCCGGCCGCTCCGGTCAGCATGACTTGACGGCGCAGCGACCAGAGGCCCGCGAAGAAGCTGCCGCCCCCCTCGGCAGCCAGGGCACCGAGAACCTCCCCCGTCTCATCGAAGATCGGCGCGAAAGCGGTTATCAGGTAGACCCCGCCGACTTCGTAGAGCTCGCTCGCCGCCGGGACTCCGGCGACCGCCGCGGTGGCCGCGGCATAGTGCAGCTCGACGCCCGGATGTTCGTCGCCCAGGGCATAGCGTCCGTCAACATCGAGCAGGTGCCGCCGCCCGGGATCGACGAGGTAGAGATCACCGAGTTCGGTCTCGAAGCGCACTTGGGCGAGACGCGTCCGCAGGCGCTGCGCCGTCGCGCCCTCCGGGTCCAGGCGCAGGGATCGCATCATCTCCGCCGGAATGCCCGCGGCGGTGGCCGATGCGATCCCCAAGAGCCGCCCGGCGAGCTCATCCTCGATCGTCCCGCGCACCTGGCGGTAGGTGAGCAAGGCGCTGGCATTGAGCACCAGCAGGAGCAGCAGCAGGAAAAGGCCGAGCAAGAGGGCGCGCGAGCGCGGCATGCGGCGCCCGCGGACGCGGCTGCGGCCCTGGCGGCGTGGCATCGTGCTCATTGCGCGCCTCCCCCTGCATGGACAATCGCTCGCGCGGGATGATACCGTCCCGCTGTAGTCATCTCAGCCGAAAAGCACGGCATCTACCCGAGCGGACTGTGCTGCGCGGGACGGAATCCGCGGCGCCGGGGGGACCAGCAATGAGCGAAGAAGCGACCACACTCGGCGACCCCCCCGCGGCACCGATCGCCCCCCTGCGCCCGATCGAGATCGTGCCGATCAGCCACCAGGGTCAGGACTTGCTCTTGCTGCGTGATCCCTCGGGCGTGGCCGGGGAGCCGCTGATCGTCTCGCCCGCCTCGCTCGAATTGCTGCGCTACTGCGATGGACGCCACACGGTCCGTGACATCCAGCTCGCCGCCGCGCGCGCCAGCGGACGCATCCTGCCCAGCGATCAGGTGTGTGCCTTCTTCGCCAAGCTCGAGGAGAAGCACTTTCTGGCGAGTCCCGCCTTCGATCAACACCGCGAAACTCTCGCCCGCGAGTATGCCGCCTGGTCGGCACGCCCGGCGCAGTTCGCGGGTACCGCGTACAGCGCCGATCAGGCGATCCTGCTGCGCGAATTGGATGCCCTCTATGCCGGTACCGCCGCCGGCCTTCCCACCCACCCGCTGGTCGACTGGCCCGGGGGCCTCGCCGTGCCCCACATCGATCCCTCACGCGGGGCGGCGGTCTACGCGGCCGGCTACGCGCGGCTCTGGGGGGCCCGCCCCAACGGCATCGTGATCCTCGGCGTCTCCCATGCCGGCGGAGAGCAGCCCTTCATCCTGACGAGCAAGGACTTCGCGACTCCCCTGGGCATCGCCCCAACCGACCGGACACTGATCGAGGCGTTGGCCGGAGCACTGAGCTTTGATCCGCTCGCCGAGCAGGATCTCCACCGCTGGGAGCATTCGATCGAGTTCCAGGTCGTCTTCCTGCAACATGCGCTTTCCGCCGGCGCTCGGCCGCCCAGCGCCCTACCTCCCTGCCTGCCGGTCCTGTGCACGTTCTCGTGGGAGGACCTCTTGGCCCCACCCCCATCGCGGCGGGCGCAGATCGAGGAGTTCTTGACGATGCTGCGCGCGCAGCTTGCCGCCCGCGGCGGGCGCTGGCTGATCGTCGCCGGCGTCGATCTGGCGCACGTCGGCAAGCGCTTCGGGGATCGCGAGCCCCTGACCTCCGCCTTCCTGGAAAACGTCGCCCGCGCGGACCGCGCGAGTCTGGATCACCTGGCTGCGGGAGACGGCGATGGCTTCGTGCGCGACTTGGCGGAGCAGCGCAATGCCCGCCGGGTGTGCGGCCTGCCGGCGCTCTATGCCCTCAACGCACTGCTCCCCGGTACCCGCGGCGAGGTCCTCGGTTACGAGCAGAGTGTCGATGAGCGGCTCGACAGCGCGGTCGGCTTCGGCGCGCTCGCACTGTGGAACCGGTCAGATCGCGTAGGCCCGGCAGGCAGCGACGGGGCCTGATGGAGTGGGCGGTACCGGCGCGCGCCGGGGCGAACCCCACTTGGGCTGCGCGCGCCTTGGGCCCGCTTCGCGCGCGGCGTTCCCGTGCGCGGCCCAACGGCAATGCCCGCGCGGCGGGCACATCCCGCCCACTCCATCAGGCCCCGTCGCTGCTTCAGTTCCGTCACGATGCTATCACCGCAAGCGCCGGACAGCGCGATCAGGCGCCAACCGATGCCGGTTGCACCACAACAGGAAGCGGCGCCCCGCAGGGGCGCCGCTCGCGACATGGTCTTCGTTGCGCGTGCCGAGCACGCAACGTATGCGCCGGATCAGGAGTGGCTGCGCTCGAACTGGAAGCCGCACTCCTCGAGATGCTGGATCGAGGGAACCAATGCCTCACGCGAGACTGGCAAGGTGATGTTGACCGGCTCGGTCAACTCCTCGCGCACCGCCTCGTAGACGACATCAAACCCGACCACCCCGGCGCCGCAGGTCTGGTGGAGATCCTGCACGCCATCATTGTCGTGGAAGTGCAGATTGACGATCCGGTCGCGGAACTGGGCGATCCACTCCTCGGGCGCAAACTGCGAGAAACAGGCCGCGTGACCGACATCGCAGGCGAAGCGGAACCAGGAGGATCCGATCGCCTCGAACAACCGCGCGAGCACCTGCTCATCCGACTCCCAGGTGTTGCGCAGGGCGACGATGACCTCTTCTTCCTGGGCCCGGGCAACAAGATCCTCCAGGCTGGTGATGCACTGTTCGACCCACCAATCGATCTCATTGGGGTTGACGTGATTGCTGAACCCGCTGTGAAAAACCGCGATCCGCGCCCCGAGAATCTTGCCGATCTCGAGCCCTTCCTGAATCGCCTCGATGCTGTGTTGCTGGACCATCTTGTCGTGGCTCGCCAGCTTGAGGTCGTGATGGGGCAGGTGGGCGACGACCTTGATCTTGTTCCGACGCAGCTCGATCGCCATGCGCTCCAGCTCGCGAATCGAGATCTCGCCGTTGTAGGTCGTATCCGCCAAATTCACTTCCACATTGAGCCCATGCTCGAGGAGGAAGGGAATCGTCTCGCGCAACTCGGCCAGGAGAACAGGATAGGAGAGCGGGAAGACAAGACTGTGGCCTTCCTCCTCCTCGGCCTCCTCCTCCTGGGCCGTCACGACATCGTTGGCCTCGGCTTGCGCGTCATCGACGAGGTCGGCAGAGGCCGCCCCATTCGCCGCGGCATCGGCATCCCCAGCCTCGGCATCGTCTTCCGCGCTGCTCGCGGGCTGGTCTGCACGCGTCTCGAGATCCACGTCCTGCAATGCCTGCTCTTTCTCCAACGTTCACGCTCCTTCCCGGCGCGGCCCACCTCCCAGCACGAAGGGATCCGCGGCCCGGGTGAATCGCCCTAGGCCTGCACCTTCTTGACTTCCGCAACGAGCGCGGGCACAACCTTGAACAGGTCACCGACGATTCCATAGTCGGCGATGCTGAAGATCGGTGCGTCCGGATCCTTGTTGATCGCCAGGATGCACTGCGACGTCCGCATGCCGGCGAGGTGCTGGATCGCACCCGAGATCCCGACCGCCACATAGAGCTTCGGCGAGACCGTCTTCCCGGTCTGTCCCACCTGATGGGAGTGATCGATCCATCCGGCGTCGACCGCGGCGCGCGAGGCGCCCACGGCCGCCCCGAAAACCTGGGCGAGTCCCGCGATCATTTCAAAGTTCTTCGGATCCTTGATGCCGCGCCCGCCCGAGACGATCACCTCCGCCTCTTGCACATCAATCTGGCCCTCTTCCTTCTTGCGCACCTCGACCACCCGGGCGCGCTGCTCGGCGGGCAGATCGACCGCCAACGCCTGCACGGTGGGCTGGGCCTCTTGGCGTTCGGGAACCGGATAGGCGCTCGGCCGCAGACTCGCGATCGCCGGAGTCCGCTTGGCGCGGATCGTGGCGAAGATCTTGCCCCCATACATCGACTTGACCGCCTCGAAGGTCCCCTCGTTCTCGGTGAGGGTAATGCAGTCGGTCAGGGCAGCGAGATTGCGGCGCGCGGCAACGCGCGCGAGCAGATCCTTGCCCATCACAGTGGCGATCAAGAGCACCAGATCGGGCTGCACGGTATCGATCGCGGCGGCGAGAGCGGCCGCATAGCCTTCGTTCCAGTAGCGCGCCAGCCGCTCGTCCTCGACCGTGTGCACCGTCTGGGCGCCATGGGCCCCCAGCTCAGCGGCCTGCGATGCGACGGCATCTCCCACCAGCAATGCATGGACTTCATCGCCGAGTTGCGCGGCGAGTCCCAGCGCCTCGAACACGCTCTTGCGACATTGCCCGTCCCGTTGCTCAGCGAACACGAGTACCCGTCCGGCCATCGACGCAACCTCCTAGAGAATCTTTGCCTCGGACTTGAGCAACTCCACGACCTGCGGCACGACTTCCTCGATCTCGCCCTCGAACTTCTTACCACCACCGCGCGCGGGGGGTGGATTCATGGCCACGATCTCGACACCGGCGCCTGCCGCTCCCACCTGGCCGGCATCGACCGACGGCGTGACCGCTTCGATCGGCTTGCGCTTGGCGGCCATGATGCCCTTCAGCGACGCATAGCGCGGCTCGTTGAGCCCCTTCTCGGCGGTCACCACCGCCGGCAGAGAGACCTCGACAATCTCCGCACCCCCCTCGATCTCACGCTGGACCTTCGCCATCTTCCCGTCCGGCCATTCGATCTTCGTCGCCAATGAGACGTGCGGCCAGTCGAGGTACTCGGCCAGCGCGATCCCGACGACATCGCTCTCGACGTCGATGCTCAACTTGCCGCAGAGCACGAGTTCGGGTTCGAGCTCGCGAATCACGGCCGCCAGCACGCGCGCCGTTCCGATACCGTCTCCGCCGAGCAGCGCAGGGTCCTGCACGATCACGCCCCGGTCGACACCCATCGCCAGACACTTGCGGATCTCCGACCGCGCCGCCTCGGCGGCAACGGTGAGGACGATCACTTCCCCCTCACCGCGCGCCTCCTTGATGCGCAGCGCTTCCTCGACCGCATACTCGTCGTATGGATTAGCGACCATCTCGACATCCGTCGGATCGATCGAACGGCCGTCGGAGGCGATGTTGATGCGCGCCTCGGAACTCGGAACCGGCTTCATGCAGACAACGATCTTCACAGCTTCTGCCTCCCGCGAGGTACAGATTCCCGCCCGGGACGGGCCGGACGGTCTCGCCCCCAAAAAAACAAGGCTCCACAGGGGCCGGTAAGGCTCACGCGGAGCGCTCTCTGATAACGCCCGTCCGGCTTTCCCCGTGACTGCATGGCCCCAGCATCCTGGCGCAGCACGGTCCGCCGAGGCAGCCCCCCGGACAGGCCAAAAGGGGACGCTAGCAGAGATCCATGGAATGGGTCAATCGAAAGGTCGGCAACAACCTCGGGGACTCACCCCCCACCGGGCGCTCACCGCGGGGCGGAGCTTCCCGCGGACCTCCCCCCGGGGGGGAGCGCTCAACGCGCCGCCTCGGGCCGGGACTCGCGGCCGCGCTGTCCTTCCCGATCGGCGAACCCGCCGAGGAGATCGGGAAGCTCTTCCGGGGATAGAACATCCCAGCCGGCGGGGAGCAGCGGCACCGGCTTGAGCGTAGGCTCACCCTGTTTCAGCTCCCGCACCCCGAGTTGTCCGCGCAACCCCAGGCCAGGCAACACGATACGAATGAGGCCGCGATAGTCTGCATCCTCGAGCGGGGGCTCGTAGGCGACCCGCAGCAGGGTCTCCCCGTTACGGGCAGCGAGCCCCCAGTGGGAGACCCCCAGAGTGCGCGGGTCGATCCAGATCTCGGCAACGTCCATCTCTTCCGAGAGTTGCCGCAGCCGCCCGCGCAGCACCCACTCCGCCCCACGATCGATCCGCCGGGGGGCGACGAGATCTTCCACCAGCGATTGAGGTTGGAAAAGATATCTGCCCAGACGCATCATCGATTGCGGAGCAATCGGCCCCTCGCCCCTGGATTCACAGGCAAGCCGCTGGCGGGGCAGCCGCAAGCTCCATCCCTGAGAATCGAACCAGAGTCCCAGAACCGGTGGGAGGATGCCGGGACGCAGCGCCACACGCCCCCCGTGCAGGGCCGAGATCAGGAAGCGCGCATCGAGCGCCGGCAGATCCTCGTCGTGCAGCGAGAGATGCACGCTCCCCTTGCCCTCGAGAGCTTCCGGGGGCGTGCGCGCCGCAAGGGCCGACTGGAGGGCACCGATATCACCCGGAACCGGACCAAGCCTGGGGGGCGGCGCCTCCCGGCGGCAACCGCTCCCGGCAAGGGCCCCGGAAAGGAGGATCAGGGCCCCGGAGAAGAGCAGGCGTGCCAGGCGTGCCGAGCAACTCACCGGATGATCGCTCACACCCCGAGCACGCGCGGGCCAAGCGCCTCGGGCGCGGGAAGCTGAAGCTCGCTGCTCAGCAATCCTCGATCCACTGCCCACGAATGTCCCCCCCCCTGCACCAGCCCTTTCCGGCAGGCCGGCGGGCAATTAGTATACCCTCCGGCGCAAACAGACGCAGTCTCTGTCGGCAGCCGGGAGGATGCTGGACCCGGCAATCCACAACCGAAAGGAAACGGGGTGCCCCGCAAGAACCAACCGATTGAGGAACTGGCCTTTGTTGTCGTCGACGTGGAGACCACCGGTCTGGAGCCGGAGGACCGCATCACCGAGGTGGCCGCGCTACGCCTCGAGGGGCTTCAAGACGGGCTTCAAGAGGTCGGGCGCTATCACTGTCTGGTCAATCCCGGCATCCACATCCCTCTCCTTGCCACGACCATCAGCGGCATCGACGATGCCATGGTCGCGACCGCTCCAGCATTCGAGGCGGTCTGGCCGGCGCTCGAGCAACTGCTGCACGAGGCGGTCTTCGTGGCGCACAATGCCCCGTTCGACTTGCATTTCCTGAGCGCCGAGCGCAAGCGCGCCGGCTTCGAGGCCTGGAAGGGCCCCGTGATCGACACACTGCGTCTCGCGCGCAACACTTTCACGCTGCCCAGCTATTCGCTCAAGGCGCTGCACCACAGTCTGGGTCTCGAACACGCCCCGGCCCATCGCGCGCTCGCCGATGTAATCACGACTGCGGGGCTCTTGCGCTTGCTGTTGGCGCGCTGGCGGGGCCGGGCGCAGTGCCTCGCCGATCTGCTCGCCGCACAAGAGCCGATTCCGGTGCCCTGGGAGAAGCTCAAAGAGACGACTCTCTCTCTCGAGACGATGGAACACCTGCCCGCGGCGGCCCAAGCGGGTCTCACCGTCGAACTCGACTACGAAGGCCGCAGCGGGATCCGTACCTTCCGGGTGATTCCGCTCCATCTGGAGCGCAGCGGTCCCCTCGTCTATCTGCGGGTCCGTCTCGTCGACCGCGGCGGCGATCCCGGCGCCTTCCGCCTGGACCGGATCCGGCAGGTGCGACCGGTGGCGGAGGGCTGAACCGATGGCCACTTGCCGCCGCGCCGGCCTGCTCGGCGCCCTGCGCGACTTCTCGCTCGATCTCCGTCTCGGTGCGCCGTCCGGCGCACCGCCCATCTGCCTGCTCACCCTCCTGCTCATGCTCGGCCTTCCGCCCGGCGCGGTCACCGCGCGCGCGGCGCCGGTCAAGGGAGAACCCTCCCTCGCCGGCGGATTCATCCACAGCACGACCGAGCGCCGCCTCGTCGAGCAGATCGACACGGGCTGGGGCGCAGGGCTCGCCGACACTGCCTGGACGAATGACCCGGCAACGATCTGGACGTTCTCGATTCGCCCCGGGCAAGGGGATCTCACCGCCGCCGAAGCCGCGGCGCGACTCACCCATGGCGCGCGCCAAAGCCGTCTGGGGCGGCTGCTCTTCCGCCATGTGCTCGGCTGGCGGGGGGCGAACGCCCAGCAGGCACCGGAGGGGATTCTGCCGCTCGGCGACGCGCGGCTCCGCTTCTTGCTCGAACGGCCCGACCCCCATTTCCCCGCCCGTCTGAGCGCCTGGGAAACGTCACTGTGCGTCGACCGGCGCTCCGGCCTCGACCCCGGGTGCGGGCGTTTCCAGGTGCAGACGCGACTCACCCCATGGCGGCAGGAGATCCGCGATCCCACACCGGCCTTCGGCGAGCTCGCCAGTTGGGAGCGTACGGGGTCTCCCGAAAAGACCGGTCCGCCTGTCCCGCTCTTGGAGCTGTTGGGGCACTGGAGGCTTGCACCGGAAGATCGGGTGGCGGCGCGCATCCGCTTCTTCCTGCCGCCGCTGCCTGCCTACTGCCAGGCGGAATCGCCCGTTTCGCGTGCGGGGACCCCCTTCCTCGTCCATCTCGCCCTGCTTCTCTCGCCCGACCTGCGCGCATCGAGCAGCGTGATCGCGGCGCGTCTCGCGGCGGGCCCGCTGCTGCCGGGCGGGGAACGTTCCGGATGGCACGCGACCCGAAGGCTCTTGCCCGGGCGGGCACGGGACACCGAGCTCGCGACCGCACCGCCGAGCCCCGCCCGGGAGGCGGAAGGCGCCGCGCCGCAGGAGCGGTACCGGGTGAGTCTGCGCTTCCCGGAGGGTTGGCCGGTAATGCACTGTGTCGCCGAGCGGATTCGCGCGCTGCTCTGGCCGGCCGGCTGGGATGTCGCCCTGCTCCCCCAGCCCGCCCCAGACGGCCCGCATCTGCCGCCCATGGAGGAAGCCGGGATCGACCTGCGCCTGGCGATCACCGCCAAGCGTTCGGAAGCGTGGGATCAGCTCCGCATGCTGTTCGCCTGGGCCGATCCGGCAACGCTCTCCGCCTGGGAGGCGGTGCAGCGGACCGAGGATGAGGACGGCACGGCATCGATCGATGTGCTGGAAGAAGAGTGGCGCATGGCCGAGGATCTCGAGGCCCGATTGCTGGCCGGAGGAGAGCTGATCCCCCTGCTGCTGGGACCGATCGACTGGTGGATGGAAGCGCCTTCCCGGCCGCAGGTCCTGCTCCATGGGCTGGCGCCGTTGTGGGGGGAACCACATCCTCCCCTGGTGGTGCTCAGAACTGGCGGCCGGCTGGGCCGCGCGAAGAACGAGCGAGCAGATGACGAGCACGCCCTGCATCCAGAAAACCAGTGATCGGCCGCCGCCCGTCTGGGTGGAAGTCGATGCCGCGGCCTACCGCCACAATCTGCGCGCACTGGACCGTGTCCTGCAGTCGGGCACGCTGCGCATGGCGGTCATCAAGGCGAACGCCTACGGCCATGGCGCCCGTTTGATCGCGCCCCTGGCGGTCGCCGAAGGCGTCGACTACCTGGGGGTCCATTCGCTCGAGGAGTTCGCCGAGATCTCCGACCTCACCGGAGCAACGCCGGTCTGCCTGTTGGGTCCGACCCTCCCCGACGATGCGCCCGCGGTTGTCGCCTCGGGCGCAGAAGTGACCGTCTCCGATCTGCGCGTAGCCGCTGCGCTGGCGGACGCGGCGCGCGCCCAGGATCGCCGCGTCGCGCTCCACGTGAAGGCCGAGACGGGCACGCACCGCCAGGGCATCCTGCCCGATGAGATCCCTGAATGGGGCTGCTTCTTCGAGCAGCATCCCGCGATGCGCTTCCGTGGCCTGCACACGCACTACGCCAACATCGAAGATACGACCGATCACACCATCGCCCGCCAGCAGCTCGCCCGGCTCCGCGATATCCAGCGGCGATTCGCCGAGGCGGGGCTGGAGCCCGATCTGGTGCACTCGGCTTGTTCGGCCGCCGCGATCGTCATGGAACAGACCCATGGCAACCTGGTGCGGCTCGGCATCGCCAGCTACGGACTGTGGCCCTCGCGCGAGACGTTCCTCTCGACTCTGCTCTCCCACCGGATGGGACCGGAACTTGTCCCGGCCCTCTCCTGGAAGACGCGCATCGCCCAGATCAAGGACGTTCCGGATGGGGAGTACGTCGGCTATGGGTGCACGTTCCGCACGACGCGGGCGATGCGCCTGGCGGTCCTGCCGGTCGGCTACTACGACGGCTACGATCGTCACCTCTCGGGGCGCGGTCATGTGCTCGTTCACGGACGCCGCGCGCCGATCGTCGGACGGGTCTGCATGAACATGACCATGGTGGATGTCACCGACATCCCTGAAGCCGATCTCGGAGCAGAGGTGATCCTGATCGGCCGCAGCGGCAGCGAGTCGGTGAGCGCCGACACGCTTGCCGCGCTGTGCGGAACGATCAACTACGAGATCGTCACCCGCATCGGCCGGCATCTGCCCCGCGTGCTGCGAGGCTCGCGCTCATGAGCTCGCCTGCCCCGCGACGCGCGCGCGGCGTGCGGTTCCCATTCCTTCCCGGCGCCCTGTTGCTGGCCCTGTTCGTCGCCGCCGCCGGGTGGATGGCGGTGCGCGAGGCGCACCGCGCGGCAAGCAGCAACCAGCGCGCCGCCGCCGTCGAATGGTGGCAGCGAACGGAGGCGGCCCTGCGTTGCGATCGCGCCGCCCCCCTCCCGACCCCGATTCCCACAGCCGCGCAGGGAGAAACGCAGTGGCGACCCTGGATCGAACGGACCGCCGCCCGGCTCCAACGGCCCGTTTGCCGGGTGATGGACCCGCGGGGGCGCGTGCTCGCCTCGGCCCATTGGCCGGCGAGCGTCGGCATGCCGCTCACCCAACCCGGCGCCGGAGAGTTCTGGATCGTCGAGGAACCGCTGGCGCGCCGGAGCCGGCTCGCCCTGGTTACCGAGCGACTGCTCGGACCGGAGGGCGGCCTGCGACTCGTCAGCGGCGTCTTTCTCGATGATCCGTTCTTCTCCCCCTGGCGCCTCGCGCGAATCGGCGAGGAGACCTCGCCCGTGCTCTTCGTGCTCCCGCTCGAGGAATCGGCGTCCTACGGGCTCTGTGCGGCCGACCCGCCGCATCGCACCGGCTGGGCCGCGCTCGCCTGGATTGCCGGAAGCGTGCTGATCGTCTTCGCCGGCCTGCTCTGGGCGGGCCGTTCCGCGGATCGCGCCCTCGCCGGGTTGCAGCACCACGCCCGGCGTCTCTTCCCCGAGCACCTGTCAGCCACGCACGTGGCCGACCCCGACGCGTTGTCCCAACTGCTCAGCGAGCTGGCCCATCGCCGGACGCGCCTTGCGATCCGTCTGCAAGCCGCGCGCCGGCTCGCCGGCTGGCGCAGCGCCGGGCGCGCTCTGGCGCACGAGGTGCGCAACGCGCTCACCCCCGTGCGGATCAGCTTGGAGCTCGCCACGCGCGCCGGAGGCGAACGCCCGCCGAATCCGGAACTGATCCGCGAGGCGCTCCAGGCCCTAGGTTCCGCGGAGGTGCTGCTCGAGGAGTTCTCCGACTTCGCGCGCTTGCCCCAAGGCATCCCGCGGCGCATCGTTCTGGAGACATGGATCCCCGCCGTCGCCCGGCGCTGGGCGCCGGCACGAGCGATCCCTCTCCTCGGGGCCGGCGAGGCACACTGCGTCGCCGTCGATCCGGCACGCCTCGAACGCACCGTGGGCAATCTCCTGCGCAACGCGCTGGAAGCGGCGGGCGAGGGAGCGCTGCGCATCGAGGTCGCCGATCCGACCGCCGAGGTCGAGGGGCCGGCCGGCGAGCGCACCTACGTGCGGATGACCGTCTGGAACGCCGGCGAGCCGATCCCCGCCGAGATCGGCGCCCGCATGTTCCAGGGAGGGGCAACGACCAAGGCAGGGGGCAGCGGGCTCGGACTTGCCATCGCCCGCAGCATCGCGCTGCAATTGGGGGGCGACCTGCGCTACCGCAATACACCGGATGGAGTGGCGTTCGATCTCTGGTTGCCGCTCGCCGATCGCGACGAGACGCCGCGTCGGCACGGGAAGGGCGCATGAGGAATCGGCACAGGAAGGGCGCATGATGAAAAGGAGCACACCGGAGCATCGCCCCTTGATTCTGGTCGTCGACGACCAAGCGGCTGACCAGCGCGCCTTCGAGGCGCTGTTGGACAGCGGCGGTTTCCGAGTGACCACAGCCGGATCGGTCGCCGAAGCGCTCGCGCGCATGGCCCGGCCACCCCTTCCCGATGCCGCCCTGCTCGATGTCTACCTGCCGGACGGCACGGGGCTCGACCTGCTCACTGCCCTGCACAAACGCCACCCGGGACTGCCCGTGGTGATGATCTCGGGGCGGGGAGATGTCTCGCTCGCCGTCGATGCGACCCGCCGGGGCGCCTTCGACTTCCTCGAGAAGCCGCCCCGCGCCGAGGCCATCCTGCTCTCGCTGCGCAACGCTCTCGAGCGCCGGCGGCTGGAAGATGAGAACCGCCGGCTACGCGCCGCGGGAGAGCGGCCGCGCAAGCTGATCGTCGAGAGCCCCGCCATGCGCGCACTGCTCGAACGCGTCGCCCTGGTCGCCCCGCGGCGCACGCCGGTGTTGATCACCGGCGAGAGCGGCGTCGGCAAGGAGGAAATCGCCCGCCTCCTCCATCAGCGCGGCCCCAACCCCGACGGTCCCTGGATCGCGTTCAACGTCGCCGCCGTGCCCCGCGATCTCGCCGAGTCGACGCTCTTCGGGCACGAGAAGGGCGCTTTCACCAGCGCTGTCGCTCGCCATCATGGTCTCTTCGAGCAGGCGCATGGAGGCACGCTCTTCCTTGATGAGATCGGCGAGATGCCTCCCTCCATGCAGGCGCGCCTGCTGCGCGCGCTCGACGAAGGCACCATCCGCCGCGTCGGTGGAGAGAAGACGATTGCCGCCCGGCCGCGGATCGTCGCCGCGACGCACCGGAACTTGCAGAGCGAGATCAAGGCCGAGCGGTTCCGCTTCGATCTCTACCATCGCCTGGCGGTGATCATCGTCCACGTCCCCCCCCTGCGCGAGCGCCGCGAGGACGTTGTCCCCCTTGCGGAGCACTTCGCCGCGCGCTTCGCGCAGGAGGAGCACATTGCCCCCCGCACGCTCTCGCCCGAGGCGATCGTGCGCCTCGAAGCCCATGGCTGGCCCGGCAATGTCCGCGAGCTGCGCAACGTCGTCGAGCGGGCGCTGATCCTGACGCGCTCGAACCCCCTGACCGTCGAGGATCTCGAGACGGCCCTGGCGGCGACGCCCGGCGCCGTCTCGCCGAGCCCGGCGGCGACTGCCTCGCCCAGTGCCACAGCATCTGCTTCGCTCAGTGCCGCAGCATCTGCTTCGCCCGGTGCCACAGCATCTGCTTCGCCCAGTGCCGCAACGGCTGCTTCGCCGAGTGCCACAACGGCTGGTTTGCCCAGTACCCCAGCGGCGGCCGGCAACTCGGGTGACGGCTACACGCTTGCGATTCCGCGGCGAGCGACAATGGATGAAGCCTTCTGGCACCTCGAGAAGCGCCACCTGCTCGAGGCGCTGACCAGCACCGGCTGGAATGTGACCCGCGCGGCGGAGCGACTCGGACTCGACCGCACGACGTGCCACCGCAAGATCGTCGCGCACGATCTGAAGCGCCCCGGCGACGAGACCTAGCGCATCGTATGCACGCACTCCGCGCTCGGAGATCGAGTGCGGCGTCCCGGCGACACTCCTCGACCACAGGCGTCGCAGCCGCTCCACGCGCTGAGTGCGCCCGCGAGTTGACCGTGCATCCGCCTCCACCCATCGCTCCTCCCCCGTCTCACTGCAGTGCCCAGCGAGAGCGTCGGTTGCGACGGCGGCCGATGCCGTTCGGCGTCACTAGGCCGACGCTGGCGCGGGCCTTGCAACAAGGCCAGGGCAGAAGCAACAGCGGCGCGGAGAGGAAGGACACGATGAATAGGCGGAAACAACCCGGCGGAGGATTCTGGCAGGCGCCGGCATGTGTGTTGGGCGCGCTCGTCGTGACCTACTTGGTCTTTGCCGGTCCCTGGGGCTGTTCACCGGAGGACTCCTCGTGGGAGACGGCCCAGGCCTCGGCGCAGAGGAGCGAAGCCACGACCGAGCCGATGAGCACGGCCACAACCCGGGAGGCCCCGGCCGCTCCCGCCGGCGCGGAAACCGACTCCGAGGCTTCGAACCCGCGCGCCATCTTCCCGGCTCCACCCCCCGAGTGGAATGATCGGGAGGCCTCCAGGACAGGCAGTGCAATGGGCGAACCCGCTCGACAGCCGGGCAGCGAGATGGAGGATTCAGATCTTGCCGATCCGCGCGCGGCGGCGATCGCAGCGGCCAAGACGGCCTGGGCCCGCAACGATGCGATCGGCGCCCTCGATCGTCTCGATCCCTGGCTCGGCGAGGATCTTGGCGCCGACGGCCACTTCGTCGCCGGGTCAGCCCTGCTGGCCATCGAGGAAACGGCCGCGGCGCGCGATCATCTCGAACGCGCCGCGCTGGCCGACCCCGGCGGAGTGGCGGTCTGGTCGACGCTCGCCCGGGCTCATCTGAAGGCGCAAGCGCCTCAGCTCGCCTACCGGGCGGCCCACCGCGCCCTGCGCCTCGATCGCAAGCACGACCCCGCCTGGATCGCGCTCGGTCTCGCGCTCCTCGATCTGCACCGCGGCGACGAGGCGCTCGGGGCCTTCGAGTCGGCCGTGGCGATCGATCCCCAGAACACGGAGGGTTGGAATGGAATCGGCCTGATCTGGCTGCTTCGCGAGGAGTTCGTCCAAGCCCGCGCGGCACTCGAGATGGCGATCGCAGCACCCAGCTGTCCGGCGCACGCACACAACAATCTGGGGCTGGTCTACGAACGGCTCGGCTTCGCCGAGTGGGCCGACCGGGAATACGCGCGCTGCCTGGAACTCGATCCCGAGCATCCGACCGCCGCGCTCTCCCGCCAGCGCATCGCCCCCTTCCTGGCCATTCGCGCGACACGCTGATGAGACCCGCAGCGGGGCAGTCTCGACCTTGGTGAACCGCGCCGCACGCCGAGCGAGAGGCTGCCCCAGGGGCTCAGCAGAAGAACCTTGTGCAGTGAGTCAGGAAACCGCCGCGCCCGGAGGGATCGGTCCCATGCCGGTCAAGAGGGTCACGGCATCATCGTGCTGGGTCGCAAGCAGCATCCCACGCGACTCGATCCCCCGCAGGCGAACCGGCTTCAAGTTGGCGACGACAATGATCGTCTTGCCGACGAGTTCCTCCGGCTGGTACTGCTGCGCGATGCCGGCGATGATCTGCCGCTCACCCAGCTCCCCGAGGTCGATGCGCAAGACAAGCAGCTTGTCGGCATCGGGGTGTTTCTCGGCGGCGATCACGTTGGCGGCCCGCAGGTCGAGGGCAGCGAAGGCCTCGTAGGTAACCTCAGGCTTGCCGGCCGCGGCGGCGCCCGCATCAGACTCCATCATTCCTTCTCCCTCTCTTCAGGCCGGGCAGGCCCGGGGGAAGGATCCCTTCCCGGATCCGGCGCTTCGTCCCGTTCCTGCCGCTCGCGCAGCAGGGCATACTTCAGCCAAACCGAGTAGCTCCCCATGCCCGCCAGCAGACAGCCCCGCCAGCCCTCGAGGAATCCCCTACGCAGGATGAGGCTCTTGATCCCCTTGCCCAGCGGGTGGAGGAGCATTTCCAACATTGTGACTCGGCGCCGGCCGGCGTGTTCCTCGGCCCATAGGCGCGCCATCTCGTGGGCCTTCTGGATGTGGTGCTCGAGATTGCGGAAGGAGTAGTGCAGGAGGTCTCCGGCGAGATGCCCGACGCGCCCATCAACGCGCAGCCCCTCGTGCACGCGCCGCCCATCGAAGGCGGCTCGCCGACTGTCGAAGAGTCGCACCTTGCGGTCGGGGTACCAGCCACCATGCAGTACGAACCGGCCGAGATACTGGGTGCGGCGGTTGCAGGCATAGGCGGCGTGGTCCTCGGCGCCCTGCGCCTGCCGCGTCAGGGTTCGCTCGATCGAGGCCCGCAAGGGGGCGGAGACTTCTTCATCGGCATCGATCCAGAGCACCCAGCGATGCGCTGCGTGCCGGAGGGCAAAGGCCTTCTGCTCGCTGTAGCCCTCCCAGGGATGCTCGATGACCTGCGCCCCGGCCTGCCGGGCGATCTCCTGGGTGCGGTCGCAACTGCCGGCGTCGACGACGACGACTTGATCGACCCATTCGAGACTCGCCAAGGCGCGCGGCAGGCGGTCCTCTTCATCGAGCGTGATCAGAATCGCTGAGATCGGCAGCCGCTCACTCATGGGTTCCCGCATGTGCCCGTTGCGCGGCGCGGGGACGCGCCGGGGTCTCCTCGAGGAGCTGCTCGAGGGCCTCACCCAGTCGCTCGAGACTGAAATGCCGCTGCACTCGCCGGAAGGCCCGCTCGCCCAACCGGCCGGCATGGGGCAGATCGTCGAGCAGGCGCCCGAGCGTCTCGGCGAGCGAGTCGGGACGCCCCGGGGGCACCAACAGCTCGTCCTCGCTGACCACTTCAGGCAGGATCCCGACCAGGCTGGCGACCACCGGAACCCCCACCGCCATGAACTCAAGCGCACTGCGCGAGATCGCCTCGGATCCGAGGCTGGGAATCACCCCGAAATCGAACGCCGCGGCATAGAAAAGCGGATCCTCGACATGCCCGGTGAAGACGAGACGTTCCTCTATCCCGAGCCGGCGCCCAAGGGCGCGCAGTTCCTCGATGGTGACTTCTTCTTCCGCGCCGACGATGAAGAGACGGAAGTCGCGCCCCTCGGCCGCCAGTCGGCCGGCAGCTTCGATCAGGGTCTGGTGGCCCTTGACCGGCGAGAGCCGGCCGATTACCCCGAAGAGGGGCACCCCACCCGGGATCTGGTACTGATGGCGAATGTCCTCCCGCGCCTGCTGGCGGCCCGCGTCGGGACGCCAGGTGGTCTCGGAGAGGTCGATGCCGGGGGGGAGAACGCTGACCCGCTCCCGGGAGATCCCGATGGGGGCTAGATGGCGATCCAGCATGTAGGCCCCGCTGACGACGAGCCGGTCACAGCCGTGCAGGTAGAGCCAGCGGTGCGGCAGGTCAGCGCGCGGCACCCGGGCATCGGCGCGCACCCGCACCAGGGGGATCCCGAGTCCGCGGCGCGCCAGATGGGCTTCGAGGTGCCCGCTGCCGGTGTGCACGATCAGGCGATCGACCCGCTGGTCGATCAGGAAGCGGCGCAACTTGCCGACGACGTGCCCCCAGTTCCATGGCCGCAGCTCGGGGAATCCGAGCGCCGCCGGCACTTGTAGCCCCTCCCGGGCCGCCAGGGCGACGAGCGGGGATCCTGGATGACCGGCCACCCAGCAGAAATGCCCTCGTTCTTGAAGCGCCTTGGCCATCATCACCGCGTGCCAGGAGATCGCACTGGCGAACCGCAGGAGTCCGATGTGCAGAACGCGCATCTGAGTCTCCATCATGCCCCCGATAGGTTGTTCGGCCGCGATGCAGAACCCGTCCGGCCGATCTGCCTCCATAGCCGGTCGAGTTGTTGCTCCATCGCCGCCGCGCCTGCCGCGATCAGTTCCTCGGCCTGGCGGAGGTCGAGGTAGGAGAAATCCGCGACCGCGGGCTCGATATAGACATCGGCAGCTTCCCGGTCGCGGCGCACCATTTCGTTCTGGACCACCTCGGTGATCCGGCCCACGAGCTGCCAGATGTGCCGCGGCCCCTCACCGATCGCTCGCGGGCGCAGCACGCTGACCGCAATCAGCGTTTCCCCCTCGGGCCCCGCGAGCGCCCGCGCCGCGCGCACCGGCAACGGCTCCACCAGACCCCCATCCACGTAGTCATGCCCTTCCCACTTCACCGGCCGGTAGAACTCCGGGATCGCGCAGCTCGCCGCGACGGCCGGACCGGCAGGACCGGAGTCGAAGACGCGCCGGCACCCGCTCGTCAGATCGGTCGCCACCACCGCGCAGGGAAGCGGGAAGTCCTCGATGCAAAGTTCGCCGATACGGCGCTCGACGAACTCACGCAGCTTCTCGGTCGAGAGGATCCCGAGCGGATGGGGACGGACCTCGGCCAGGCGATACCAGCCCGCCCGGCACGCATCCACTTCCAGATCGACCAGGGGATAGCCCGCCGCCACCAGCACTGCGATCAGGGCTCCCCCGCTCGTGCCGGCGATGCGGCTCACCGGGATGCCCTCCCGCGCGAGCACCTTGAGCACCCCGATGTGGGCGATCGTGCGGGCCGCACCTCCGCTGAGGGCCACGGCGACTCCGGCGGTGCCGGAGGCCTTCCCCCCTCCCTGGTGGTTTCCCGCGGCGCTCTTCATCAGCTTCTTGATCCAGGCGTCCCTGCCCTCGCGACCCCACGCCCGGCACATCGCCGTGCCTGACGAGCCGCTGCCGGCTACGGGGTCGGATCCCAAAGAGTCTTATCACGCGGTCTTGCGAGCGGCAAGCCTGCCGCTTGACAACCCCCGAACGGCTGGCGAATATGACGTCGCGGCAGGCTGCTCGCAGCAAGATTGCCGCAGCCGCGCACCTCCCTCCGCCAGGGGGCGCGCCGGCCGGTGCGGCACACCGGAACAGAGACCGGCGGAAGGAACGTCAACCAGGGCAATCATGCGCGGAGCCATGCACTCTCCCATGACGGCGCGTCGCTGGACCGGCTTGGCGGCGCTGCTCTTCTCGAGCGCCCTCATCCTGGGTAGCGCCCTCGCGCGCCCCTCCCCCGACGCTTCCCCCGCGGGGGGCATCGTGGTTCTGGCGGGTGCCGCCACCGCCGATGGCGATTCGGCCCCTCCGACGATCAAGGGCTACCGCATCCTCACGCCCGGCGCGACGGTTCAGGATACGGCCCACATCGAGTTCCTCGCCTACTGGGCCCGGGCCGAGAGCGTCTCGGCCGACTTCAGCCGGCTCGACCTAGGCGCGACGGCCCCGATCCGCGGCGAGTATATCGGCGATTCCTCGCTGGTCGAACACGACAGTCTGACCCTCTGGCCCTGCTTCTGGTTCACCTACGATCTCTCCGCGGGCAATCCGCTCCAGGATGGCGCCAACATCGCCGTTCCGATGACCGCGGTCTCGAGCTACGGTGATACGACGATCAGCGATGTGCTGCGCTTCTGCCTCTCGAACGATCCGCCGCGGCATCGCGGCACGACGATCATCGCCGACCCGACTCGCATTCTCGTCGAAGAGGGTGACTCGATCCTGCGCGTGCGCAACGGCGATCTCATCCATCTCGAGACGACCTGGCACTATGCCATCTCCCCCTTCACGCTGGAGGCGGACTTCTCGGCCGCAGACGACAGCTTCGATGCCGGCGGTGTCTTCGACTATTTCCTGGAGCAGGTCGATGACAGCGTGCAGAAGCGCGCGATCTACTATGAACTCGACGAGCAGGCGCAGTACGAGGACTCGACCCGCCTGCCGGTGCAACTCGTCGCCACCGACGGCGGCTGCGGGCGTACCAGCTACACGTTGCTGCTGGAGTTCGACAACGCCGGACCCGACGGTAGCCCGGTCTTCGACGAATTGCCCGCCGAAACCGGTGACCCGGAGGTGATCGTCTCCGGATCGGCCCCGGTCGGCTCAGTCGACCTCCTGCTCGTGCAGGACCTGACCACCCAGCACGTGCTGCCGCTCTACGACGACGAGGGCACGCCCGCCTTCCGCGATACCCTGACGCTGCAGCCGGGCCGCAATCAACTAGTCGCCTACGGGCGCGATCTGCTCGGCAACCGCTCGGATCCCTCGACCACCCAGATCATCAATCTGCTCTACGCTCCCGAGTTCAAGAGCTGGCGCGTGATCCAGCCCGACACCTTTGCCGCCGACACGACCGTCGAGGTCCCCGTCCAGAACGAGACGACGGTAGTGGTCTACAGCTACTGGGACGACCGGGAAGACTACGACGTCTGGGCCAACTTCAGCGAAGTCGACTCGCTCTTCAACGGCGCCGAAGTGCTCTACTCGCGCTGTCCCAACGAGGAGGTCGCCGTCGGCGATACGACCGAAACGTGGGCCTGCCATCGGATCGAGTACTGCATCTCGGGCGACAATCCCTACGAGGATGCCGGCGGTCTCGTGGTGCCGGTGACCGCCTACGACCCGACGACGGGCTACAGCACGACGACCAACTCGCTGCTCTTCTGTCTGACGAACCATCCCCCGATCCATGTCGCCACCTACCCGGTGGGCGACTCGACGCGCTATGTCGCTCACGACGGCGACACCCTCTTCACCGTGCGCAACGGGGGCACGATTGTGCTGTACACGACCTGGCGCTCGACCAACCGGCCCCTGGGTCTGACCCTCGACCTCTCCCAACTCGACGGGCGCTACGCCTGGAATAGTCTAGTCGGGCGCGGATACGTCGATTCGTTGTCCGGGCCTGACTCGGTCACCTATTGGTTCCAGTACAAGTTCCGGGATGATGCCTGCTGTGACGAGGGCATCGATCCCTATGATCTCTATGCCCACGTAACAGTCACGGATCATGACGGCTGCGGCACCGGCACGGTCTCGCTGCGCCTGGCGATGGACAATGAAGGCCCTGCCCAGGCCCCCTCGCTGGTGCCGGAACCTCCCAGCGAGGTTGCCGGGGATACCCTCGCCGTCTCGGGCTATGCCTCGCCCGACGATGCAGTCGATGTCCTCCTCACGGTTGAGCACGAGGGCGCTGACAGCACGAGCAGCTACCCAGGGCTGACGATCGCCCCGAGTGGCGCCTTTTCCGGGGGCGTGCGGTTGCTCCCGGGTGTCAACCGCCTGGTGGCTTACGCCCGCGACGTTGTTGGCAATCGCTCGCCCGCCTCGACCGAGTTTGCGATCTACTACGTCACCGAGGCCGTCGAGATCACGATCCCGAAGCCCTTCTATCCCGGGGATGCCTTCGAGCTCACCGATGCCGCCGGTTGGTCGGCGGTCGAGATCGAGATCTACAACTTGGAGGGCGATCGCATCCGCAGTTTCCGCTGTGAAGGCAGTGTGTTGCACTTCGTCGCGCAATGGGATGGGCACAACGGCCGGGGGACGAGAGTCAGGCCGGGGCCCTATCTGGTTCGCATCCGAACAACGCGCCCTTCCGGCAGTACACAAGAGGAGATCCGGGCCTTTGTATTCCAGCGCTGACCAGCACAGGCCTACGCGGCGGGATTACACCGGTTTGGCGGCCGGGTCGATCCTGCTCGTCCTGTTGCTCCTGCTCGGCGCGGCCGCAACGGCGCGCGCCGGTGACGGGAATTGGGCGGTGACCGGCGCGTTCGCCGATCTCGAACCCGGTGGCCGCGGAACCGCCCTCGCTGGCGCCTTGGCGCCGCTGGTCGATGATCCCACGGCGGTGCACTGGAATCCCGCGCGCTTGATCGCCGTGCGCAACCGCGGGCTGACGGCCACCCATGCCGACCTCTTCAGTCTCGATCTCGTGCACCACGCGGCGCTCTTCTGCGCCTTTCCCCGTGGACGCCACGAAGTCGGCTGGCAGGAAGGGCGCATTCAGCGCCGGAAAGGCGACGTGGGCAGTTGCTTCGGTTTCGGACTCCAGGCGACCTGGGTCGATCTCGACCCCGAGCCGGAGGCGTATGCCGAGTATGATCTGTCGCTCGCCTACGCCGCGCGGGGCTGGGGGGGCCTCGCCTACGGGTTCGCGGCCCACGGCCTGCTGGTGCGCAGCGACCTAGATGGCGTCGGCGCGCGCGGCTTCTCCTTCGACTTCGCTCTCAGCCGCTCGCTGCGCCCCTGTCTCGAGGCGAGTCTCGTGCTGCGTTCGCTCTTCTCGAGCCTCTCCTGGGATCAGAGCTCCCAGGATCAGCTGCGCCCCGCCGCCGAGGCGGGCCTCGCGCTCCGGCCCCACCGGACCCTGGCAGTGCCCCTGACGGTGAGCTACGACCTCGAGGCCGCTGCACTCTATGAGGCGGCCTGCGGAGCGGAGTGGCGGGCGATCGGGCGCACCCTCGTCCTGCGTGGCGGCCTGCGCTGGCGCGACGACGGAGACGAGGCAACCCTTCAGAGTTCCGCCGGTGCAGGCCTGCACTGGAACGAGATCGGCTTCGACTACGGGCTGGCCATGGGGCGCGAGGAGCTCGGTGAGACCCACCGCCTCAGCCTACATGTCACCTTCTGAGCGCAACACGACCGGCGCTGTCACGATGAGGGCAACGAGGGCGGTCCCCCATGGCCGCCACGCCGGCTTTCGGCATCCTTCGAGCTGGTGGAGAACGGGCCATGGCGCGCAATGGAAAGATCCAGAGCCCCTACGGAATCGATGAGTGGGGGGCAGGCTACTTCGCGATCGGACCCGCGGGACACTTGCTCGTCCGGCCCTTCCGCGATGCGCGTACTGTCGATCTGACGAGCGTCGTGCGTCTGGCGGCCGGAGAGGGCCTCGCGCCCCCCCTGCTGGTGCGCTTCCCGCAAGTGCTCCAAACACAACTGAAGGAGCTCTACCGCTGCTTCGACCGGGCGCGCGAGGAGTTCGGCTATCGGCCTTCTTATCGCAGCGTCTATCCCCTGAAGGTCAACCCGATGAAGCCGGTCGTCGAGAGCCTGATCGCCGCCGGCCGCCCGGATGCCTTCGGGCTCGAGGTCGGTAGCAAGCCCGAGCTGGCGATCGCCCTCTCGCGCGCACTGCCCCCCGGATCCTGGATCTGCATCAATGGATTCAAGGACCCCACGCTCGTCACCATGGCGGCGCGGGCCGCCGCGGCCGGCGTGCCGATCGTGCTGGTGATCGAGCGCCTGCGCGAGATCTCGATGGTCATCGACGCCGTGCGGCGAGAGCGTAGCGCGCCCTTGAGTAGCGCGCCCTTGATCGGCCTGCGCTGCCGGCTCTATCAGCGCGGCAGCGGGCGCTGGGAAGCGTCGGGAGGCGAGACGGCCAAGTTCGGCCTCGGCTCCTCGGAGCTGCTCTACGCCGTCGATGCCCTGCGTCGCGAGGAGCTGCTCGACCGGTTGCGCGTGCTCCACTATCACATCGGATCCCAGATCACCAGCGTGCGGCGAATCAAGGATGCGGTCAAGGAGGCCGCGCGCATCTACGCGAAGTTGCGCCAGCACGGCGCGCCCCTGACGACGCTGAACGTCGGCGGCGGCTTAGGGATCGACTACGACGGCAGCGGAACGCCCTCGGACAGCAGTGTCAACTACACCATGCAGGAATTCGCCAACAATGTCGTCTACACCGTGCAGGAAGTCTGCGAAGAAGAGGAGGTCCCGACTCCCGATCTGGTCTCCGAGAGCGGCCGCGCGCTGACGGCACACCACTCGCTGCTGATCACCAATTGCGAGAGCCGTGAGAGCGATGCGCCCCTCGACTACGCCCCCGACGAGGTTCCCGGTGCGGTCGAGAAGGATCAAGACGACCTGCCGCCGCAGCTGCTCGAAATGGAGGAGATCGCCCGGGAGATCTCGGTGAAGAACTTCCGCGAGTACTATCACGACGCGGTAGTGACGCGCGGGGAGATCATCAACCTCTTCGACCTCGGCTATCTCTCGTTGGAACGCAAGGCGCGCGCCGAACAGGATTTCTACCGCATCTGTCGTCGCGCACTCGCCTTTGCCCGCCAGACGGATCACATCTCCGATGAGTTCCGCGTCCTGGAGAAAACCTTTCGGGCGAAATACGTGACCAACTTCAGCGTCTTCCACTCGGTCCCCGATGCCTGGGCGATCGAGCAGCTCTTCCCCGTCGTGCCGATCCATCGCCTCGGGGAGCCGGCGACTGTGCAGGGCATCCTCGTCGACCTGACCTGCGACTCCGACGGCGTGATCGACAGCTTCACCGATGTGCGCGACGTCAAAGAAGTCCTCGAGCTGCACGCCAGCCAACCCGGCCGGCCCTATCTGCTGGCGATCGCTCTGCTGGGGGCCTACCAGGATGTGATGGGCGATCACCACAACCTCTTCGGCAAGCCGGCCGAGGTGCTCGTCACCTATCACAAGAAGGACCCCGAGCTCGAGGTGGTCTCGCGCGGTGAGACGATCGGCGAACTGGCCCGCCTGGCCGGCTACGCGGCGGAAGAGGCGCGGGCGGCCTCCGCCGCCAGGGCGAGCACGCGCAGCCGCGCGGGCGGCAAGTCACCGGGACGAACAAGGTCGCGAGGAGCGGGTCGCACGACCGCGCCGGACCCTGCGGCCGGCCCGACCCCGCTCGACCGCGCCCTCGAAGGCTTCCGGCAGCGCTCGCCCTACCTCGAAGACGCCGACGAGGACTATCGGACGATCGAGTGATCGGCTCGGGCCCGCTGCATGCCCCGCAGACTCGCGGTTGCCCGGCCCGCCCGCGTTTCGCACCAGGTCTCCCGGGGTGAGGTCCAGAGAGGGCTCCCGCTCAGACAGGCATTATGGGGGTGTGGCGTCCTCGCTCACGCTTGCGCGCTCGCTGCGGAACTCGCGGAGCGCCCTCTCCGCAACCTCCCCCGAACCGGGGTGCCAGGGGCGAGCAGTCGACGTCAGAAATGGAATCCATAGGCGATCTTCAGGAAGAGCTCTCGCTGCCGCTCGTACTTGCGTCTGATCAGGTTGCTGGAGAGGGCTCTGCCCTCCTCCTCGTAGCGGTAGAGGTTGCCGAGGCCCACGTGCACGACCGTTCCGGGCACGTAGCGGAATGAGGCCAACCAGTCGGTGAGTAGTTCTCCGGCGAAGCCGTTCCACTCGCCGATTGCACGGAAGAAGAGGTAGCGACTCGGCTGCCAGCGGATGCGCGCCGAGAGGATCGCATCGTCGTAGAGCGATGCTTTCGCTTCCTCGAGACGGAAGCGCAGGATCGTCGTCTCCAGCGCGGTTTCCCAGTGTTCGGTCGGCTGCAGGGTGACGGCCGCCGCGATCGTGCGCGCGCACCCCGGCGCCGGGGCGTACGGATCATAGAACGGCACGCGCTCCCACCGCGTGATAGCCTGCAGTTGCACGCCCGCGATCCACTGGGTGCTGGCCTGGATCGTCCAGGCGTGGGTTGCCATCGTCAGCCCAGCGAAGAACTCCTCGGACCAGCGGCGGGCAACCTCGAGCGCAGATTGCCGCTGACCTTCAGCCCGCAGTGCGAGAGTCACGCCGCGATCGGTCCGCCGGCCACCCCAGGCCCAGGCGCCGTTGGCACTCAGCCAGGGAATCAACCGCTCGATGCCGCGGACGTCGGGAAAGAGACGTGTTTCGAGATCGAGGCGCGCCTCGCGGATTCCCCGGCGCTGCAGATAGCCGTTGCCCAAGACGAAGCTCGGGCTGACCGCCTGCCAGCGTAGCTGCAGGAAGGAACGCTCGCGCGGACGCTGGAGCCGCAGCGTCCAGGCATGGCCGTCTGGGCCCTCCTCTTCTGCCTGCTCCCGGCTGTGGAGCCAATGCCCGGCGAGCCGCACACTGGCGCCTAGGAGCAGATCGGCATCCAGGCCCATCGTCGCCGTGCGCTTATCCCCAGAGCCCGTTCCCGCTGCGGTCTCGCGGAGATCGGCATAGCCGCCCACCGTGGCGGTCGGACTGAGGACATGGGCGTAGCGGGCGACGAGGATCCTCGCCTCCGGGAGCTCAGCACTCGCCCCCGTGCCGGGGCTGCCGTTTCCCTCAGCGCCGCCGGCTGCCCCGCTGAGATCACCCGGCGCGTCGCGGGCCACGAGTAGCCCCAGTGCATGCCGCCGTCCGATGCGCCCACTCAACTTTGCGCCCCACCGCGGCTGCTCGATCGTGCGGCTATGGAAGATCGCTCCCAGCGCACCGCCCTCCGCGGACATGCAGAAGAACTCGCGACCTTCCAGGAAGAACGGACGCTTCTCGGGATAGTAGATGGGGAAGCGCTGATTGACCTCGACCTGGGGCGCGTCGGCTTCGACCTGACTGAAGTCGGGCTCGTAGGCGGCGCTCAACACGAGGTGATGGGTCAGCGCCCAGTGCAGACTGCCGCCGAGTTGGGCCTGGTCATCGCGCTCCGACCAAACGCCATCCAGCCCCCGCCCGGCATGCGCGCGCCAGGTGAGGGCGGGCAAGAGATCGACTGGAGGACCTTCGGCGACCCCCGCGAAGCGCACCCGCAGCCCCCGCGCGAGCCAATGGGAATCGCCAAGTTGGATCGGTGGCATTGCCAGCCGCTCTCCCGTGCGACTGACATGACGCAGGGCGAAGAGACCCATCTCAATCGGGTCTCCTGCCTGGTAGCGCAGACTGGCGAACGGAATCGCCAACTCGGCGCTCCAGCCGCTGCTGTCGCGCGCGGTGGCGGACGCGAAACAGTAGTCAACGGAGAAGTCGTCTCCGCTGCCGTCCCCCGGGATGCGGGCGTCGAGTTGACAGCCCGATGGATTGACCAACAGTTGGACTGCACTGCGCCCATCACCAAAGGGATCGAGGATCAGCCCGACCCAGTCATCCGCGAAGGCCTGATCACGCGGGGCGAGAGCCGCCCGAATGCTCCCGGGCTGATCGTCGAAGCAGCGGTAAGCGAGATAGATCGCCTCGCTGTCATGGACGATGCGAACCGCGGTCGGTTGCGAGGGAGACGCACCGGGTTCGGGATGGAAGGCAACGAACTCGCGCCAGACCGGTGCCGTTTGCCAGACGGGATCGTCGAGGCGGCCATCGATGCGCGGGGGATGAATGGTGCGCACCGACTCGATCGCCATGCCTGCCGCCGTGGCAGCGCCAGGGGGACCACCCAGACCCAAGAAAACCAGCAGACCGACTGCCGCCGCGGCAATCCGCTGCCGGTTGAACGCAACGCTCAGCTGAAACCGCTCCGACCGGAGGCTTCGGCGGCGCAGACCACTTGGACACCGCCCCCAAAGCGGGGCGCCGCCGCGCGTGGATGGGTCGTCGTAGGCGGGCATCACCCTAAGCAGTAGCCTCAGGTGTGCCAAATGAGAGCGGGCTCTACGCTCTTACGATCGGGCCTCGCGAACCCTGGCCCCACGCTCTTCCCCTCGGGCTCCTCGACGCCCACCGCCGGAGAAGCAGTGCCTTCCTCGTTCCGCGATCGAGCATCACTGAATCAGCACCACCCGCCGAGTCATCCCGCCCGCCGCACCCTCCATGCGCACGAAGTAGATCCCGCTGCGCGCGGGCTCTCCGGCATCATTGGTGCCGTCCCAGGTCAGGCGGTGGATACCCGGCGCCATGGCACCATCGAGCAGGCTGCGGATGCGCCGCCCGCTCGCATCGTAGACGCAAAGTGCGACGCGCACGCCCCCGGGGTCGGCCGGCACGGCGAGGGTGAACTCCGCTCCCCTCCGGAATGGATTGGGCGTGCCCGGCCCGAGCGAGAGCACCTCCGGCAGGATTGCATCGGCGGCAACATCGGATGCGCCACACCCGACGCCCAGCGCCCCGACGCGGCCGCAGGCCGGGTGGTTGCCTTCAGCGCAGGGAGAATCGGCATGGAGCCAAAGGTTACCTGCCGCCGCATCGCAGAAGAGTGGATCGGCGGAGAAGTTGTCGCGGAGCGCCTCTTGTCCGGCGAGATACCCGCTCCAGTCGCCGCCCGCATTGCCGTAGACGTCACTGCAGGTCAGTATCGCCGTGCTCTCCCCCCCGCAGTAGACCGCCTCGCCCCCGGTGCCAAAGGCGATGATCGTATTCTCGATCGCAACCTGGGCATCGACGCGATTGTAGATCCCGCTGCCGGCGGGGGCGCCATTTCCGTGGAACGTGCAGCCCACGACCGTCGGCTGACTGTCGATCTGCGTGTTGTGCAGCCCCCCACCCCAGTGGTCGCAGGTGTTGCCGTCGAAGATGCAGTCATCGATCAGCGGGCTCGAGTGGTAGTTGTAGAGCCCGCCACCGCCCCACAGCGCCCAGTTGCCGCGGAAGGTGCAGCCGCTCAACGTCCCGGTGGCACCGTTGGCGTTCATCCCGCCCCCGGCATTGTCCGCCGTGTTGCCTTCGATCAGGCAGTTGGCGATCGTCGGATTTCCCTGGTAGTTCTGGATTGCCCCCCCACTGTCGGTGGCATGGTTTTCCGTAAAGATGCAGCCCACAATCGTCGGCGCGACATTGTTGATCTTCACCGCCCCACCGGCGCCGGTGTAGCCGCCAGTGATGGTAACGTTCTCCAGCCGGCAATCCGCCGTCTCACCCGTGTGGAAATAGACGCCGTAGTGCGTCTCTGAGACGCTCCCCTCGCAGTCGATGACGCAGTCGGTGGGATTCCCGCTGGCGGAGCAAACCGTGACCACCTTCCCCTGGTAGTCGAGATCCCGGTTGCCCGACCCGGTGTAGGTCCCATCGAGTAGCTCGATCACATCCCAGGATCCGGCGGCATCGATCGCCGCCTGGATCGTCGAGCAGTCGCCGGTGCCCTCGGCGTTGATGGTCAGGTGATAGCCGCAACCGATCTCACAAGCGCCGATTCGGCCGCAGCCCGGGTTGGCCTGCTGCGTGCAGGGAGAGGCCTCCTGCAAGGTCAACGCGCCCGCCTCGGGGTTGCAGAAGCGCGGATCGGCCCACAGATTGTCGTTGGCGCCCTCCTGACCCGCCAGGCAGCCGACCCAGTCGCCGCCGGCATTGCCATAGACATCGCAACACGAAAGCGTCGCGCTTCCGTCCCCCTCGCAGAGCACCGCTTCCCCCAGCGCGCTGAAGGCCAGGATCGAGCGCTCTAGTGTCACCGTCGCTCCGGCATAGGCATAGATCACAGCCCCACCGGCACTGCGAACCCCGCCCGACCAGACGCGCCCGGAGATGATCGCCTCGAAGTCCTCACCCGGCAGCGCTGCCTTCCGGCTCTGCGGCGGCGCGGAGTTGGCATAGAACGAACAATCGCATGGATCGAGCAGTGTCTCCTCCGCGAAGAGCGCGCCCCCCCGGACCGCCTCGTTGCCGATGAAGGTGCAGCGCACGATACTCGGCGAGGAATCGGAGTAGGCATCGATCGCCCCGCCGGCGCCGGTGGTATTCCCGATGAAGGCACAGTCACTGATCGTCGGTGAGGAGTTGCGCCACAGATCGATCGCGCCGCCCCAGGTCACCGCATGGTTGTTCTCGAAACGGCACCCCTGAATCGTCGGGGAGGAAGAGTAGTCACAGGCGATCGCCCCGGCGATTCCGTCGCTGACATTGTCCTCGAAGACACAGCCGATGATCGCGGGAGAGGACAGATGGACGCAGTAGATCGCACCTCCCAGTTCCTCGGCATAGCCATTGCGGATCGTCACCCGCTCGACGCGGGTCTGGCTGCCCTCCGCATAGTGAAAGTAGAAGGCTCGGTGAGGATCAGCCGCGCTGCCGCCGCAGTCGATGACACAAGCCGAGGAGTCGCCGCTCTGAGAGCGCACCGTGATCATCTTGGCCACGAAGTCGATGTCCCGGTTGCCCGATCCGGTGAAGATCCCGTCGGCCAGCTCGACAATGCTGCCATTGAGCAGGTCATCGAGCGCCGCCTGGATCGTCGGGTAATCCCCCGTCCCGTCCGGCTTGACCAGCACCGTCAGCGGCACCGAGGGGCCGCAGCCGATCCCGCGCGCCCCAATCTGCCCGCAATCCGGGTTGTTCCCCGCAGCACATGGGGAGTCGAGGTGGAGTTCGAAGTCATAGTTCTCCGGTAAACAGAACAGCGGATCCGCGGCGAGATTGTCATTGGTCCCCGACTGCCCCGCGACACATCCGACCCAGTCTCCGCCCGCGTTGCCGTAGACATCGGTGCAGGTGGTCGTGACACTGCTGGTCGCATCGCAGAAGGTGCTCGCGCCGGTCGGCGAGAACGCGACGATCGAATTGCGCAGCGAGGCGCTGCTCGTGCTGCGCAGCGAGAATCCCCCACCGGTCGGCGCGCTGTTGCCCGAGATCGTGCAGTCCGAGTAGTTGGCGATCACGTTGCCGTAGCTGTAGACCCCCCCGCCGTTATCGTTCGCCGTATTGCCGGCGACGATCGTGCCGCTGATATTCGGCTCGCTGCCCTCGCGCAGACAAAGCGCGCCGCCGTCGTCGCTGGCGGAATTGCCGAGCAACTCACAATCGGTCAGCGTGACATCGGAGTTCCAGACCATCATCGCGCCGCCGTCGAAGCTGGAGTGATTGAGCTGCAGCGTGCAGGACTGTACCGAGAGCCGCCCGTCGTAGCAGCCGATCCCACCGCCGTCGACATTGGCCACATTCGCGTAGATCCGGCAGTCCTGAATGATCGGTGTATAGATCGACGTCGAGTAGATGCCGCCACCGCTGTTGGTCGCCGTGTTGAGATCAATGTGGCAGTTGAGGATCCACGGCGACGAGGCGGAGATGTAGATGCCCCCACCCTGGTAGGTGTAGCCATAGCGGATCGTCACGCCCTCGAGCACGGAGCTGTAGCCCTCGCTCGATTGAAACGTGACGCCGCGATGGTTCTCCGCGGCGCTGCCGCCGCAGTCGATGATGCAGGCCCCCGGATCTCCGCTCCCCGAGCGCACGGTGATCGCCTTGCCGAGGAAGTCGAGGTCGCGGTTCCCCGTGCCCGAGTAGGTTCCATCGCCCAGCTCGACAACGTCCCCCCCGATGGCGGCATCGATCGCCGCCTGGATCGTCGGGTAGTCGCCCGAGCCATCGGCTTCGACCAGGATCGTCGCCGCCGCCCGAATGGTGAACTGGAAGCAATCGGAATAGGCACCCCACTGCTCGCAGGCATCCTTGGTCTGCACCTGCCAGAAGTAGATCTCCCCGGGATCGAGGCTGTAATACTCGAACTCGGATGTCGCTGAGCTGATCAGGTACTCCGAACCCGCCCCGCAACTCGTTCCGATGCGCACCCGATAGGCGGTCGCGCCTTCGACATCCTGCCAGTCGAGCATACCGGTGACCGACTGATCGACGGCACCATTCGCTGGCAGGAGAAGCACAGGGCTCTGCGGCGTTCCGCTGCCGCAGGTGAAGCGCCAGCAGTCAGAGTAGCTGCCGTAGTTGCCGCAGGCATCCCGGGTCGCCACGCGCCAGTAGTAGGTGCGCCCCGGATCGAGATCGTTGTAGTCGAGCTGGGATGCGGTGAGCTGGATCACGGGGCTGTAGCCGCCGCAGGTCCAGCCGAGCTGGATGCGGTAGCCGCCGGCGTCGGTGACATCCGACCAGTCCAGTGTGCCGGTGGTCACGACACAGGTCGCATCATTGGCCGGGCTGAGCAGCGTCGGTGCCGCCAGGGACGCGGGACCGATGGTGAATGTACGCAGGCCGCCCGAGGCGCCATGGAGACCACAGGTATTGACGCATCTCGCACTCCAAGCGTATTGCCGCCCGGGATCGAAGCCGGAGTAGTGGTAGGCTGAGGAGACCACCTCGACCTCATAGTAGGGTTCGCCGTCGGGAATGATCCGCACGACGTAGTACTCGGCCTCGGCAACATCGTCCCAGTCGAGGGTCCCGGCAGTCGGCTGGCAGACCGCGCCGGACGGCGGGGTGCAATTCGTCGGCGACGGTGGGAAGTCGTAGTCTTCAAACTCGAAGTCACCATAGCTGCCGTCGGAGCTGTAGAGCGTGCCCCCGCTCGAATACTGACTGATGCGAATGCGTCCCAGCGCGTCGCCTACCTCGCAGGGCACATCCCAGACGTAGGAGCCGTCGTCCGCCGTACCCGAGACGACCTCCGCCCAGCCGGCACCCGCGCTCGGCGAGTAGTCGATGTCGACATGGTGGGCCGGCTCGCCCCAGTTGATCCACTGGATCGTCATCGACTGTCCGGACTCGAAGCTGCCGAACGGATAGCAGGAGCTGTACCACGGATGGCCGTCCGGGTAGGTCAGCTTGACATCGTACTGGGATCCGCCCCCCGGATAGGGCGCCGCCAGATGTGTGTAATCCAGTGGTCCTCCGGCGCTCGGCGCCGACTCGACTACATAGCCGTCCGCCCAGGTGTTGTAGCAGAGGTACTCGTCGGGATCAGGCCCTCTGTCGTAGCCGACGGCCGCGACGGAGTGGGCCGTTCCCGCCCCAGGATAGAAGTTCGAGCTGAAGATGAAAGGGTGATTGCCGTTGATCATGTCCACGCCGTCTTCGAAGTGCCAGTCGACGATATCCCCGGTGACCTCGACACCGCCCGAGAAGTTGTAGTCACAGTAGTCGTTGGCATACTCGACCATCCCGGGATAGATGTCCCAAATGAACGTCCGCCCCGTATCGTCGGTGGTATTCATCGTCACCCGCATGAAGCGGCTGGCATCGGAGACATGGCACTTGAGTGTCCCGAAGACGGGATCATCATCGCGCGAATAGTAGTAGGTGATCCGCCCATACCAGCCGAGTTCATCGTAGTAGTTGAGCACCATTGAACCGGAAGTCGGGGAACAACCGCCAAACCACTGGTAGGGGATGAACTCGGCGGCGTAGCCAACGATATGAATCGGGCTGCGGGTTCCCATGCTTCCCGCCAGCCAGTCATCGATGCGGGCCGCATTGCGCTCACGCTCCTCTGCCACCACGCCGGCCAGATCCCGCCCCTTCGCCTGCAACCGGGACTGCGTGTACACCTGCCGGGCGAGGCGATCTTCCTTGGCATGCTGCGCAAAGGCCTCCCCGTCGTACCAGCCCCACGGCTCGTGCCCCTGAACGAAGATCGTCTGCGTGCCGTCGGTGAATGCGAAGAGACGCTCCCAGCTTCCCGTAAAGAGAATCCGGACCAGTTGGCGCTCTGTGGTTCCTAGGACCTGCGCCGCCACCCCGGCGGCCTTCCACCCCGTAGCATAGAAACTCGAGACACCCGCGCGGGCTCCGCGGATCGGCGGGGCATCCAGGGTCGCTGAGACGGTCACGCTGCCGTAGCGCCGCGAGCCGGTCTCGCGCGGAAGGGCCGATTCCCCGCGCCGCGTGCGCGTCTCGATGGTGAGTGCACGTTCCCTGCAGAACGCCTGCCACTCCTCCGCAACGTCCATGTAGGCGCCGAGGGGAGCCCCATCCAGGGTGAAATCGACGTCCCATGCATAGAGATTCCCCGCCGGGTCGTGGAGCGGGAGCACCGATCCGAGTCGCACCTGTGGCCCCCACTGCCAGTGGGCCCGTGCCGTCGCAAGACGCACGGCGGTATCACGATCGATCTCCGTCGCTGCCGTCGCTGTGGAAGAGACCGTGCCCGCCTCGCCGACGGCGGCCTGTTGCGCAAAGACCGCCAGGCTGCGAGTCGTCGCCGGCCCGAGGGCCACCGCATCGACCGCACCGATTCCCTGCAACGGGCAGGGCGCAAGCTGCGGCAGAACCGGCGCCGCGGCACGATCCTCGCGGAGGCGGTCTGCAGAGTGGTCGGACGGCGGCCGAAGGGGCTTGCGCCCGGATTCCTCCCACGCTCGCGCGCCGCCGAGCAGGCCGCTGCAGGCGAAGACTGCCAGCAGGGCGGGCAAGAGGAGGCGTGTGCGCAGAGCGTGACGGCGGCGGAAACCGGAGGGCGGCGAATCTGGTGGCGCGGAAGCAGGATCGTCAGGACCGGGCGCAAGGCAGCGGTGCTCGTTCCACATACGAGAACCTCCTGGACCGAAGGGCCCTGTGACGGCGACGGAACCGGAGCACTCGGGGGGAACGCGTCGTATGGACCGTCCTACCAGGCCTGCGCTGGGCAACTCTGGCAGAGGCAAGTCTACCACAGCGGGCCCCGTCTTGCTGCGGGTACTTCGGGGCCGGATGTGCGGAGGATTCGATCTCTCTGGAGAGAACCTACATCGTAGGCGCGGTTGTAGCGGTCACGCCCGACACCGGGAGTCGGCAGGCTGGTGCCCTGACCGCCCTGGCCATCGGCTCAGCCGTAGGCAGCCGGCGCCATACCTCGACGAAGAAGCGCAACGGCTAGCGAAGTCTCACGACGGCCACGTCGTCCCCCACGGCGCCCTGCCCATCGATCAGCCGGATCCAGTAGAAGCCGGACTCGGCGGGATGTCCGGTGCGATCGAGTCCATCCCAGGTCACGGCATGGGGCCCCGCCCCCAGTCCCTCGATGGCGATGCTCCGCACGATTCGCCCGGTTGCATCGAGGACGACCAGACGCAGATCTGTGGCGGCGGCCAGGGTGAAGTGGATCGTGGTCTGTTGCAGGAAGGGATTGGGGCGACAGGTGGCGGCCATCCCTCGCGCCGGGGGAATGACCTGCGACTCGCCATCGTCGAGAGTCGCCGGGTCGATCCAGGCAAAACCGACCTGTACGTCGTCGAGCAGCGGGGCGCACTTCGGCCGCTTCGGAGTCTCCGACTTCGGCCAGCACCAGTAGTAGAACTCGAAAGCGACCTGGAGCGAATCCCAGTCGGTCGGTAAACCCGCGCGTGCCCCGGGAATCTCGGCGACGGCGGTCGTGCAGCTCACCGTGTTCTCGCATAGCCAATCGGAACTCATCCAAGGTCTGGACCAGCAATTCCCGCCGCCGAGCCGATGATAGCGATACCCCCAGCGAATGCGGAGACTGCAGAAGTTATCGCCCCAATTGGATAGGTAGCCGGTATAGCGCACCAGCAGGGAGTCCCACTCGCAGAGACCGAGGCTGCAGCGGGCGATCGGACCGGAGAAGTAGAATCGATCGCAGAAGTTGTGGGGCGAGTAGGGAAGATTCTGCGGATCGAAAAAGCCGAGGGCCCGGGCGCTGAGCGGACAACCTGCGGGGGTCCACGCCTGCCAGGTCTCCTCGGGGATCGTCGTGATGTAGTCACTGCCGGCGATCAACCAATCCATGGCACGCGTCCAGCAAGTATCGAAGACCCATCCCTGAGGGCCCGTCTCGAAATCGAATTCGAGCGCCTTCGCCCCGCCCACCTTCAGGGAGAGGTTGTCCATCGTAAACGGCCCCGCCACCGTCGGCCATTCCCCATCTTCATCGGACCAGATCATGTCGGAGGCGAAGCGCAGCTCGACACGCGTCGTCTCCGTCTCTGCCGGAAGGGTCCCCCGGGCGATGCTCGTCGCGAAGTGGTCCGGATCCTCATAGGAACCCTGACACCAGTCAAAGCGGGCGAGTTCGAGATCCGCCAGATGGTCGCCGCCGGCGCCGTAGCTTCCGACGTAGACGTAGGTGTAATCGAACCCCCACTCCGACTCGCTGAAGAAATCGAAGGCGAGGTCGATGTCGTCGTTGACCGGGTCGATCGGCACGGCCGGGGAACGGGCGGATTGGCACATGTGGTTGCCGTAGCCCATGCCATCGACGAAGCCACGGCAGAGGGCCTCATCCTCGTGCACGCCGCACCAGAGCATGCCCTCGCTGTCTCCGATCATCGGGATTACCGGGTCGCCGTGGACGATGAACGAGTCCTTCTCCACCCATCCGAAGTACCGGTTCTTCTGCAGACCCATGTCCGGCGCCCGCCACCCCTGCAAGGAATCCCCGGTGATCGTATCCCAATCCCAGACCCCCCCCAGGTAGGCGACGCCGGTGCCGTCATCGCCGCCGAACCAGAGCGTATCGGGGCAGTCGCGCGTGCCCTGCGAATCGTGACCCGACCCCTGTATGCCGGGCTCCCGAGCCGGGGAGGCGTGGAGGCCGAGCATGACTCCGAGCCCGAGGGCCAGGAGCAGGAAACCACGGCATCGGCATCCGAACCGCATCTCGCTCCCCCTTATCTCAGGACCACGAGGGGCCGGGTGACCCGCCGCCCATGCCAATCGAGGCTTACGTGATACAGGCCGGAGGGAGCACGACTCCCGCGCGCGTCCCGACCGTCCCAGCCGACTTGGTTGAGACCGGTGATTGCCTGCATCGGCTCCGAGCGCCAGATGCAGCGCCCCGCCACATCGAAAACGCCGAGGCGTGTTGTGCCCGCGTGGGGAACGCGGAAAGACAAAGTCGTCATGACATCCCCTGGAAGGATCCCAATCGGCAGCAACTCCAATCGGCCTCCCGCCAGGGTCACGCTCGTCTCGGCCAGCATGCGTTCGGACCCATCGGCCGCGTGGGCAATCAGGCGATAGAGGTAGTGCCGGCCGGACTGCGCCGTGCGATCGCAGTATTCACCGATCATCGAAGCTTCTGGGCCGAGCGTCGCCAGCGTGATGAAGCCGGACAGTGTGCCCTCTGGATCTTCGCGACGCCGGATGAGCAGATCCTCATGAGCCTCGATCGCCACCGGATTCCAGGAGAGGTGGACGCCTTCCGGATCCACCTGGGCCTGGAGTCGAGTGGTGCTCACCGGTGTGGGCTCGTCGCTGCACTGCCGATAGGCGATCTCCAGACCGTCGTAACCGCCGGCGACGTAGAGGTAATCCCCCGTGCCGTCCACTCCGTACGCGATCCCCTGTGTGATTCCCGTAGAGATCAAGGTCGGTACATAGGGATTGCTCAGATCGAAGATCGTGATGCCCGCCGTGTGGCAGGCCACGTAGGCCAGGTTGCCGAAGACATCGATGTCGCGCACGTCATCATCCATCTCAATCCGGCCGATGAGCACCGGAGACGCCGGTGTGCCGACATCGATGATGCAGATACCCGCATAGGGCACGTTGGCCAACACGACATCCTCGCAGCGCGCGATCGCGTTGCCCCAGAACTCGAACCAAGGGGGAATCGTCACCCAGCCGAGGATCTCGGGCATTGTGGGCTCAGAGACATCGATCGTGAAGAACTGATCGTAGCCGCTGGCCACGCAGGCCAGGCCATCTTCCACAGTCACGCCCCAAACGTCGTCAGCCGTGAGCAGGGTGGCAACGATCTGAGGCGCGGCCGGATTGGTCACGTCCACAATGTGCAGACCGCCTGCGCCGTCCGCCAGGTAGGCGTACCCATCGACCACTCTCAGATCGGTGGCATGGCCCGGCGTGTCCACTCCGCCGACAATCGATGCGGTGGTGGGGTCGCTGATATCGATGATCTGCAGGCCGGATGTGTAGTCGGCCAAGAACGCGAGGTCGCCGACGACGGAGACACTGCGTCCCAGCCCCGGCGTATCAACCCACCCGATGATCGCGGGCGACTCAACGTGGGTCGCATCGACGATGACCAGACCGGCCTCGTCGTCCGCGACATAAACGTACTGGTTGCGTGCACAGACTCCGATGGCGCCCTCGTAGGTGCAGATGCTGGACACGAGCGTCGGGAACTTGAAGTCGCAGAGATCGACGACGCCCAGGGAGAAGTGGGTGCTCGACATGTAGACATAGTCGTCGACCACTGCCACCCCATTGGCCGGACCCGGGGCGCGCACAAGACCGATGGCGCTTGGTTCCCCGAGATTGTCGAGATTGACGACCTGCAGGCCGAGGCCGGTGTTCACGTAGGCAACCCCTTCATAGACGCAGACGTCTCGCGCGTACTCCGGGTCGCGCAGCGCACCGAGGATGAACGGGGCGGCGGGGTCATGAACGTCCACAACGAGAAGCCCCGCCCCCTCGGCGGCCACAAACACGTAGGCGCCGGAGACGGCAACATTGGCGGCTGCAGCGGGCGTCGGCAGGGTGGCGAGGATCGTCGGCGAGAACGGCACACTTGCATCGACGATCGCCAGCCCGGCATTGCCCGCGGCGATGTAAACCAGGCCATCGGCGCAGGCGATCTCCTCTGCCGGCCCCGGGGTGTCCAGATAGGCGACCGTAGCAGGCAGCCACGGGTCGTGAATGTCGACCACACACAGCCCGGTGCCGAGCGCTGCAATGTAGGCATACCCATCCATGCAATCCACGCCCATGGCAATGCCGCTCGTATTCAGGCTGGCGATGGCCGTGGGGGAATCGGGCTGGTTGACATCGACGATTTCCAGCCCCTCGTGGCTGGTCACGACACAGGCAAAGCCATCAAAGAGGGCGACATCGCGCGCCTGACCAAGCACCGCGCAGGTCCCCACGCTACAGCCGCCCACAAGCTGGGGATGGACGCGATCGCTGATATCGTAGATGCGCAGCGTGGGAATCGCGTAGGTGACATACGCATAGTCTCCCGAGACGGCCAGGTTGAGGGCTGAGTAGAGCGTGTCCGCCTGATAGACGAAGTGCGCAAGATCCTCGTAGTGGAGGCACTCCTGCGCGCGGGCAGATCTCGTCGGCGGGCCCCACACCAGAAGCAAGAAGACCACACCGACGAAGCAACGAGCCGCAGCCATCCCCCGCCTCCTGGAATCACGGTAGTTTGAAACAGGTATCCGTGCTGCATGCACATTGTAGGCGCGAGGGGGGGCAACTGTCGACCCGCAGATCCCCGCGGATCCTGGGTACAGCCATCGCGGGGGGAGCGATCGACGCTCGTAGTTGGACGTGCCGCGCCCCACTGGGGCGGAACGGGAACAGCGCGTTCTACCGCCGCACGTAGATCTTACGCATCAGCGACTCGGTGGGGGTCTCGAGCTTGAGGAAATAGAGGCCCGGTCCGACGAGGGCACCACGGTCGTCACGAGTGTCCCACTGCAGCGGGAGTTCCGTACCCGTGGGCAGCGTCTCGTCGATCCAGCGACGGATCTGGTAACCCGCCACCGAGAAGATGCGCGCGCTCACATGCGCGGCGCCTCCTTCGGCGACGGGCAGCGTGAGTGTGAAACGCGCCTCCCCCTCGATCGGGTGCGGAAAGGGGCCGGCAAGGCGGAGTTCCCGCGAGAAGAGCGGGGTCTCCGCGCTCAGCAGGCTCTCGTTGCCCGAAGCATCCAGCGCGGTGACTGCAACGAAGAAGTTCTCCCCACGCCCGGGGCAGGAAAACGACCAGTTCGTCTCGGCGAGCGGATCATCATTGAGCTGCTCGCCGCTGCCGGCCGAGGCGGGCCGTCCATAGACGTTGTAGCCGAGCAAGTCGGGCGTTTCGACCGGGAGCCAGTAGAGGGTCACCTCCTCGTCCACCGTGACCGTCGGCGCCGCCGGCGTCGGGGGCGGCTGCGCATCCCAGGCATGCGTGGTCACCGCGACGCACGCCGAGAGCGACGACCAGCGACCCAGGCCGTTGCGGCTGCGCAGGGCGACCCAGTGGGTGGTCACCGGCTCCAAGGACTCGAGACGGAAGCGCTCGCGCGCGCCCGGGGCGGCCGGCGAGTCGGGCAAGGCAAGCTGGGAGATCTGATCCCACTCGGCTTCGGTGAAGGACTCAACGGCCCAGCCGAGACGATACGCCTCGACCGCCTCCCCTCCTCCGGGATCGGCCGGGGCGCTCCAGGCAAACTCGGCCCATTCGGTGCCGGTGAGGATGAGCTCGAGATCGTCGATGCTCGCGGGCACCAACTCGGCGCGGGGCGTGAGGGCCGGCACCCAGATCGGATTCGAGAGAAGCGATTCATTGCCGGCCTCATCGACCGCGCACAACGCGAGTCCGTAGCTCTCTCCGGCCGTGAGCCCCGTGAGCTGCTGCACGCACTCGGAACCACCCAACGCACCGCCATGCGCCCACTCATGATGATCGGCGCGTGTCCAGTCCGCGGCGGTCATGCGAGCACCTGAGATAATCCCGACCCGGTAGTGGTCTGCCTCACCCGCCTGGCCATCGTCCCCGCCGGCGCTCCAGGCCAGCGTCAGCGCGCCCTCACCCAGCGCGATCACGCGCAGGTCGGTGATCGCCGCCGGCGCCGTCGTGTCCGCGGGTACCGGTTCGGCCGGAATGAAACCGGTCGCGAAGTTGGAGATCGGCCCCACGAGCCCCGCCTCGTCGCGGTAGCGCAGGGCGAACCCCCAGGCCGCCCCCCGCGCCAGATCGTCGAGCAGCAGCGAGTCGGGGGCGCCTCCCGGAGTCGCGCTGGCGCAGGTGTCGCGCCGGGCCGCCTGCCAGTCGCTCTCGGTCTCGATCATCTGGTCCTGGCGGCGCGCGACGATCAATGTAGCTGCCGTTCCCGCGCGGCCATCATCTCCCGCGGCGGTCCATGAAAGAAGAAGCGCCGCCTCGCCGCGCAGAGCCACGTCGAGATCGGTGACCCGCTCGGGCGGCAGCGTGTCCGGGTGCGCCGGGAGGGTAACGGTCGCCGGTGTCCCCAGTGCCGACAGAAGCCCCGCATCGTCATAGGTCCGCACTCCCACGTTGTAGGTTTGTTCGGGCTCGAGACTCGCCAGGGTGTAGCTCACGACCGATCCCGGTGGACCCGGACGGGGAAGCCCCGCCTCGATCTGCTGGGCGGCCGCCCAGTCCCCTTCATTCGCAAGCGCCGCTCCCGCGACCCAGCCGAGCACGAAGCGCTCCGCCACGCCGGTCTCGCCGTCATCGCCGGGACAACTCCACTGCAGGGTCACCTGGGTCGGTTCAGCCGCGAGCACGAGGAGGTCGTTCACCGGATCCGGCGAAATCGTATCGGGAGGGGGCGGGATCGCCAGGAGCACCGCATTCGACGGCGGACCGGCCAATCGGGCCGGATCGATGTAGCGCACGGCGAATCCCCACTCCCGGTCGCGCTCGAGACCGATCAGATCGAGGGAGTCCTGCGCTCCACCCGACACCTCGTTGGCCAAGGTCTCCCGTTGCGCCACCGCCCAATCGGCCTCGGCCGCGACCGGCGCATCCGGCCGGATGGCGACGACCAGCCAGGGCGCCAGGCCCGCGGCGCCGTCGTTTCCGGCGGCCGTCCAGACCAGCCGCACCGTGCCGGCCGGGCGGAGCTGCGCCTGCAGGTCCTCGACCGCGCCGGGGGCAACCGTATCGGGCACGGCGGGCGTGGCGAAGGTCACCGGCGGGCCCAGCGGCGATCGCCGCCCGGCGTCGTCATCGGCGCGCACCGCAAAGCTGTAAATCCGCTCGGGCGTGAGCCCGGTGAAGAGGAAGGCGACCGGCTCGCCCGCCGCGAGCGGGCGGGGAAGTCCATCGAGGAGCGTGTCGGCAGCCGCCCAAGCCGCCTCATCGACCAGCTCGGCCCCCTCGAGCCACCCGAGGACGAAGCGTTCGGCTTGGCCGGCCATGCCGTCGTCCCCGGGACAGCTCCAGGTCAGCCGTGCCGAAGATGGCGTCACTGAATCGACGGCCAGATCCGCAATCGCCGCGGGAGCGAGCGTATCGGGGGGCGGCAGCGTCTCGGCGAGCAGCGCGTTCGAGAGCGCGCTTGCAAGACCGGCGTCGTCATAGCTCCGCACGGCGAGCGCCAAGCGCGTCTCCGGGGCCAATCCGGTCAGCCGCCAGATGATCGGTGTCCCGGCCGCGGGTGGGTCGGGCAGACCCTCGGTGACCTGCACGGCGGCCTGCCAGTCGTCTTCGCCGACAAGCGCCTCGCTGCCCGCGCGCCAGCCGAGCACGAAGTGATCCGCCGCGCCTTGCGCCCCGTCATCTCCGGGCGCCGTCCAGCTCAGCTCGAGCCAACTCGTCCCGGCTTCGACCAGAGCGAGATCGCTGACCGCCGCGGGCGGCAAGGTGTCGGGAGCGGGCAACGTCTCGGCGAGCAGGGCCGGCAGGGCAAGCGGCGAGAGCGCGCCGACGTCGTCATGAGCGCGCAAGGCGAGGCCGTAGAGCGTCTCGGGATCGAGGCCGCGCAGCGCGTAGCTCTGCGGCGTCCCCGCCGGGGCGGGCGCGAGTGTCGCCAGACTCTCCTGGGCGGCCTGTTCCCAGTCGGTCTCGGTGTCGATCGGCCCACCGGCGAGCCAGGCGAGCCGGTAGCCGCTAGCGGTCCCCTCGGCGGCGTCATCCCCGGGCGCCGTCCAGGCCAGATCGAAACCATCGCTATAGGTCGCAGTCACCGCGAGGTCGTGGATCGGCGCGGGCGGCAGGGTATCGGGCGGCTCGGGGCAGAGCATCAGGAGGGGGTTGGAAAGTCCGGCGAGATTGCCCGCCTCATCGATCGCCCGCAGGGCGATCCCATAGAGTTCGCCCGGTTGCAGGCCCTCGAGACGAACGCCTTGCGGCGTGCCGGCCGTCGCCGGCGCCGGGAGCCCCGCCGCTACCGAATCGGCCGCCAACCAGGCGCCCTCGTCGACGATTTCGGCGCCGAGGCGGTAGCGCAACAGGTAGCGCTCGGCGGCGCCCTCGTCGCCGTCGTCGCCCGGGGCGCTCCAGGTGAGATCGATCCAGCCGGGTCCCTGGTCGGGCGAGCCGAGATCGAGCACGGCGGCGGGGGGCGTCTCGTCGGGTTCGCTGCCCGGGGGCGCCGCGGCGGTCGTGGCGGCGGCCAGGTTAGAGACCCCCGGCTGCCAGCGGCCGTAGATCCGATTCTTGGCGGCGAAGTAGTAGTCGGTCTCGGGTTCCAACCCGGCGACAATGCACTCCACCTGGCTGCCCCCTGTTCCACTGACGAGGCCGGCGGCGGCGGGCTGCGCTAGTTCCCAGTTCTCCGCGGTGATCGGCCAGATGGCCCAGCGGATCTCGGTCGCATCGACGCCGTTGATCTCCCCCTGGGGCACTCTCCAGCGTAGGGTGACTTGGTCGTGGGCGATGCCGACGACCTCGAGATCATCGACGTCCAGCCAGAAGGCAAAGCGGGCGTCTTCGGGAGGCACGCCGGAGAGGCTCTGCGGATAGTAGGGATTGACCTCGACGAAGCCCTGCTCGAAGCGCCGCACGTAGAGCGTGTCGCTGCCGACCAGCTCGCGCTGGTAGTCCTCGAGCGCTTGGCCGAAGTCCCAATCGAAGATGTCGAACCAATCGGGCGTCCCCTGATCGACGCAGAAGACGAAATACCCATCGCCGAGCATCGATGTCCCCATTCCCCAGCGACGCATGCGCTCGGCGCGGGCGGGCTCCCACTCCACGCCGCGCGTCCAGACCATGATCCAGGTCATGTCCCATCCGTCGAGTTCGTCGATGCCCGTGCGATACATCGATTGCTCGGCGAAGGCATAGCCGTCGCCGATGAACTCGCCATCCTCGTGCCGGCGGCCATACATCCAGCTCCACCAGGAGTTGACCGCCCGCGTGCGACTCGGATTCCAGTCCTCGAGCTTGAGTCCGTTGAGCTCGTAGGCCCAGCTCGGATGGGTGTGCTTGCCGCCGCGGTTCTTGTTGAGGATCAGATCAGCCGGGACCCATTGCTGCAGGCGCGCATAGAAATCCTCATTGCTCTCGTGCATCAACAGCGAGAGGGGATCTTCATCCCCTCCGTCATAGCAACTCGAGTAGATCCCCTCAGCCACGCCATCCCCATCGGGATCGGCATACATGTACGGGTCGGGCAGACCGCTGGCGGGGCAGTCGGCCATCACCTCCCAGGCAACACCGTCGAAGGCGCTCGAACCCCACCCCCAGGGCTCCCACTTCTGGGAACCGCCCATGATCTGGGGCATGGCCACGCTGGCGTACCACTCGGCGTAGGTCAGTCCCTTCGAGGTCCCATAGTTGCCCTCCGGGCAGTAGGGCGTCCAGTTGGCCGCCCACCCATCCCACTCGGAGATCCTCTGGCCCCAGATATCACGGAGGTACCAGTCGTTCTGCTCGACGTAGAACTGCACCAGCCGGTGCAGGCTGTAGCTCGTGTCGGGATACCACCAGGTCTGGTCTTCCTCCCAGGAAACGATGTTCTGCGGCATCGTCAGGAAGAAGAGGCGCTGATCGGGATTGCGTTCCCGAATCTGGGCGACCCGATAGGGACTCGCCCGGCAGACGACCAGATCGAACCAGGAGAGCGTGTCCCACTGGCCGGGGGTGAAACGATTGAAGGCGCTGCCGTAGGTGGCGATCTTCGGATAGCTCGGCGGCCCACCCTTGCTGGCCGGCGCGGCCGGAGCGAGGATGGCCAGGAGAGCCAGAATCAGACCGGGAAGCAGGACGGCCGAACGAGCCGGGCGGGCCAAGCGAGCCGGGTGGGCCAAGCGAGCCAGGAAGGCCCACCCGGCATGACCGGTCGGCCGAGCCCGCATGAGCGAACCCACCGGCGTGACCCGCTGATGATCGAGAGCCTGCAATCGCTCCCCCAGATGAAGGATGTCTTGCTGATGATCCGGACGCGGGCACGGGGCCCTCGGGAAGCACCCATCTCCCCGAACCTCCTCTCTGGGCAGGGGGCATGCCAGCAAGAGATCGAATGGACGGGCCCGGCAACTGCTGATACAACAAGCCGTTGCCCTGCTCCTCCGGGAAGCTGCTTGGCAGGCACGCCGCTCAGCGTGCATCCTGCACGCCGGGAATGCGCGTTGCGCCATGCGGGGGCCAGTCGGCAACGGGAACAGGGCTTGGCTGGGTGGTGTTCTGCATGGGGACTGGAGCAACACTCCTGGGAAGCCCGGAGCGGCCCTCCCGACGAGACACGACGATTAGGAGGAGGCGACCATGGATCGAACGAAGGACGCGCGTGCAAGGGCCAACCGGTTCTCGCCCTTGATGCCGGCAGTCTTCTTGATGGCGGCGATGCTCCTCGGCGCAGCCGGCTGGTGGGGACTCTCCTCCCGGGGACCGGCCCACCCGCTGGCTGCCCAGGCGACGGCCGGGCCGGCCGAAGATCCGCTGGACGTGGCCGCCGCGCTGGGTGACGCCTTTGCCGCCGTCGCCGAGCGGGCGCGGCCGGCGGTGGTGACGATCACCAGCGAGCGCGTCGTCTCGAGTAGGTCATTCCACAGCGATCAGATGCCCGAGTTCTTCCAGCGCTTTTTCGGCCCTCGGCGCGGCACACCGCGCGAGCATCGCCAGTGGGGGCTCGGCTCGGGCTTCATCGTCTCGGCCGACGGCCGGATCCTCACGGCCAATCATGTCGTCGCCGAAGCCGAGAACATCCTCGTGCGCCTCAGCGACGGCCGGCAGCTGGATGCCGAAATCATCGGCACCGACCCGAAGACCGACGTGGCTGTCATCCAGGTCGAGAGCGACGAGCCGCTGCCCTATCTCGAGCTGGGCGACAGCGACGCGATGCGGGTCGGCGAATGGGTCCTGGCGCTGGGAACGCCCTTCGGCGAGAGGCTGCGCGAGACGGTGACCGCCGGCATCATCAGCGCCAAGGGACGTTCGCGGATCGGCCTGACCGACTACGAGGATTTCATCCAGACCGACGCGGCGATCAACCGGGGCAACAGCGGCGGGCCGCTGGTCAATCTCCATTGCGAGGTCGTCGGGATCAATACCGCCATCGCCAGCCGGACGGGCGGCTACCAGGGGGTTGGGTTCGCCGTGCCGATCGGCTTGGCCCGCTCCGTGATGCAGAGCATTCTCGATGAGGGACATGTCGTGCGCGGGTGGCTCGGCATCTACATCGGCGACCTGACCGACGCCCTGCGCGCGGCCTTCGATACCGACATCCGCTACGGAGCCCTCGTCCAGCAGGTCGTCGAAGATGGCCCGGCCGACAAGGCGGGCATCAAGGATGGGGACATCATTGTCGCGATCGACAGCAAGCGCGTGGAGGATGTCGACGACCTGCGGATGCGCGTGGCCCAGACCCGCCCCGGCACCAAGATCTCGGTCTCCGTATTGCGCGACGGGAAAGCCCGCAGTCTCGAGGTCGTGCTCGAAGAGCTCGAATCCGACGAGGCTCCGCTCGCCGGCGCCATCGACGATGTGTTCGAAGACCTCGGCTTCGATGTCGCCTTCCTCAACGACGAGTGGCGCGACCGCCTGGAGCTCGACCCCGGACTCGAGGGCGTGGTGGTCACCGATGTCCGCAATGGCTCGGTGGCCGCCCAGGAAGGCCTGCGGCTCGGCGATGTGATCGTCGAGGCGGGGCGCAAGCCGGTCATGAGTGTCGCCGACGTGCGTGAACAGACGGCCCGACTCGAGAAAGGGGACGTGTTGCTGCTGACGGTGATCACCCGGGATGCGCGCCGCTTCGTCGCCCTGCGCATTCCCGAGTAGCCCGACCATGCGGGGGCTGGTCGACGGGGACAGGACCTCTCCCGGGCCTCCCTACACCAACCCCCGCTCGGTGGCCCGCCGGCGCTTCGGGGGCAAGGTCTTCCGCGTCGCCGTCGATGCAGGGTTCTCTTGCCCCGTGCGTGACGGCACGCGCGCGACCGCCGGGTGTCTCTTCTGCAGTATCGATGGGTTCCGCCCCCCCGCGAGCCGCCCGAAGCTTGCCCTGAGCGAACAGGTGCGCCGTGCCCTACCTGGCCTGCGCCGGCGCTATCCCGCCGCGACCGGCTACCTCGTCTACCTCCAACCCTACACCAGCACCCATGGCCCCCCCGAGCGGCTCGCCGCCGCGCTCGCCGAGGCGCGCCGTTGTCCCGGCACGCTGGGCATCGTCGTCGGCACCCGCCCCGACGCCCTGCCCGACGTGGTGCTCGACCTGCTCGCCGCCACTGCGCGCGAGACCTATCTCCAGGTGGAGCTCGGGGTGCAGTCGACCGACGATGCCACCTTGCGGGCAATGCGCCGTGGGCACACCTGGGCGCAGGCTCGCCGGGCGATCGCCCTTCTCAAGGCCCGCGGCCTGCACGTCGGCGCCCACATGATCCTCGGAACGCCGTGGGAGCCGGCCCCCTCCCAGATCGCCGGCGCCCGGCGCCTCTCCGCGGCAGGCATCGACGCGGTCAAGCTCCACCACCTCCAGGTGCTCCGCGGCAGTGCACTCGCATCCCTGCGTCATCCGGCGTTGTGGAGCCTCCCCTCATGGCGCACCTATGCGCAGCTCGCCGCCGACTTCCTCGAACAACTCGATGCGCGGGTGGTCGTCGAGCGCCTGTGCGCGGTGGCTCCGCGGAGGATGTTGCTGGCGCCCCGGTGGGGCGTCCGCGAGACGATCGTGCGCGCCGAGATCTGCCGGATCCTGCGCAAGCGGGGCAGCCGCCAGGGCACCGCGTGCCGGCCCACGCACGGACCGCGGATGGGTGTGCTCAAGACCAAGGAGTCGCAACAATGACTGCGCTTCCCCCGGTCACCTTCGCGCTCGTCTACCCGACCGAACCGGGCAATGCCGGCGCCGCCGCCCGAACTCTGACCGCTTTCGGCTTCCGCGACCTGCGCCTGATCGCCCCCGCCGCGCGTCCGGGACATCGCGACGCGGCCCTGGCGGTGCGTTGGGGCCGGGAAACCCTGCGCGCTGCAGAAATCGTCACCGCCGCTGAAGTCCCGGAGATGCTCGCCGGCTTCGATGAGGTCTGGGGAACCAGCGCGCGCGTCGGCCGCCACCGCAAGCTGATCTCGCCCGCAGCCGCCGTGGCCGAGTATCGCCACCACCGCCCGGGACGCCTGCTGATCCTGTTCGGCCCCGAACGCAACGGACTCGATCGCGCGTGGCTCGATCGCTGCCACCGGCTGATCCGCTTTCCGACCAGCGGCGGCCCACTGAATTTGGCGCACAGCGTGACCCTGATGGCCTACGAACTGTGCCGCCGGTCGATCGCCGAACCGGCCCGCGCACAGGCTTCCGGACTGCCGCGCGAGCCGGCCGCCCCAGGACCCAGTCGCCCCACCGCCGACGGCCCCCCGCGGCCGGTGTCCGATGCCGGCGCCCCGCCGCGGCCGGCAACCTCGCAACAGCGCCGGGAGATCTTGGCCCGCACGGAGGCGGTTCTCGCCGCACTCGCCTATCCGAGCCGCGTGCTCAAGCGTCATCCGCCGGAGGCCTATCTCGCGCCGTTGCGCAGCGGACCGCTCTCGGGGAAACAGGCCCGGTGGCTGCTAGGCCTGCTCACCCGCCTCGAGCAGCAGCTGGGGCTCGAATAAACCGGCGCCCGCGCAGCTCAGTCGGGTAGCTGCGGGGCGGTGGAGAAATCGAAGGTGTAGTCCTCGGGGTGGAACGCCCCCGTCCGCGTCTCCTGCACGTAGCGGCCTCGCCAGCGCCGGGCGGCAATGGCCCCCAGCGCCTCGAGGAAGCGGTCGATATCGGCCGGCGTGTTGTGCAGCCCAATGCTGGCGCGCACCGCTCCCGGGACCTCCCGGCGATCGCCGCTCTGCACCTCTCCCTCGATCGCCCGCTCCCGATCGCGCGTGACCTTGAGCAGATGCTTGATCAGGGGATGCGCGCAGAAGCAACCGGCGCGCACAGCGATGCCGAATTCATAGGAAAGCACGGCGGCGACGAACTGATAGTGCAAGCCGACGACCGAGAAGGCCACCACCCCGAGACGATCGCCGAGATCGTCCGCATTGGCGGGACCGAGGATCTCGACCTGCGGCATGGCCGCCATGCCCCGCAGCAGGCGGCGGGTCAGCTCGCGCTCGTGGGCTACGATCGCGTCCCATCCCACCTGTTGATAGATGCGGATCGCCGCGGCGAGGGCGAGCAGGCCGAGCACATTGGGGGTCCCCGCCTCCTGGCGATCGGGGGCATCGGCCCAAATGACATGGTCGAGACCGACGTGGTAGACGGTGCCTCCCCCCTGCAGATAGGGGGCGGCGGCATTGAAGTGGCTCTGGGGTCCGATGATCGCCCCCTCACCATACGGAGAGTTCATCTTGTGGGCGCTGAAGACGACGAAGTCGAGATGATCGGGGCGGCCATGCGGGCGCATGTCGATTCCGCGGTGGGGCGCGAGTTGGGCCGCGTCGATGACGATCAGCGCCCCATTGCGATGCGCGATTTCCGCCAGCCTGTGCACCGGAAGCACCTCACCGGTGACGTTCGAGGCCCCGGTGACCGCGACGATCCGCACGCGCCCGCGCAGCGCCTGCAGGCGCGCCTCGTATTCGGCCAGGTCGAGGGTCGTGTCGGGACGCAGGCCGACATACTCGACGCGGGCCTTGCCGCGCCAGGGCAAATCATTCGAGTGGTGCTCCAGTAGCGTCGTCAAGACGATGTCGGCGGGACGGAACTCGAAGGTCGAGGCGAGGAGGTTGAGCCCTTCGGTCGCGTTGCGCACCGGAATGGCGACATCGCGTACCGGATCTCCGCCGACAAAGGCGGCCACGATCTCGCGGGCCTCTTCGTACTGCTGCGTGCAGAAGACCGAGTCGTATCCGGTCCCGCGATGGATGTTCGAGTAGTAATCCTCCATCGCCCGAACGTACTCGCTGACCCGGCGCAGGGGCTTGGTGCTGGCCGCGTTGTCGAGAAAGACCTGCGCCACCCGGCGGCCGTCGAGCAGGGGCACCTCCCGCCGCGCCCCCAGGACCTCCGGCATCGTCCCGGTCTCGGTTGCCTCTGGAAGTGATGTTGCAAACCCGCTGCCCTGATCCGCCGGCAACATAGTGCCCTCCCCATCGAGCCCCGCGCCACGCCGAACCCCTCCCCGCGAGGGGTCGCGCAGCCAGGCGATTCTGCCGCCTGAGGCGGCGAAGTGCAAGCACGCGGGGCCCATCTGCACGCCGGGCCCATCTTGACTTCCCCGGGGTCAGATCCTACATTCCCGGGGGAGTGGCGACACCGTCAACAATGTGGAATGGAGGGAAGGCCGCTATGGCAAAGACCGGTAAACACGTCCACGTCGTCGGCACCGGGACGATCGGCGAGCCGTTGCTCGGACTGCTCTGCACGTTCCGCAAGGAACTGGGCCTCGAGACGATCAGCTTCAACAAGAAGCAGGCCCTGACCTATGATCGGCCCAAGGTCAAGGCGCTGATTCGACGAGGAGCCCATCTATGTGCCGATCAGGAGATGATCGGGGAGTTCGAAGAGCTGGGGATGAAGGTGACCTACGGCTACGAAGAGGCCCTCGGGCTGGCCGATGTGGTCATCGACTGCACCCCCGCCGGGAACAAGAACAAGGAAGAGAACTACGCGCGCTTCGAAGAGAACACGCTCGGGTTCGTCGCGCAGGGCAGTGAGTTCGGGTTCGGCAAACCCTATGCCCGGGGAATCAACGACGAGGCGCTGCTGCGGGACAAGGACAACTACGTCCAGGTCGTCTCCTGCAACACCCACAATCTCGCCGTGGTCATCGATACCCTGGCGCTGCAGGACAAGGATCCCGCCAATCTCGTCGAGGGACGCTTCGTCCTAATCCGGCGCGCCAGCGACATCAGCCAGGACAGCAAGTTCGCCCCGGCGCCCCAGGCGGGCAAGCACGACGACAGCGAATTCGGCACGCATCACGCGCGCGATGCCTATCATCTCTTCAATACGCTCGGATACGAGCTACCGATCTTCAGCTCGGCGATGAAGCTCAACACCCAGTACATGCATGCCATGTGGTTCAACATCAGGCTGCGCGAGAAGATCACGCTGCCTCAGGTCATTGCCCGCCTGCGCGAGAACCAGCGCATCGCACTGACCGAGAAGCGTTCGAGCAACGCGATCTTCTCCTTCGGGCGCGACCAGGGGCACTTCGGGCGCCTGCTCAGCCAGACAGTCGTCTCCACGCCGACGCTGCACGTTCATGGCGACCATGAGATCGTCGGCTTCACCTTCACGCCGCAGGATGGAAACTCGCTGCTCTCATCGGTGGCGATCGCCGCGTGGTATTTGTACCCGGACGACTATGTGGAACGCCTGCAGCCGCTGCGCGCCTACTTCTTCGATGAGATCTAGCTCGCCGGAATCCCGCGCCGTCAAGGGAGCCCCACAGACGGCGCCGCGATGAACGGCAACGGGCACCGGATCGACTCCGGTGCCCGTTGCCCTACCGAGCCGATCGACTCCATCCCGCGTCTCCCGCCATGTCCTCCAGGAGGAGAGGTCCCGAGAGGGCGCGCGCCCGGGAGATCCGGCGGGGCCTCACCGGGGAATCAGCGCGCGTGGCGGCGGCGGAGCAGACCGAGAAACTCACCCCGCGTCGCCCGATCATCCCGGAAATCCCCGTGCATGGCACTGGTGGTCATGTAGGCATTCTGCTTCTGTACGCCCCGCATGGCGACACACAGGTGAAAGGCCTCGACGACGACCCCCACGCCCCGGGGCTGCAATGCCTCGGCAAGGCCTTCCGCAATCTGTGTCGTCATCCGTTCCTGGAGTTGGAGGCGCCGGGCGAAGAAATCCACCACCCGGGGAATCTTGCTCAACCCGATGATGCGGCCGTCCGGAATGTAGGCGACGTGGACCTTGCCGAAGAAGGGCAACAGATGATGCTCACACAGGCTGTAGAAGTCGATGTCCTTGACCATGATCATCTGGTCATAGCGTTCGGTGAAGATCGCCCCCGCGAGGACCTCGTCGAACGACTGTTGGTACCCGGCCGTCAGCTTCTTCCACGCCGCGGTAACCCGGTCCGGCGTCTTCTGCAGGCCGGGGCGATCAGGATCTTCACCACATTCCTTCAACAGCCCTTTGACGAGTTCAGGAATCACTGACATCGCACTCCTCCACCGGCCGCACGGCCGTCCCCACCAGGGAACGCACCGCCGGCACGACCCGATTGCTCGCCTCCCGCAGCGATCCGGGCAGAGTCACGCCCGCCGCGGTCGGGCGACCACCGCCCCCCAAGGCCCCGGCCAGCCGGCCGACGTTCGGCTTGCCCTTGGAGCGGAAGGTGACTTTGACGCCGCCCCCGGGAAGCTCGCGAAACAGCACGCCGATTTGGACCCCGCGAATGGTCATCAAGTGATCGATGATGCCGTCGGCGTCGCCGGCGGTCGTTCCCGTGCGCCGGAACATCTCCTCGGTGACATACGTCCAGGCAATCCGTCCGTCCGCGTCGCTCACCAGTCGCGCCAGCGCCGCGGTGAGCAGCTCGACGCGGGGAAACGACTCGTTCTCGAAGAGCTTGGCGACCGTCTCGCGATGGCTCGCCCCTTGGCGGATCAGCTCGGCGGCGATCAGCAGCGTCTCGTCGCGCGCATTGCGGAAACGGAAGCTGCCGGTGTCGAAGAGAATCGAGGCGTAGAGCGCCTGGGCCATCTCACGGTCGACCGGCGCCCCCGTCGCCAGGAAGTAGCGAAAGAGCACCTCGCCGGTTGCGCTCGCGTCGGGATCGATCAGCGCCAGGGTGCCCGCAGGCGCGCTGCTCTGATGGTGATCGAAGAGGATCTTCGGCGCCGGAGACCGCCGGAGCACCTTGCCGAGCGAGGCCATGTAGTCCCAGTCACTGACATCGAGCAGGATGATCAGGTCATGCTCCGGAACCCGATCGCTCCCCTCGACCCAATGCTCGGGAGGCAGTCCCGAGAGATCGGTGAGGAAGCGATAGACATCGAGCACCGGCGATGGGTTGCAGACGAAGACCTGGCGCCCCTGTTGCAGGAGGTGTCGGGCCAACGCCGCCTCGGATCCGATCGCATCCGGCTCGGGGAAGACGTGCGCGGCCAGGAGGATCCGTTCGGCGGCTGCGATTCTGGCACGTGCCTGTTCACAGAACTCGATGAGGCGTCCCGGCATTCTGAGCGATTCGATGGTCACGGGCCACCTTGCGGCTAGCGCAGGAGGGTCTCGAGGCTCTTGTCCAGCACCCGTTGCATCACCGGCTGGGCGGCTTCGGCCAACTCGCGTGAGCAACTGCGCATCTCATCAATGTCACCCCCCTCGAGCACTTCTTCGAAGTCACGTGTCTTGCTGACGATGATGTGTTTCTCGTCACGCGTCATCACACTCGCATGCCGGCTCGCCACCACTCCCAGAGTTCCCAGCAGCAACTGCCCACGAACACGCAGCTCTTCGCGTAGCCGCTCGGAAAAATCCTCTTCCGCATGCGGGGGCAGTTCCTCTTCGATGCTGCGCAGCTCGTTGCCCGTCATTCCGTGAGGCGGGCGCAGCTCGACGGCCAGGGGCTTGCTCTTGCTCATCTCCCGCGCGGAGGCATTGAGCACCCCATCCTCATCGAACGTCAGCGTCACTTCGATCTTGGGCTGATTGCCCTTCATCGGCGGGATCTTGGCGATCTCCGCCGCCGCCAACCGTTCCCACTGCTGGCCGCGATGCCCGTAGAGCTGGATGGCGACCTCGGTCTGCTTCTCGAGATAGGTCGTGAAGAGCTCGACCTTGCTGGCCGGAATCCGTTCGGTGCGGGCCTGCAGGGTGTTGATGTGGCCCGTCTGGCCCTCGATGCCGAGCGCCATCGGCATGGCATCGAGCACCAGGGGTTCGGCGAGTTCCCGCTCGAGGAAGCGAGCCCGCACGAGGGCCCCCGTGACCGCCGTCTCCAAGGAACCGTACCCCGGCTCGGGATCGCGGCCGAAGACTTCTCGCAACGACGCCGCGGCCGCCTCTATCTGGACCATGCCGCCGGCGAGCAGCAGCATGTCGACGTCGCCCGAGCCGAGCGAGAGCTCTTGCAGCAACCCGCGGCAGAGGCCGGCGGCCTTCGTCGCCAGCGGATCGAGCCACTGGTTGAGATCGCCGGCCTGATAGGTGTGCCGCACCGGCTTCTTCTCCTTGCCCGACCGCAGCTGAAGAACCGCCTTGCCGCGGGCGGCGATCTCCTGTTTGGCATGCCGCGCCGCCTCGAGCAGGTGACGCGCGACGGTCGCCTCGTGCGCGAACCCCTCGCCCCCCGCGGCGCGCACGCGCTCGAGGAAGTCCTGAGCCAGGGCATCGTCGATCCGGGCGCCACCGAGACGCGAGCTGCCCACGCTCGCGAGCACCTGAACCATGTCTTGCTGGGCCTCGACGACCGTGGCGCCGAAATACCCCGCTCCCCAGCTCGCCACGGCGAGCCGGCCGCGCACACCACGCGAGATGGCCGCCAGGGCAACGGCCACGGGCTCGTCGAGCAGCCGCACCCGTTGGAATCCCGCCATCCGCGCCGCCAGCCGGAAGGCCTGACGCTCCAGAGGCGTAAAGGAGACAGGGACAGTGAAGACCGCGGACTCGACCACCCGGTTCATCCCGACCTCGGCGGTCTGCCGCAGATGGAGCAAGTACAACGCGATCAGCTCCAGCGGCGTGCGCGGGCGCCCGCCGATCTCCAGGCGCAGGAACTGATCACTGCTGCTGTCGATCTTCTGGGGAAAAAGGTGCCCCCGACCCCGCAACTCCTCGGGATCGGCGCTGAATAGCGACTTCAGACCGATCAGCGTCTCGGAGGGAAAGATCGCCTGGTGGTTGCGGGCATCGACCCCGGCGAGCATGCCGCCTTCGGGCGAGAGGGTCAGCACCGAGGGAATCTCGGTCTCGCCGTTCAGCTCGGCCACCAGGGCATGGCCCTCCCCGCGGGAATAGGCGATCCGGCTGGCCGACGTGCCGAAATCGACCGCGACAAAGGTCTCATCCGAGCTTTTCTGGCCCAGCTGTGCCACCTACTCGCTCTCCTCCGGAGGCCTGCCCGCCTCCTCGACACGGTTGATCATCGAGTCGAGGTACTCGCGCTCCCCCGCCCAGGTCATCGCCCGGTTCATCCAATCCTCGGACATGTCGGGCCAGTCGTTGTTCGCGCTCTCCACACCGCCGTCCCATTCGGACACCAGCGCCCGCATCGTCTCGGCCGTGCGCTCGCGGGCCTTCTCGATTTTCACCAGCAGGGAAGCCAGATGGTCCTGCTCGCCCTCCCAAGCCACGCGGTCGCCCGCCTTGCGGGCCTCATCGACCGTCGTCAGAACCCGCTCGATGATCTGGACCGAATCCTGCAAGCTGGCGGGCACGGTGCGCGTCGCCCCCTGCGTCTGACCGACTGCCGCCAGGACGTATCTCAGACGCCGGACGGGCTCACGGATCTCGCGGAAGGCGTCATTGATCGCCCGCATGGCCGAGCTGGCCGCCGAGAGGACCCGCTCGTCGCGGTGGGCGCGGAAGAGATCGGGGTGGCAGCGCAAGGCAAGCCGCTCGTAGGCGGTACGGACCCCCCCCTCATCCCAATGCAGCCGGGGCGGTATGTTCAAAATACCGAATGGATTGAACGATCCGACCATCTGCGGCATGCCGCAGCGGCCACAGATAATGACCTCGTCCAAGGCGTTTTGGCAGTTCCAGCACTTCATCCCATCGCCTCTGATCTCGTGAGCAACTACAGAGAGGAGATGCTATGTGGCGCCTCATGGCGCTGTCAACGCGCTTCTCGGCTGGTTGTCGGTCCCCGACCGGCATCAATCCGCGACCCGACCGACTCCCCGCCCGAGCAGGGTGTGGGAACTCGCCCCCGTAACCACCACCCGGACGACTTCTCCCACCCGCGGCGCCGGCTCGCAGTCGGCGACGATCACGTCCTTGAACCCGTCGCTGCGCCCGAAGAGATGCCCCGGGGGGGTGCGGGCCGGCCCCTCGATCATCACCTCGACGATACGGCCGATGAGACGGGTGTAGGCGCCTCGGGAGTGCTGTTCCTGCAGGGCGATCATCTTCTCCAGGCGGGCGCGCTTGAGCGCTGCGGGTACGTCGTCGGCCAGCTTGCGCGCGGCATAGGTTCGCGGTCGGGGGGAATAAGCGAACATGAAGGCCTGATCGAACTCGACCGCGCCCATCACCTCCAGCGTCTCCTCGAAGTCGCGCTCCGTCTCTCCGGGAAAGCCGACGATCAAATCGGTCGTGATCGCGATCCCCGGCAGGAGACGGCGGGCATCCGCGACCAGCGCGAGGTAGGCCTCCCGGGTGTAGCCCCGGCGCATTGCGGCAAGGATGCCATCCGATCCCGACTGGAGCGGGAGGTGGAAGTGACGGCAGACTTGCGGGTGCGCCGCGATGACCGCCAGCAGCCGCGCCGTGAAGTCGGCCGGATGGGGCGAGAGAAACCGGATGCGTCGAACCCCGGGGAGGCCGGCCAGTTGCTCCAGGAGCCAGGCGAAGTCACGCTCGCCGTCACGGTAGGAGGTCACTGTCTGGCCCAGCAGGGTCAGGGCGGGATGCCCTTCCGCCACCGCCTCGCGCGCGGCGGTCAGCACCGCCTCGGCGGGCAGACTGTGTTCGCGGCCCCGGGCGAAGGGGACCATGCAGTAGGTGCACATGCGGTCGCAGCCGCGCATGATGCTGATCCAGGCGTTGACCCCTGCCCCGCGCGCGGGCGCCAGCCCCTCGTAGGTCTCGCCGCGATCGGACTGGAGGGCAAAGGCCGGCCCGCGTTCGTCGCCGCGCAGGAGGTGCGGCAATTGCCGGTAGGCGTCGGGTCCGAGGAAGAGATCGACCTCGGGCAGCCGCGCGGCGAGATCCTCGCCCCCGTAACGAGCCAGGCATCCGACCAGGGCGATCCGTAGCTCGGGCCGCTTCCGTTTCAGGGACCGCAAGCTCTGGATGCGGCCGATCACCCGCTCGGCAGCCCGCTCGCGAACCGCACAGGTGTTGACCACGATCAGGTCGGCCTCGGTCGCCTCTGCCGTTCGCCGCCACCCCTCCCGCTCGAGCAGACCCGCGATCAGCTCGCCATCGGCCACGTTCATCTGGCAGCCGTAGACCTCGAGGTGGTAGCGCCTCGTCATTCCCCGTCACCCCGCCGTCGCCCGACGCAGCGCCCCCCCAGGCGCCGCCCGGGCACTTCCTGCACTCCGGGGCAGTCGCTGCGGGCAGCCGGGACGACCGGCCGGCAGCTCTGCAGCCCCGGGCGCAGCGCGCCACCGGCGGTCACCGTCAGCCGTTCACCGGGGGGCGCTCCGGGGCCGGGCCCCTGCATGCGCACATACTCGCCGGAGATGCCCCCGAACGCCGCCCCCGAAGAGCGTTCCACGATCAGCTCGCACCGCGTTCCGGCGAGCCGCTCCTGAAAGCGCAGCCGCAGGCGGGCATCCAGTTCGCGCAGGCGCCGGACACGCGCTTTCCGCTCGATCGGCGCCACCCGCTCCGAGAAGTCCGCAGCCGGGGTGCCCGGCCGCTCCGAGTAGCCGAAGGCATGCAGGTAGGTCACCGGCAGCTCCTCGATCCAGCTCAGCGTTGCGGCAAACGACGCCTCCGTCTCGCCCGGGAATCCGGCGATCACATCGATCCCGAGGCCGAATCGCGTTTGACAGCGACCGAGGGCCGCGACGATCCGTTCAATCTCGCGGCGCCCGTACGGGCGCCCCATGCGCCGGAGCAACTGCTCATCCCCCGACTGCACCGGAACATGGAAGTGCGGACAGCAGACCGGAGAGGCAGCGATCGCCTCGATCAGCGCCCCGGAGAAAGCCATCGGCTCGAGCGAGCTGAGCCGCACACGCAACCGGCCGGCAAAGCGCTCCAATGCGTGCAGCAGGCGGGCCAGACCGGCGCCCTTTTCCCCGCCCGGCTCCGACAGGTCCCGGCCGTAGAGCCCCAAGTTGATGCCGGTGAGGACGACCTCGTGATACCCGGCCCCGGCCAGCCGCTCGGTCTCCTGCACTACCTCGGTCAGCGGGCGGGAGCGGGGACGGCCGCGCAGCGCCGCCACGATGCAGTAGGTGCATGAACCGGAGCACCCGTCCTGGACCTTCAGCAGCGCGCGGGCGCGCGTGTGCGGCACGACCGCCCCGAGCACGAGGAAGCCGGGCAGGGTCGGATCGTCGCCATGGAAGACGTGCGCCCCCCGCTCCTCAAACGGTTCCCGGCGGACCTCGCGCGCCCCCCGGCAGTGCGCGACCCCGGCCGGAGCGCCGGCGGGTGTCCCCGCTGAGAGCAAGAGGGCAGGAATGCGCGCCTTCTCCGCGTTGCCGACCACCCAACGGACCCCGGGCAGGCCCGCGAATTCCTGCGGATCGAGTTGCACGCCGCACCCGGTGACGAGCACCGCGGCCCGCTCACCGCGGGCGCGCCCGGCCCGGCGCACCACTTGGCGGGACTGGGCCTGGGCCGAGCGGGTCACGGCACAGGTATTGACGATCACCCAGTCGGCGGCATCCAGAGCCTCGACCTCCTCGGCGCCCGCGGTCAAGAGCTGCGAGCGCAGCGCCTCACACTCCTCCTGGTTGGCCCGGCAACCCAGGAACCGCAGCGCGAAACGGGGATGTCGACTCGGATGCATGGCGCTCCCATCTCGATGATGAACTTCCGACCTCGTGGCCCACCCTCCCCCCCTCACCGCCGGACCTTCGGGGCGGCGAGCGGGCCCGCTCAGCCTAGGAAGAGACCGCCGCGGTTGTCAATGCACCCGATTCCCCCTTTCGCCGGATCGGTCTGGCTGGACAGGTCGCGGGCGCGCGTGGTAAGAAACATTCTAATGGATCACATTAGCGCAAGGGGCGCGTGGAATGATCCCGGGCCGCGGGGAGGTCGCTGAGCGATGCAGATCGAGTCGCTGAAGGTCTTCTGTGATGTCGTCGAGAGCAAGAGCTTCTCCAAGGCCGCGGTGCTCAACTATATCTCTCAATCTGCGGTCAGCCAACAAGTCCGCAGCCTTGAGGATCGCTACGGGCAGAAGCTGATCGAGCGCGGCAAGCGCAACCTCAGCCCCACACAGGCGGGTGAGATCCTCTACGAAGTAGCCAAGGATGCCCTCGCCCGCCTCGAGAGCATGGAACACCGCCTCCGCCAGCTCTCCGACAGCGTAGGGGGCACGGTCCGGGTGGCCACGATCTACAGCGTCGGGCTGCACGAGTTGCACCCCTATCTGACGGAGTTCATGCGCCGCTACCCCGGCGTGCGGATGCGCGTCGAGTACAATCGGGCCAACCGAATCTACGACGATGTCGTCGGCAATGCCGTCGATATCGGGATCGTCGCCTACCCCGCCCGTCGTTCCGGCGTCGAGATCCGTGAGTTCCGCAGCGACGAACTCGTCGTCGTCTGCCCCCCCGGACATCCGCTGACCGGATTCAAGCGCATCGACATCCGCAAGCTCACCGGCCAATCCTTCATCGCCTTCGATCGCGACATCCCGACCCGCCGGGCGATCGACAAGATCCTGCGCGAAAACGGCGTGCGGGTGAAGATCGCCATGGAATTCGACAACATCGAGACGATCAAGCGCGCGATCGAGATCGAGACGGGCATCTCGATCCTGCCCCTGATGACGGTCGAGCGTGAAGTCGCCAGCAACTCGCTCGCCGTCGTCCGCTTCGCCAAGATGGGCTATCAGCGTCCCCTCGGAATCCTGATCAAGCGCGGACGCGAGATCCCAACGGCGATGCAACGCTTTCTCGAGGTCCTGCTCGGCGACACCTGAGAACGAGCGTGGCGCTCCGGCTCCAATGGAACGCCCCCATCCCGCCGCAGCGCTCCAGCCCTCCCCCGCGTCACCATGGAACCCAACACAGCATTCCAAGTCACTTCGCGCGATCCGGCACAGCCCAGTGGGGCGAGGGGCGACTCGCCATGCGAAAACGTGCGCCAGCAGCCTGTTTCCCGACACCACACCGTCGACGCCTGCACTCAGAGCGGGGTTTCTGCGATGTCCTCGCCGAAGCGGTTCATTGATACTGTGTTAGCGAAGCCCCCTATTCCGCATCGCACCTCCGGGAGAATCGAGCGCGGGTGAACAGGGCTCTAGCAGATTGGCACAGAATCAGTTAGTGAAACGGGTGCTTTTCGGTTTGACGACTCGACGCGGGTGTCCCATAGGTAGGTGTGTTCGCCAGATTCCCAGAGGGTTCCTTAGCGGCCGAGACGCGGCGAACGGGCCAGCTGTCAGCCTTCCACACCGGGCGACCCGAGCATCTCGCGCCACCCTGTTGCTGGATTGCTTCATGGGCTATCGAGGAGGAGTCTAATGCCCGACCGGTACGAACAAGACGCAGCCCAACGCACCACCCCGGCGACCTCGGCCACCCAGACCGCCAGTGAGCAGGCGACGATCGGCGGCATGGAGATCCCGCGCTACTTCACGACCCCCGGACGCCACCCCTACGATGGCATCGCGTGGGAGAAGCGCTCGGCGAGCCTGGCAAACGACTCTGGCGAGGTGATCTTCGAGCAGAGCGACGTTGCGTTCCCCTCGTTCTGGTCGCAGATGGCGATCAACGTGGTCGTCTCGAAGTACTTCTGCGGCAGCACCGACTCTCCGGAGCGCGAAGCCTCGTTGCGGCAGCTGATCGACCGGGTAGTGGGAACCCTGCGCCGCTGGGGAACCGAACTGGGCTATTTCGCCGGTGCGGACGATGCCGAGACCTTCGAGGCCGAACTCCAATACCTGCTCCTCCACCAGAAGGTCGCCTTCAACAGCCCGGTCTGGTTCAACCTCGGAGTCGAAGAAAAGCCGCAGTGCTCGGCCTGCTTCATCAACTCGGTGGAAGACCGCATGGAGTCGATCCTCGATCTGGCCAAGACGGAGGGCATGCTCTTCAAGTACGGCTCCGGCACCGGCACCAACTTCTCATCACTGCGTTCCTCGAGGGAGCGGCTCTCCACGGGCGGAACGGCCTCGGGGCCGGTTTCCTTCATGCGGGGCTATGACGCCTTCGCCGGGGTCATCAAGTCGGGAGGCAAGACGCGCCGCGCGGCCAAGATGGTCATTCTCAACATCGATCACCCCGACATCGATGAGTTCATCCGCACCAAGGTCAACGAGGAGAAGAAGGCCTGGACGCTGATCAAGGCCGGCTACGACGGGGCGATCGACGGAGAGGCCTACGGTTCGGTCTTCTTCCAGAACTCGAACAACTCGGTGCGCGTGATCGACGAGTTCATGAAGGCGGTCGAGAGCGACGGCCAGTGGCAGACGCGGGCGGTGACCAGCGGCGAGCCGGTCGAGACCTACCGGGCCCGCGATCTGATGGAGATGATCAGCGAGGCCGCCTGGCTGTGCGGCGACCCGGGTGTGCAGTTCGACACGACGATCAACGCGTGGCACACCTGCCCCAACACGGGACCCATCCGGGCCAGCAACCCGTGCAGCGAATTCATGTTTCTCGACGACTCGGCCTGCAATCTCGCCTCCCTGAACCTGATGCAGTTCGTCGACGAGAAGGGCACCTTCGATACGGATGCCTTCCGCACGGCGGTGGCGATCGTCACCTTGGCCCAGGAGATCATCGTCGACTCCGCCAGCTACCCGACGGAGCGGATCACGCAGACGAGCTACGACTACCGGCCCCTAGGACTCGGCTACGCCAATCTCGGCACGCTGCTCATGTCGCAGGGGCTGCCCTACGACTCCGACGCCGGCCGGGCGATCGCGGCGACGATCACCGCGATCATGACCGGCCAGGCCTATGCCACCTCTGCGGAAATCTCGCGGGTGATGGGTCCCTTCAAGGGTTTCTCCAAGAACAGCGAACCAATGAGGCGCGTGCTGCGCCGACACCGGGACGAACTGGGGCGCATCAACCCCGATCTGGTCACCGAGGGGCTGCTCAGCACCGTCCGCCGCGTCTGGGACGAGGCGATCGAGAAGGGCGAGCAGTGGGGCTACCGTAATGCCCAGGTGACCGTGCTGGCCCCCACCGGAACGATCGCCTTCATGATGGACTGCGACACGACCGGCATCGAGCCCGATCTGGCACTGGTCAAGTACAAGCGCCTCGTCGGCGGCGGGATGATGAAGATCGTCAACCGGACCGTGCCCGTCGCCTTGCAGCACCTGGGCTACTCGCCGGCGCAGACCAAGGAAATCATCGAGTACATGGAGGCGCAGGAAACGATCGAAGGAGCGCCGCACCTGAAGGGCGATCATCTGCCGGTCTTCGACTGCGCCTTCCGGCCACGCAACGGACAGCGCTTCATTCACCACAATGGTCACGTCGGGATGATGGCCGCCGTGCAGCCTTTCATCTCGGGAGCGATCTCGAAGACGGTCAACGTCCCACAGGAAACGACCGCCGCCGAGCTCGGCGAGATCTACATGCGGGCTTGGAAGCAGGGCCTGAAGTCGATCGCGATCTACCGCGACGGATCCAAGCAGGTCCAGCCCCTCTCTCTGGAAGGCGCGGCCCCGAAGGACGAGCAGGCCAAGCGGGCCCCCGTGCGCCGGCGGCTCCCCGAGGAGCGTCAGTCGGTGACGCACAAGTTCGTGATCGGCGACCACGAGGGCTATGTGACCGTCGGCCTCTATCCCGACGGCTCGCCGGGTGAGATCTTCATCGTCATGGCCAAGGAGGGCACCGTCGTCTCCGGCCTCTGCGACTGCTTCGCCACGGGGATCTCGCTCGCCCTGCAGTTCGGCGTTCCCCTGCCGGTACTGGTCGATAAGTTCGTCCACACCCGCTTTGAGCCCTCGGGTTTCACGCACCATCCTGAGATCCGCTATGCCAAGAGCATCGCCGATTACATCTTCCGTTGGCTGGCCTTGAAGTTCCTCACCAAGCCCGAGGAAGGCGAAGAGCGTGGCGAGGCCGAGGCGGCCCAACCGGAGACAGCCAGTTCGGCTCCCAGCCCCTGGGTGACCTTCGTCAACGACGTCGATGCCCCGATCTGCTCGGAGTGTGGCTCCTTCATGACCCGTAGCGGGACGTGTCACCGATGCATGGTGTGTGGATCAACGAGCGGCTGTTCCTGATCGCGCGGCTGGAATGGGAAACAGAAACCCCCGGGCGGTGACCCGCTCGGGGGTTTTGTACGCGGTGGTCTGTGAAGATCTAGAACGTCAGCTCCGAGCTGAAGCGCAGAATCGTGTCGTCGCGGCTCACCGACATCACCCGCCGGGCCTCGTCCCGGAACCAGAGATCGCGCCCCGGCTCCTCCAATGTCCCCAGCTCGCGCGCATCGTTCATGAACCACATGGTGTAGTCATAGGAGCGCATCTCGAAACCCAACGAGAAGGAGACATTCCGGCCGGTATCGAGGAGGAAGCCGAAGGTCGTCGCCGTTCCCTCGACTTGATCGCCACGATAGTGGGGTGCGGTGCCGGCCTGCAGATCAATTTCGAGCATCGAGAGGGGCATCGTCCGGTAGCCGACCAGCGTCGTCAGCTCCATGCCGGCGCGATGAATGAAACCCCGCAGCAAGGGGAACTCGAAGTGTCCCCCGACGTGATAGCTTGAAACATCCCCGGCGGGAAGCAGGCCGTCGAACTGTTGGAAGGCCTCATCGCGGTGCTTGATCTCGACCTCGGACCAGGGGCGGTGGTTGTAGTCCGCGGCGATCTCGATCCCCTTGATCGGTCCCACCGCGGCACCGAGGGTCGCGAAGAGGGGCAGCTCCATATCGTAGTCGGCGATCTCCCAGTGGAACCGATAGGTAACCAGCTGATCCGGCGAGATCAGGGGCAGGTCGACGAGGCGGCTGCCGTAGACCTCGAGCGTGTGGGGCAGCCCGACCCAACCACCCAGACGCAACAGCGAGCCGAACCGCGCCTGCGCGCCGAACTCCGCGGCGAACCCCTTATAGTCCTGCCGATACTGGCCATGCCCTTCCGCGAAGTTGCGCACCGCCACCCGCGTGAGGCTCGATGAGCGCAGCCGGCCGGAGAGCACATTGGCCGTGGCTCCCACACTGAGGCCCAGGCGCGAGGAGGCAATCAGCTCGTAGCCGAGGCCCAGGGTGTAGCTTTCGATGAACCCGCGTTCATCGTTGTCGATTCCGAGATTCAGCGGGAACCCCGAGGTCGTCTGCAGCAAATTCATCTCGATCAGGTTCTCTTGGCCGTAGGCCACCTCGGTGTGGCGCCGATAGCAGGCCCCGCCGACCAGCGGGCGGCCTCCCAGGAAGACCAGCGGCGTTGCCGCCCCGAAGAAACCGAAGCCACTGCTGGAACCGAGGGCACTCCGGTATCCGCTGATCCCGAAGTCCCCGAAGCCGGGGATGATCAGCGTGTCGGGCAGATCGCCGGCCGAGCCCGAGGAACTGAGCGAGAACCCATCGACGGCGACCTGCGAGGCCCGCATCCCCGCCAGCCCGGCGGGATTCCAGGCCATCGCCAGCGGTCCGGCGGCCAACGCGGTATGCGCTCCCCCCATCGCCATCGCGGCGGCACCCGGGCGCGCGCCGAGATCATCGATCGGACGATGGAGGAAGGGAGGCAGCACTGCGGCGAGATAGGGTCCCTCTCCGAAGGGCCGCTCGAAGACGCTGGGGTCGTAGAGCGAGAATGGCGCGCCCTGGACGTCGATGATCCACGCCTGCTGTCCAGCCGCGTCTCCCGGCGCGAGCAGCCCCAGCGCGACCGCGGTGAACAGTACGACGTACGCCTGTGAACGCACCCCCATGGCGTGACTCCTCTTCATCTTCCCTGCCATTCCCCAGTATGCGCGCGCGCAGGAGCACGGCGATTCGGGCCTAGGACTTCTCGGAGAGCAGGAAGGCCGAGACGACACCGGTGACCGTCCAGAACACCGACCGCGATGCCGTGCGCAACCCGTCGAGCTTGACTTGCTCGACACGCTCGATATCCGCGCGGTTGAAGGTGAACTCCTGCGGCATCTCGTCGATATGGTGCCGGGCATGGGAGAGGCGAGACAACTCGGCGTCGTGCTTCCCCAGGGATCGGATCAGGCGGCAATCCTCCACCCAGATATCGTCGATGGTCACATCAACGATCGTACCACGGTAGACGTCACCGTCGGTGATGACCTGCACGCGCTCGTTGAGGCCGATCTTGCCCTGGATCGAGGAGCCGTCGGAGAAGGTGATCACGAAAGAATCCATGGCATCAAAGGTGCCATCTTCGACCGGGATGCGTTTGGTGCACGCGCTGCCGCCCAGAACGAGCAGTACAGCCAGCACCGCCAGCGAAACGCGCCACTTGCCCACGTTGCTCCCCTCCTCCGCCATCTGCGAGCACCTCCCTCCCGCCGGGCAGCGGCAATCGCTGCCACCGAGCGCGGGCGGGCCGGGGGAAAACCATGTTTAGGGAATATAGGTAGCCGCAAGGCGATCGTCAACAGGGTTTCAGCCCGGGGCGAGCCGCGAAGTGCCTGCAACAACAACGCGATGCGCCCGCCGGCCGCGGGGGGGCTCACGGAATGGCAAATGCCCCTGCCGACACCCAATGGTCGCTCGTGGCGCGGCGGGTCGGGTCCCCGATCGCGGCGAAGGCGGAGGGCAGCGCCTCGATCAGGTCGGGCGGCGCCAGTCCCGCCGCCCCCTTCTCCGGCAACAGATGATCGGCAGCCGCGCCATGCAGGAAGACCCCCAACCGCGCGGCGTCCACCGGTTCGAGCCCTTGGCCGAGCAGGGCGGCGATGATCCCGGTGAGGACATCGCCGCTGCCTCCGGTCGCCAGTCCGGGATTGCCGGTTGGATTGATCCACACCTCCCCATCGGGCCCGGCGATCACCGTCGGTGCCCCTTTCAGGACCAGGACGCATTCCTGGGCTTGGGCATGGCGCTGGGCGATCTCATAGGGAGGGCCGGCCAGGGCGGCCGCGTCCCCGGCCGCGAGGCGGGCCATCTCGCCCGGGTGCGGCGTAAGCACCGGCGGCGGGGCCCCTGCGGGGCGCAGGCATGGTTCTCCGGCGAAGGCGGAGAGGCCATCGGCATCGACGACGACTGGGCCGGGGAAGCGGGCAACCAGGCGTCGAACGAGATGCAGGGACTCCTCATCCCGCCCCAGACCGGGCCCCAAGGCCCAGACGTCGGTGGTCTCGCGTCGCGCGAGGATCGCACTCTCGGCCTCCTCGGCCAGCCCCCCCGCGGCGGTCTCGGGACAGGGAGCGGTCATCACCTCGGTCAGCTGAGCCTCCAGTGACAAGTCGAGGCTCCGCGGCAGGGCGATGGTGACCAGTCCGGCGCCGGCGCGCACGGCCGCACGGCCCGCCATTGCCGGCGCCCCGGTCAACCCGGGAGACCCGCCAACGATCAATATCCGCCCGACGCGCGACTTGTGCGTATCGGGGGGGCGCTGCGGCAGCAGCAGGAACGCATCTTCGCGGGTCATCAGGTGCAGCGGGAGGCCCACATCGCTTTCCACCAGCGGCGGGATGCCGATGTCGACGACCCGGACGCGGCCCAGATGGCTGCGGGCGGGATAGAAGAGAAACCCGACCTTCAGGCGGGCCATGGTCACGGTCAAGTCGGCAACGACCGCCTCTCCAGTCACGGCGCCGGTATCGGCGTCGACCCCGGTGGGCAGATCGACCGCCAGCACCTCGGCATCCCATTCGGTGCGCAGCCCCTCGATCAGTCGGACGCAGCCCCCAATGACGCCGCGGGGAGCCCCGCGGGCACCGGTACCCAGCAACGCATCGACGAGCAACGGCGGGAAGCGCCCGGCGGCCCTCAGCGCCTGGGTCACGCGGAGGCCGAGTTGCTCCTCCCCGGAAACCTCTTCGATCAGCCCGCCGCGGGCCCGGTAGGCAGCCTCCTGCTCGGCAGCATCCGGGGAGAGGCGGTCGCGTCCGGCGAGCAGGAAGACATGCGGCGCAAGGCCGGCCGCCAGCAAGTGGCGCGCGACCACCAGACCGTCTCCCCCATTGTTGCCGCGGCCGCAGAAGATCAGGATCGGGCGCTGGCCGAGGTCGCCGAAATGCTGGCGCAGAGCGGCGGTGATCCCCCAACCAGCCCGCTCCATGAGGACGCGACCGGGGATCGGGCCATCCAACCCCTCCCCCGCGATCGTTCGCCGGTCGCACTCGCGCATCTGCAGGGAGGTGATCAGCTTCATTGCGCCTCCTCCGTCTCCGGGGACGGCCGGTCGCCGCCCGCATCCTGCCCGTTGATGTCGTCGCCGCTCGCATCCTGCCCGTTGATGTCATGGATGATCCCGAGCAGCTCGGCGATGTCGTCGATCTCGAAATCGGCCCCCGAACACTCCGCCCCCGAGGTATCCCCGTAGCGGGCATAGGCGGTGCGGATGCCCAGGGCCGCGGCCCCCTTCATGTCTCGGGCGGGCCAGTCGCCGACCATCAGAAGCCGCGGGGCGGGCAGCCCGAGCAACTCCATCGCCCGGCGGAAGGGCGCCGGGGAGGGCTTGTGTTCGCCGGTGTCGTCGAAGGTGATGACGTGCTCGAACATGTGTTGGAGCGCAAGATGATGCAGCCGCTGCCAGGCCTGCAGGCTGGGGGCGTCGGAAAGCACGGCCAGGCGGATGCCTTGGCGCAGCAACGCGACCAAGGTCGCGTGGACGTGGGGATAGAGCACCAATTGCGACTCCCGCGCCCGACGGTAGCCGGTAATCCCGGCGGCGAGCACCTCGGAGCGCAACCGGCCGTAGACATCGCGCAGGAGCTGGTCGAAGACGCGCTGGTATTCGATGCCCTCGCGATCGTAGATCTCGTAGATCCGCCGGCGCGCCTCGGCGGACGAGAGCGGCAACCCCATGTCGACCATGGCGGCGATCGCGGCCATGATCGCGCCGTCCTTCATCTTCATGAAGTCGGTCAGGGTATTGTCGAGGTCGAAAAGTACCGCCTTGATCATGCCCCCCCCAGATTCCCCGGTGCGGAAAAGATGGGAAGGGCAAGCAGCCGCTCGCCAAGCAGCCTCCCGAACCCATGGGCGGCCGGGCGGCATCGGGCTCACGCCCTCGCCGGCCGCCGACCCGGGGGCCACCGGCGCTACTTGTTCGAGGAGGTGATGGTCCGCCCGTAGCTGATCTCGCCGTTGTCGATGCGGATGTTGAAGCCGCATTCGGGATTGGTGCAGGCCCATGCCTTGTATTCGATGGGCGCACCATCTCGGCCGTAGTCGGACAGCGGGATCAGAACCCCGGCTCCGCACTTCTTGCACGCGGGCAGTGCAAATCCCTTCTCCATCCTCCCCTCCCCATCGAAGATCGGCCTTGGCGGCCCCGCCGACCGGCGGGGCCCCTCCCCGCGCTCAGGCCACGCGGCGGAGTCAGCCGTCTCTTTGCACCCGGGCGAATCTTGGCGGGAGCCTTTGTCGGTTGTCAAGGCCCAGCGAAGCCGGACCAGCTTGGACTGGCGCCGGGTCTGCCCCACCTGCTAATATCGGCGACTTGCAATGGATCGGCAGGACAAAGTGCTTGAGGAGGAGTAGGATGGCGCGCGTCGAACCCTTCCGTGCCTGGCGGCCCCGCCGAGATCTGGCGGCTCAGGTAGCCTCACCGCCGTATGATGTGCTCAACTCGCATGAGGCGAGGGAAATGGCTGAAGGCAACCAAGTCTCCTTCCTGCACGTGATCAAGCCCGAGATCGATCTGCCGCCCGAGATCTCGCCCTACGATCCGCAGGTCTACGAACGGGGCGCCGCCAGTCTGCGGAGCTTGATCGAGAAGGGCGTTCTGATCCGCGAGGATTCCCCCGCGCTCTACGCCTACCGCCAGCGCATGGGCGATCACGTGCAGACCGGTGTCGTAGCGAGCGCCAGCGTGGATGAATACGAGAATCAGAGAATCAAGAAGCACGAGCACACGCGTCCCGACAAGGAAGACGACCGCACGCGCCACGTCAACGCGCTCAATGCCAACACCGGGCCGGTCTTCCTGACCTACCCGGCGAGTGCCGCCATCGACCAACGCGTCGCCGAGATCTGCACCGCGGAGCCCGAATACGATTTTACCAGTGATGATGGTATCCAGCACACCCTGTGGGTGGTCCGCGACACCGAGACGATCAGCGGCATCCAGGAGGGTTTTGGCGCCGTGCCCCACCTGTATGTCGCCGACGGTCACCACCGCAGCGCCTCGGCAACCCGGGTCCGGGCGCTGCGCCGCGAGGCGAACGCCAACCATCGCGGCGATGAGCCCTACAACTTCTTCCTGACGGTCATCTTCCCCCACGATCAGATGAAGATCCTGCCCTACAACCGCGTGGTCCGCGACCTCGGCGGTCTGGACGAGCAGGCCCTGCTCGCCCGGCTCGAGGACTCCTTCGACGTCGCCCCCGCCGAGCGGCCGGAACCGAGCGAACCACAGAGCTTCGGCATGTTCCTCGGGGGGCGCTGGTACCGCCTGACCGCACGCCCGGGCAGCTTTCCGGCCGACGATCCGGTCGCCTCGCTCGACTGCGCCATTCTGCAGGACAACCTGCTCCAACCAGTGCTCGGGATCACCAACCCGCGCACCGATGGGCGCATCGACTTCGTCGGCGGCATCCGCGGCACCGACGAGCTGGAGCGGCGCTGCCGGGAAGGCTGGGCGGTCGCCTTCGCGCTCTATCCGACCAGCATCGAACAGCTAATGTCCGTCGCCGACGCGGGCAAAGTGATGCCCCCGAAATCGACCTGGTTCGAACCGAAGTTACGATCCGGCCTGATCGTGCGCCCCCTGGAAGACTAGGCCGGACCTGCGGAGCAAGCGGGCCGAGTGAGCCTGCCACGGGAACGGTCCCCGGCACAGCGGCCGGGTGATGAGGAGGAGACCATGAAGATCCTGATCTCGGATGCCTTCGATCCATCGCTTCCCGAGCGCCTGAAAGCCTTCGGCGAGGCAACTGACGACAAGAACCAGCTGCCCACCGCCAACGTGGTTCTCATCCGCAGCAAGACGAAATGCACCAAGGAGTACATCGACTCGGCGCCGGAGCTGAAGATCATCATCCGCGGCGGCGTCGGGCTCGACAACGTCGATCTCGACTATGCGAAACAGAAGGGCGTCCAGGTCTTCAACACTCCGGCAGCCTCCAGCGTGGCGGTGGCCGAGCTGGCGATGGCCCATCTGGTGGCGATTCCCAATCGCCTGATCGAGGGCCACATGACGATGAAGGCCGGCCAGTGGGCGAAGAAGGAACTGAAGCGCACCGAGCTCTATCAGAAAACACTCGGTCTGATCGGCCTGGGGCGAATCGGCGGCGAAGTCGCCAAGCGGGCCAAGGCCTTCGGCATGCACGTGCTCGCCTACGACAAATACGTCGACCGTGCCGACGCCTGTGAGCTGGTCTCGCTCGACGAGCTGCTGGCCCAGGCCGATTTCATCTCATTGCACACGCCCCTGACCGAAGAGACCCGGGGCATGATCAATGCCGGACTGATCGGCAAGATGAAGGATGGGGTCATTCTGATCAACACCGGGCGCGGCAAGGTGATCAACGAGGCCGATCTTGCCGCCGCGCTCGCCGGCGGCAAGGTGCGTGCCTACGGGACCGACGTCTGGGAGAGCGATCCGCCGCCGGAGAGCTCGCCCCTGTTGTCCGCGCCGAATGTCTTCATGACGCCCCACATCGGGGCCTCATCGAAGGAGAACCTGCTGCGGATCGGCGACATCATCGTCGCGCTTCTCGAAGAGCATGGTGGGAAGTAGTCGCTTCACGAACAAGGAGGGGTCTCGCGATGGCACGTGCGCATAATTTCTATCCCGGCCCGGCGGTCTTGCCCGTGGCCGCCCTCGAGCGGGCCCAGCGAGAGCTGCTCGACTGGGAAGGCACTGGCACCTCGGTCATGGAGACAAGCCACCGCTCGAAGGAATACGACGCGGTCCACAACGAGACGATTGCGATCATCAAGGAGATGCTCGGTCTCGGAGAGCGCTTCCATGTGCTCCTCCTGCAGGGCGGCGCCAGCCTGCAGTTCGCCATGGTGCCGATGAATCTCCTCAGTGCCGGCCAGACGGCCGACTACATCCACACCGGCACCTGGTCGAAGAAGGCGATCGCCGAGGCGAAGCTCTTCGGCACTGTCAATGTCGCCTTCGATGGCGAGACGGTCGAACTGAAACGCGTGCCGCGCCAGGACGAGCTGAAGCTGACCCCGGGAGCCCGCTACGTCCACATGACAAGCAACAATACAATCAAGGGCACCCAGTTCCACGCTTTCCCCGACACCGGCGGCGTGCCGATCGTCTGTGATATGTCCTCCGACTTCCTCTGGCGCGCGTTTGATCCCTCCCCGTTCGGGATCATCTACGCGGGCGCCCAGAAGAACATCGGTCCCGCGGGTGTCACCGTGGTGATCATCCGCGACGACATTCTGAAGCAATGCAAGACCGAGGGCGTGCCGACCCTGCTCAAGTATCAGACGCATGCCGACAAGAACTCGCTCTTCAACACACCCCCCTCTTTCAACATCTACATGGTCCGCAATGTGCTGCGGACAATGATGGACGCCGGCGGACTGGCCGAGATCGAGGCCCGCAACCGCAAGAAGGCCGGGATGGTCTATGACACCATCGATGCCAATCCCGACTTCTTCCGCGCGCCGGTGCCCAAGGAGAGCCGCTCGCTGATGAACATCGTCTTCCGCCTGCCTGCGGAGGACCTCGAGGCGCGATTCGTTGCCGAGGGCAAGCTGGGCAATCTGCTCGGGCTGAAGGGCCATCGTTCGGTCGGTGGGATCCGCATCTCGGCCTACAACTCCTGCCCGCTGGAGTCGGTCGAGGCGATCGTCGAGTTCATGAAGGCCTTCGCCAAGGCGAACGGCTAGCAGGCGGCCACGCCCCGCCCTCGGCTACGCGCTTTCTTGCGCCGCGGCGCCGCTCGGGCTCAACCACGAGCAGGGCGGCGCCGCGATTCGGCACAGCCCGATGGGGCGAGCGGACCGGATGGGATCGGCGGGATGTGCCCGCCGATCCCATCCGGTCCGCTCGCCCCCTGCACGCCTGAGATTCCCGCACAGTAACTTAGGTCTTCCGTTCCTTCTTCTTGGCCGCCGGGAAAAGGATGTTGTTCAAGATCAGCCGGTACCCCGGCGAGCTCTTGTGCAACTCGAGCTGCGTCGGCGGATCTCCGACGCGATGCTCGTAGTCCTCGGGGTCGTGCCCTCCCAGGAAGGTGAAGGTGCCCTGACCGAAACTGCCGTGGATGTAGCGGACTTCCTCGGTCCCGGGCACCTCGGCCAGGACCAGGGTCGCCGGTTTCAGCGTCTCGCGATTGAAGCTGGTCGTCTGCCCCATGAACCCGTTGAGCATGTTGACGTGGCACTGGGTCAGCATGGTCGGCACCGGGTCTTCCTTGGCGGAGAACTCGAAGAGCACGAAGAAATCGGCCTCCGCCCCACGCAGCCGCGAGTAGTCGCTCATGTCGATGTTGGAGAACTCGTAGATGAACGGGTTCACCTCGAGGCGGAAGTCCTCGAAAGCCAGACAGCGGCTGAAATCGAGCCGTTCCTGGGCGCGCGGATCAGGGGCATCGCCGTCGTTGACCACATCGACGATGTCGACATCCCCGGCCGCCAGGGCGATGTCGTACGTATCGCAGCCCGAACACATCGCGAAAAGGAATCCGCCGCGGGCGACATATTCACGAATCCGCTGGACGGTGGCATGTTTGTGCTGCCAGACCTTCGCATACCCCGCCGCCTGCGCAGACGCCTCTGCCTGGGCCTTGCGATTCTGATACCAGGCGGCGTGGCGGAAGCTGGCGTAGAACTTCCCATACTGGCCGGTGAAGTCCTCGTGATGCAGATGCAACCAGTCATAAGCGGCCAGGCGCCCCGACTGGATCGCCTCGTCGTAGACCGTGTCATAGGGGATGTCGGCGTATTCGAGGGCCAGGATGACCGCATCGTCCCAGGGCTCGGTCACCGTGGCGGGAGGGACATAGACAGCGATCCGCGGGGCCTTCTCCAGCAGGATCACCTCCATGTTGTGTTCTTCGATCTCCTGATAGATCTGCGCCTGCTCGCCGGCGCCGGCCGCCTCGAAGAAGACGCCGCGCATCAGCATCGCGCGGCGCAGTTCCTCGCGATCCTCCATCAGAAACGCCCCGCCGCGGTAGTTGAGCAGCCACTCCACGTCGGTGCCCATCTCGAGCGCCTGGAAGGCGATCCCGTAGGCCTTGAGATGATCGGTCTGCAGCAAATCCATCGGGATCAGCAGCGCCGCCCCCACGCTGGTGCTGCCGGCGGCGAGCAAGAACAGTCCCGCCATCGCAGCGGCGATCCCTTGGCGTGCGCACGCCTGCATTACGGCCGCCGGCGCACGCCGGCCCCAAGTCAAGAAAACCCCGCTCCGATCTGCCACCGACGTACGTCTCCTCTAGGATTGATCCTCGGTCGCCATCAAGACACGCAACATGGCGCGCGCACGGCGCGCCTCGAAAGCCCGCGGGTACTCGAGGAGGATCCGCTCGTAGTACTCCCGCGCACGATCGCGCCCCGCCGGCGACTGGGCCAGGAGATTCCCCAGCCACAGCAGCGCCGCCGGCGCCGCCCGGCTCTCCGGGTGCTCGCCCAACAGGCGCCCGAGCGCGCTGTCGGCCTGCGCCGCCCGGTCGAGCTCGCCACAGAGCTGCGTCGCCTGCAGGTAGAGTTCGGGGGCCAAGGGCGTCTCCCCCGCCGCCCCGAGAGCTTCCCGGGTCACCGCCAGGGCCTCCTCGCGGCGTCCGACGCGCCGCAGATAGAGCACGCGCGCGAGGTCCTCCAGACCGCGTGCGCCGCGACGCTCGCCCAGCAGCAGCACCCGCTGCAAGGCGTCGTTGACCCACACGCCCTGGGGGTAGCGATCGCTGAGCTGGTAGTAGGCCTCCTCGGCCTCATCGAAGCCTCCGGCGAAGAAGAGAATCTCGGCCTGCTCGAAGGCGGCCCGTTCACGAATCTCGGCGCGGGAGGCGCCCCGTTCCAATTCACCGTAGCGCTCACCGGCGGCGTCGAAATCCTCCTGGCGCAGCGCGCAGTCGGCCAGTCCCAGGCGAGCCTGATCCCGCAGCGATTGCTGCCGATGCGCGCGCGGCTGCTGATCGATGCGGCGCAGCAGTTCCACAAAGACCGCGCGGGCCGCAGCCAGATCGCCTAGCTCGTCGGCGATCAACTCGGCGCGCGCCAGCGCCGCCCGCGCCCCGAGCGGTCCCCGGGGAAGCTGCTCCTCGGCGGCCGTGTAGGCGGCGACCGCCTCGGCGGCACGCCCGCGGGTGGCCAGCAGGCGCGCCTTCTCGAACCAGACCTCCTGCGCAAGGTCGGGGCGCGGTTCGAGCGCCAGCACCGAGTCGAAGGCCGCCAGCGCATGGGAGGGCTCACTGCGCCCGGAGAGCGTCCGCGCCAGCGGGAAGAGCACCCGGCCCCGCCCGCTCTGGGCCCGATCGACCTCCATCACCAAACGCAGGGCCTCGGCAGTGCGTCCCCCGATGGCATAAACGTGCGCCAGCAGCTCCTTGTAGGCGCTCCCCGCCTCGGCAGGCAGAGCGGCCTCCTCCAGCGCGGCCAGGGCGCTATCTCCGACGGTGCTGTCGGCAACCAGCAGCTCGAACCGGTCCCGCAGGCGTTCGGCCCAGATCGGGCGCTGATCGATGCAGCGCAACAGGGCCGCGACCGCCGCCCGCCCGTCGCCCGCCCGGCGATGGAAGCGTGAGAGTTGCACCCAGAGGTTTGGATCGCGCTCGCCGCGCTCCTCGGCCGCGGTGCGCAGCAGCACGATGGCGCTGTCCTGGTTGCCGCCATGGAGATGGGCCGAGGCCAGGGCGAGCAGCACGCGTGGATCATCGGGGTAGCGCCGGTGAAGCATCTCGAGAATCGGCAGCGCCTCGGGCGCCCGCCCCTGGCGGACCAGTCGCTCCGCCTGCGCGATCTGCTGCTTGCGGTCGACCGGCACCTGTGCCCGCGAGACACTCTGCGCGCCCGCGCCGGCGGCCGTACAGAGCAGGCCGGCCAGCACTAGGACAAATCCCAGGCCGTGGCGATGCTTGATCTGTCGAGTACGCGCCATGGGCAGCTCTCCAGTCACGGTCACCGCCGACCCGCGGGCCGGCGCAACAACGAGCGCAGATACTGCTCGACCAGGGGCCGGTACTCCGCCGGCACGGGATCCTGGCTGCCGCGCAGCATCGCCCGTTGCAGGCGCTCAGCGAGCGACTCGCCCTCATCGACCGGCGGCGGGCCGGCCCGCGGGCCCCGATCGCGGGCGGTCCGTGACTCCCGCTGCTCGCTCCGGTCGCGCTGGCGGATGCTGCGCTGGGCGGTGAGCAGCCGGCTCAAGATCCGCTCCTGGCGCTCGATGATGCGGGGATCCGCATTGCGCTGACGCAGCTGCTCGGCGACCTCTTCCATCTCCTCGACGACCGACTGCAGATCCCCGAGCATTTGCTGCGAGCCCTGCATGCTCCCCTGAATCTCGTCGAGCCCCTGGCGGATCATCTCCTGGCGCGCCGCCAGGCGCATCATCCCCTGCTGCTGGCTCTGCGTCAGGCGCGGAGTTTGGCAGGCGCCCATCATCTGCCGGGTCTCCTGATTCAGGGAGGACTGCTGGCCGGTGAGGCACTGCATGCGATTGAAGGGATTGGGACAGCTCGACTGGCAGGAACTCTGGGCCTGGGCAGCGCTCTCCAGTAGCGTCCTGACCGCCGCATTGACCGCGCGCACCGATTCCTCGGCCAGCGAGACCGCTCGCCCCCGCTGTCCCGTTTCGAATGCGTCGCGCGCCGCCCCGAGATTCTTCAGGGCCTCTCCCATGGCCCGCATCTGAGGCATCCCGATCAGGGGCACCTCGCGCGAAAGCGCCTGCAGCGAGTCGGTCAGCGCCTGTGTCTCCTCGTAGAGCTCCTGCTGGCGCACAGCCAATTCGTGCGGCCCCTGGGAGCGCCCCCGGGCGACGAGCGTCTCCTGGCGCAGCGAGACATCCACCATCCGGTTGGCGAGCCCGAAGAGCGCCCGCACCAGGTACTCGAGACGCTCCTGATCGATCTCCTGCCTCATCGCGCTCAGACCCGATTGCATCTGCTCGAGACGCTTCTGGGCCCGGCGGCCAAAGCGCAACGAGGACTCCCGGTCATTCTGCGCCATCGCCTCGCGCGCCCGGCGCATCTCTTCGAGCGCCTGCTCAGCCTCCCCTTGCTCGCGCATCTCCTCGAGCGCCTGACGCAGGTCATCCAGGACGGCGGCGTCACCCTTCTCGAGCTTCTCGAGCATCTCCTGCAGCTCGGCCAGCTCGCGCTCCAGCCGCTCCTGCTCCTTCTCCAACGCCTCCGCCTCGGCCTCGCTCAGCGGCTGCGGCTCACTCGGCGCGCCGGCGGAATCGGCCGCCGCCTGCTGTTCCCCAGGCGGCGTCTCCCCGGCACGCTCGGGCACAGGAGGCGTCTCGGGCGTCTCACCCGCGGCCTGCTGGGCGAGCTGTTCGTTGATCGCCGCCTGACGGGTCGTCAGCTCATCGAGCTGCTGGAGGATGCGGTCGAGTTGCTCCTCGGCGAGCAGGCGGCGCAGCATCTGCAACGTCCGGTCGAGCGCTTGGCTGACCTCTTGCTGGGTCACCTTCATCTGCTCCATGGCGCGCTGCAGTTCCCGCTGATCGAGATCCTGCAACGCCTGCTGCATGCGTTCGACCGCCTGGCGGAAATCCTCACTGTGGACCTGCTGCACCAGTTCCTGGATCTGGCGGACTTTCTCGAGCACCTCCATCGAGAAGAGGCTCTGGTTCTCCATGCGCTGGGCCGAGGCCTCGAGCGATTGCTCGAGCTGCTCGATCTTGCGACCCAGCTCTTCCTGGCGCTGCAGCAGATCCCCGAGCTCTTGCTGGCGCTCCCAGGAGATCTCGTCCTCGCGCAGCATCTCGCGCGAGATCCGCTGCAAGCTCTCCCGCAATCCCTCCTGATCGGCGAGAGTTTCGGCCATCGACTCGATCTCGTTCTCCCGCTGATCCTCGGCCTGAACGTACATCTCGGCCATCGTCGGGAAGCGGATCGTGGCGAGCGGCGTCTCGGCCGACTTCGGTCCATGCAGGGGATCGTTGTCGAGAACCTGGAGGAAGTAGTGCAACTCCTGGCCCGGCAGGAGCGGCAGCGACTCGAGGTTCCAGACGTGCACGATCCGCGCCTCCGCCGGCACTCCACCAAACGGGCCTTCCACCCCGCCGGAGCCGCTCTCCGCCCCCCCCGGCGCCTCCACATCGGCGGGAGCACTCATCGGGGCAGCCCTGCCGGTCGCGCCCGCGGCGGCGGCGTTGGCCGGCATCCAGCGACGCAGAACCTCACGGGTCGGATCGTCGCCGGGACGGCCATAAATCAGGGCAACCTCGGTCACCCCGAAATCGTCCACGCAATCGACCTCCAGGGGCACCTGCATCTCCGGAGGCATGTCGATCACCGGCGGCGGGCTCAACAGCCGTACCAACGGCGCCAGGTCGGGAACCGCCTCGATCGTGAAGACATCCGAGAGCCAGCGCTCGTCCTCGCGCGGATCGCGCAACTCGACGCGGTAGCTTCCGGAGGTCGTGAGCGCCCACTTCGCACCCAGGCGATCGTCGGCGACGGGTCGCAGGGGCAACGGATCGCCGCCGGCGTCGAAGAGGATCCGCCCCGCGATCTCCGGACGCCGATGGAGGACCTCGAGGGTCACGATGGTCCCGACCAGCCCAGCCAGGTCGCCCGCCGAGGAGACCTCGCGCTGCGGGGCCAGCCCCGTGTAGGCGGGAGGCTCATAGCGTTTGCGGTAGCCCGTCGCCTGCAGGCGGTGCACCACGCGCAGGTGATAGACCGGACTGCTCGCCCAGCGGGCCTCGATGCGGTAGTCGAGATCCCCCTTGAGCGAGCTGATCAGGAACGAGTAGCGGTCGCGGTCATCCCCCCGGGGAACGCGCACCATCGGCACCGCGGTCCAGTCTCCATCGGGACGGCGCATCTCGATCGCGGCGCCGTCGGGCCGCCGGCGGCCGGCGATGGTCGCTTCGATCTCCACCGAGGCGCCCCATTCAACCCGCTCGGCGCCCGGAGAAACCTCCAGGGTGACCGGCGGCACGACCCCCACCCCGCCCGCGGCGAGGAAGAGCCGGGCGGTGTCGGCGAAGCGCGCGGGGGCGAGCAACGCAACGAGCAGGAGGGGCAGCCCCGCGGCCGCAGCGCGCAGCAGCGGGCCCCGCAGCGAGCGACGAGCGTGGAGCGCGCGCAGGGACAGCCGGCGAAATCGCTCACGAGCGCGGACAATCGCCAGCTCGACGAGATCGCGTGAAATCGGATCATCCGCCCAACGGGCGCGATCCCGCTCGAGAGCCAACGCATTGGTCAGCTCGTTGCGCCGCAGGCCGGCGAGACGCTGGAGCCACTGGGCATAGGCGGCGAGGCTGAGGCGCCGCCAGAGAGCCCCCCGAGCCACCCAGAGCAGCGTCCCCACGATCCAGACCAGGGCCAGACCCGCCATGATCCCCGACCAGTGCCGCTCCGGCGGCACCGCCAGCCCCGCGAGAAAGAGCAGGGCCAGCCCGGGCAGGCAGAGCCCCACCCACCCCAGGAGAATCTCGATGCTCTGCCGCCGGAGGCGCGCCCGACGCCCATGCCGCAGCAGGACCGCGATTCCGGCCTCCCCGTGCGGCGCCGCGCGGCGCGCGGCAGCAGCCCTGTGCGAGTCGGTTGCCATCAGCTCTCGTTCCTCGTCCCGCGCGGCGGGCCGCGCACCCCCGGCGGCAGACCTGGCAGCGTACCCCAGGTCGTGCCGGCGAACGAACCCTCCTAGGCCCCGCCGGAGACCCCGATTCGATTGGCCGCCGCTTCGCCCGTTAGGGCATAGACGACGACATTGATCGCCATCCGCAGGGCCGCCTCCCGTTTCTCGGGCGGGTCGCTGTGGACATCGGCATCCTCCAACCCATCCCCGATATCGGCCTCGTACGTGTAGAAGACGACCAGACGCCCCCGATCAAAGATCCCGAACCCCTGCGGGGGCTTGTCGTCGTGCGCGTGGATCTTGGGGGGACCCTGGTCGAACTCGTAGAAAGAGTGATAGATCGGGTGATCGAAGGGCACCTCGACGAGCGCTCGATCGGGGAAGACCGCGGCGATCATCTCGCGGAAGCTCGCATCCATCCCATAATTGTCATCGGCGAAGAGGAACCCGCCCCCGAGCAGATACTCGCGCAACCGTGCCTTCTCCGCCTCGGTCAGCTTGATCGTGCCGTGGCCATTCATGTACAGCAGCGGATAGTCGAAGAGCTCCTCGTCCAGGGGCGCCACGCGCGCCTCCTGATGGCGCTGCATCGGAATCGAGGTGCGCTCGGCGAGGGCCCGCGACAGATTGGGCAGCGAGGTCGGGTTGCTGTACCAGTCTCCCCCACCCCCATACTTCAGCCGTGCCAACACCAGCCCCGGGCCCCCGAGCGGGTCGGCCGCCACGGGGGCCGCCATCCCGAGACCCAATGGAAAAACCGTCAGGATGAGCAGATGCAGGATCCCGATCCTGGACGAGGCTCTCAAGAACACCTCCTCAGGTCTGCGCGTGGTCGGGCCGGCGACCGGGCAGGCCGCACGGCCGGTCTACGATTGGAACCCATTGCAGACCCATCGGTTCCGAGATCGAACATGGGGGGAGAACCCGGGGACGCGCGCGGCCTCGCTGCCGGGTGGATGTTGACCGGGCCGCCTAGGAAGCGCGCGCCTCGGCCGCCTGGCGCAACTCGAGCACCAGCGCACTGGCGACGAAGATCGAAGAGTAGGTCCCGACGATCACGCCGATCGCCATCGCGAGCGCGAAGTCCCGGATGATCTCACCACCGAAGATCAACAGTGAGAGCGCCACAAAGAGCGTCGTCAGCGAGGTCACCACGGTGCGCGAGAGCACCTGGTTGATGCTGACATTGAGCACGCCGGGGAAGGATTCCCGGCGGAGACGCACGAGCTGTTCGCGGATCCGGTCGAAGACGACGATCGAGTCGTTGATCGAGTATCCGGCAATCGTCAACAGCGCGGCGACCACGGGCATGGTGATCTCGCGGTCGAGCATCGACAGCACCGTCAAGGTCACGAGCACATCGTGCAACAGAGCAACGACCGCGCCGACACCGAAGCGGAACTCAAAACGAATTGCGATATAGATCAGGATCAGCCCGAGGGCGATCAACATCGCCCAGATGGCCTGCCCGCGAATCTCCTTGCCGATCTTCGCCCCGACGCTCTCCTCGCGGAGCAATTCGACCTCCATGCCGGGATGCGCCGCGGTCAGGGCATCGCGGATCTCCGCCGACGGGGAAATCTCACCACCCTCCTGCTCGGCGACGTCGATATCGGAGATGCGGAAGAGCACGTAACTGCGGCCGCGCACCGGTTGGATCTCGGCGGTTGCGTAGCCGGCCGCCGCCGCCGCCGTGCGCAGCTCGTCGATCGTCAGGTCTTCACCCAGGCGGTACTCGATCAGCCGCCCGCCGGCAAAGTCGATGCCCAGGCGCAAGCCGCCATGCAAGGCAAAGGAGACAATCCCGGCCAGGATGACCACTGCCGAGACGACGAAAAACGCCCGGCGCTTGGACATGAAGTCGATGTGGGTATCGGTGACGAAGGTCAGCATTTTCCCGCAATCCCCCCTCGGTCGCTACGTCCGACCGGGCCCGGTCGGCCCGACCGCAACCGGCATCGTCCTAGATCGACAACCGCTCCACCCCCGAACGCGAGGTGAAGCCGTCGAAGACCATGCGCGTGACCATCACCGCGGTGTAGAGGTTGGCCAGGATCCCGATGAACAGCGTGGTCGCGAATCCCTGAATCGGACCGGTGGCGATCCACCAGAGCACGCCCGAGCTGATCAGCGTCGTGACGTTGGCGTCCAGAATCGTGCGAAAGGCACGTGCATAACCCGCTTCCACGGCGCTACGCACCTTCTTGCCGACGCGCAGTTCCTCGCGGATGCGCTCGAAGACGAGCACATTGGCATCAACGGCCATGCCGATCGTCAGCGCCATGCCGGCGATGCCGGGAAGCGTCAGCGTGCCGCGCATGCCGGCGAGCGCCGCCAGCAGGAAGATCATGTTCAGAATCAGAGCGAACAATGCCACCAGCCCGCTCGCCTGGTAGTAGATGACCATGAATAGCATGACCAGGGCGGCGCCGACGAGGATCGCGCGCACCCCCATGCGAATCGAGTCGGCGCCGAGCGAGGGGCCGACAGTCATTTCCTGGATAATTTTGATCGGGGCGGGCAGCGCACCCGCCTGCAGCACGATCGCCAGGTCGCGGGCCTCTTCGTCGGTAAACGCACCCGTGATCTGGCCCCGCCCGCTCGGGATGCGGCCGGCGATACGCGGGGCGGAGACGACCCGCTCGTCGAGAATGATCGCCAAGGCCCGCCCGACATTCTGGCCCGTCACCCGGCGGAAGCGGCGCGCGCCTTCGGAATTGAGGGTGAAACTGACCCCCGCGGCATTCGGCCGCGCCGGATCGATCCCGATGCGCCGCACGGCGTTCGAGACGCCGGAGCCGGTCATCTGGGCCTTGCGGTCGAGCACGTAGAGCACCCGGCCGGAATAGCCCTGGTAGCCCTCGGCCGAGACGCCCCAGAGCAACTGGGTGTCGATCGGCAGAATCGAGTCGACATCCACTGTCGCGATCAGTTCCCTGACCTCGGCCAGATCCTGCTCGAGGAAGAAGGCCCCGTCGAAGGGCAGCTCCGGCCAGAAGGGCATGTAGTCGAGCAAGGGGTGGACGAATTCAATGTCGGCCGAGTCGGAATCGGCGGCGGCCGAGCGTTGCATCTGGGCGAGGGCCCGATCGAGCCGCTCGATCGTCTTGCGCGCCTCACCGTCGGGCTTGACCAGCTTGAACTCGAGCAGCGCCGTCTGGCCGATCAAGCTGATCGCCCGCTCCTTGTCGAGCAGGCCCGGCAGTTCGACGACGATGCGATCGTCCCCTTGCGGCTGGATCGTCGGCTCGGCCACGCCGAACCGGTCGACCCGGTTGCGCAGGATCTGGACGGCCCGAGCCATCGCGTCGGGCACCTCGGAGGGCCGCAACGCAGTACGATCCAACTCGAGCACCAGGTGCATCCCGCCCTGGAGATCGAGCCCCAGGTTGAGCGCATCGTTGCGCAACTCCTCCAGCTCCTCTTCGGTGAGGAGTTGCTTATCTGCTTGGCTCATCGAGTAGTAGCGCACGGTCGGGTAGAGCGCATAGACCGAGAGGCCGAGCAGCACGATCAGGCTCAACAGCTTCCACCGGAAGTTGTCACCCATGCGAAAATCCTCCGCCGGACGAAACAGTCCCCTGAAAACACAGACCTAGGATTCTAGCGAAGCCGCAAGGTTGGAATCAACGGTATTCTCTGGACTCCGTCCCTTCCGAGCCCGCAATCCATCCCGCAGCCAGACCCCGCATGCCGAGTACGGACGGATGTCGGGCAGCCCCGCAGGGCAAACACGAACGGGCCGTCGGGCAGGAAGCCCCGCAAGACGGACGCGAACGGGCCATCGGCCAGAGAGCCCCGCAGGGCGGACGCGGACGGGGCGTTAGGAGGGGCGGACGGAGTGCGGCCGCGCCGCACGGAGTCCGCCCCGACGTGTCGCCCCGGGAGCGTTCGCCCTGCGGGGCCCCCCGGGAGCGTTCGCCCAGAGGCGCGACCTAGAAGGGCGGCGGCAGGCTCGGAGAACGCCCCGTCTCGACAATCACCGTGGCGATCTGCTCGCCGGCAACCCCGACTTCGAGAGTCAATCTCTGCAGCGGCCAGCGATTGCGGCGGTGGATCAGATCCTCTTTCCCGGCGAGGATCTCGAAACCCGCCGCCCCCAGGGCGGCGGTGGCCCCGGCGTTCCAGCGCACCAGACTCGTCTCATCAACGATCCGGCCATGCCATTCCGGGCAGCTCACGTCACCGATCTGTTCCCATTCCGCCTGGGAATCAAGCAGTGCGGCCAGCCCGGCGAGTTGCTCCTGCACCGCCGGACGCCCGGCGGCCGCAGTTGCCCCCCCAGGACGCCTCGCCGGCCACTCGAGGAGGACGACGACCAAGACGACCAACAGAGCCCCGGAAAAGAAGGCTATCAGAAGCGGGCCGAGCGCCCAGCGCCCGGCCCGCGAAGATCCCGCCTTGCGGCTCATCGACAACGCCTTCCACTGCCCGGGGCGAGCGCCCCGGATAACCTGGAGGGGACTAGATGGGATTGTCCTCCCACTTGACGATCGTCCATATCTTGTTGCTGGTTCCCGGTTCTGTCCAGTCATTCTCGCGGAACCAGAACTTCGAGGTCCCGCTGTCGACCTTGTACTCCTCCGGCCCCTCACCCTCGTTCCCCGGCGTCTCCCCATAGAGGCGCAACCGCACGTTGGTGATCGTGATCGTCCAGAGACCATCGGTCGGGTCGAAAACGCGGTCCCCCGAATCGAAGCTCAGCGACAGGTCCTGCACGCGGTCGGAGTCGAACATGTTCGTGTGGATCCCGATCTCATCCTGCCGCCCCCAGGACTCGGGCATCCCGGGCTCGGCGGCATCTTCGGCGGAGAGCAAGAAGGTGAAGTCCATCGCCAACAGACTCTCGTACTCGGCGACCACCCGCTCCCGATAGGCCATTTTCAAGTTCTCGAGCAGGTTCTCCGGCGAGGTGCGAGCCTTGAACAAGTCCGGGGGCGGGTCGTCGCCGTTGCCCGAATCGGGAGAGAAGGGACATCCGGTGATGCCCGCAATCATCAGGAGGAGCAGCAACCCGCTGACTCCCAGCTGCAGTGTCCGTCTCATTGCTCGGATCCTCCTCGAAACCCAGTAGAGGCCGGAATGCATCCCTGCGATTGATCTTCCTCGCCCGTGCTATCGACGGTCTTGGCCGGCGGCTCTACCCAGCAGATTCAACCCCGACTGCAGCTGTCAGGTTTCCGCCATTCCCCGGCGTCTCGGCTGCCCGCGGGGCGGATATCCGCCCACGGCGGGCACTCGCCGCCCCGCATCGCCCGCCTAGAATTCCACTTGGTTACGAGCCCGCAACCAGCTCCAGGTGCGGTTGGGAGAGCCGTCGCGCTTATCGATCCACTTCGTGATATACCATTCCCCGGCCCCATCGTCCTCGAACCAGAGGTCGACCTTGCCGGAATAGGTCACCGAGCGGGTCGGCTCAGCGAACTCCAAGCGATAGGCTAAGTCTTCATAGTAGCGCACACTGGACGATTGATCCACCGAGTCGCGCGGCACCCAGAAGACCTCGAGGGTCGCCTCGGTGCTGATCAGAATCCCCGACATCCGCTGTTCTTCCAGGGACGCGTTCCAGGTGTCGAATTCGTTCTGGCCCAGCTCGGACAGATCGGCCGGGTCGAGCACCATTTCGAAGTAACTATCGTTGAACGAGTTACCATAGTTAGTCAGCACGCCCTTCTCGAGGGCCCGTTGCATGTTGCCGAGCGCGTTGCCCAGCGTCACCGGGGGCAGCCAGACCGCCCCTCCATTGGGATCGACGTCTCCCTCATCCTTGCGCGTGCTGAACAGGCACCCGCCGAGCAAGAGCGCCGCGCAGAGCAGCAGCGCCAGCCGGCCCGCACGGCCATGTGCACCGCCTGCTCTCCGGCGTCCGGGCGCGGGGGTGTCGCCGAGCGCCCGGCGATCCGACTGCGCCCCGCTAGTCGAAGGTCTTCTGCACCCGGGCATCGATTTTCCAGTAGGGGTCTTCATTGTTGCTCTCGGTCCGTTCGAAGTTGGCTGTCACCATCATCCCATTCTCGAGGTTGCGGCGCAGGCCGACAAAGCCCGAGAAGGAATGCGCCTCGCGCCGCGTGACCGCATCGGTCGCGTGCTGCTTGTTCGAGGTGATCCGTAGGTCCTCGGTCACCCTCAGGGTAATCGCTCCCGCAATCGTATACTCGATCTTGGCGCTCAGGTTCTGCCGCAAGTCGAGCTGGGTCTTGTTGTAGACCCGCCCCTCCTCGCTCTCGGGATAGCGGTAGCTGCCCCTGTCCGCCTTCTCGAAGATGTGCACCAAGCTGATCGAAGAGTGCTCGATCAGGGGCACGGCGAGCTTGGTGGTGACCCGGTTCGAGCGCCGCAGAGCATTGCGATTCTCATCATACACATAGTACGTGTAGGTCGCGCTGATCTGGAAGTTCTGGCTGATCCGGATCCCCGCCGGAAGAGCGGCGTCATAGTCGGCCGTTACGCGATAGTCATTCTTCACTTGGCTCTGAGCCGCACGATTGCTGGGGATGTGAACCTCCTCGACCTCGTTCGACGCGTAGCCGAGACTGGCGCGCAGGCCGGGCCCGCGCTTGTAGCGCAGGAAGACCTGATTGGCCAAGCGTAACCGGTCCTTGTCGAGGGATCCGTCGTCATAGAAGTACTGCTCGAGGTCGCCGCGCGTGCGCATCGTCAGAGTGAACTGTTCTCCCAACGGCCGGATGAACTTCGCCTCGAGCAGCGTGCCCTCGATGTCACTCGGAGTCGTCTTCTGTCGCTGGCTGCGCTTGTTGCTCAGCGATGCCGTTCCACTCAGCGTTCCGCCGCGCAGCAAGGGCAGGCGGGGGAGGTATTCCAGCGTGAGCTCGTATTTCGTCGTTGCGTTCAGCTTGTCGTTCGCCTCGACCTGGTAGTCGAACTGCCGGCGGTCGGCGAAGATCTTCGCAACGTAGCCGAACTGCCCGGCAAAGGCCCCGTCGGCGGTCAGATCGACGGAGCGGCTGTTGTGCCGCTTCGTCTCCTGGGTCTCGGCGGAGGCCTGGTAGTACTGCGCGACGGCATCCCCCCAGTTGGTCTTCAGCAGGACGTGCAAACCTTCACTGCGACTCCACTCGAGATTGGCGAATGCGCGGTTGTCGCGCCTGTGATCGGTCGCCTCGAAGGCATCGCCCCCCCCCTCCTCGGTGTGCGTCGTGCGTGAGGACTGCACCGACCCGTTCCAGTTGGTTCCCACATCGAGGCTCACGGCGCTGTGCAGGGCCCACTCGCCCTTCAGGTTCGCATCCGCCTCCCATCCGGTCGCCACGGTGCGATCCACGGTCGTGGTCAGGCGGCGGTTCTCTTTGACCTCACGGTCCTCGACCCACCCAAGCCCGAAACTCAAGTTCAGCGAAGAGGTCTCGGCCGCACGCAGCGGCAGAGTATTGGTGAAGGCGAGTTGGTCGCTGTCACGCGAATGCAGAGACTGAGAGGTCTGCGTGTATCTGCGGTTGGCGGCGGTACTGAAGGACAGCTTGCCCAGCCGGCTGCTGCGGCCGACGCTGATCTTCAAGCCGTTGATCCCTTCCTCGAAGTCGTTGCGGGTCTCATCTTCCCGCGTCTTGACATTGAGCGACACGTTCAGGTTGGCGAGTCCGCCGCCGCGGCTGAAAGCGAGTGTCTGGCTCCAGCTCCGCTCCTGGCGGTTGACGCGAAACGACGTATCGTAGCGGGGACGAATCCCGTAGCGGGTGAGGATCGTCTCGTCCGCAGGGGTGGAGGATGGGGATGAGGTCGTGGTGGAGGAGGATGTTGAGGCCTCCGCCCGGCTCTCGGCGCTCACGCCGCAGAGCAGCGCCGCCAGCAGCGCCGTCACCAGCCGCCCCCCGAGCTCCTTGCTTCTGCTGCCTTGCCTGCTCATGCTCCCGCTTCGGGCCCGCTCCCGGGGACACCCGGCGGCAGCGGCATGTCCCGCTGCCGGGCAACGAGGACATTGGCGCGCAGGAGCGATCCAAACGTCCCGGCGTCGGTCCACCAACCATCGAGGAAGTCGAAGGTCAGCTGGCCCCAACCGATGTAGGCGTTGTTGACGTCGGTGATCTCGAGTTCCCCGCGCTGCGAGGGCGCGAGTCGGTCGATGATCCCGAAGACCTGGTCATCGTACATGTAGATGCCGGTCACGGCGTAGCGGGTCTTGGGCCGCTGCGGCTTCTCCTCGATCCCCACGACGCGGTCCTCGGCGAGTTCGGCGACCCCGAAGCGCTGCGGATCGTCGACTTCCTTCAGCAGGATCTTCGCCCCGCGCTCCTGCTGGGCGAAGCGCTCGACGTGCGGGGTGATGTCATCGGCGATGATGTTGTCGCCGAGGATCACGACCATCCGCTTGCCCTGCGCGTAGTACCGTGCCAGGGAGAGCGCGGCGGCGATGCCCCCTTCGCCCTCCTGGTAGACGTAGTCGAGGTGGCTGAGTCCGAAGTCCCGCCCATTGCCGAGCAGGCGCAGGAAATCCCCGGCGTTGTTGCCGCCGGTGACGAGCAGAATGTCGCGGATGCCGGCCTGGGCGAGCGTCTCGATCGGGTAGTAGATCATCGGCCGATCGTAGACCGGGAGCAAGTGCTTGTTGGTCACCCTGGTCAACGGGCTCAGGCGACTACCCAAGCCGCCCGCCAAGACGATGCCGATCAGTCCCTGTGCAGCCATGGTCCCCCCTGGAGCAGCAAAATCGCCGAAACCCTAGCACGTTCAGTGGGGATTCCGCAGCCCCCGAGAGGGCGCCGCGGCAGCAAGCAGCGGCTCCAAGACCCGGCTGAGGGCGGCGAACTCGTCAAGCTCACACTCCTGGGCCCGCTTGCGGCTATCGATGCCAGCCTCCTCAAGGGCCCGATCGACCGTGGCGCGCGGCAGCCGCAGGCTATGCGCCAGCGAGCCGGCGATCACCTTGCGGCGGTGGGCAAAGGCCGCCCGCACGATCCGCTCGAAGCGCGCCTCGTTGGAAACCTCAACGGGAGGCGCGGTGAGCGGATCCAACCGCACCACAATTGAATCCACCTTGGGTATCGGCCAGAAGTTCCCTTGGCCCACCGCAAGCTGTTTCGTGACCCGGTAGCGGAAGCGCACCCAGAGGGTCAGCGAGCCATAGTCGGCCGAGCCGACCGGGGCCAGCAGGCGCGCGGCGAATTCCCGCTGCACCATGAAGGCGGCCCAGGCGAAGTGGCGCCGGAACTTCAAGACCCACTCAAAGATCGGCGTGGTCACCGCGTAGGGCAGGTTGCCGACCAACCCCCAGTGGCTGATCTCCCCGCCGGCCGCCACCCCGCCGGCGAGTTCGGCCCCGGGAGCGAGTTCGCGGATATCGGCCACCTGCACCCTCAGGGGAGCACCGGGGCATTCGGCCGCGGCCCGCCGCTCGAGCAGCGTCGCCAGCCGCGGGTCGCGCTCCACCGCCAGCACCGGCACCCCCCGGGCGAGTAGCGGCAGGGTCAGCGCCCCGGCGCCCGCGCCGATCTCGAGCACCGCCGTCCCCGTGTCGAGCGGCCAGGCCGCCACGATGCGCTCGGCCACCCGCGCATTGATCAGAAAGTTCTGCCCCCACGCCTTCCGCGGCCGGATCCCGGCGGCGCGCAGCCACTGCTTCGTGCCGACCGGGACGGACATCAGGAGCGCTCCGGCGAGTCGGGCGCGGCGGAGCCGCTCGCCGAGCGTTCGGCCGCGACATCGCCATCCGCCGCCGATTCAACCGCGGCGCCCGGCGCAGACAGGCCGAAGAAGCGCCGGGCATTGGCGTCCGCCAAGGCGACCAGCTCGGAGCAGGTCATGCCCAGATCGGGTGCGATCGCCTCGGCGGTGCGCAGCAGCAGGGCGGGCTCGTTGCGCCCACGACGATCGGGGGCCGGGCGGAGAAAGGGCGCATCGGTCTCGAGCAGGATCGCTTCGCGCGGCAGCGCGGCGAGTACGGGGCGCCAGCGCTCGGGCGCGTAGGTCACCGCGCCGCCGAGCCCGACTAAGAACCCGCGCGCCGTGACCGCCTGCGCCTCGGCGACCCCACCCGAGAAGCAGTGGAAGACGCCCCGGATCGCCGCCCCCCCTTCCCGCGCGAGGAGCGGGATCAACTCATCGAAAGCCTCGCGGCAATGGATCACGAGCGGCAAGCCCGACTCGCGCGCGATGCCGATCTGCGCGATCAGCGCCCGCCGCTGATCCTCGTGCGAGGAAAACCCGCGCACGCGATCGAGCCCCGTCTCACCGACGGCGACAACGCCGGGATCGGCGAGACGCCGCTCCATGCGTCGCAGCGCGCCGGGCGTCGCCGCGGCCGCCTCGTGGGGATGAACGCCGAGGGCGGCAAAGATGCGCGGATCGGCCTGCGCGAGCCTCAGGACTTCCGCCCAGGCGCCGGGGGCGACACTGATCTCGACAATCCCGGTGATGCCGAAGGCGAAGGCGCGGCTGATCACCGCCGCGCGGTCGGCGTCGAAATCGGGAAAGTGCAGATGGGCATGGGTGTCAATCATCGCGGCCGCCCGAGCGATCCGGCTGGGCCTGCTCCGCCTTTGCGACGGCGGGCGAATCGGACTCGGGGGATTCCTCGGCGGGACGCTGCGCGTCGGACCGGGTGCCGCCCGTGGAGACGGCTTTTTCCTGGAAGCGCATCAAGTCGACGAACTCGTTCTTTCCGTCGCAATCTTCCAGCAGGATCCGATAGTTGCCCAAGTCGACTCGGGCGACGATCCACTCGCGCTCCGCGTAGCACCAGCGGCTCCCGGGACGCGGCGCCTGGCGCATTGCCGCCCGGTAATGGGAGGCCTCGTAGTTCAGGCAGCACATCAGGCGGCCGCAGCTGCCCGAGATCTTGGCGGGATTCAGGGGCAGGCTCTGCTCCTTGGCCATCTTGAGCGTCACCGGCTCGAAGTCGCGCAGAAACGTCGTACAACAGAGACGCCGACCGCAGGGACCGACGCCGTCACAGCGGCGCGCGGCATCGCGTGCGCCGACCTGACGCAGCTCGATCCGGGTGCGGAAGATGCTCGCGAGATCACGGACGAGTTCACGGAAGTCGACGCGGTGGTCGGCGGTGAAGTAGAAGGTGATTCGGTTGCCGTCGAATTGCGTCTCGGCGTCGATGATCTTCATCTTGAGACCGAATTGCCTCGCGCGCCCCTGGCAGATCTCGAAGGCGTCCCGGTCCTCCTGAACGAGGGTCGCCAGCCGGTTGGCCTCATCGCGCGTCGCCAACCGCACCAGCTTGCGCAACGGCTGGTGCTTGCGGCGCCTGATTGGCGGCCCCGTCTCGGCGACGACCCAGCCCAGGTCCTGGCCGCGCTCGGCCTCGACCAACACGAAGTCGCCCAAGCGCACGATCAGTTCGGCGGCATTGCCATAGGCCTCCCGCCGCCCGCCACGGAAGGCCACATAGACCAGCGGCTGGTCGGTCATCTCCGTAACCGTGGCGTCACGCTCCGGGACCGGTGCGGGCCCCCGGCCCGGCTCACCCCGGCGGCGGCCCCCTCCACCCCGTCTCCCGGAGGGATGGGAGGCCGAGCGACTCGGCGATCTGCGGGATCGCGTCATGGTGGCTTCCTCTCTCACCCAGACCGAACCGGCGACTTCGACACGACGGTTTGCCGCCCCCTGGCGAAATGACCGGGGGGCGCCGCGCCCTCCCCATTCTACCAGCTCTCCGGAGCCAAGGTTCTGCGGGATCGCGAATACCAGACAATCAGCTTAGAAAGGGGGATCGGCCTCGACAAGGCCATTGATCCTCAGGAGCGCTCCCTGCAGCGCCAGCAGCGGATTGACGTGCTGCTCCAGCGCCCCGAGCATCTCCTCCACCGTCTCGATCCGCCGGCGGATCGCCGCCAGCGAGAGCTGCTCCGCCTGGCGGCGCAGCTGCGGGAGGCGGTCGCCGTGCGTGAGACGTTCCGCGGGAAGCTCGTGGCGCACCGCGAGCAGATCACTGTACCAGGTCAGCAGCAGCTCGCCCGCCATCCGGGCCGCCTCGGCATCCCAGCCCCGCCCGAGCGCCTGGGCGCGTCGCGCCGCCTCCCCGGCATCCCCCAGGGGGGTCTCGAAGAGCTCGATGGCACGGTCGCGGGCCGTGCGGGCATCACTTTCCGCCAGCGCCAGCGCCCGCCCGAGCCCTCCCTGGGCGAGCGCGGCGAAGAAGCGGGCCACCTCGGCCTCGAGACCGAGCCGCTCGATCAGCGTCCCCTCGATATACTCCCGCGGCAGGGCTCGCAGGCGCATGCGCTGGCAACGGGAGAGAATCGTCGGTAGGACGCGACTTGGATCGCGGCAGGTCAGGATCAGGAAGGTCCCCGGCTGCGGTTCCTCGATGATCTTCAGGGCCGCCTGCGCCGCCTCGTGGGTCATCCGTCCGGCATTGCGGATCACGATCACTCGGTTCCCCGCCCGCACGCGCGCCTTCGAGGACTCCAGCTTCAGCCCACGGATACGCTCGATGCTGATCGTCGCGTTGCGCGGGATCTGCGGGACGTAGAAGAAGTCGGCGGCAAAGGCCTCGAGCTGCTTGCGCTCATCGGCGCTGCCCCCGCGCGCGCCCGGCAGGACGCAATGGAGATCGGGATGGGTGAGGCGCGCCACGCGCTCGCACTCCGAGCAAGATCCGCACGGGGGATCGGGGCGGCTGCAGAGCAGCAGCTGCGCCAGCGCCTGGGCGGTGCGCGTCTTGCCCACGCCCTCGGGACCCCAGAAGAGATAGGCATGGGCCAGCCGCCCGCTCGCCGCCGCGCCGCGCAGCACCGTGATCACGCCTTCCTGATGACGGATCGCGTCGAAGAGGATCATCGCGGCGAACTCCTCGCGGCCAACCAGCGCAACGGATCGACCGCCCGCGCCCCCTGGCGGATCTCGAAGTAGAGAGCGGGACCGATCAGCGAATCGCTGGCACCGACCCGGGCGATGGTCTGTCCGGCGGCCACGTCATCGCCCCGGCCGACGAGCACCTCGGACGCGTGCGCATAGAGCGTGAAGAGCTGATCGCCGTGGGCGACGACCACGGTGCGGCCATAGCCGCCCAGCCAGCCATCGAAGACCACCCGCCCGCCGGCCACCGCCTGGATCGGGGTGCCCTCGGCGGCGGCGATCTCGATGCCCTTGTTCTCGACCTTCGTGCCGTAGCGCGGGTGCACCTGGGTCCCGAAGCGGGTCATCACGCGTCCGGTGAGCGGCCAGGGCACGCGCCCGCGGTGGGACGCCAGGTCGGCGTCGATCCCCGCCGCCGGAGCACGCAGAGCCGCCTCGATGAGCCGCTCGATCTCCGCCTGCGAGGCGAGCAGCTTGCGTGTCTGCTCCTCGAAGCGCGCGACCGTGCGTTGCAGCTCCTCGCGGTGCGTGCGCCGGGCCGCCTCCTCGCGAGTGAGATGCTCGAGTTGTTGTTGGCGCTCGTGGCGCAGGCCGCGCACCTCGCGCCGGCGCGTCTCGATCTCTTTCAGTTCGGCGCGGATCGCCGCATGTTGGGCGAGCAGATCCTCGAGTTGCCCGCGCAGGCGCCGGATCATGCGCACCCAGTAGTGCGCCCGGGCGAAGAGCTGGCTGAAGGTGACGGAGGAGACGAGCAGCTCGGCGGCGGTCACTCGCCGTTCCTTATAGTAGTGCACCAATGCAGCCGCCATCTCCTGGCGAGCGGTCTCGCGCTGGCCCTCTTTCTCCGCCAAGCACTCCTGCTGCGCACGGATCCGCTGACCGAGCTGGGTCTCCTGGCGCCTGACCTTCTCGAGGTAGCGCTCGGTCATCCCGCGCTCGCGCTCCACTTCGGCCAGAATGCGCTCGATGTCTTCTCCCTCTGCCCGCAGTTCGGCGACCTGGCGGCGTTTCTGCTCGATCCGGCGCTTGAGATCCTCGAGTTCGGCGCGCCGCCCGGCAATCCCCTGGTTCGGGTCGCTGGCGGCGACCCAAGGTGCGGCCAGCCCGAGGGTGAGGGTCGCCAGCACAATGAGCCCCGCACCGCAGAGCAATGCGCGACTACGTCGCGGGTACTGCTTCCTCTGGGCTCCGGGGCCCGTGGGGGGCCGGCGGGACCGGCGGGACCGGCGCGCGCCGGGGCGGACCAGATTCAGGGGCACGCGCCTAGGCATCGCCGCCTCCTCCGCGGCGCTCGAGACTGCGAATCGACGCCTCGACGGTCAGGAAGCTGCCGAGCAGGCCGACGGCAACCACCCCCAGCAGAAACAAGATCAGCCACTCGCTGGGCAGGAATCGCAGACCCGGCATGAAGGAACGCGTCGTCACGAATCCGGCGTAGAGGATCAACTGGGAGAGCAGCGCCCCGATCAGACAGAGAATCAGACCGGCCGCCAGGAAGGGCGCGCGCAGGAAGGCGTGCGTCGCCCCGATCAGACGCAAGATCACCAGCTGTTCTTCACGCATCAGCACCAGGAGTCTCAACGTGTTGGCCAGCACGAGGATGATCGCAATCGTCGCCAGCCCGCCCGTCAGGGCGTTGACCCGGCGCACAACATGGAGCCCCTGATCGAGCGCCGCGATCCACCGTTGCCCGTAGAGCACATCCTCGACACCCTCGTAGGCCTCCATCTCGGTCGCCAGGGCCGCGAGTCCCTCGGCGTGACTCGCCTCCAGGGCGGGAAGCACGAGGAAGGCATCGGGCAGCGGATTCTCGCCCAGCGCCTCGAGCGTCCCCTCCATCCCCAGGTCGGCTTCGACTTCATCGAGCGCCTCGCTCTGACTGACGAAGCGCAGGTCGCGCACCTCGGGGAAGCTGGTGAAGTGGTGGCGCAATTCCTCGATGCGCTCGGCGGTGACATCGCTCGCCAGGAACACCGAGAGCCCCTTGCGATCCTCGAGCCGCCCGGCCAGCAGCATGACGTTGTGGCTCAACAAGAGAAAGAGCAGCAGCACGAACAGTACCGCGCCCAGGGCGGTGACCGCCGCGAAGCTCGCCGCGAGGTTCCGCTGCAGCGAGACCCAGCCTTCTTGGATGAAGAAAAAGAACGCTCTCAAAAGACTTCCGTGCCATGGGGACGCAGGAAGAGGTCCTCCACGACCCTCCCGTTTCGTAGGGTCAACGTGCGCGTCGCGTAGCGGCGCGCGAGTTCCTCGTCGTGGGTCGCCACCAGAATGGTCGTCCCGCTCAAATGCAGTTGGGCCAGCACCTCGAGGACATCGCGCCCCGTCTCGGCATCCAAGTTTCCGGTCGGCTCGTCAGCCAGCAACACCGGGGGTTGATGGATCAGGGCACGTCCGATCGCCGCCCGTTGCTGTTCTCCCCCACTCAGCTCATGCGGAAAGCGATCGCGCTTGCCATAGATCCCGACCCGATGCAGGACCCGTGAGACCGCCCGGGTGATGAGCAGCTTTTCCAGCGTGCCGGTCATTCGCAGGCAGTAGGCGACGTTCTCGAAGATCGTCTTGTCCTTGATCAGCCGGAAATCCTGGAAGACGACCCCGCAGTGACGCCGCAGATGGGGAATCCCGCGCCGCGTAATCGTCTCGCTGTCGAAGGGCCCCACGGTTACGCGCCCGCGGGTGGGGCGCTGCTCGAGGGTGATCAGTTTGAGCAGCGTGCTCTTGCCCGCGCCGCTCTGGCCGAGGATGAAGACCATCTCCCCGGGTTCGATCCGCAGCGTCAGATCGGCGATCGCCGCCTCGCCCGTTCCGCCCGGGAAGACCTTCGAGACCTCCTCGAAGCAAATCATGATGACTCGATATCTCCATCCAGCGGCCCCAGACGCTCGTCTTGCAGAACCCGGTAGCAGGCGGGGGCCTCTCTGCGGCTCACCTGCCGGACAGGGAGTTCCAGCAGCTCGATCTCACACCGGTGGCGCTTGAGCGGATCATCGATCAGGATGTGGTCTCCGGACCGGACCTCCTTGGCGGGGCGAACCTCTTGCCCGTTGACCCGGATGCGGCCGGCCTTGCAGGCCCGCGCGACCAACGAGCGGCTCTTGACGAGACAGAGCCAGTGGAGCAGCTGATCGATCCTCACTCCCATTGGCGCCGCTCGATGTAGTAGTCGGCCTTGAGGCGCTCAACGTAGCGCGCATAGGCCTCTTCCATGCGCACCTGGTGCACCAAATCGGTCAGTTCCGTCTCGATCTCCTCGAAGGCGTAGGGCCGCGCCTCCTCCCGCCCGAGGTAGCGGAGGATCAGGAACGCGCCACCGATTTCGACGACCTCGCTCGGCTCGTCCTGGGGCAGATCCGCGAGCGCCACGCGCAGGGCCTCTTCGAGGGCCGCGAGCGGCAGCCAGCCCAGATCGCCTCCCTCCGCCGCCTCGGGAGCCTCGGAGTATTCGCGCGCCAGCTCCTCGAACGGCTTCCCGGCGAGTGCTTCTTCCCGGATCCGGAGCGCCCGCTCGTACGCGTCGGCGACGTCGGCCCGCAGCACGGCAACCGAGAAGAGCACGTGGCTCAGGTGGACCCAGGAACCATCCTCGGCGCGTTCGTGGGCAAAGACGAGGTGGAAGCCGAGCGGACTGCGCAGCGGCTCACTGATCTGGCCGGTCTCCAGCGCGAACACCTGCTGCTCGAAGGGCTCTCCCAGGCGACCGACGAGGTCACCGCGCTGGATGCGGTGCAAATCGCCGCCGGAGCGACCGTTGGGATCGTCGGAGTAGCGGCGGGCGGCATCGGCGATGGTCAGCTCGCCGGCGCGGATCCGGCCGGCGACATCTTCAGCGAGCTCGCGCGTGCGCGCCAGCACGGTCGAGTCGGGATTGGCCACGACGACGATGCGCTGCATGTGCAGCACCGCCTCACGCTGGGGCAGCTCGTCGCGGTGTTGCTCGAAATACTCGCGAACCTCCTGGCGGGTCACCTCGATCCGGCGGCCGACTTCGGCCTGTAGCAGCCGCGTGGCGAGGATCTGACGGCGCGCATCCTCACTGAAGCGCTGGCGCAACTCATCCTCGGTGTAGCCCTCGCGCTCGAGCTGCAGCTGGAACATCTCCTCCGAGCCAAGCAGTCGCTTGTTACGCTCGACGGCCGCATCGACCTCGCGGGCGATCTCTTCATCCGAGACCTGAAAGCCGACCTTCTCGGCCTCGAGCCGCAGGACCCGCTCATTGATCATCGACTCGATCAGATCGTCGCGCACCTGGTGCACCGTGGCGGAGTCGCCCGGATCGACGCCGAGCTGCTCGAGTTCCATGATCAGGCGTCCCTGGATCTCACTGAGCAGAATCGGCTGATCCTCGACCGCGGCGACGACCCGCTCGATCACCTCCGTCTGCCCGCCCACCGGGGCGCCCAGCAGGAACAGAGCCAGCATGATTCCAGCCACCCGCCCAACTGGTGGCAGGCCGCCCCAAGTTCGGCGATCTGCTGATCGGTTAGCGCTTTGCATCGCGGCCTCTCGCTTCATGGCACACCTTGCTACCGTCGCCGTCTCCCCATGCTCCTCAAGAAGCGCCCGCAGAATAGTCGAGCCCCCGGCGGGATCCAACCAGAAAGCCGATTTCCACCCCCGGGCAGTGCACAAGCAGGCGCAGAAAGCGGCCCCGTCAACCGATTAGAGACATTGGTGCCGGTCCGGAAAAGGGCGCCTGCCGGCGGGGCCCCACGCCGCTCGCCCGACCGAGAGCCGGAGGCAACATCCGGCACACTCGCCTGCGCGCATCGGGAAGGAAAGTCCGCGATCATGACCAGCCTACACAGCGCCGCGCCAGATCGATTCCTGCAGACGCGATTCGCTAGCCTCTTGCGTAGCGCCGCCCGGGTGCTGGGCGGATCGTTGACCGTCTGGTCCGAACAGCTGCACGTGATTCTCTCCGCCCCCCGGTCCGCCGCCGGGCCGCCCGATGCGGCCTTGAGCGATGTGGTCAGCCGTGCCGCGGCCCACCACACCACGATCAGCGGGCGTGACGCGGCCGGCGGCGAGCTGCGGGCCGTGCCGGTGCGCACCCGCGGCGGCCTGGCGGCGATCCTGGCCTGGTCCCAAACGACGAACCAGGCCTCGCGGGGCACCCCACCGGAGTCGCCGCCGCAGGCGGTGGAGGTGTTCCTCGAAGATCTCGCCCGCGTCCTGGGACAGCACCTCGAGCTGCTGCGGCAGAACCACTCGATGGTCGACGCGCTGGCCGACAGCCGCTCGCGGGTCGATCTGCTCCATCGCATCACTGAGCGGCTCGCCCACTCGCCCGATCTGCGCGGCACGCTCGAGTTCATCCTCGAGGAATGCCGCCGGACAACCGGATCGGATGCCGCGTTGCTCTCGCTGCCGGGGAGGCGCTGGTTGCTGCTGGCGCCCCGCAGAAACTCCCGGCGGCGCCCCGAGTGGTTCGACGAGACTCTGGCGCGGCGTCTGGGCGAACATCTCCGCGACCGCGTGCGCCCGCGCCGCGCGGAGCCCCTGGTCACCCAGGCGAAGGCAACCGCGATCCTGCGCGCCCCGTTGAGCCTTCCCATGCCTGCCCAGCTTGCCTATGCCCTTCTGCCCCCGCGCGGGCATTCCGCGGGACTGCTCTGTTTGGTGCGGGCCGACGCTCGCCCCTTCGGGGCAGGGGAGATGGGGCTGATCGAGTCGCTGGCCGAGCAACTCAAACTCGCCTTGCGGGCGGGTGGCTTCCAACAGAATCACGAGGCGTTCCTGCTCTCGACGGTACGGGCGCTGGTGAGCACGATCGAGGCGAAGGACCACTACACCTCGGGCCACTCTACGCGGGTCCATCTGCTCTCGATGCTGCTCGGCAAGGAGCTCGGGCTGACGACGACCGAGCTGGAGTCGCTGAAATGGGCCTCGCTGCTCCACGATGTCGGCAAGATCGGGATGCCCGAATCCATTCTCAACAAACCCGGACGACTGACCCGCGAGGAGTACGATATCGTCAAGCAGCATCCCCAGCGCGGCTATCAGGTCCTGAGCCACATCCGCCAGCTTCAGGACGCATCCCAGGCAGTGCTGCTGCATCACGAACGCTACGCGGGCGGCGGCTACCCGCTCGGAATCGCCGGCGAAGGCATCCCGCGCGCGGCCCGGATCATCGCCGTCGCCGATACCTTCGACGCGCTGACCTCGCGCCGCCCCTACCGCCAACCACGCGGGGAGGACGAAGCGCTCGATGAGATCCGCCGCGTGCGCGGCTCGCAGCTCGATCCCGAAGTCGTCGACTCGCTCGACCGCATACTTCCCTTCCTGCGCGAGAACCTGGTGATCATGGAGGCCGAGTCGCAACCCGCCTGAGTCACCCGCTGCGCGGAGGTGGCTGTGCCGGGGTGCCCGCGGGCTTGCCGCGCGCGAAGCCACTCAGTCCGGCTGTCCGGTCGGCCAGGCGATGTCGAGGGTGATCGGCAGGTGATCGGAAGGCACGTCGTCGAGCGAGGGTTCCCCCACGGTCACCGGCGCCGCATCGGCTGCCAGGGTCACCCCCCGGCCGGCGAACCAGTCGAGCCGCAGCGGGATCCGGCGCGAGCCTCCCCCCAGCGGCGCCAGGAACGCCCGCTGCACCCCGCGAAAACACCCGCCCACCTCCTCGATACGCCCGAGCATCTCGGCTGCCGTCGGGCGGCAATCGTTGAAGGGTGCCCAGGCGAAACCGTGGCGCTCCAGGAGGCCGAAGAGCGGTTCGCGCCCGGCGCGCCAGGGCTCGCTGAGCTGTTGCGCCAGTGCGTCCCGGGAAAGCCTCAGGATGCGCAGGTAGCCGCGCGCCTTGGCCCCCAGCGATCCGCGCACGAAGGTGTGCGTGTTCAGATCGCCACCGAGCACGACCGGCGGAGAGGGCGGCAGGATGCCGCCGCCGGCCGTCCCCGCCCCGATCACTGCCGGGGTCCGCGGCGGGTCGTCGAGGAGGCTGCCGGCGGCGAGTTCCCGCTCGAGCGTGGCGAGCAGAGCCCCCATCTGCCGGGCGCGGCAGGCGGGGGTTCCCCGCACCTCCAGATGCACGCTCCCCACCACCGGACCGCTCGCCGGAAGCGCGAGCAACCCCGCCCGCCGCCCGTAGCGCTTCTCGGCGAAGGCGAACATGTCGAAACATTCCGGAAGCGGCGCGGGCCTCAGCCGGCGGGGCGGCCGCCGGGTCAGAATCGCCAGGCCATGGAGGCCGATCCGGTTCTCGCCGGGGGCGTCCGCCTCCCGGCCCGGCCCCTTGGTCAGCTCGAGGTAGTTGGGCAGGAAGGCCCAATGCATCCCAAGGCGCGCGCCCAGCTCGGCAGCGACGTGCCGGTTGCCCGAGCGGGCCATCCCGACGTCGATCTCGTTGAGCAGGAGGATATCGGGGGAGCGCAGGCAGGAGTTCTCTTCCAGGACAGCAAGGATCTCCGCAAAGGCGATCCCCTTGAGGATATTCCAGTGGACGAGGCGCAGGCAGCCAAGGTCTTCGGCACGTCCCCCGCCACGGGGGGGCGCTTCCGGCCAGGCCGACTGCCAGGGGGGCCGGCCCGTTCCAGGCGCTCCGGTCTGCACGCGGGTCATGAGCCGATCGAGCCGCGGGCCCTCCCGTCGCCAGAACGGCGCGGCTTCGAGCTCGACGCGAGTGGAACAGCCCGTCATCGCGGCGCGCAGAGATGTCAGCCACTCGCGGCGCGCACGGCTCCAGAGCCAGCGATCGAGCCGCGAGGCATCAAGAGGATCACTCGCTACCGGCTCCGCGTGCATCATTCTCGCCCCGCCGCACCGTCGGCGCTCACCGGCCGGCAGCCCTCACGCGCGACCACCTCCCGGCAGGGGCGCTACCGCATCGGCAGCGCGCGGGCAGCGGCCGCCCCGCCGGGCGCTCCAGCCCTCGCCGCGGGAGGCCTGGGCGAGATGGTCGCGAAAGCGGGCCACATCTCCGGGATCGGTCGCCGCCAGCATGACGGCACATGGGATCTCGGTCGCGAGCGCGAGCCGCTCGGTCTCGGAGAGCAGATCGGCCTTGTTGAGCACGACGATCTGGCGCACCGCATGTCCATCGAGCAGTTCATCGAGCACCTCGCCGACCGCCGCCATCTGCTCACGCAAACATGGGTGCGAGGCGTCGACGACATGCGCCAGCAGGTCGGCTTCGCGCACTTCGCGCAGTGTTGCGCGGAAGGATGCGACGAGGTGATGCGGAAGCTTGCGGATGAAGCCGACCGTATCAGAGAGCAACAGGACTTCCCCCGATTCGAGGACGAGCCGGCGGGTGGTCGTATCGAGCGTTGCAAAGAGCTTGTCCTCGGTCGGCACTGTGGCGTGGGTGAGCGCATTGAAAAGCGTCGACTTGCCCGCGTTGGTATACCCGATCAGAGAGACGCGGAACATCTCCCGCCGGCGGCGCTGCTGGACGGCCCGCTCACGCTCGACGGCGACCAACCGGCGCTTGAGCGCACTGATGCGTTGCCGCACGCGCCGGCGGTCGACCTCGAGCTGCGTCTCGCCCGGTCCCCGCGTGCCGATGCCCCCTCCGAGTCGGGAGAGGTGCACCCACATGCGGGTCAGTCGCGGCAGCAGGTACTGCAGCTGGGCGAGCTCGACCTGGAGCTGGGCTTCGCGGGTGCGCGCCCGGGTGGCGAAGATGTCGAGGATCAACTCGGTGCGGTCGAGGACCTTGCGTTGAAGCGACTCCTGCAGATTGCGCGTCTGAACGGGGGAGAGATTCTCATCGAAGATGATCAGATCGGCCTCTTGCGCGTCGGCGAGTTGACCGAGCTCCTCGAGCTTGCCCTTGCTCAGGAAGGTGCCCGGCCGGCGACCGGCGGGCCGCTGGAAAAGGCGGCCGACGACTTCGCTGCCGGCCGCCTCGGCAAGCTGGGCGAGTTCGCCGAGTCCCTCCCCGGCGGGCGGCGAGACCGGCCCGGCGATCCCCGCACCCCGGCGCGCCTCCCCCCGGCCGTTGCCGGAGAGTCCAACGAGCAGCGCGCGCTCGGCCCGGGGAGCCGTCTCGAACGGACCGCTCCGGCCCGTTCCCGAGGCGCGCTCCCGACCACTACGCCTCCCCCCGGTGGGCTGCGACGTGGCTCCCTCGTCATCCGCAGTACGGCGTCGACTCATAGTCCTCCGCTCCTATGATAGCAGAAACGCGTATCTCTTGAATGCTCTTGGCCCGATGGGCTACCATTTTTCTCCCTCGATGGGCGCCGCCCAGACGACAGGGGCAAGCGGGAATCGGCACCGCCCAGGCGACAGGGGCAAACGGGAATTGACACCGCCCAGGCGACAGGGGCAAGCGGGAATCGGCACCGCCCAGGCGACAGGAGCAAGCGGGAATGGGCACCACCCAGACGACAGGGGCAAACGGGAATTGACACCGCCCAGGCGACAGGGGCAAGCGGGTAAGCACCACCGCATGGCACCCGGCAGAGCCGGAAGCGACGAAAGGAAGACGCGATGAAGGGCTACGAGGGTCTCAAGAACCTGATCCGCCGCCACGGTGTCGAAATGATCGACCTGAAGTTCTCCGATCTCTTCGGCCGCTGGCAGCACGTGACCTTGCCGGTCAGCGCCTTCGGACCGGGTGTCTTGCGCAGGGGCGTTGCCTTCGACGGCTCGAGTGTCGCGGGATTCAAGCGCAAGGAGGCGGGCGATCTGACCCTGATTCCCGATCCGGAAACGGCCCTGCTCGATCCCTTCTGGGAGACCCCGACGCTGAGTCTCATCTGCCAGGCAGCCGAGGTCGACACGCGCAAGTGGTTCTCCCGCGATCCCCGGGGCATCGCCCAGCGCGCGCAGAGCTTCATGCGCAAGCTCGGGATCGCCACCGACAGTCTCTGGCTGGCGGAGTTGGAATTCTACGTCTTCAGTGAGGTCTCCTACGGCAACGAGATCAACTCGTCCTTCTACCGCATCGATTCTGAGGAGGCCGATTGGAACACGGCTGCCCCGGGACATGCCCAGCTCGGACATAACATCCCCCACCAGGGGGGCTACCACGCCATCGCCCCGCTCGACCGGCTCTACAAGATGCGCACGGTAATGTCGGGGATGATCGAGGCGGCGGGCATGCCGGTACGCTATCACCACCACGAGGTCGGCGGTCCCGGCCAGTGCGAGATCGAACTCGCCCGCCAGCCGATGATGAAATGCGCCGACGGCACGATGTGGGCGAAGTATGTTGTCAAGAACGTCGCCGTCCGCAACGGTCGCAGCGCGACCTTCATGCCCAAGCCGCTCTATGCGGAAGCGGGCTCGGGCATGCACTTCCATCAGAACCTGCTCCAGGGCCGGCGCAATCTCTTCTTCGACCGCCGGGGGCCCGATGGGCTGAGCAAGCTCGCCCTCCACTACATCGGCGGGCTGCTCGAACATGGCCGCGCGCTGCTCGCGCTGACCAACCCGAGCACCAACTCGTACAAGCGCTTGGTGTCGGGCTTCGAGGCGCCGACGCTGCTCTTCTACGGAGTCGCCAATCGCAGCGCGGCGGTCCGCTTGCCCAAGTACGCCAACGAGGCGGCCGAGCAACGCATCGAGTTCCGTCCCCCCGACGGCACCTGCAACGTCTACCTCGCCATGGCGGGAATGCTGATGGCCGGCCTCGACGGAATTCGCCGCGAGATCGATCCGCGCGACTTCGGCTGGGGACCGATCAACGAGAACGTCCGTCATCTCTCGCGCAAGGCGCTGCGGTGCCTCGCCCCGGTGCCGACCTCGCTCAGCGAGGCGCTCACTGCACTCGAGAAGGACCACGCGTTTCTGACCGAGGCGGATGTCTTCCCCGAGGACTTCGTTCCGGCGTGGGTCGAGCAGAAAATGATCCGCGAGGCCGAGGAGGTCCGCAACCGACCGCATCCCTACGAAATGACACTCTACTACGATTTCTGATCCCCATCCGGGCCTTGATAGGCCCCGTCCCTGGCAAGCAAGAAGCCGCCCGCTCCCCTACTCGGGGAACGGGCGGCTCTCCAAAGGCTCGCCGGCCCTCACTGCCGCCCGGCTCCTCGGCTTTCACGCCTTCCGAAGCCGCGCGCGCAACAAGGCCAGCGCGCTCGCCTAGCGTCTAGTACATGTCCATGCCGCCGCCGCCGGCGCCCGCGCCGCCGCCCGGCATCGGCTTCTCCTTCTCCGGGATCTCGGAGACCATCGCCTCGGTCGTCAGCATGAGGCCCGCGATCGAAGCCGCATTCTGCAACGCGGCGCGGGTGACCTTCTTCGGATCGATGATCCCGGCCTGGAGCATATCGACATACTCGTCGCGCTCGACGTCGTAGCCGAAGCTCTTCTTCGGGTTCTTGCGGACCTCCTGAACGACCAGGCTGCCCTCGACACCCGCGTTGTCGGCCAGCGTGCGCATCGGATCCTCGAGCGCGCGGCGGACGATCTTGATGCCGAGCTGGATGTCACCATCTTCCTCGAGCTTGTCGAGCGCCGGGATGCAGCGCAGCAGGGCAACCCCGCCGCCGGGGACGATCCCCTCTTCGACGGCCGCCCGGGTAGCGTGCAGCGCATCCTCGACGCGCGCCTTCTTCTCCTTCATCTCCGTCTCGGTCGCGGCACCGACGCTGATCACCGCCACGCCGCCGGAGAGCTTCGCGCGACGCTCCTGGAGCTTCTCGCGATCGTAATCGGAGGTCGTATCATCGATCTGGCGCGAGAGCTGGTCGATGCGCGCCTTGATGTCGGCCGTCTTGCCGGCACCCGAGATGATCGTCGTGTTGTCCTTGTCGATACGGATCGACTTGCAGCGACCGAGGTCCTTGAGCGTGGCGCTCTCGAGCTTGCGCCCCTGCTCCTCGGAAATCACCGAACCGCCGATCAGGATCGCGACGTCTTCGAGCATCGCCTTGCGCCGATCACCGAAGCCGGGGGCCTTGACCGCGCAGCACTGCAGCGTGCCGCGCAGGCGGTTGACCACCAGGGTCGCCAGCGCCTCACCCTCGACATCCTCGGCAATGATCACCAGCGCGCGGCCCGCCTGGCTGACCTGCTCGAGGATCGGGAGAATGTCCTTGAGGCTCGAGACCTTCTTGTCGTGCAGCAGGATGTGGGCGTCCTCGAGCGCGACCTCCATCGTGTCCTTGTCGGTGATGAAGTAGGGCGAGAGGTAGCCGTTGTCGAACTCCATCCCCTCGACGACGTCGAGGGTCGTCTCCATCGCCTTGGCCTCTTCGACGGTGATCGTGCCTTCTTTGCCGACCTTGTCCATCGCCTCGGCGATGATCTTGCCGATCGTCTCGTCGCCATTGGCCGAGATCGTCGCGATCTGCTCAATTGGGCCCGAGTCACTGACCTTCTTGGCCATCTTCTCGAGCTCGGCGACAACCACCGTCACCGCCTTCTCGACGCCGCGCTTCAGGTGCATCGGATTGCTGCCGGCGGTCACGTTGCGCAGGCCCTCGCGGAAGATCGACTCGGCCAAGATGGTCGCAGTGGTCGTCCCGTCACCGGCGACATCGGAGGTCTTCGAGGCAACCTCACGCACCATCTGGGCGCCCATGTTGTCCCAGGCGCCTTCCAGGCTGATCTCCTTGGCGACCGTGACGCCATCCTTCGTGATCGTGGGGGAACCCCACTTCTTTTCCAGGATCACATTGCGGCCCCGGGGGCCGAGCGTCACCTTGACGGCTTTCGACAGAAGCTCGACGCCCGCAAGAATCGCCCGGCGCGCTTCTTCATGGAAAATGATCTGCTTGGCAGCCATGTCAGCCTCCTCTCTCTCTCTAGCTCTCGATAACGCCGAGGACATCATCCTCGCGCATGATCACGTACTCATCGCCGTCGAGCTTGACTTCCGTGCCGGCATACTTGCCGATCAGGATCCGCTGACCGACCTTGACCTCGACCTTCTGCAGCTTGCCGTCGTCGGTCCGGCGACCCGGGCCCACCGCGGCGACCTGGCCTTCCATCGGCTTTTCCTTGGCGGTGTCGGGAATGATGATCCCGCCGGTGGAGCGTTGCTCCTTCGTCTCGTCGAGCCGCTTCACAAGGATGCGGTCTCCAAGAGGACGAATCTTCGTCTTCATCGACCTTCCTCCTTTGCCGTGTCCTGTACGACCAAACCCTGGGGCGGCACACGGTCATCCTCTGCGCCTGTCCCCACCTCATATCCCACCGCTTCGCTTCGGAAGCAGGTTGACCCCTTCGACCAAACTAAGTGCCAGAACTATGCCAAAGTGACAGGCAATTGGCAACACCTTATCTGAATTGAAGATAGAAATCAGAGCAGCGAGAACCCATGGAAACTGATGCAGACTGATGCAGCAGAAGGCTACGAAGAACACCAAGAACGTTTCAATGCGAAACAAAACGAGTTACAAGATGAAGCGCCCAAGCCCCATTCGGCACCAGGAAGCTGCTTTGCTCGATATCAGCCAATGAAATCGAGAGCTCTCGCGAATCGCGATGCCATTATGGCAGTTGATGGCGAATCAGTCAGGAGATCTGAGGTGTATTCAGCGGGTCCGAGATACATTCAACAGGTCCGAAATGCATTCAAGAGGTCTGAAGTGCCCTGGATTCACGGTTCGGCGTCGGGCCGGTAGGACCTGAGCTTGCGATAGAGCGTCCGCAGCCCGATCCCGAGAATCTCGGCCGCCTTCTCCCGATTCCCCCGGGTGCGGCGCAGCGTCTCCTCGATCAGCCAGCGCTCGGCCTCCCCCAACGAGAACCCCACCGGAATCTGAAGCCGCTCCGCCGGCATGCGGCTCTCCCGAATCTCACCGGGGAGCGCGTCCACACGCAGCACCCCCCCCGCTTGAAGGTGCTCGCTCAGCTCCCGGGCGACAGCGCGCAGCTCGCGCACGTTGCCGGGCCAGTCGTAGGCTTCCAGGCGATCGAGTACGGGGCGCGGCACCGCTGGAGGCGTTCGCTCCTTCCCAAGAAACGCTTCGAGGAAATGGCGGGTCAGGGTGGCAATGTCACGACGGCGATGCCGCAGAGGAGGGATATCGAGGCGGGCCTCGGCGAGCAGCTCGTAGAGCCCCTCGTGGAAGTGGCCCTCGCCGACGAGCTCCTCGATCGTTCGGCTGCTCGCGGCGACCAGGCGGATGTTCGTCTCGACCGGCGGGCCGGAGAACTCGGTGCGCAATTGGCCCGTCTTGATCACCTCGGCGAGACGCCCTTGCTGCTCGGTCGGGAGCGCCGCGATCTCGCCCAGCAGCAACGTTCCGCCAAGGGCCTGTTCGATGTGTCCCCGTCGGCGCGCCCGCCGCCCCCCCGGCGCAGCGCCAAAGAGCCGCCGGGCCAGTGCGCGCCCGCCAAGGGCCGAGCAGTCGGCGGTGACGAAGGGCCCGTTGCGCCGCGGGCTGTTCTGATGAATGACCTGCGCGATCAGGGTCTTGCCGCTGCCCGCCTCTCCGGTCAGGAGCACGGGCGCCTCGGAAGGGGTGATCTCCTTGAGGCGCGAAACCAGGCCCGCCATGGCGGCCGACCCACCGATGATGCCGGTGAAGCCGAAACGGGCATCGAGCCGGCGCTCCATGCGCAGCAGCTCGGCGCCGCGCCGCTGGTAGGTGGCCAGGAACCGGATCACCGCAGCCAGCCTCTCGAAATTGAGAGGACGTGACTGGAAATCGATCACCCCGCGCCCCATTGCCCGAGTCGCCTGCTCGACCTGATCATCGTCGATGATCAGCACCGCGGCCGCCTCCGGGTTGCGCTCCCGGGCCAGTGCCAGCAGGTGAAGGCCGCGGATGCGGGGGGTCCGCAAGCGGGTGACGAGCGCATCGACCGGGGCGCTATCGAGCACGTTGACCGCAGCTTCCTGGTTCGTCACCAACAGGGCAGTCAGGCCCTCCTCGCCAAGGAGGGCTTTGATCCGGCCCCCCTCGGCCTCGGCTTCCGTGGCCACCAGGACCGTGGGAACCAGCGTCCCATCCTCTCGCATCGCAACCGGCACACAGCCTCCTGCCAGGAGGGCCTGCGGCGTCAGATTTGCCGCAATAAGACACCTATCTCACGTTGCAAACTGCCTTCCCGCGATGCGGGGCGGCACCTTGCACGGTGAGCCGGCCCTGGCCCCAAACCTGCTTTCGGAATGCTAGGCAGGCAGTTCGGCGGGGTCAAGCGCCTGAGGCACGGGACTTGTAGATCTTCCCGCGTCGTCGCTCTGCTGGGGAAGGCTGGAACCGCCCCGCGCGGAGCAGGCGCCTCATCTGGGGCCGTGGGAGACGCGGGAAAAAAAAGCGATTGGGAACGAGCCCGCTGGCTGGTTGCGATCCCGTCCCGGGCAGACTCGTCCCGGGAGGGATGCCCCCGCCGCGCGACGCGATCCACGCTGCAGAGCCCGCCTGCCTCTCACGAGAGGTCGGCACGGAGAGTGCGCCATGAAGCATGCCCCCCGACGCCCCGACGGAATCCGTTTCCTCGAGAATCTGGCCTATCTCGTGCCGGGTTATCATGGCTACAAGCATCGGGATCTGCGCCGCCAAGAAGACTCCCGCCTGCGCGCGCGCGTCTGTCGCAGCATCCAACGCCTCCTCGACGAGGTCGACCGAGTGCGCGCTCATTGGCAGAACCGGGCCGCCCCGGCGCAGGTCGAGGATCTCGAAGAGCGCCGCGTGCGGCTGGCCCGCGACACCGACGCGGTGCGCTTCGCCCCCGGAGACCTGTGGAGCTTCTTCGAGACTGAGAAGGTGCGCGAGATCACGCTGGAGAGAATTCTCGAGTCCGATCTGCTGATCTTCGAGGATCTAGAGGATGCCGAGACGCACTTGGCGCAAGGCAGCCGCCTCTCGGGTGCGCCGCGCACCCTGGAGCGGTACCTGAGAGATCTCGATCAGATCCTCCACCGGCTCGAAGAACATCTGATCATGCGCGAGAGAGTGCTTGCCGGCGGCTGATCCCCCGGCGACGCCGGGCCGCCCGCTCGGGCCCGGGGATCAACCGGCGCACGGCGGCACTCACATGCTCCGGGGAGTGGGAGCGCACCGCGTAGGCATCCGCTACCCAGGTGGAGAAGTCGGTTTCCATGTTGATCGGATGCGAGGTGTTGAAAACCAGCGAGATCGACGGGTTGGTGCCGAGCGCCTCCAGCGCGATCGCCATCCCCTTGCCGCCGGCGCAGTCGGGATCGAGGACGATGACATCCGGAGCCGCCTCGCTGATCAGACGGTGGGCATCTTCGGTGGGCGGGGCGCTGACGACCTCGAACCCCTCACTGCGCAGAACCTCCGCATAGCGCTCGCGCAGAGACGGATGCTCTTCGACGACGAGAATAGTCCGGCTCATTCCTGACTCACCCCCTTCCCTGGTGAAGGTCAGGCTAGGGCGCGCCTCGGACGCAACCGGCGTCACGGGATCCGACCGCAGACCCGGCCAGGGCTGTCCCACCCGGGCCTAGGCCATGTCGCGCACGAACTGCGCCCCCTTGGCAACGGCTTCCTCGTTGAGCGGAATGAGCTTCTTCTTCTTGATGAAGTCGCCGAGATGACTGCGTACGTCATCCTCCTTGAACAGCCCCGTCTTCTCGGCGATCGCACCGAACATCACCATGTTGGCCGCCTTCGTGTTGCCCAGCTCATCCGCCAACTTGGTGGCCGGTACGGCCACGATCCCAATATCCCCCCTCTGCGGAGCCACGTCAACAAGCGAGCTGTCGTAGAAGAGCATGCCCCCGGCGCGCAGGTCGGGCTCGAATTTCTCGACCGATGGGCGATTGAAGGCGACGAGCAGGTCCGACTCGGCGACCGTTGGGGCGCCGATCATGTTCGTCGAGATCCGCACGCTGCAGTTGGCCGTCCCGCCGCGCATCTCGGGGCCATAGGAGGGCAGCCAGGAAACGTGGTAGCCGAGCTTCATCCCGACGGTGGCGAGCCCCAAGCCGAGCATCAGAACCCCCTGCCCACCGAATCCAGCCACCTTGATGCGGGGATTGCGCAGCGCCTCGGGCAGATGGTCCATCGTTCCGGGAACAACTTCCTCGACGGCCAGTCCGGGAGAAGGCACATCGAGTTTCTCGTGAAGATCCTCGTTGATGAACGGCCGCGGCTCGAGCGGAGCGGCCTCGATTTCCGCGCCTCGGTCGCGGAAGCAGCCCAGCGGAAAGACCGGCTCCATCGCCTCCTTGATCCACTCGCGCGCCTGGGTCGGATGCACCCCCCAGCCGGTCGGACAGGCCGCCAAGACCTCCACGAGTGAGAAGCCCTTGTTCTCGACCTGGTAGGTCAGCGCCTTGCGAATCGCCTTGCGCGTCTGAGCGGTGTGCTTCGCATCGGTGAGCGCGACGCGCTCGATGTAGACCGGGGCCTGCAGCGCATTGATCAGCTCGGCGACCCGTATCGGGTAGCCCTCGTTGACCGGTGAGCGGCCGTAGGGGGTCGTCGTCGTGCGCTGGCCCACCAGCGTCGTCGGGGCCATCTGGCCGCCGGTCATCCCATAGATCGCGTTGTTGACGAAGATGACCGTGATCTTCTCGCCGCGGTTGGCGGCATGGACGACCTCGGCGGTCCCGATCGCGGCCAGGTCCCCATCGCCCTGATAGGAGATGACAATGCTATCCGGATGGGAGCGCTTCACCCCGGTCGCCACCGCCGGAGCGCGGCCGTGGGCCGCCTGGATGTTGCCCATGTCGAAGTAGTAGTAGGCGAAGACACTGCAGCCGACCGGGCTGACGAAAACCGTCCGGTCCTGAACGCCCAGATCAGCGATCGCCTCGGCAATCATCTTGTGGATGTTGCCGTGCCCGCAGCCGGGGCAGTAGTGGGTCACCGTCTGGTCCCCGCCCGCCTTGCGCTCGTAGACGTCGTAGAATGTCTCCGGCTTCGCGAACTTGACCTTCATCGGATCTCCTCCCCTAGGCGGTCGCCATCTCCATCTGTCGCTGGATCTCCCCGACTAGCTCGACTTCGGTGGGAATGTGGCCCCCCATGCGACCGTAGAAAGAAACCGGCTTACGGCCGAGCACGGCCAGCTTGACGTCCTTGATCATCTGCCCATGGTTCATCTCGACGTCGAGGAACGTCTGTACGTGCCGGCGCCCGGCAACCTCGGCCAGCTTCTTCTCGGGGAAGGGCCAGAGGGTGATCGGGCGCAACAGTCCGACCTTGACGCCCTGCGGGCGCAGGGTCTCGATCGCCGAGCGAGCGACGCGCGAAACGATGCCGTAGGCCACGATCACCAGCTCGGCGTCGTCGAGTTGGTATTCCTCGAAGCGGATTTCCTCGGCTTCGATCTGCGCGTACTTCTCCATTAGGTGCTTGTTGCTTCCCTCAAGCTCATCGGCGTCCAGGAAGATCGAGGAAACCAAGTTCTTGCGCGGGCCCGGGCCGACCCCGATGGCCCAGTCCTTCTGCGGCGGGACGCGGCTCTCGTCGGGGAACTCGACCGGCTCCATCATCTGGCCGATCGCGCCGTCGGTGAGCACGAAGACCGGGTTGCGATATCTGTCGGCCAGCTCGAAGGCGAGCATGGTCATGTCGGACATTTCCTGAACCGAGTTGGGGGCCAGCACGATGTTGCGGTAGCTGCCGTGCCCGCCGCCCCAGACGACCTGATGATAGTCGCCCTGCTCCGGCGCGATGTTGCCCAGCCCCGGGCCACCGCGGCCGACGGAAATGATCACGCAGGGCAGCTCGGCGCCGGCGAGGTAGGAAACGCCTTCCATCTTCAGGCTGATCCCCGGCCCCGAGGAGGCGGTCATCGCGCGCACGCCCGCGGCGGCGGCGCCGTAGACCATATTGATCGCCGCCACCTCGCTCTCCGCTTGCAAGAACGTGCCTCCCACGCGGGGCATGTAGGCTGCGGCAGCCTCGGCGATCTCGCTGGCCGGCGTGATCGGATAGCCGAAGTAGGTGCGGCAACCGGCGAGAACCGCCCCCCGGATGATGGCTTCGTTGCCCTTGAGGATGATCTTGGCCATCGCTTCCCCCTTACTCCTTCAAGAAACCGCGCCTTACTCCCCCGCCTCCTTGGTGTAGACGGTGATCGCCCCCGGCTCAGGGCAGGCATAGAAACAGAACCCGCAGGCGATGCAGCCCTCCCCCTTGTACGTACAGGGGTGATAACCCATCTTGTTGAGTTCCTTCGAGAGTTCGAGGACCTGCTTGGGGCAGACGATGACGCAGCATCCGCACCCCTTGCACTCGTCGACCCGAATCTCGATGTGGCCCCGGGTCTTGCCGGCTTGCTTCTTGGCCGCAGCTTCGGTCGCCATGTCTAGAACCCCTCCCGGCAGTAGTCCGGCTGACGGACCCTAGCGGTCCGGCCGGAGAACACCCCAGAACCCCGAGATGGCCGAGACGATCTCCCGCCCGGCGGTTCGCGGAATCCGAGACACCCTGCAAACTGAGCAAAGGAAGGAAGGTTACGCCACTCGCAGGGAGGCGTCAAGTGCCCGAGCCGAGCCGGAGTATGCGCCGGACGGCCCACTGCGCGCCCCGGGCGTGCCACAGCCTGGGAGCTTCCCCCGTTGACCGCTGCAACCCCGACGGGCTAGGGTTGGCCGCCTCGAAGAAGCCCAGGGGCCGCCCGCGCCGCTCAGTCGTGGCCGTGCCGTGCCGCTCACTCGGGGCTGCGCCGTGCCGCTCACTCGGGGCTGCGCCGTGCCGCTCACTCGGGGCTGCGCCGTGCCGCTCAGTCGGGGCTGCGCCGTGCCGCTCACTCGGGGCTGCGCCGTGCCGCTCACTCGGGGCCGCACAGCCGGTGCAGCTCGGCGGGGGGATCATTGAGGGGGCGCGACACCCCCAGGAAGACTGCCATGAACCGCTTGCGGACCTTCTGGATGGCCACTCGGCCCTTCGCCTTCCCCGCCTCGGTCATTCCGGCGCTGCTGGGGGGCGTGGTGGCGGTAACGCATGCAGGTGTGCGCTTCGATCTCCCGCACTTCCTCCTCGCCGCGCTGGGGGCGGCGTGCGTGCACGCCGCGGCCAACCTGCTCAACGACTACTACGACTACCGCAGCGGCGTCGATCGCCCGGGCGTCGAGGGCGCCTCCCGCGGCACGCTGGTCACCGGACGACTCACCGCCCACGAGGTGTTGATCGCCGGACTGATCCTCTGGGGCGTCTCGGCACTCTTCGCGCTCTACTTCGTCCTCGCGGTGGGACCCGTGCTGCTGCCGCTGATCGGCATCGGGTTGCTTCTGGGCGCCGGGTACACCGCGGCTCCAACGGCACTCAAGTACCGGGCCCTCGGCGATCTCTCCGTCTTCGTCGCCTTCGGCGTCGGAATCACCGTCGGCGGCTACATCGTGCAAGCGGGGGCGTTTTCCTGGACACCGGTCGCCTACAGCGTGCCGATGGGGCTCCTGATCGCCGCAATCCTGCACGGGAACAATCTGCGCGATATCACCAGCGACCGGGAGGCGGGGATCAAGACGATGGCGATGATCCTCGGTCCCCGCCCGGCGCGGATCGTCTATGCGCTCTTGCTGCTGTTCGCCTACCTCTCGGTCATCGTCTTCGCCGCGACGGGCATTGCGGTGCCCACCGCGCTGTTGGCGCTGCTCTCGCTGCCGCTGGCCCTCGGTGTGGTGCGTGAGGTCTGGCCCCGCGGTGAGCACGCGAATGGACGGGGGAGACTCGTCAACCTGGACATGCGCACGGCACAGCTACAGATGGCCTTCGGGCTGCTGCTGATCCTGGGCACGCTGGCGCCGGTGTTCTTCTGATGACCAAGGCATGACCCCGAACGAGACCACCATCGCCCCCCCGAACGCCGGAGAGGGAGGCGGCGATTCCCACGCGCCGGCCGGGCCGCGGGGCTGCAGCTTCCTCGATGCGGCCGGCTGGGGAAAGGGCGCCGGGGCCCGCTACGTCTTGGGGGCCTTCCTCGTCTTCATCTACTGGCAAGCGGCGGGTGCAATCGTCAGCCTACTGTTCGCCCTGCGGATGGCCGACCCGGGTCTCTCGCTACGCGAGATCGCTGAATCACTCTCCTCGCCGAGCACGTTCGGACCGCTACGGGGCTTCCTGTTGATCAACATGGTCCACCCCTTCCTGCTCCTCGGACTGATCTTCGTCGTGCGCCTCATCCATCGGCGCTCGTTGCTCAGCCTGGCGACGGCCCGGCCGCGCCTGCGCCTGGGCCGCGTTCTGCAAGGGTTCGGCGTCTGGTGGGCGCTCTGCTGCCTCAGCGCGCTGGTCGATTACGCCCTTGCCCCAGCCAGCTACGAGCTGCGGTGGGATCCGGGGCTCTTTTTCGTCTTCCTGCCGCTTGCCCTGCTGCTGACTCCGATTCAGACGACCGCAGAGGAACTCTTCTTCCGTGGCTATCTGATCCAGGGATTGAGCCGCGCCAGCCGTAATCCCCTGCTGCTGGCCTGCGGGTCGGGGTTTCTCTTCGTCCTGCCCCACCTCGCTAATCCGGAAATGGGGGTGAATCCGATCCTGCTGATCCTGATCTACTTCCTGACCGGGGTCTTCCTAGCGGTCATCTCCCTGCGCGACGGGACGCTGGAACTGGCGATCGGTGTGCATGCCGCCAACAATCTCTTCAGCGCCGTCGCGGTCACCTTCGAAGGCTCGATCTTCGACACCCCCGCGCTGTTCCATACGACCCACTTCGATCCGGCGGCCACACTGGTGATGCTGATCGCCATGGCGGTGATCTTCTACACGATCTTCGGCCGGCGCAGGGAATCCCCGTAGCGGCGCATGGCACCCCGGCCCACCGGAACAAGGCGATCCCTATCCCAGCGCGGTCAGCAGCGTGTAGAGGAGGAAGGAAAGCACGCCGGCGATCGTCGGCGTCAGCAGCCAGCCGATGCCGACCGCGAGCAGTCTTCTCCGCGAGATCGTCCGGATGCCATGGAACACCCCCACGCCAAGCACGCCGCCGACGATCGCCTGCGAGGTCGAGACGGGAATACCCAACATGGAGAAGAAGTGGATGCCCAACGCCGCGGAGATCTGCGCGGAGAAGGCGCCTGAGAGGTCGAGGCGCGTGAGGCTCTTGCCGACGGTCTCGGTTACGCCCTTGCCGAAGGTCAGCGCGCCCAAGGCGAGCGCGAGACCGCCGATCAGGACCAGCACCTGCATGTCGACAACGTGGAGAGCAGCGATGGGGCCAATGGCGTTGCCGACATCGTTGGCCCCCAGGGAGTAGCCGGAGTACCCGGCGGAGACGACCACCAGCGTGGTCAGCGTGCGGGTCACAACTCGGCTCTGATGGCGGCGCAGGAACCAGCGGGTGAGGCGCAAGATCAGATAGGAAAGCACCAGGGTAAGCACGGGACAGAAGATCCAGCACTGGACGATGACCAAGAGCTTCGAGCCATCCACGGCCAGCCCGGCCGCGACACCCACACCAGCCAGGCTGCCCACGATGGCCTGTGACGTGGAGGTCGGAATGCTCAGGAAGGTTGCGATGGAGACGAGGAGCCCCGAGCAGATCAAGGCCGTCAACACCCCCAGCGGCGAGAGATCATCGGTCACGATCCCCCCACCGATCGTCTCCATTACGTGGTGTCCTTGAAGCGCCGCCCCGGCCACCACACAGACGGCTGCCAAGGCGACGGCGTGGCGGTAGCGCATCAGGCCGGCGCCTACCGACGTGCCGATGCTGTTGGCGGCGTCGTTTGCGCCGGTGCTCCAGCCGGCGTAGAGACCGGCGACACCGATCAAGATGAGCACGATGACACCCATCTGCTCCTCGCAATGCCCCAAGTTCGACGGGGAGTTGCCGCCCTAGAGCTGGCGGATGATCGCAGTCAGGGAGAGCCGATCCATGACGTTCTCGATGCGATCGCTCACATTGCAGATCTGGTCGATGATCAGCTTGACGACCATCGCATCGGGCTTGTTCAGCTCGCTCTCCTTGAACAGCCTGCGCGTGATATTGAATTGGATCTTGTCGATTTCCTGTTCCTTGCGCTCCACGAAGCGGCAGAGTGATCCGATGTCGTTGTCACCTTCCATGATCTTGGCAGCCGCCACCGGCACCTGTAGGTAAGCCTCTGTTGTCAGCTCCGCAATCCGCACGAACCTGGCCCGCAGATCCTCCGGGATGTCGGGCCTGACGAGGTAGAGCGTATCGGCCGCCTCCTCGGCCTTGTTGGCCACACGGTCGAGGATCTCGAGGAAGGCGATGTAGTCACCCCGATATGCAGGCAGGAAGGCGCCGGCGAACATCGCCTTCTCGATCGACCGGCGCATCTCGTCCGCCTCGGCCTCCATCCGGTGGACCTTCTGGCTCTGCTCCTTGAAGTGCTTGTTCCAATCGATGTACTCGCGGATCATCCGGGCGAACTCATCGACCGTGCGGCCGATCAGCTCGCAGTACATGAGGATATCCTGGCGGACCTCCTGGTCCTTCTTCCCCTGGCCGAAGACCATCTTGCCTCCTCCGCCGGCAACGCGAGCTCGCCGGACGCGCTCCCGACCCAACGCTCCCGATTCCGCTACCTCGGTTCCGTGACCAGACTCCCCGATTCCGTGATCGGATTCCCCGGTCCGGCGTCCAGACTCCCCGGTCCCGTGACCAGACTCACCAGTTTCATGACCCGACCTTCAGGTCTCGCTTCCAGTCCCAGTTTGCCCTGGCCCACTCCCGCGGATGCCTCACCGGGCCCATCCCGACTGCTCTCCTTATAGGCGCAGATCCAACGAACCGCAAGCAGGTCGCGCCACAAGGTCTCTCGCCGGACCGTACCGAGACGCCATCCGGGGACCGGCATCGGTTTTCGGGAGCCTCGATTCGCAAGCGACACAGTGTGACCACTGTCACGACAATCCTGCGACCCATCTCTAGTGGACGACTACCACCCTCCTCACCACCTCTTGCTCCCCGACGCGGAGACGTAGGAAGTACGCACCCGAGGGAACACGATGTCCGCGCGCGTCGGTGGCGTCCCAGGTGAGAGCGCCGGTGGCCTGCCCGGCACTCATGAGCGTCCGGACTGCGCGCCCGGCAGGGTCGTAGATAGTGAACCGGGCAAGCTGCTTCGCGCGCGTGGGCAGCACATAGCGGATCTGGGCAGGTCCTGCCACGGGATTCGGGGAGACGCTCGCCCGCGGCGCACGAGTCCGCGGTTCCGGCACCGGCACCATCACCTGCGGATCCGAGCATCCCACGGGCCATGCGCCGATCAACCCACACCCCTCCTGGTTGCAGGGGGAGTAGTTCCAGAGGTGGTAGTCGCCGTTCTTGGCATCGCAAAAGCACGGGTCGGCGGAGAAGTTGCCGTTGATGCCGAGTTGCTCGGCGATCGAGCCGACCCAGTCGCCGCCGGCATTGCCAAAGAGATCGCAGCAAGTCAGAGTGGCGTTGTCCTCTTCTCCGAACGCAGCCACCGAGCTGTTGGCAATGATCGTCCGTGCCAGCACACAGGGCGTCGCCCACTCATCCTGGATCGCGACGGCGTTGCTCCAGAACGTGCAGCTCTCGATATGAATATCGACATTGTGATTGTTGTAGAGCGCCGCCGGAGCATTGCCACGGAAGGTGCAACCCTGGATCGTGGAGGTGAAGAAACAGGTTTCCCACACGAGCGCACCGCGCGGCCCGGTATTGTCGCGGAAGTCGCAGTCGGTGTAGTCGGTCACAGCGTACATGCAGCTGATCCCATCGCCTTCATTCGAGGTGATTCTGCAGTGCTCGAGAAGATAGCTGCCGGTGAGGAGATATGCGGCTCCGCCCGTTCCCAGTGCATGATTGTTCTCGAAGAAGCAGTCCGAGATCACATACAAGGGAACATCCCGTTGGCCCCCAGCCGATCCTCCGAGAAGGGAGCCCTCGTCCGCCACACAGCAAAGCCCCCCACCCAGGACCGCCTCGTTTTCCCGGAAAACGCAATTCGCGAAGGAGATGTGGGCATGTTCGCGGCAAAGCACACCGCCACCAAACTCGGCATAGCCGTGGATGAAGGTGATTCCTTCAACGCTGCCGGTGTAAGGCCTGCTCGCAGTCCAGAAGAGCAGGGCACGATGGGGCTCGTTCGGAGTACCCTGGCAATCGACCTGGCAGGCCATAGGGTCACCGCTCTGCGAGCAGATCGCGAGCTCCTTGCCGATGATGTCCACATCGCGATTGCCCGGACCGGCAAAGACACCATCAGCGAGCTCGATGACATCTCCCCCGAGTGCGGCAGCGACCGCTGCCTGTATCGTCGGCCAGTCCCCCGTCCCGTCGGGCCGGACGAGATGGGTGGTGGGGTGAGCGGGCGCGGACAGGACGAACAGCACTGCACCAGCGACGGAAGTCCGCCACACGACTGCCCCCCCTCCTGCTCACGCCATCAGCGTCATGTTCAAGGCCTTGCGGCGGTGCAATTGTACCGCACGGAGGGCGGGGCTGCGACGACCGATCCGGCAGCATAGGATCCAGACATAGGATCCACGCATAGGATCCAGACGTAGGATCCAGACCCACAGGATCAAAACCCTTGCCAGCGGGTTCCCACGTCGATATCCTCTTCCTGCCGAGTGCTCGTGCTCACTGGTGTCCGCAGACAACGGCTGCGGTTCATTCCAGAAGACCGCAGGGGCGCTTCCGGCACATGTTGGTGGCGTCATGAACATTCTGGCCATCTATCCCCAGGAACCCGAACTCCCCGTCTTCGAGAAGATGCCACCACTGGGCATGCTCTGGATTGCCGGCGAACTCCGGAGAGCCGGGCACCAGGTGGTGTTTCTCGATGAGCAGGTGGAGAACCGCGATGCGGGTCATCTTGCGGCTGAGCTCCATCCCGCCCTGGCATTGCTAGGAGGGACATCCCACTGCCGCTTCCGCTCCTTCGAAATCGCCGCCAGTCTCAAGCGGCACTCCCCGGAGACGACCGTGGTCTATGGAGGACCCCACGCGACCTTCGCCATTGAGGATACCTTGGCGCACATCCCCACAGTTGATGTCATCGTGCGCGGCGAGGGAGAACAAGCCTGCCTGGAGCTTGCTCAGTGGGCATCCCATGGGAAGCACCTTGCGGAGCTCTCTGGCATCAAGGGAATCGGCTATCGCGACAATGGCCGGATTGCCCGGACGTCACCACGAGCCATCAATGACGACCTTGATTCCCTTGGCCCGCCCGCCCGTGATCTTGTACCCATGGCTCGCTATCACATGATGATGGACTACATGGGTATTCCTGGCGCTTCAGTCATTACCGCCCGCGGTTGTCCCATCGGCTGCACCTTCTGCTCTGCCGCGGCCATGTTCGGCAAGTCCTACCGGACGCGCAACCCGTCTCTGGTCGTGGACGAGATTGAAGGATTGCTGTCCGACTACGGCATCCAGGGCATCAAGATCTTCGACAGCACATTCACTTTGCAGCGCAGTCACGCAGAGGGTTTCTGCGCAGAGCTTCTTGACCGCAGGATCCAGATCCCCTGGGAGTGCGAGATCCGCGTGGGCTCGGTCGACAAGCGGTTGCTTGCGACAATGCAGCAAGCCGGCTGCTACTACGTGGATGTCGGGGTCGAGTCCGGGTCTCAGCGTGTGCTGGATCATTGTATTCGCAAGCGGACCTCAGTCAGCGATGCGGAGCAGCTTCTGAGGTGGACCCGTGAGCTAGGCTTGCTGACCAAGGTGTTCTTCACGATTGGTCATCCGGGAGAGACCTGGCCGGAAGCATGTGAAACCAACCGCTTCATCCGCCGCAACCGCCGTTCCATCCGCTTGGCCGCCTATCAGGCGGGGATCAAGATCTATCCCGGCACGGCGGTCGAAACATTTGCTCGAGAGCGCAACCTGATGCCGGCGGGGTTCCATTGGTCAAAGCCCTACACGAATACGCTCAACCGGAGTCTCTTCCGCCCGGTCGACAGTATCCCCCTTCTGATCCAACCTGGTATGGGACTGCGGGAACTGCGCCGGCTGCGCCTTGGTTTCATTGCACTGCGGGTCTCCTCGCCGCGATTCGTCTGGGAGAAGCTAAAGGCCATCGTGCAGTCCCGGGCGATTCCCGACTACCTGAGGATCCTTCTCCGTGGCGCACTGCTACGCTGCGCAGGTCGGTCCCCATCCGGCAAGGCCGTGCCTCCCAGCAGTCCCGCCCGCCGGACGGGCGAGTCCAATCACGCGCCACCGGATTGAGGCCGCCAGAACCATCTCAGCCCTCCCAAATGACAGGTATCCGTGGGATCGATCCCTGCGCCGCCATATCCCCCCACATCCGCTTGACCAACCGATACTCAATGCACTACTATTGCTCTTGAGTGCGCCAATTCTTCCTGTGCCTCCGCTTTAGGAGCAATCATCCAGAGTGTCGTTTCGGCAGGGGGGCAACTATCATGAAACGAGTAATCCTACTAGCAATTGGCTTTTCTCTCTCTATTCAGCCATCAGTCAATGCCCAAACTCCCGGAGATACCTTGTGGACACGGGTCTTCGGCGGCGCCGGTCATGATACAGGCTGGTGTGTCGACCAGACTTCCGACCAGGGGTTCATTCTCTCTGGTTGGACTACCTCTTTTGGCTCAGGATCCTATGATGTCTATCTGATCAGGACCGATGCAGCCGGCGATACTGTCTGGACGAAGTCCTATGCCCGCGACGGTAGTGACGATGCTAGATGTGTCCGCCAGACTCCCGACGGCGGCTTTGTTGTCGCAGGAAATACTCAACCGATCGGTATCTTTGGCAGTTACGTATGGCTTCTCAAGACGGATGCCCTCGGAGACACGCTATGGACTCGCCGCTGGGGTGAGGTGCCTATTCCAGAGATAAACACCGGCAGGTGCGTTCAACCGACTTCTGACGGGGGATATATCATTTCAGGGCACCAACAAGCTCCCAGCGAAGATATGTATTTGATCAAGACATATGCGAATGGGGATACCGACTGGACGAGATCATTCGGCGGGGCCGGTTACGAAATCGGATACTGGGTAGAACAAACATCTGATCTTGGATATATCTGTGTTGGCTACACGATGTCCTTCGGCCACGGCAATGAAGATGTTTTCTTGGTGAAAATCGACGCCTCGGGGAATCTTGATTGGATGAAGGCTCATGGGGGACCAGGCACGGATTCCGGATTCTCGGTACAGCAGACATCGGATGATGGGTACATTATTGCAGGATTCACCGATTCCTTCGGTGCCGGCAGTTATGACGCATATCTGATTAGGACGGATGCCGCAGGCGATACTGTCTGGACAAGAACCTATGGCGGGACGAACTATGACAAGGGCTATGCGGTGGACATACTTCCGAATGATTCATTCATTGTGTCGGGAACCACAAGGTCATTTGGAGAGAGCAGCGGCGATGTCTACTTGCTGAAACTGGATTCGTTCGGCGATATCTTATGGTCAAGAACATATGGTACGGACAGTGAGGAGAAGGGATGGTCGGTACAGGCGACGAATGACGGCAATTACATCGTGTCAGGATATACGGCTGGCTACGGAACGACCGACGCATATCTGCTCAAGGTGTTCGGCGAGGAGGCAGCCGATATCATCAGCGACGATGCGATGATTGCTGGTGGCAGAGGATCGTTGCAGAGTTACCCCAATCCCTGCAAGGCAGGGGCGGTCATTGAATTCACCCTCCCGTATGCACAACAGGCCGAGCTGATCATCTATGACATCATGGGAAGGGAAGTGGCAGCACTGGCTCACGGCCATTGTGAGAGCGGATTGCATCGGGTGCCGTTTGACGGGAGCAACCTGGGTAGTGGGATTTATCTGTACGTGTTGAAGACCGAGGGAAAACAGTTGGTTCGGCAGATGCTACTGGTGCAGTAGCGAGTTGGAAACGGCCACCTTGACCACGGGCACGCCAGTAGAGTTGGAGACGGCCACCTGCACTACGCGCGCTCTCCATGAGCCAGTAGCCACCGACGCAGCGAGGCGCTGTCTTTCCACATCCGCAGGGGAGGGTACACGAATGCTACGCTCGCGCATCACTCTCATACCTGTCTTCGTCTTGGTCACCGCCCTCAGCTTGCCCGCTGGAGCCGATCAGTCGTGCTGCTTCATGCGTCACGGCCCCGAGGGCAGTTACTATGTCAACGAGGCCCAGGTCGGTGGCGAGATCGCCGCTTCCAGCCAGGACGCCTGGCGTGACGATGTGATCTGGCAGCGCACGATCGACGGCTCCTGCTACACCAACGCAAGCTACTGTTTCAGTGGCGAACGTATCTTCGCCAGCGCTGATCACAGTCCCGTCTCCGGCGTGATGCTGCACGAGACCTGGGGCGATGGCACACCACCGTGGACCGTGTCCGGCGGGGACAGCTACTCCGACGGGGCCAAGTGGGAATCCGTCTGCGCCAGTGTCGAGACCAACAGCGGCATCAGCGGCGCGAGCATCCACTGCTGGTCGGTCGATTCGGAAACCCCGCTCTGGAGCGAGGACATCGCCGATTGCTTGGTCGCCGGTCGCTGCATCAAGGTCTCGGATCATGGCGAGGTCGTCGCCGTAGCCCTGAACATGCAGGCGGGCTTCGCCCGCATCCACTGCTATGACGTGACCACCGGCACACTGCTTTCGAGCTTCGACTGCGATAGCGGCGACTACGGACGCAGTCTGGAGATCAGCAGCGACGGTTCCGTCGTGGCGCTGCGCGCAGGTCGTCCGATCTATGTCATCGAATCCGCCACGAGCGATTTGCGCTGGCGGGGCGGTGGCGGGGCGAACGCTGATCCCCTCGGCCTTTCCGGGGATGGCAGCCTTGTGGCCGCGGGCTTCAGCTGGTTGCGCGTCTGGGAGTGGAACGGCTCGACCTACGACACAAAGTGGACGACGATCTGTGGTTCCAATATCCTGAGACAGTGCATCTTCTCGGATGCGGGCAACCTCCTCGTAGCCGCCTGGTACCCAACCAGCTACGACCAGAATGTGGTCCAGTGCTTCGACCCGGCGAGCTCCACGCCACTTTGGACCTACGACTACACCCAGTCGGGAGGCTCGTACCAGGATATCCCCGTGGCCATCGCCACTACCAATCATGGGGACTACTTCGTCGTCGGCTCCTGGGGCAGCCAGTTCAACACGAATGATGAGATCCATGTCTTCTCCCGCGAGAGTTCCACGCCTGAGTTCACGGTCGACGCCCCCGGATCCATCTACGACGTCGACATCTGCCACCGGGCCAACGGCACCATCCTGGTCACCGCCTGTGGCAAGCACGTGCACGCCAACGAGATGGGCAACGGCGGGGATCTTTTCTCGATCTGCGACCTCGACCCGGCAGCGATCGACGAGACGCTGGTCCTCCCGGTCCTCTCGGCCTACCCCAACCCCTGCAACCCCAGGGTCATGCTCAGCTACACAATGCCCAGAGCGGGACAGATGACCCTCTCGATCTTCAGCCCCGATGGCCGGCTCATCCGCAGCCTGGATGGTGGTTGCCATGGAGCGGGCACTCACACTCTGAGCTGGGACGGCCGGACCGATGATGGCGATGACGCGGCTTCCGGCGTCTACCTGGTCAAGCTCCGGACCGAGCAGGGAGTCACCTGCCAGCGGGGGATCACCTGCCAGCAGCGCCTCGTCGTGCTGCGTTAGGTCGTCCTCTTCGATCGCCTGGAGTACACCCACATCCTGCTGACCCTCGGCGAAGAGGCCCGCCAGAAGGCGGTTGCCCGGATCTGTCGCTTGCGCGGGGACCTCTCTGGGTTCCCCAAGCCGCGATCACCATGAGCCCCACGCCGGTCCCCTATCCCCTTGTGGAGTTGACCCGGTTTCGTGGAT
>JAGMBO010000043.1 GCA_023129715.1 Candidatus Eiseniibacteriota bacterium | reverse complement strand
TGGCCGGCCGAGGGCAGCAATGCCAGTATCGATGTCTGGGACGACACGGGTGTCGTGATCACCCTGCGCATCGACAAGGAAACCGATATCGACGGCAGCGCCGAGCCGGTGACGCCGTTTACCTGCATCGGACTCGGCGGTCAGTACGATTACTCGTCGCCCTACGCCGACTACTACCAGCTGCTCCCGCGGAGCACGGCCGATGTCTTGAGCGGCGTCGATTGCCCGCCCGAGGCGGCCGCCTGCTGCTTCCCCGATGGCAGCTGCCAGAATCTCCTGCCGGACGACTGCGACCTGGCGGGCGGAGTCCTCTATCCCGACTTCCTGTGTGAGACCCCAGGCTTCGAGTGCCCGCAGCCGCCTCCGGAGTGGGCCTGCTGCATCGACGAGGTCTGCACGATGATGACCGAGGACGGCTGCGCCGCTGCCGGTGGTGACTTCTATCCGAACGAGGTCTGCGCCACGGCAGGCGGTGACTTCGAGTGCCCGGTCTATCGCGTCTGCTGCGTCGGCGAGGAGTGCACGATCACTCTGGAAGCCGACTGCACTGGTGATTGGCATCCGGAGTGGGATTCGTGCGGTCCTCCGAATCCGTGCGAGACGCCCGTTCCGAACGAGCCGAATAGCTGGGGCGTGATCAAGGCGATCTATCGCTAGCGCGGTTTTCATCGCCGGGCGGAGGGCCGGCCGACGGCATCGAGCCGTGGTTCCGGCGCCCGCCGCCCCTGCGGGGGTAGAGTCAAGTTGGAGGCTGGAGGCCCGGGCAGACACTGCTCGGGCCTCGGGGCACCTGCGTCCCGCGGGCCGGCGGGGTCCGCTCTCACCCTGGAAGGAATCCACCTACGCTTCGTGGGCAGAGGTAGCTTCGGGGTCCTGGGATCCCGACTCCGTCACCGATCGCGGATCTCTTCGGGGGAAGCTGAAGGAGGCTCATCAATGAAGCGCTGCAACAGAGGTGTATGGCCGCAAGCCTGTCTGCTTCCAGTCCTGGTGCTGGCTCTCTTGAGTACGGCAGTCGTTGCGCCTCGCGCAGCGGGACCGCTCGCCGCGGCCGGGTCATCCCCCGAGACCACACCGCTCGATGCCACCGGCGACCTCACGGCCTACCGTCCACTTCATGTGAAAGCGCTCGATCCGGTCTATGACGGAACCGAGAAGTTCACCGCCGGCGATCTGATGGCCTTCTACTACGACCAAGAACCTGAGTGGCTGCTCTTCCGGGTGGGGCTCTTCGAGATGATCACCCGCGAGGGCCGCAACCGCCTCCAGGAGGATGGCGTGCGCGTCTACGTGCTCGCCGACTACCTCCCGGGTGGCGCCACTCACTTGCCCGACGGCCTGCCCGGCTCGGCGCCCTATGGCTGGGAGCTCGCTCTGCGCCTCGACTACACCATCGACGGAACGCCCCGGGGCGCCCTGCTGGCGCCCGATGGCCGCGACCTTGGGCCCGCCGCGGTGCGCCGCGTGCACTTCAGCCCCGGGGAGGGCACGCTCGAGGCGTCGATCCCGCTGCCCGCGGACTTCCGCGACGCCGCGTTATGGGCGGCGGGTGCCTACGGCAAGACCTACGACGAGATTGCTCTGCAAGTTTGCGCGCAGGATGCGACGCCGATCTCCTTCCATGTCTTCTCGGCGGCCGGCAATCAGATCCTCGATACCCTCGCTGGATCGAATCTCCCACTGCGCGGCGATCACAACGTCGCCTTCGAACAACACGGCAATCAGGGACTGACTTGGAGCACGGTTTTCCGCGGCGAGCGCGAAGAGACTCCCGGCATGGAGTGTGATCCGGCAAACCCCGATGACGGCTTCGACGAACTCCTTGCGCTGCACGAGTGCTACGGCATTCCCGGCAACTTCCATCTTGCCGCCACTCTGCAGACCTCTGCCGAATGGCACGATCCCGACTTCAACGTCTGGCTGGTCTCGGGCGTCACCGCCGGCTGGGCCGAGATGACCTCCTCGGCCTATGCCCAGCACATCATGCCCTTCGTTCAGGATGGGATGAACAACTGGGCGGTCAATGTCGAAAAACAGATGACCGACTTGCGCTACGGCAGCAACGCCAAAGTCGCCTGGGTTCCCGAGCGCGTCTGGGTGGAAGATCCCGACAACGACGGCAATCCCTGGGACGCCTCCTGCGGGATCGTCGATCCCACCCTGGCCGACAACTGGATGCAGCACGGCATCGAGGCGGTCCTGCTCGATGACTACATCCATTGTGGCTACTACGACAACGCGTTCGACGACCGCCACATCTACACGCTTGGCAACGGGCTCAAAGTGATCCCGATGGACGGTGACTTCGTCGGCGCGGTCAACTGGGACTGGGGCTCGGCCTGGAACATGATCATCGGCCTTTACTCCGACGAGCTGCTCGTCTACGGCAACGACTGGGAGTTCTGCGCCGAGGTCAGTCAGGGTGCGGTCAATCCCGATGCGCTCAACAACTACATCAACATCATCAAGAACTGCTCGATCTACAGCGCGACGGTGAGCACTTGGCGGCTCTCGGATGCGCTCAGTCACGGGCCATTCTACTTCTCCGGCAACCCGATCACCTTGCAGAACGGCACCTACGGACTGCTTGGCGGCCATGGGGGCTATGGTGGGAGCTGCAACAGCTGGTATGTCGACTGGGCCGGCTACACCGGCGAGGGCAACTCCGATCAACACGATCCCAAGTGGAACTACGGCACAATCTGGAACAACACCTGGACGAAACTTCTCGGTGTGCCCGCCAACGATCTCTCGGAATCCGGCTGGTATACGATGATGTCGATGCTCCATGAGACCGGCTGGCACGACGATGGGCAGGTTTCCGGGTGGATCCACCACTACTCGAACCACATCAAGAACGCCAATGCCTACGCTGAAGCCGCGCGCTGGGCCGATGGGCTCTACGTCGATCCCACCGGCGCGTACACCAGTGACTTCGATGAGGACGGCGGTGACGAACTGGTGATCTACAACGAACGCCTGATGGCGATCTTCGAGTCAATCGGCGGCAAGGCCAACTACATCTTTGCCAAGGGCGGCGGCTACGGCTACTCGGTCGCCGGCAACTGCCCGGTCTACTGGGTCGATACCGACGGCGACTACAACGAGACCAACCACGTCGCACCGCTCTCGGATGTCAGCGTCGGCGGCATCGACCGCGAGCACGAGATCTATGACTTCACGGTACTGAAATCGAGCGGCGACACCGTACAGGTCCGCCTCTCCCATCCCGTGATCGAGAAGACGATCACGTTGGTCACCGGCCAGCCCTATGCACGGGTGACCTACCGGACGGGCGGCGCACAGACCTATGTCAAGTGCGGCTGGACGCCCGATATGGTCGATATGATCTGGAATGCCGAACTGACGCGCGTTTGGGGTGACGGCGGCACCTACTTCGGCCAGCAGAATCCGAATACCAATGCAACGGCGGCAATCGTTGCCGGAAGTGCCGGCGCGACGCACAACTTCGAGTTCAGCGCCACGCTGCTCGCGGGCGATGAGCTCTGGTCCGATGGGTCCTTCGAGTGCCTGCTCTATGCGGGCTATGCGTCGACCGAAGATGGCGACGGGCACGTCGCCGAGCTGGAGGCCCTGGCGGCGGGTTTCACTGATGAGCTCGGGCCCCTGGCGGTCTCCGGCATCTACTACCCGGGCCCCGATCGCCTGGTGATCTTCTTCGATCAGACCGTTCAGTACGACGCGATCACCGTCACCGGGATCAGCATCGATGACGACGATGACGGCATCGCCGAGGTGACCCTCAGTGGCTCCTGCACGGTTGTCTCGGCGAGCGACGACAGGCGAATCGAAATCGACCTCGACACCACGACCGCCGCCGCTCTCGAAGCGCTGGCCACCGAGTCACTCGAGCTGATGTTTGCCGCGGGCACAGTGCTCGACCAGGCGGGCAATCCCAACCCGGCGCAGGACAACACCGATGACATCGCGCTACAGTACCAGCCGGCGACGGGGATCACGATTGATGGCTTCATCGATACGGCCGAGTGGACGCCGCCGACACTGTTGCTCGATGACGGCTGGGACTCGGCCTGGACGACGCCCGCGCCGGGAGATACCAACGAGATCATCGCGCTCTATCACACATGGGATGAGACCTACCTCTACCTCGCCCTACATGGAAAAGTGTATGGCAACAGCTGGCTCATCTACCTCGATACCGATCCCGGCGGCCTGGAGGGTGAAGTCGACCTGACGGCGATCGACTCCTGGGAGCGCGGGGCGACCTTCTCTTGTCCCGGGTTCCGGGTCGATTTCGAGTACGGCTCTTATCAACATCAGGGCCCCTACGACTCGAACGGGTTTTGGAAGATCTTGAGCGCGACGACGACCGAGAACCTCTCCGAGCAGGTTGTGCTCGCCTCTGACTCTTTCCACTACTACGGCGACCAGGGCGGCAGCGAGCTGGCGATCCCGTGGGATGTGCTCTATGAACTGGGACCCGGCAATGTCCCCCTGGGTGCCCAGATCTCGATCGTCGCCTCGATCTGCTGGGATCCGGAACCGGATGGCGAACTCGGCGGTGACTCCGCCCCAAGCAATACCGGTGCCGACTTGCCCGAACTCGACAACTGCATCGCTTTCACGGTCGACGCCGACAACGACGGCCATCCTGATCCGCCCCCAACGGGGATCCTCGATCCCGGTGGTCCCGTCGCCCGGGCGATCCGGCTGGCGCCGAACGCACCCAATCCCTTCGGCGCGCGGACAACCCTGCGCTTCGAGGTGCCCACCGACCGCGTTTCTGACGGAGGCAGCGCCCGTGTGCGTTTGTCGGTCTATGATATCAATGGACGGATGGTCCGTGCGCTGTTCGATGGACCGGTTCCGGCGGGGCGGCACGAGTTGGCGTGGGATGCCCGCGATGATCGCGGCCGGCCGCTGCCGGCGGGCGCCTACATGCTCCGTGCGCAGATCGGTCAGTCGACGGCCTCGAGGAAGATCACCCTGCTGCGCTGATCGGCCCCGAACCTGATCGACGCCGAGACTGTCATTGCCGTTTGCCGGAGGTCGTCCCCCTCACCCGGAGGAGGGCCTCTCGACGATTCCCACGCCCTCACGCGAGAGGGCGCCACTGGACGGCTCCTACTCCTCGGGATCAGTGGGACTGTGCCGGAGTCGCTTCGTGCGGCCGCGGTGTTCCTTCTCGACACGGCGCTGCCGCCGCGACGCCGCGGTGGGCCGGGTCGGTCTGCGCCTCTTCGGCGGAATCGTGGCCTGCTGGATGAGTCGTACGAGCCGGTCGAGCGCGTCCTCCCGGTTGCGTTCCTGGGTCCGGTAGCGCCGGGCTTCGATCACCAACACCCCATCCACAGTCATCCGCCGGCCCGCCAGGCGGACCAGCCGCTGCCGGACCTCTTCGGGCAGGGAGGATGAAGCCCCCACGTCGAATCGTAGCTGAACGGCCGTGGCGGTCTTGTTGACCTTCTGGCCCCCGGGACCGGAAGCGCGGGTGAAGGACCACTGCAGCTCGTCCTCGGCGATCTCGATCTCGGCTGTGGCGCGTATCACCGATTCCTCCCCCGTGATCGCGCTAGACCCGTTGCCGGCAGCCGCCGAAAACCGAGAGAGACTACAAGAGGCCATTCCGGGGGGGGCGCCCCCCCTACAGGGCTTGCGTGAGCTGGGCGTCTCGCTCTTGGCGTGATGTTCGGGCAGGCGGGCCGGATTACCCCGCCCCCCACATGCCTACTACTCGGGCACCTTGCTCTCGTCGACCGTGATTGTCAGTTCCACGCGACGGTTTCCCGCCTTGTTGGCCGGTGAGTCGTTCGGCGCGACCGGCTGCGTCTCACCATATCCGCGGATGGTGATCGTCTCCCGCGGAACACCGTTGGTCGCCAAGATGTCGCCGACTGCCTGAGCACGCAGTTCCGAGAGCTTCATATTGTATTCAGCGGCGCCATCGCTATCCGTATGGCCGGCAATGAGGATCAGGTCCTCGGGGTACTTCTTCAAGACACCAGCCATCTCGACCAAGGTCGCACGCGATCCTTCGCTCACCTGGCTGCTGTTAGTTGCGAAGCTGATCTTGTTCGAAGCCAGGGTGACGACCAGCCCCTGCTCGGTCCGGCGGGTCTCAGCGATCGCGGCCAGCTCCTCGGCCTGCTTGTCGAGCCGGTTGCCGATCGCGCCCCCAAGGGCGGCACCGGCGAGCGCACCGATGATGGCCCCCTCGGTCTTGTGACCCGTCTGATGACCGACGACCGCGCCGGCCACGGCTCCGGTCACCGCTCCGATGCCCGCGCCCTTCTTCGTCCGGGTGCCGCAACCAACGACCATGATCACCGCGAGGATGGCTACGCCCAGCGCTAGCACGTGTGGACGACCAAGTAACAAACTCCTCATGACACATTACCTCCTTGGGTACGCGGGAGATCTCCGCGACGCTTCTTTCGCCACTCGGCGGACACCTTACCCGGCCCATCAATCGGGTCCGTGTGGCACGTATACCTGCCAGCCTGCCAGAAGTCCAGTCGCTCGTCTGGCAGGGAGCTCCCCTAGATGGCGAGGCATCCCATAACCGACTGTCGTCCAAAAGGTTCACGATAGAATCAGCCCTCCTGCCGATGGCAGTGGCTTGATATAGAGCCGCCTGATAGCCCCCCAACCGGTCACTGCAGTTGGCATACGGTCTAGACAAGATAGCTCAACGCCTCCGCAGCGCCGATGACTAGCACACGGGCATCCCCGAACTCGTGGACCTTCCACACCGGCTTGCGGACGACTTGCAGACCTAACCTGCACGGCAGCACCGGGGCGAATCTTCTCCAGTTGTCCGATGGCTTCTCATCCCCGGACTTCACCTCGACCGGCAGCCAGGGAACTCCATCCCGGACGACCAGGAAATCGATCTCCTGCTTCTCCTTGGTCCGAAGATAGCGGAGCTCGAACTCGCCTTCTCCAGCGTCCGTCCAGAAATGGCAGATCTTCAGAAGATGACTGGCCACGAGGTTCTCGAAACGTGCCGCCACATCCCCGATCGCCCCATAGTCCCACAGATAGACCTTGCCCTCGCGACGAAGGGAACGGGAGATCTTGCGGTGCCATGGCTTGACCTCGAAGAGGTAGTAGAGTGCCTTGAGATAGGTGATCCATCGCTTCACTGTTGGAATGCTCACCTCGAGGTCCCGGCCGACAGAGGCCATGCTGAAGAGAGAACCGACCCGGTCTGGCAGCAAGGCATTCAGCATCTCGATGCGCCCGAGTTCAGGAAGACGGCTAAGATCTCGCAGATCCTCCCGCACAACTAGTCGTTCATGGTTGCGTCGCCAGAGACGCGCCTTGCGCACATCCTGAGTCAGAAGAGGCTCAGGGAAGGGGCCATAGGCCATGAGCGCCGATAGGTATTCCTCGGCAGCCTTTGGCACCCGCCTCTCGCGGGCGAACAGGGATTCCAGCATCTGGTCCGGCCCGAGGACGTCAGGCCGCCCCATCTCGCGCAGAGAGAATGGGTGAAGGCGGAAACTGAGATGCCGTCCCAGCAGACTGTCGCTACCCTTTTTGTAGACGTCCAGCCGTGCACTGCCGGTCACCAGGACATCACATGGTTCCTTCAGAGTATCGTAAACACCCTTCAGGCTACGTTTCCACAAGCGATGCTTGTGGATCTCGTCCAAAACCACGAGGGGTACACGCTTGCCCCTTGCTGGAAGGATGACAGCCGATGGATCCTGAGCCCACAGGCGTCGGAATTTCGTCTCATCCCAGTTGTAATAGCTTCCTGTCCCCCGGCTGCGCAGCATCGCGCGTGCCAAGGTGGTCTTGCCGCATTGCCGCGGTCCCGAGACAAGGGCGATCTTGTGGTCCGAGAACGCCAGGTCCGCGATGATGGGAGCGAGTGACCTTCTCTTCATACTGACCAATCTAACACCATGCGTTAGTTTGGTCAAGACGTCGCCACAGCGCCGCGCTCTTGACAATGGTGGCCAAACTAACGACAGACGTAACTTTGGCCAGCCAAGTTCGCTCGGATGGCGAAACCCTGTCTGTCGCAATCTGTTACAACTGCCGCGCTGTCCGCGCCCCGGCGCGGGGAGGCACTCCGTATCCCCCACCCCCCGGCGTCTCGATGACCAGCCGGTCTCCGGCAGCGACCTCGCAGCCCTCGATCGCCCCCAGCTCGCGGCGGTCTCCGGCAGCCCGCTCGATCCACTGACGGCCAGGGCGGCCCGCTTCACCGCCGGCCAAACCCGCCGGCCCCTCCGTGCGATGTTGGCTCAGGATCGCAACCGACATGGGAGCCAGGAAGCGAATCGCGCGTACGATCCCATCCCCACCGGCGAACCGTCCCGCCCCTCCCGATCCGCGCCGGATGGCGAAGCGCTCCACGCGCACTGGATGGCGGTGCTCGATCACCTCCGGATCGGTGATCCGCGTATTGGTCATGTGGCTGTGGACGCCGCTGGCGCCGGCGAATCCGGGCCCCGCGCCGGTCCCTCCGCCGATCGTCTCGTAGTAGCTCGCCCGATCATCACCAAAAGTGAGATTGTTCATCGTTCCCTGGCTGTCGGCCGCAAGACCTAAGGCCCGCAGCAGGGCGTTGACCAGGCGCTGGCTCGTCTCGACGTTACCGCCGACCACGGCAGGGGCCTGGGAGGGATCGTCGGGAAAGGGTGGATTGAGCAATCCTGCGGGGATGATGAGCTCGACCGGCCGCATGAGACCCTCGTTGAGCGGCAGCGGTTCATCGATCAAGAGCCGGAGGACATACATGACCGCGCTGCGCACCACGGCGGGGGTCGCATTGAGATTCCCCGCATGAACCGGAGCGCTGCCGGTGAAGTCGATTCGCACCTGATCGCCTTCGATCGTGATCGCAACCTTGAGTAGCGCCCCATCGTCGAGCCGTTCCTCGGCGCGCCGCGCACCATCGGGTAGCCGATGCAGCGCTGCGCGTATCATCCGCTCGGCACGTCCCTGAATCGCACGCATCATCGCCGTGACGACATCCGATCCGACAGCGTCGCCGAGCTCGGCGAGGGCGTTGGCGCCGCGGTGATTGGCGGCCAGCGCCGCCCGCAGGTCGGCCAGGTTGTCGGCGATCGCCCGGCTTGGATAGGGCGCTTGTTGCAGGGCCTCGCCGATCGCATCCCAGCGGGCTTCGCCCTGTCGCACGAGCCGCATCGGGGATAAGACGACCCCCTCTTCAACCAGACGCCGGGCCTGGGGCGGCATCGAGCCGGGCAGCAATCCGCCAAGTTCCGCGTGATGCGCTCGGCTGGCGACATAGCCGAGCAGCCGTCCGGCGCGATCGTGGACCGGGGTGATCAGAGTCACATCCGGAAGGTGGGATCCCCCGAAGGCGGGATGGTTGGTGAGCAGGGTGTCGCCCGGCTCGGGCGGGCAGTGCCGCACGACCTCGCGGACACAGAGCCCCAGCGAGCCGAGATGCACCGGAATATGAGGAGCATTGACGACCAGTTCGCCGCCGGGATCGAGCAGCGCACAGGAGTAGTCGCGCCGCTCCTTGATGTTCGTCGAGACAGCGGTGCGCTGGAGTTGATCGCCCATCTCGCGCGCGATCGTGGTGAATCGATGCAGGAAGAGCTCTTCCCGAACCGCCTCGGGTTGCCCTCCCTGCGGGGGAACGGTTGCCGGAAGCTGTGTCTCTCGTCGAGGGCTCCGGCCGTCTCCTTGCGCGCACCGGGCGATCAAGCTCCCGCCGCTGTCGACGACGACGTGCCAGCCGGGTTCGACGACGGTCGCACTGAAACGCTCGGTAATCAACGCCGGCCCGTCGAGCTCGTCACCACCGCGCAACGCCTCGCGCGCGTAGACGGGCACCGATCGCCAGGCGCCACCCAGGTGGGCGCGCCGCATCTCTGCAGCCGTCGCCTTCTCTCGCTGCCGCGGGATCTCGGCCGCCGCCGGGGGCTTGGGCCTCGTCGCCGCAATGACGCGCAGCGTGACGAGCTCAATCGCCCGCCCCTGCGGACGGTGCCCGAAGACTTCCGCATAGCGTTTCACGAACAGGTCGGCAAGCGAGGGCCGATCGTTTCGCCAGGGACGCAGCGCCGGCAACCGGCGAAGCGCAGGCTGGTAATGCGGCCAGGCAGGATCACCGCCGCCCGCCTCGACGGGCAGGTCGATGTCGAGGGTGGCATCCTGCCCGGCGAAGCGCAGGCTGGTAATGCGGCGCCGGACATGGTGCTCCGGCCGAGACGCCTCCGCTTGCTTCCGCGGCCATTGGCGGGGGTCTCGCTCGCGGCCGACGGCATCGAGCGCCTCCCGATCGAGCCTCGCGATCCAAGCGGGCAGCTGCGCCTCGACCTCAGCCAGGGGTGCAAGCACCTGGCGCTCGGCGAACCGCTCGATCGGCGCACCCGCAAGCCCCTCCGCGCTGAGCAGGGCCGCGGCCGGAGGCACGATCACCCGGGCAACGCCCAGCTGCTCGGCCACCGCCAGGGCGTGCTGTGGCCCCGCCCCCCCGAAGGCCACGAGCGTGTACTCGCGCGGATCGTAGCCGCGCTGGATCGAGATGCGCCGGATGGCGCCGGCCATCCGCTGATTGGCGATCGCGAGTAATCCTTCCAGAAGGGACTCATCGGTCGCGGCCTGGCCGGCGGCCGCCAGTGATCCTTGTAGCTCTGCGAGCGCTCCGGCTGCCGCCGCGGTAACCACGGGAATCGTGAACCGCTGGGGGTCGAGCCGCCCGAGGAGCAGGTTGACATCGGTCAGCGTGAGAGGCCCGGCAGCGCCGTAGCAGGCCGGTCCCGGGCGCGCCCCGGCGCTCTCCGGCCCCACCCGCAGCCGCCGGCCGTCGAAACGGCAGATCGACCCTCCCCCCGCCGCGACACTCTCGATCGCCAAGGCGGGCGCCACGAGACGGACATCTCCAATGGCGTGTTCGAAGACATACTCGAAGTCACCGTCGTAGCGCGCGACATCGGTGCTCGTGCCCCCCATGTCGAAGGCGATCAGGCGCGAGCACGCGCACCGGCGTCCCGCTTGCGCGGCGCCGGCGATCCCCCCCGCGGGCCCGCTCAACAGGCTGTCCTTCGCCCGATACTCGTCCGCCGCAACAAGCCCGCCCGCGCTGGTCATCACGAGTACGCGTCCCGCGCCGATCTCGCGCTCGATGCGCCGGTGATACTCGCCGATCGTCGGGGCAAGATAGGCATCGACGACGGCCGTCTCGGCGCGGGGAAGGATCCTGATGAAGGGCGCCACCTCGGAGGAACAGGTCACATGCGCGAACCCGGCCGCGCGCAGGCGGGCAGCAACCTGTTGCTCGTGAGCTGGGTTCTTGTCCGCGTGCAGCAAGGCAACGGCTGCGACGGGATGTCCCCGCGACGCCCAGTCGGCGGCCGCCGCAGCGATCTCCTCGGGCGCGAGGGGTTCGATCTCCTGCCCCCGCGCATCGAGCCGGCCGGCGATCTCGACTACTCCGCAGTAGAGCGGCTTCGGTCGCTCCACGTGCAGGGCAAAGAGATCCGGGCGCGCCTGCGTGCCGATCGCGAGCAGGTCGGCGAAGCCCCGGTTGATGAAGAGTACCGGCGGCGTTCCGCTGCCGGTAAGCAGGGCATTGGTGCCCCAGGTCGTCGCCAGGCGCAGCTTCAGCGCGGGCAGGGGGATGCCGGCGGGTGTCGCGGTCACCAGCCGGATGGCGAGCAGGGGGGCCGGTTCCGGTGAATGCAACTCGCAGGGCGTGCCGGGGGCGGGGTCGCCATCCAGGGACCCATCCAAGTCGATCCAGCCCGTGGCCGCGTCGTAGCGCAAGACCGCCGGCGAATCCGCCTCGCTCCCACCATGCTCGGCGAGAATCCGGAAGCGGAAAGCGCGCACGAAATCATCGGGGCCGCGCCACGCCGCGGTGATGCGCACGCGGCTGCGGGCCACGGTCTCCTCCACTGTCGCCCGCAGCGTGCTCGAGCTGAGCACCTTGGCCTGGTGCCATTCCCCGGCAGGGTCACGGGCCAGACAGTCGGTGAAGGTGCCGCCGGTATCGACGCAGATCTTCCAGACGTGGCCCTCAGCGGGCGTGGCGGCTAACGAATTCCGGCGCCCGGCGAGGTTGCGTTCGTCCGAGGACTCCTGCGACATCGATCCCAGTCCTTCATGGCTTGCGATAGCGTCCGGTCTCGCGCACGCCGGGAGGCAGCGAATCGGAGAAGGCTTGCAGACAGTCGACCAATCGCGGGAACTCCTCCTGACGAGCTGCGAAGAACTCGACCGTCTCGTCGCCGCAAACGATGCTGTTGCGGATCGTCCAGCGCCCAGCGGAGCGCCAACCCTCCGGGAGGATGGGATCGGTGAACCAGTCGGCATAGACGATCGCGATCCGTGTTCCCCGTTCTTGCGTCAATCGGGAAATCGTCTCGGTGCTGTAGGTCCCCGCACGCCTTGCCTTGGCAATCGCGGTCGTGCCGAGCCCCCACAGATCGAGGCACTGCAGATTCGCATAGTAGTTGATGGCCCCGATGTCGTTGGCCGCGACACTCGCCCCGTCATAGTAGGCACGCAGGAAGCGGCCCATCTGAACCTGTTGCTCGTAGATGTTCCCCGTGGCGGGCACCGTCTCCTGCAAGGCGGCCTTCCCACGATAGTGCAGCGGCAGGAGGATCAGCAGCGCGAGCGCAATCACAGCCACGCCTTGCAGCCAGGGTGCTCTTCGAAGCTGGGTCCACAGGTCGCGCGCACCGCGGTCGCAGAACGCCACCAGGATGGCGACGATTCCGAGGGCATGGAGATAGGCGTCATAGCGATAGAACCAGCCGGTCTTGGCGAACTGCAGGTGTCCCAAGCAGCCCAGAATCACCAGCACCGGCAAAAGCGCCCGCGGACGCCAGAACGACTCCCGGCGGCTGCGGTGCAGAAGCGCCAAGCCGGCGCCCACGACCAGGGCGTAGAGAACCGGTTCCTGGGAAGTGAGGCGCTGGATCGACGTGTAGCCAAGCGCGCGCACGATCGCGACCGGTGAGGACCATAGGGGAAAGTGTCCTTTCAGCATCAACGAGGTCGGCAGCAGGAACCCCCCGTGTGAGACCGAGACTATCCCCCACACGGCAACCGGCAGAAGCCCGGCCAGCACGAGCAGCACCGCCGGCCACGGACGACGGCGCAGCAGGAAGAGCAGCGCCAGCGCAGCGACGAGAAAAAAGGATTCGTAGCGCGCCATGACGGCCAGCGCGGCGATCGCGAAGACCAGCACGAGTCGGGAACGGGTCGCGTGGCGGAAACGCCCCGCCGGGTGCTCGGCTGTCAATAGCTCCACCCCGAGGAAGAACAACGCCAGGATGAGCAGGATATGCAGGCAGTGCTCCATGCCGGCGAAGACCATCGGCACGAGCGGCGTCAGGTAGAGGAACATCAAGAGCCCGATAAACTGCATGAACGCTGAGGGCACCCAACGTCGCAGCACGCCGAAGACGAGAACCAAGCTTGCCAGGGCACAGATAAGATTGAGCACCAGGGGAGCCTCGACGGAAACCCCGGTAAGCGCGTAGGTCCCGGCAAGCAGCAGGGTCCAGAGGGGCGAGGAGGTGGCGAAGGTGAACCCCTCGGGCGTCACACCGAGAACGCCATCGACGACCCAATGCTTGGCCATCGCCATATGGATGTAGGCATCGTCGAGGGCATAGGCCAGATGCCCCTCATTGCGGAGGCAAGAGGCGTGCAGGACCATGGCGCTCAGCAGGATGCAGATCGCCGCGGCAGCCAACAGGGGCCAAACGGAAAAGCGCGTTGATCGAGGACTACCGTCCATCTGCAAGCACCTACTCGTTGCGCCGTGGCGAGGAATTCCGCTCTTGGAGGGAAAGGTAGCGCATTTCGCGTAGTGGGTCATCGATCGGAATCGATCGCTCTGCAACCACACGGGAGACGAGTTGCCCCGATGCCCTGTCACTGTTCTCGCCGCGCTCGTCCCCACGCTGATTGTCCTTGCCGGGGCGAAGACGCTACGGTCACTCGCATCATGCCTCTCGGCGATTCGATCGCCGCGTCGTTGGATGGTCTCGCCTCATCGAACCCCTCTGCCGGCTGCGCGGTCGTGCGTTGGCACCTGCCGCATCCCGAAGAGGAGACGCCCGCGCTCACAACTGCAAGGGCTGCTCGCCCTCACAGCTGCAAGGACTGCTTGCGCTCATGACAGCGAGGACCGCTTGCGCTGTGGCAGCGAGGAGGGCTTGCGCTCACGACAGCGAGGACCACTTGCGGCGACATCCGCACCTGCCGCCTCGCCTCGATCCCCCGGGCGGCAATTGAGCGGCACTGCCCCGGGGCACGGCTCCCCCCTATCTCCAGGTGCCCGGAGATAAGGGCGGGGGCGAGGACTGGACGAGTGATCCGCGTAATGCATTGACATGTAATGGGTTGACAAGAACACCACTGGCGGCACGATTTCCAAGATCCCCTCCCTACAGGTATGTATAATGGTCACTGACTAAATTTATTCGGTGGGCAACGACTAGGGAGAACAGATGGATCCCCGCTTCCTCCCCCACAACGCGCACCTGGAAGATCCCGAGCGGTTCCGGTTGCTGGATCCCCAGCTCAGGGCACTTCGCAGCCTGCCTCTCGTCCACCGCTTCGGCCTGCTGGATCGAATTCCGACCGACACGCCGGGGATCTACTCCATCACCGGTGGGCGCCAGATCGGCAAGACCACTCTGCTCAAGCAGTGGATGGCGGAACTCCTCGATGCAGGCGTTTCGGCCAAGCGGATCGCCTACTTCACGGGCGAGCTGATCGATGATCACCATTCGCTGGTCCGCATCATATCGGAACACCTGCAGCAGACACCACCCGAGGCCATGCGGTATCTGCTGCTTGATGAGATCACCTACGTTCGGGAATGGGACAAGGGAGTGAAGTACCTTGCTGATACTGGCCTTCTGAATCAAGCCATGGTCATTCTCACCGGCTCGGACAGTGTCATCATCCGGGATGCACGCACGCGATTCCCTGGACGTCGGGGCAAGGGTGATGTTGCCGATTTCCATCTATTCCCTTTGAGCTTCGCTGAAGTCATCCAGTTGAAGCAGGTCCTCGATGCCCACCAGTTCATCCAGTTGCAGGAGAAGGAAAAGGAACCAGACATCCCCACGACCAAGGCACTCTTCGCGGAATTCGGCAACTTCCTCACGCACGGCGGGTTCCTTACGGCGATCAACGACCTGGCCATGAACGGACGGGTGCTGCCCGCCACGCTGGCCACCTATGCGGACTGGATCCGCGGGGATGTGCTCAAGCGTGGTCGCCACGATCACTTCCTCAGGGAGATCATGAACGCCATTGTAGAGCGAATAGGGAGTCAGGTGACCTGGAACAGCCTCGCTCAGGGCCTGTCGGTTAATCACCCCGCAACCGTATCCAACTACCTGTCGCTTCTGGCAGACATGGACGTGATCTATATCCAGCCGGCATTGGTCGAGGACAAGCTGGCCGCGGCGCCCAAGAAGGCCCGTAAGCTTCACTTTGCGGACCCCTTCATCTCACACGCGGTGAACGCCTGGTTGCATCCTACGGGTGACCCGTATCGGGAGCAGATCGTCCCTGCGCTGCATGAGCCGCGCACCTGCGCGAGACTGGCGGAATCCTGCGCAGTCTCCCACCTGCGGCGATGGTATCCCACCTACTACATCAAGGCCGCCGGTGAAGTCGATATCGCCTTCGTTCACCAAGGGAAGTTCTGGCCCGTGGAAGTGAAGTGGACGCAGCAGATCCGCCCTGGCGAATTAAAGCAGGTGGCCAAGTACCCCAACGGGTGCATCTGGTCGCGAACAGAGAGGCGGAGTGTGATCGCGGGCGTGCCTGCCGAACCCCTGCCGGTTGCGCTCGCGCGGATGGCGCTTGCGGCTCAGGAGGATTGAGCCGCGGGCCGATTGTCGAGCCGCAATGCCCGAACGTGGAATGCTGGGGGCTTCAGGCCGATGCATGAGCCGGACATGCGCCATTGTAACCCGTTCTTTTCGCGATGGTTGCGGGGGGGCGTCTTCGGGGTCCAGCCGCTCGGAGGCGCGTCGTCTGGCCGGTGCGGCGGGAGCCGCTCTCGCTGTTCCTTGCGTCGGCATGATGCCGGCGGTTGCCATCTCCCCATGGCAGGCTATGATCGGCACGTTGTGCACCAGTGCTAGAGGAGATCCTCCATGGATCAGAATGAAATCACCAAGCGACTCGGGCTCGATCCGGAAAAGCTCCGCGCCTTCTGTCGCAGGTGGAAGGTCGCCGAACTAGCGGTTTTCGGCTCGCTCCTCCGAGATGACTTCGGCCCCGGCAGCGATGCGGACCTCCTGGTCACATTCGATGAGCATGCAGACTGGTCGGCTTGGGACTTCGCCCTGATGCGAGAAGAACTCGTGGAACTCCTGGACCGCGATGTAGACCTTGTCGAGCGTCCAGTTATCCAGCAGAGCCGCAACTACATCCGCAAGGCTGCCATCCTCGCCGATCTCGAGGTGATCTATGCAGCGCGATAGCGCCTATCTCCTGGACATCCTCGAGTCTGCCGAGCTGATTCTCCGTTACGTTGAAGGCAGGAAGTACCAGGACTTCGCGACGGAAACCGCTTTCCAGGACCAAGTGATCCGCCGATTCCAAATCATCGGCGAAGCCGCTAGACGTGTCTCTGATGAAACCCGCAAGCACCTTCCATCTATTCCATGGCGGGCAATGATCGGTCTCCGCAATGTCCTGATCCACGAGTATGGAGAAGTCGATCCCCAGCGGCTGTGGAAGACAGTGCACGAAGAGTTGCCACAGCTCATCGCGCAACTACGGCCGGAAGTCCCCCCACCCTCCGCCGATGTCTAGTGCAGGAAACAACCCACTGATCCGGATCGCCGGGCTCCACAAGGGCTATCGCAGCGGTAACCGGGTCCTGCCCGTACTGCAAGACCTCGATCTCGAGGTTCATCCGGGTGAATTCGTTGTCATCCTGGGCATCTCCGGTTCCGGGAAGACGACTCTGTTGAACCTCATCGGAGGGATCGACCGCGCCGACCGCGGTACATTGGGCGTTTGCGGCGTTTCACTCCCCGGAGCTTCGGAGACGGATCTCGCCCGCTTCCGGCGCGATCACATCGGCTTCGTCTTCCAATCCTATAACCTGCTTCCCACGCTCACCGCGCGGGAGAACGTCGAGGCGGCTCTCGAGGTCACGCGCATCTATGGGAGGCGGATGGCGCGCCTGAGGGCCGATGAGTTCCTCACCGCCGTTGGACTCGCCGACAAGGCGGCCGCATTCCCGGCAGAGCTCTCGGGGGGCGAACAGCAGCGGGTCGCGGTCGCGCGCGCCCTGGCCAAGGAACCACCCTTGGTCCTGGCAGACGAACCGACCGGGAATCTCGATTCTGAAACCGGCGCCGAGATCTGGGATCTCATGCATCGACTCCGGCGCAAGAGCGGTGCCGCCTTCCTCGTGGTGACCCACGATCCCCGGGCCGCCTCCCTGGCCGACCGGGTCTTCACCATTGTGAAGGGGTACCTGCAGCCGACGACACCAGTGGACTGAGCGGTGGGCCGACTGATGGACCGAGTGATGGCGAATCAACGATGACACCTCGCTCCTATCCCAGCCTGGCGCGTATGACGCTGCGTGATCTGGTGGCCGACCGCTGGCGCGCGCTCTCGATCATCTTCGCGCTCGCTGCCGGCGTCGCCGTGGCGGCCGGCTCAGCCATGGCCGTGCGTACCCTGCTCGCCACACGTGACGCAATCTTCGCCGAATGCCAAGCCGCCGATCTCTTGGTCTACCTGCTGCCCCAGGAGATAGACCAACTCCCCGATCTGACCCGCCTGCCCGGAGTGGCCACGGTCGGACACCAACTGGTCCTCCCGGGGACGGTCGACCTGGCCCGGGGAGGAACGCTCAGCGCCCAGGTGATCTTCCGTCAATCCGACGACCCCGGTGTCGCGCAATTACCGCTCCTCGAAGGGGAAGCGCTCGCGCCGGAGGATACGACCGGCGTGCTGATCGAACAGGCGCTGCACCGCGTGCATGGAGTAATGGTCGGGGATACGCTCGAGCTCCACGTCGGGCGCGCCCACTACCGCTGTCCCGTCCGCGGTGTCGTCTTGAGCGCCGAACACATCGCCGTCACGACCAACCCGACCAGCTTCATCCCCCAGCGAGGTTCTCTGGCCGTGCTCTTCGGCAATCTTGCCCGGATCGCCGACCGGCTCGGCTTCACCATGGTCAACCATCTCGCCGTGCGCTTCGACCCCGGGGCCGACCGGGAGCTGGTTCGACAGAGGGTCGAAGACGCGCTGTCCCGCACGGCTGTCGAGGAGATCGTCCCGCGCGAGCTTCAGTTCAGCTATCACTTCCTGGAGATCGACATCGAGGCGCTTGGCATCTATGCCCCGGCGATGACGATCACCTTGGGCGGCCTGACCCTGCTGATCGCGATTCTCGGCTTCCGCCGGATGATCTGGTCCCGCCGCCGCGAGATCGGAACGTTGCGGGCGCTTGGGTATGGCCGCCGGGATATCTTCACCGCCTTCATCGCCGTGGGGATCGCCATTGGATTGAGCGGGGCCTTCCTCGGCGCGGCCGGAACGATCCTGCTGCGTGATGCCTTCGCCGGAATCTATGGTCAGGCGATCGGCATGCCGCGCATCGACGCCCACTTCTTCCCCCGCCCCTACCTGCTCGCGTCCGGTGCGGCGATCTTGATCTCCATCGCCGGGCTGCTGTGGCCGCTCGCCCGACTGCTGCGAGTGCCCCCACGCGTTCTGCTGCACCCGCGCACCGCCGGCCGTGAGGATCACGCTCGAATCCCGGGACTCCTCGTGCAGTGGATGGAACCGCTGCAGATCACCACCCGCTGGGCACTGCGCAATCTGGTCCGGCGTCCAGGCCTGACGCTGACGACCGTGCTGGCAGTCGGGTTCGCCGTCGGCACGGCGACCGCCTACCGCATCTCACTACGCTCGATGCGCGAGACGGCGCGAGCGACGTTGGCCAATGAGCGCTGGGATCTCCAGGTCGAGTTCCACTACGCGCTCTATCCGGAGGAGCTGGATATCCTCCGGAACTTGCCCGACCTCACCGCCACCGAGACCTATCTCAGCCGGCCCGCCGAGATCACCACCCGGAACGGCCGCAGCGAGGCGGTCGCGCTTTTCGGTGTCGTCCCAGGCAGCGATTTCCGCGCGACTGAGATCCAAGCGGGACGGAACCTGGACACCGGCGACCGGCGGGATGTGGTGCTGAGTCCCGATACCGCCCGCCGTCTCGCGGCCGCCCCGGGCGATACGCTCGAGTTGCACATCGCCGCCGGGGAGCGGGTCGCGGTGCGCGTGGTCGGAGTCACCCGCGATATCGTCCTGCGACGTGTGCTCGCACCCCTCGCTCACGTGCAGGCATGGAGCGGGCTGCACGAGCAAGCCAACGGTGCCTTCCTGCGCAGCGAGGCCGGAGACCGAATGCGTAACCGGTCCCCGCAAGGCAAGGCGCCGCCCAGCAGGCACGGCGACGCCGGCGAACGCCTCCCGGGCACCGACGAGCTGCTGGCGCAACTCGCCGGCATCGAGCACGTCGCCAGTAGCCATGCCAAAGCGGATCTGGTCCGCGACATAACCGCGATGCTCGACGAGGAGATCGCGATCGTCAATATCACGATGATGATCAGCCTCGCCGTCGCGCTGGTCTTCTTCCTCGCCAGTCTCAATCTGGCGGTGTCGGAGCGCGCCGGAGAGTATGCCACGCTGCGCTCGCTCGGTTGTGCTCCGGGGACACTGGCCGGTATGATCCGCATCGAGGGCTTCGCCCAGGCGATCCTTGCCGCTCTACTGGCTCTGCCCGTCGGCGTCCTGGTATCGTGGTTCCTGAACGGGCGGCTCGCCATGGCTTGGTTTCCGATCACGATGTCGTTCGGACTGCAAGAGGTCCTGCCTCCTCTGGCGGCGATCTTGGTCCTGAGTCCGGTGGCGGTCCTCCCAGCGCTGCGAACCATCCAGCATGCCGAGCTGGCTCGAGCGTTGCGGCGCAGAGTGATGGAGTAGGGCACGGCGCGCGGTCATGGAATAGGGTGCGGCACCAGATGATGAAGCAGGCAATCAGAGAGCATCGCGTCATCGCGCGCCCGCGACACCTTCTGTTCACGGGGACGTTGGCGGTCTCGCTGGCGCTCGCGGCCCCCTTGATGCTCCTCCCACGGTCCTCACTGGCGGAGCCGGCAAGTTCGGATCTACCGGCCCGGGAATGGATGGCGAATGTGCAGCGCGCGGCCAATGCCACCACCGGGGTGGCCGAGATGCGCATGAGCCTGATCGGACCGGGCGGACGCACACGGCATCGCGAAGCCACCGCCTACGAGAAGAGACGCGCGAATGGGCGGATGGCCCGCCTGATCCGCTTCCACTCCCCGCCCGAGATGGCCGGCGCGGCCGTGCTGGCGCTCGAGAACGTCGAGCGCGACGACGACTGGTGGATCTACATCCCCGCCTACCATACGACCCGCCGCATCGCCCCGGCCAATCGCAGCGATCCCTACATGGGCACCGACTTCAGCTACGAGGACCTCACCGACCTGCGTCTCGACGACTACGACTTCGCGCTCATGGGCTGGGAGACCATCGATGGGATCCCCTGCCGCCAGCTCGAGGCACGCCCGGCGAACTCGGCAGTTGCAGAAGCGTCCCGGTATGGCCGCCTGCGCTACTGGATCGATCCGGATCGCTGGATCTACCCGCGGGCGGTCCTCTACGGACACGATGGCGAACCGCTCAAGGAAGTGCGCAACAGCCAGCCGATCACCATCGACGGACAATGGCGCTGGTCACGGACCGAGATGCATGGTTTGCGCAAGGACCACCGCACGATCTTGGAGATCCGCGAGCGTCGCATTGGCGAACCGCTCCCCGAGCGCCTCTTCACCGAGCGCGCCCTCCGGCGGCCCGGATGATGCGCATCCTGTTCAGCGTCCTGGCGACAGGCCTGGTCGCATCTTGCATCGCGGGGCCGAGCACCGCCGAGGCAAACCTGCGTCTCGCCTGGAGCGCCGCCGGTGAGCAGCACCGACAGCTCGACGCCGACGCTCCCCTGACCCGCTCGGCTTTCACCGGCCAAGCGCGCCTGGTCTACGACGATGGTGTGCACCTCCAGGGCGCCTGTGCCTTCGAGTGGATCGCCGATCGCGCCCTGCCGGAGCGGGAACGTCTTGACCTGCGAGAGGGATTCCTCGGAATCGCTTACGGACCCGGGGAACTCATTCTGGGCCGTCAACTGTTGAGTTGGGGGCGGCTCGATCTGCTCCGCCCCACTGATCTCTTCAGACGGAGGGATCTCCACGACCCGATCGAGAACCGCCACCAGCCGGTTTGGGCGGCCCGTCTGATCCTCTACCGCGGCCGGCACAGTCTCGAGGGCGTCTGGATCCCCCGTTTCGAACCCGACATCCTCTCTTATGATGAGCGCAACCCATGGTGCCTCTTTCCAGATTCGATCGGCTTCGGTCAGCTGGGTCCCTATCCAACCGACATCCGCGAAGGCGAGCGTCGCGAGCCGGGCGGGGGAATCGGGAGCTCGGAATTCGCCTTGCGCTGGGATGCGCGGATGGGAACCACCGACTTAGGGGTCGTTGCAATCCAGGGCTACGATCCGGTGCCGACCTGGTTCGCCGCCACTTCCGCATGGCTGCGCCCCGACGGCACGCTCGAGATGACCATCGATGCCGTCCATCGCCCGATTACTCTTCTGGGTATCGATTCCGCCCGCCCCCTCGGCCGGGGCACGTTGCGGGGAGAGCTAGCCCGCACCTGGACTTCGCCCTCACCCGGCGGGCACGAGGAACCCGACTACTTGCGCGCGGGGATCGGCATCGACCAGACGTTCGGGCAGGTCGTCGCCGGGCGCGACCTCTTCTTGCTCGCCCAGTACAACTATGATGAAGGGTATCGAGAGCCGACCGGCTTCACCGGCTACCAGCACTTCTACAAACATGCCGGTCTCATCCGGCTCCGCCTGCGCCCCGGCCGGCACACCGCCATCGAGGTGGAAACATACCGCAACTGGGATGACCGGGATCGCTACCTGAAGCTCGAACTAAGGCACTCACCGCAGGATGGATGGGACTTGTTGATCGGCGCCCTCCTTGTCGGAGGTGCTCGAGGCAGTTTCCTCGGGCAATTTCGTGACAATGACCGCCTGCGTGTGATGATCCGCTATCAGGGCTCGCATCGATTGCGTTGACCAATCGTTCCGCCTGGTCCGCGGAACCGCCACGGCGCCGCGCGGGGTGTGGTACCCTCGCCCCCGGCGAAGACGAATGCAGACCGCCGAAGCCCCGTGCAAGCCACCGAGGACGAGTAGAGATCGGCGAAGACCCGCACAGGCTGCCGGGGACGAAAAAGACCGGCAGAGGCCGGAAGGAGATGGTCGGGCATGCAGTCGATGGACGAAACTCCCGCGACAAGCGTCTCCCATCCGATCCTCGAAATCGACGATCTCGTTCTCGACATGGGTGAGAAGCGCGTTCTCGATCACCTGACCCTCGAGTTCTGGCCGGGCCACGTTCATGCGGTCATCGGCCCCAATGGGGCGGGCAAGACGACCCTCGCCGCCACGATCATGGGGCTCGCCGGCTACACGCAGTTCAGCGGAGATATCCGCTTCGGAGGGGAGTCGCTGCGGGGCCTCGGCGTCGACCAGCGCGCGGCGCGCGGGATCACTCTCGCCTGGCAGGAACCGGCGCGTTACGAGGGCCTGACCATCCGCAGCTTCATCGGCGCGGGCGCGCGGGATCGGTCGGAAGCAGCCCTCGCCGACGTGCTTGCACGGGTGGGGCTCGACCCGGCTCAGTACCTCGATCGCGCCGTTGATCGAACCCTCTCGGGAGGTGAGCGCAAGCGCGTCGAGCTCGCCTCGATTTTGGCGATCGAGCCCCGGCTGGTCTTGATGGATGAGCCCGACTCGGGCATCGACGTCGAGGCTCTGAATCGCATCTTCGACGCAATCAAACACCTGAAGGCTCGCGGCGCGACGGTGTTGCTGATCACTCACAGTCTGGCGGTGTTGCGCCAAGCCGATCATGCGTTCCTGATCTGCTCTGGGAAGCTGATGAAGAAGGGATTGGTCGGCAAGATCGAGGAGTTCTTCGGCGACGCCTGTCTGCCCTGCAGCCACCAGAACGAGCCCGAGCCCGGAAAGCGGGATCGCGATCTGCGGTCCGTTGCAGAAGACGGCCAATGATTGCGAGCACACCGCGGCAAGCGGTGGGCGAAAGCTTCGCGCCCCCCTGTGCGCGAAGACGAGTGGAGAGACGATGGGCAAGGATGAATTGATCACCGCACTCTATGAGAGTCTGGGGGAAAGCTGTGTCACCGCCCCCGATGTCGCCCATGTGGAGATCCATGGCAACGAGGTTCTCGGCATACACCTCGTACCGGGGCTGGAGATCGAGGCCCAGGAACGCCGCGACGGCATCGAGGTCGAGATCCGTGTCCTTGCCGGCGCGCGCATCGAACAACCCGTGCGCATCTGCTTCGGATTGATTCCCGAGAGCGGCGTGCAGCGCATCGGGATGCAGACCCGACTTGAAGCTGGGGCCCGAATCGCGATTCTGGCGAGCTGCACATTCCCGAACGCGATCGATATCCTGCACGCCATGAATGCCGAGATCGAAGTCGGCCCTGGCGCCGAGTACCTCTATCTGGAGCGCCATGTCCACGGGCGCGAGGGGGGCGTGCGGCTGGTCCCCAAGACCAAGGCGACTCTTGCGGAGGACGCGCGCCTCCGTACCGACTTCGAACTCCTGCGCGGCAAGGCCGGGGACATCGACATCGACTACGAGGCAACCTGCCGGGCGCGCAGTGTGCTCGAGATGGCAGCCCGCATCAGTGGGCGTGGCCGCGACCGAATCCGGATCCATGAACACGCGCACCTCGCCGGAGAACACGCGCGCGGCGTCTTGACGACCAGCATTGCCGTGCGCGAGCAGGCAGAGGCGGAAATCAAGAACACGCTGATCGCCTCGGCGGCCCATGCGCGGGGGCATGTCGACTGCAAGGAAATCGTCCAGGACCAGGCGGTTGCCCACGCGATTCCCATCGTCGAGGTGCGCCATCCCAAGGCCCACGTGACCCACGAGGCGGCCATCGGCAGTGTCGACAGCAAGCAGCTCGAAACGCTGATGTCGCGCGGACTCGATGAGGACCAGGCCACCGACCTGATCATCGAGGGCCTCCTGAGTCCCGCCTATCGGGGGCGCTAGGCCGGCGGCTGATCCCGAAAACCGGGACGACTCTCTCCAGCAGGAAGCGCCGGGCTTGGAGATGCCGCAGCGGAGGGGTGACCTTCCAATCGAAAACTGTCGGCTTTTCCAACCATGTAGTCGGTATTTCCCACACATCTCCGATGTAGGCCTTCCCCTCGGAGGCGGAGCGAGCGCATTAACCTTTTACCTGCAAATAGATTACGTGGATGTGGATAGTCGCTCTCATGGTGGCATGCTCCATGCCCCTCTCCTGGGAGGCGCCTGAGTGACGGCGTCTCGGCAAGCAACCCCGGGAGGTGGAGAATGATCGACTTCGGCAGCACGGAAGCCATCTGGCTCAGCCTTACTAATATCGCCCTCGGCGTCGTGACTCTGGTCTGCTTCGTCGTGATCGCGGGGGCCGTCATCCGGGCGCTCGGCGAGCGCGTGCGCAACCGGAGCGCTGCCCACGAGAGCCATGACCTGCACACACTGACTGTCCCCGAGCTGGGCACCACAATGGCGGACGGGGGGCGCCGCGTCGACGAGGACCCCACAGAGCGGCGCTAGCTGGTAGTTCCCATCCCGCAGCCGACCCTGAGGAGAGATCCCGGCATGCAGTGCCCATTCCTGAAGGAAGCAACCGTCCGCTACTGCGGGATTGCACCAGTCCGCAAGCTGGTGCCCCGTGACTCCATCCATGAGGACGACCAGCGTTGCACGACTCCCGACTACCAGCGCTGTCCCACGGCGCAAGCGCATCTCACTGGACACGACGGGCTTACCGAGTGTCCCTTCCTGCAGGAATCCCTGGTGCAGTATTGCGCCGCGGCAGAGGTAACCAAATTCATCCCCTGCAATGACTCGGTGCTCTCCCGCTGCAACGGGGACAACCACCGGCATTGCCCACTCTACCTGCAACGCGCGCATCCCAGACACCAGCGCAGCGCGCACGACGGGTGCCTGGCCGCACCTGCCGGCCGGCAGCCGGCGGGGCAAATCGATGACGACACCGGGGAGATCCCGACTCCGGACAGTCTTGCCTTCGCCCCCAGTCACATGTGGATCGACGTCGGCGAGAATGGCTGCTGCGATGTCGGCATCGATGCTCTGCTCGCCCGGGTGCTCGGTCGCGTCGATAGCATCCGCTTCGTTTCGCCCCAGGGACATGGTCGTCCACGAGCCACGATCTCCATCGATGACCTCGACCTCCCCCTTGCGTTCCCCTTGCGTCTAGAGATCACCAGCGCCAACGCCCTTCTGCGGGTCCGCCCCGAGACGATTGTCTCGGATCCGTATGGTGCGGGCTGGCTGTTCGCCGGGCAGGTTCCCTGCCACGACGGACCGAAAAGCGATGTGGCATCTGTTGCGGGACTCCTGCAAGGTGAGGCCGCCAGGCAATGGATGCGAACCGAGTGCGATCGCCTCGCCCGCTTTGTCCATGATCTACAAGCTCAGCGGTGCGATCGCGGTGAAATCTTGATGTCCGATGGAGGTGAGATCAGCAATGATCTCTGGAAGCACCTCGATCGCGAGGAACGCCTGCTACTCTTCGATCGATTCTTCGCTGAGCCGAACGAATAGGACGACCACGTGTCACGACACCGCGGCAAGCTGATGTTCCTGGGAGGATTGATCGCGGCCCTGGCCGTGGGTTGGCTCGGGTTGCCGATCGTACTCTACGAGACCATCGATCAGCCACTGCAATTCAGCCATGCGACGCACACCGGTGACTTGCTCGGCATGGATTGTGAGGCGTGCCATACATTCGATGAGGCGGGCCGCTTCTGCGGCGTGCCCGGAATTGCATTGTGTGCGACTTGCCACGAGGAGGCCTTGGGGGATTCACCTGCCGAACAACACCTCGTTGAGGCGTTCATCCACCCCAACCTCGAGATTCCCTGGCTGGTCTATGCACGCCAGCCAGACAACGTCTTTTTCCCGCACGCAGCACACACCGTGCTGGCAGAGATTTCCTGCGAGCGCTGCCATGGTCCCCACGGACACAGCGATCGACTACGTCCCTATCAGCGCAACCGAATCAGTGGTTACAGCCGGGACATCTGGGGATCGAACATCGCCGGGATTGCATCAGCTCCTTGGGATGGGATGAAGATGGGGGATTGCTCGCGTTGCCATCGCCAGCGCGGCATCGTGGAGAGCTGCCAGGACTGCCACAAGTAGAGACGAGCGGAGACGAGCGGGAGAGAAGAGGATGAGTACCGGCTGGCGACGTCGCGATTTCCTGACAGTCTTCGGCGGAGGCATGGCCGGTATCGCCCTTTCCCCGCTACCCTGGAAGCTGCTCGACGACGCTGCAATCTGGACACAGAACTGGTCGTGGCTGCCGCGGCTCCCGCGTGGTGAGATCTCGACCCGCTACGGCCGCTGCACCATCTGCCCGGCCGGCTGTGGTCTCCGTGCCGACATCGTGAATGGGCAGGCTTTTCGTCTCACAGGCCTACCCAACGATCCCATCGGAGGCGGGACACTCTGTCCGCTGGGAATCGCTGGACACCACCTGCGCTATCACCCCGCACGCCTGCGGGGCCCCGTTGAAGGCGGCCGCATAGAAGAAGGCGGGACCGGCCGCGACGCGGACGCTCGGTCGTTGCCGTTGGATGAGGCAATTGCGCGCCTGGCTGGATGGATCAACGAGTTACAAGATGTGGGCGCGTCGCAGACGATCGCGATTCTCGATGCCCGCCCCGGAAGATTGCTCTCGGAGATCTATCGGCGCTTCTCCGCCAGTCTAGGCGCTCACTACATCCCCGCACGGACAGGGGGATTCTCCAGCGATGTTCTCCATGCCATGGGCAGCGCCCCCCTCCCAACGCTGGGCATCGATCTGGCAGGGATTCGCACGCTGCTGAGCTTCGGCGCACCCGTCCTGGATGACTGGGGCGCCCCCAGCTGCGCCAACCAGTTCGACCGCTACGCCGGCTCAGCCGGAGAGGGGACAACCAGTTCCGCTGCGCTGCTGATCCAGGTCGAAACGCGCCCCTCAGCGACGGCACAGCGGGCAGGCCTCTGGTTGCGGAACGCGCCCGGGAGCGAGTGCGCGTTGGCGCTCGGGCTTGCCCATGTGATCGTGCATGAGGGCCTCTACGACCGAACGGGAACCGCAGGCCAGCTGCTCGATGGCGACGGAGACGCCCGTCCCTCAAGCGGGGATCCGCTGAACCAGGGCGCGGCGGTCGGATCCTCAGCGCTCTGTGGTTATCGCGAACTGCTTGCGCACTACCCTCCCGAACAAACCGCGCAGCTGACCGGAATCTCGAGTGCGACGATTCGTGACGTCGCCCGGCGCTTCGCCACCGCCGGCCCGGCGGTGGCCATTCCAGGTCAGGACCCGGGCGGGGGTCCGCTCGACCCGCAGGCTCAGCAGGCGATCTGGAACTTGAATCTCCTCACCGGCGCGCTCGACCGTCGCCGAGGATTCGTCTCCCGGCGAGCCCTGCCCCTGCCCCAGCGCCTCGCCGATGCGCCTGGAGGCGCGGTCACATCGCTCAGCCACGTGCCGGATGGCTCGCTGCGCATGCTGATCGTCGACGGCGCTCTCCCCGATCACGCGCTGCCCTGGGAACTACTCACCCGGAAGCTCGCCCGGCACGGAGCGCGCCTCGTCAGCCTCTCACCCTTCCGCAGCGGTCTCGCACGCCATGCCGCGCTACGCATTCCGGCTCCCGCACCGCTCGAGTTCTGGGAGGAAGTGCCCACCCCCTGGGACGCACCGACCGCCACACTGGCGATCGCCGCGCCCCTGGCAGAACCACCTCGCGGGGCGCTCCATCCGTCGGCCCTGTTGGAGCGAATCGCCAAGCTCCTGGGCATGCCCTCCCCAGGAGGGGATGCGGATTACCTCATGTTGCTGCGTGAGCGGGCGGCGGCGGTCTTCCTGACCGCTCGCGGTCATGTGCATCGCGGGCGTGATGGGCGCCGGGTGCCGCTCGACGACTACGACTCGGCGGAGGCTTTCTGGCAGGAACTCGCCGCGGGAGGCTGCTGGATCGATGATGCCGACAAGACCGTCGCCCGTCTCGGCCCGGCCCGCCGCGCGTTTCTCGATCCCAGCCAGCCGACGTCCTGGGACCAGGGAATCGCGAGCGCCCCCTCCGCCGCTGGATACCCGCTCACCTTGATGCCCTTCGGCCCCCGGAGCATGGCCGGGGAAGAGGCGCTGCCGCCGGTGATGGCCAAGCTCTATCGCGAATCGCACCTGCGCAGCTCTCCGGAAGATGTGCACGTGCATCCCGAGACCGCCCGGCGAGCCGGTGTCGAGGATGGTCTGCCAGCCTGGGTCGAGACGCCCGCCGGCAAACGGCGCTTCCAGGTGCAGACCGATCCGGCCGTGCATCCAGCGGTCATCCACATCGCCACCGGGCCCGCGCCGGCGAGCTTCGGAGATCTTCCCCAGGAGGAGTATCCAGCGGTCTTGGAGCTCTTGTCCCCCAATGAGAAGGGCGTCTGGAGAATGACCCCCGCCCGTCTGCGGCCGGTGGAGTGCTGAGCGAGGTAGATTCGAGGATGAGCCGAAACACGACGCATCGAGTCCGCTACGGGATGGCGATCGACATCGATCGCTGCACGGGGTGCGGCGCCTGCATGGTTGCCTGCGCGGTGGAAAACAACGTCTCGGTGCCCCCACCTCCCGCGGGAGACCGCAAGGGATTGACCTGGATACGCGTCTATCGTCTTCACAACGAGCGCCCTTATCCAGAAAGTCGGACCGCCTATCTTCCGCTCCTCTGCCAACACTGCGGCCATCACACGCCCTGTGTATCCGTTTGCCCGCAACACGCAACAGACATCGATCCCGAGACCGGAATCGTCAGTCAGATCCCCGAGCGCTGTCTCGGCTGCCGTTACTGCATGGCCGCCTGCCCCTATCATGCCCGCTACTTCACCTGGTGGGACCCGGTCTGGCCCGCGGGCATGGAGGAGATCTTCAATCCAGACGTCTCTCCACGCATGCGCGGCGTCGTCGAGAAATGCAACTTCTGCCATGGCCGGCGCCAGGTTGCCCTCCAGCGCGCGGCCGCCGAAGGGCGCCGCCAAATCCGGGACGACGAGTACCGACCCGCCTGCCTCGAGGCGTGCCCGGTCGGCGCAATCCATTTCGGCAACCTCGACGATCCGAAACAGGAGCTCTACGACCTAGTCCACGGCGAGCGCGCCTTCCGCTTGCTCGAACGTCTGGGGACAGAACCCAAGATCTACTATCTCTCGAGTCAGCCCTGGGTGCGGCGCCTGTTGCACAATGGAATTCCGGCGAGTAGGCGGCACCCGGACGGCGGGCGACCGGATGTAGCTGCCCTAAGGCACCAGCAGGTGCTCGCCAGGGATCCGCGCGCAGAGGAGAGACGGAGATCATGAAGCTCGCTTCGCCCGACCGCCCCTTGATCATGCGCGGAGTTGAGCGCACCTCCCTGGGGCGATTTCTCCTCTGGCTGGTGCCCTGGTTGGCGCTGCTCGCCTTCGGGCTCTATGGCGCCTATCTATGTCTGGCCCTGGGTCTCAACCAGACCAACCTGGACAACCGCTTCGCGTTCGGACTGTGGATCTTCCTGGATCTCGCCGTCATCGCCCTTGGTGCGGGGGCCTTCTTCACCGGGTTTCTGCTCTACATCCTGCGGCGCGAGGAACTCGCAGATCTGATCAACAGTGCTGTGGTCGTCGGCTTCGTCTGCTACAGCGGTGCGGTGGTGATCCTGATGATCGACGTCGGGCAGCCACTGCGCGCCTGGTTTACCTTCTGGCACCCGAACGTACACTCGATGCTCACCGAGGTAACTTTCTGCATCACCTGTTATCTCCTCGTGCTGTTCATCGAGTACATTCCGATCGTCTTGCGCAACCGCCGCCTGCGTCGAATTCCGGCTTTCCTTGTCTTCGAGTTCAATCTCCACAAAGTGATGGTCGTCTTCGCGGCCGTGGGAACATTCCTGTCGTTCTTCCACCAGGGGTCGTTGGGCGGCCTCTACGGCGTGCTCCAAGGACGGCCCTTCGCCTTCCGCGAGGGATTCGCGATCTGGCCGACGACTTTCTTTCTCTTCATCCTTTCGGCGATTGCCGTAGGGCCCGCCTTCCTGATGTTAGTGACCCGTCTCGCCGAGGCGCTCACGCGCAAGCGGCTCGTACACCCGCGGGTCTACACACTTCTCGGTCGCATCTCGGGCTGGTTGCTCGTCTCCTACGTTCTGCTGAAATCAGTCGACACGCTGATCTGGCTCAATCGCACTGCGCCGGCAGTTGGTTTTCTCGGCCACGATTTCTACGTCCACGCCGCATTCGGCACCTGGATCCTCTTCGCCGAGATCGTTCTCTTCGGCCTCGCGCCGGCACTGATGCTTCTGATTCCCCGAGTGCGGCAGGGGCGGTGGGCGATCGTCGCCGCCCTGTTGGCATGTTTCGGCATCGCGCTGAATCGTTTCGTGATGACGATCCAGACTCTCTCGTTACCCTCCCTACCGTTCGACAAGCTGCTGCTCTACTGGCCGAGCTGGCAGGAGATGGCCAGCTTCTTGGCCGTGATCGCCTATGCCGTGATTCTCTTTTCGCTCTCCTATCGTTATCTCCCGCTCTACCCACGCGAGCGGGAATTGCAGGCTGACCGGGATCCGGACTCCGTTGCGCCCCGGGCAGCGTCGCGAACAACCCTTGCGGTAGGCGGTGCCGGCGCCGGCACTCTACCCACCTCGCGGAGGTAAGACATGCTTCCCGGCATCTACGAATTCCAGTGGACCCTGGGCCACCTGATCTTCCTCGGTGCCTTCTTCACGGTCCTGGGAATCCTGGTCAGTGTGCTGTTCGTCTCCCTGCGCAAGTCGCGGATCGATCTGCAAGGGCGGCGCGCCGAGGTCATCCGCTGGCAACAGAGTTTCCAACAACTGCCCGCCGATCAGCGGCAGTGCCGCCACGCCCTCGCGGGGAGAACGCAGCCGCGCGTGTGCCAGAGGGGTTTCGCGTGCGGCGAATGCCCCTTCCACGCTCGTCTCCTGGCATCCGGAACAGCGCCGCGAACGGCTCTTTTCGGGGAGGGGAGTTGTCCCGCGGGGTCAGGGGATCTCTTTGGCTTCGCGATGCCGGCCAGCCGCCTCTACCATCGCGGCCACACCTGGGTCGAGCAGCGGGCGGATGGCACGCTCGTCGCAGGGCTTGACGATCTCGGCTCACGCCTGATCGGCGCCGCGCCCCAGGTCGAGTTGCCGGCAATCGGAACGGAGATCTCCGCGCAGGGCACTGGCTGGCAGATCTGTCGGGCCGGGGCGGACCCGGTGCATGTTCTGGCTCCGGTATCCGGGACGGTGATCGCGACCGGTGGCCCGGAGAAGGGCTGGTATCTGCGACTCCAACCCGTGCGGATCGACGCGGGGCTGGAGCATCTACTGCATGGAGAGGAGATCCGCCCCTGGGTGCAAGCAGAGCTGCAACGCCTGCAGCGGCGGCTTTCACCTGAATGCCTCGGCCCCAGCCTCGCCGACGGAGGCCTGCCGGTCGCCGACTTCCCTGCGGCCTATCCCGGCGTCGACTGGGACACCGTCTGGAGCGAGACGTTTCTCACGGACTGAATCACTTCGCGCGATGCCGCCAGGAGTCTGTCCCGGCGCGCGCCGGTCCCGCGGATCACACTCGGTCCACTCGCCCCCGGCGCGCTCGAGATTCGTGCAGAGCCATTCAGACGGGCCGATTGCCCCGGCCGGCTAGAACTTGAACCACTTCTCCGCGAGAGCATTCACGCCGAGCGGTGCTTTCCAGTACTCCCCGCCGAGCGACTTGACGATGCCCATGATCGACAACACGAGAATCGCAAGCGAGCCAAGAGGGATGATGAGGAACCACCCAACAACCGGAATGATAGAGCCAACAATCATCACTGCGATCGCGTAAAGGCACAGCATGATCCCCTGCTTGACATGGAACTTGGCGAAGGGGTTCTCCTTGAGCGTCAGCATGGGAATCAGCCAGAGAATGCCCAGATATGAGAGCCAGGCAGTGCCCTTGGCCTCAGCGATGGCGTCATCCGGGGGCGATGGCGGCGGCGGTGGTGTCGCGGTGCCGGTATTGAACTCCTCGGTCATGACATCCTCCTTGAATCAAACTCCTCGCTGCACCCAGCCCGAACCGTTCGACAGAACCCACAACAGCGCGAAATACCACAGGCTCCGGCTGCGCGATCCAGCATCGATACTGCAGTGCGGATTATAGGTTAGCGCCCGGGGGTGTCAAGCACCCCCCGCGAATCGACTGCCCATCTCGACCCTCTGCTCGCCGGCTCACCGGACCCCGGCGAATCCTCGGCGACCCTTGTCCTGCGGAGGAAGGACCGATAGACTACCCGTTTCATGGGCCTCTCGTCTAGAACCACTGAGGCGCCGATGGCGGGAGACAGTTTTCTGGCGAAATGCCCCTCCTGCGGGGCCAAGAATCGGATTCCGGCAGGCAGGGTCGCCGCGCAAGGCCGCTGCGGGCGGTGTCAGGCCAAGTTGCCGGCCCGCTCCTTCTTCGCCGAGGCGCCGGTCGAGGTTGGCGAGGCGCGCTTCGATCTCGTCACACGCATGAGTCCCCTGCCGACGCTCGTCGACTTCTGGGCTCCATGGTGCGCACCCTGCCAGGCGCTCGCATCGGTCCTCGCGCAGCTCGCCAGCGAGCTCGCCGGGCGGCTGCTGGTCATCAGGCTCAACACTGAGACGGCGCCCACGACAGCCGCGCGCTTCGGAATCCAGGCAATCCCCACCCTGGTCATCCTGCGCAGCGGCATCGAGGTCGACCGGATCACCGGGGTGCTGCCACTGCCGGCGATCCGAGCGCGGGTGGAGCGTTTTCTCTAGGGCAACGCCTTTCCGTAAAACGAGTCCACGCGATCCCGGGAAAGCCCTGGGGTGGACGTAGATCACTCCGAGGGCCCCGGACCGGAGGCATTTCCACAGGGGGGGGCCCGCACCGGAGGCATTTCCACAGGAGGCCCCGCACCGGAGGCATTTCCACAGGAGGCCCCGCACCGGAGGCATTTCCACAGGAGGCCCCGCACCGGAGGCATCTCCCCGGAGGACCCCTGTAAGGAGACCAGATGCGCAATCCAATCAAGCCCTCCCTCGTCATATACCTGCTGGCGGCTATTCTGCTGACTGCCTCGCTGACCGCCCCCGTCCATGCGGGAGACGACGGAGACCTGCTCGCCATCATGGAGACCGAGCTGGAACGCTCGCTGGAAAACCTCGCGCAGGCAGCGGACGTTCCACTCTACTACCTGCAGTATGCGGTCACCGACCGGCATGTGCTGCAGCTCTCCGTGCGGGACGGCGGGGCGATGGTGCCCGAGGAGTCGTCGCGCCGTTTCCTCGATGTCGACCTGCGCGTCGGTTCGATGGCCCTCGACAACACGCACGAGATCCGGGGCGGAAGTTGGCGCGACAACTATGCCGGCCGGCGGATGGTTGAGTTCCCACTCGATGCCGACCCGGCCGCGGTACGTGCCGCCCTCTGGAACGAAACCGAATACCAGTATCGCAAGGCGCAGGAGCGCTATACCAAGGTGCTCACCAACCGCCAGGTCATGGTCGAGGAAGAGGATCAATCCAACGATTTCTCCCCCACCGAGGCCCATCGATATCAGGAACCGATTCTCCATACCGCAGTCGATCGCGACCACTGGCAGGGGATTCTCGACCGCGTCGGCGAGTACCTCGCGCGCGCTCCTCGGGTGCAGAATTCGCGCGCATCTCTATCGGTCACGGACGAAGCCACATACATGGTCAGTGGCGAGGGAAGCCACCTGCAACATGGCAACCATTACGCAAGACTGCGCTTGCAGGTCGAGGGGATGGCTGATGACGGCATGGTCCTCTCACGCGGACACACCTTTGATGCGGCCCGACCGGAGCGTCTGCCTGACGAGAAGACGGTGTCGGCCACAGCCGAGCGTCTGGTTGCGGAACTCGTGGCGCTGTGCGGGGCAGCGGTCGTCGAGCCCTACATTGGACCGGCCATCCTGCGAAATCGCGCCAGTGGTGTTTTCTTCCACGAGATCTTCGGTCACCGGATCGAAGGCCACCGTCAGAAGAGCGAATCAGAAGGCCAGACCTTTACCAAGAAAGTCGGCGAACAGATCCTGCCGGAGTTCATCAGCATCTATGACGATCCAACGATGACGCAGTTCGCCGGCGTCGACCTGCGCGGCACCTACCGCTTCGACGATGAAGGTGTCCCGAGTGAACGGGTCACCGTCGTCGAGCGTGGCACCTTGCACAATTTCCTCACCTCGCGCTCACCGATCGAGCGCTTCCCGGCCAGCAACGGCCATGGACGCCGCGAATTCGGCAACGATGTCGTCGCCCGGCAGGGCAACCTCATCGTCGCCTCGGAAAAGACCGTCCCCCATGCCCAACTGCGTGACTCCCTGATCGCCGAATGCCGGCGGCAGGGAAAACCCTACGGACTCGTGTTCGACGATATCTCCGGCGGCTTCACGATGACCGGCCGTGGCGGCCCGCAGGCATTCAAGGTCAACCCGCTGCTCGTCTATCGCGTCTATGCCGATGGGCGCCCCGATGAGGTCGTCCGCGGCGTCGACATCGTCGGCACGCCGCTGACCAGCTTCAGCAAGATCCTGCTGACCGGGGACGACCCGGCGGTCTTCAACGGCACCTGTGGGGCCGAATCGGGCCGGGTGCCGGTCTCGGCGATTTCTCCGAGCATCCTGGTCTCGGAGGTCGAGGTCGAGAAGCGCCCGAAGGGACAGGACAAGCCCCCGATCCTCGCCCTGCCGGAGCGCGGTGACGACGAGCAACCCGCGGACGATCCGGTCTTCCAGGCAATGGAGGATGAGCTGCGGCGCTCGATGGAGCACCTCGTCATCGCGGAAATGCCCCCACCCTACTTCCTCAGCTACCGAATCCAGGACAACCAGACCGTGAGCATCCAGGCGCGTTACGGCGCGCTGGTGCAAGCTGAAGAGAACCGTCAGCGCTACCTCTACCTCGACCTGCGCGTCGGTGACCCGGCGCTCGACAACACCGGCTTCGTCGGCAGCTGGAACGACCTGGCCGACCATCGCAAGCCGATCACCGAGGAAGACGACTACGCCAGCCTGCGCCACCAGATCTGGCTGCATACCGACGCCGCCTACAAGCACGCGCTCGAGAGTCTGGCGCGCAAGCGAGCCTATCTCCAAGCGCACCCACGCAAGGACCCGCTGGCCGACTTGGTGCCGGCCGAATTCGAGGACTATGCTGATGAGCCTCTGAGACTTGAGATCGATCTCCCGGGCTGGGAGCAAGAGGTTCGCCAGGCGGCTCGGATCCTGGACGACTATCCCGAACTCCAGGACTGGAACGTGGCCTACTTCGCCGCCGCGGTGACGCGCCGGTTTGTCAATTCCGAAGGGCACCGGCACCGCAAGGGCGAGCTCATGCACCACCTGCAGATTAGCGCCACTGCCCAGGCGATCGACGGCCAGCGCCTGAGCAGCTTTCTCCAGTACGCGACACGCGATGAAGAACCGACCTCGGGAGAGGCGCTCGCGGCGAACATCCGGAGGATGGCGGATGAACTCGTGGCGATGACCGCCGCCCCGGCGCTCGACGAGTACGTCGGACCGGTGCTCTTCACCGACTTCGCCGCCGCGCAGTTCCTCTCGCAGCTCTTCATTGACCAGCTGACGCCAGTGCGTCAACCGCTCCTGGCGGAGGACTGGATGGAGCGCCATTTCCCCACCCCCAAGCTTGCCGGTCGGCTCAACCGGCGCGTTTTCCCCGACTTCGTCACGATTACCGATCAGCCCCAGCGTCGCGACCACGAGGGAATCCATCTCGCGGGATACCGGGCGGTGGATGACGAGGGCGTCGCCACTGAGGCCCTTGACTTGATCCGCTCCGGCCGGCTGGTCGACTTGCCGATGGGACGCCAACCGACCAAGAAACTCTCCGGATCGAACGGGCATGCGATCACCCTGCCCAACCAATGGACGACAACCGCTGTCACCAACCTCTTCGTCGAGTCGTCCGAACCGGAAACCGACCTGATCGAGAAGCTGAGAGATCTGGCCCGCGAGTTCGGTAACGAGTTCGGGCTCCTGGTCTCGCGTCTCGACGATGGGGCCGTCTCGCGGGCGTACCGCTGGAGTGAGATGAACCGCGAGGCGCCCGAGATGCTGTCCTCTCCGGTGGCGGTCTATCGCATCTATGCCGAGGATGGCCGCCGCGAGGCTGTGCGTGGCCTGGTTTTCGACCAGGTCTCGATTCGTACGCTGCGCGACGTCGCCGCGCTCGGCGACGACCCGCAGGTGATCAACTTCCGCCAGCCGAGCCCCGCAATGGGGTACCGCTACCCGATCGCCATCGTCACACCTTCGATTCTGGTCGAGGAGATGGAACTGAAGGCCACGACCTCGCGCGAACCGTTGACCGTCAGCGGACGGCCCATGGCCAGTCGATAGGTGGGCAAGAAGGTCCGCGGACGATCCGTGGCAAACCGATAGGTTGGTAAGACGATCGCCGAAAGGCCGACCCCCATTCGGGGGCCGGCCTTTCAGATGCGATTGTGGCCGAGTCGACTGCAATCCCAAAGGACTGCAGACGATGCTCTGCGGGGTCGGGCGCTAAGATTTCACTTGGTGCACGGTAACCTGTGGGAAGGGAATCTCGATATCCTGCTGATCGAGGGTCTCCTTGATCCGCCGGGTCACGTCGAACTTCACGCCCCAATAGTCGCTCGTCTTGACCCACGGACGCACGACCAAGTTGACGCTCGAGTCGGCCAGCTCGGCGACCGCAATCTGCGGCGCAGGCTCCTTGAGGACCCGCTCATCCGCCTGCAGCACGCTCTGGATCGCCCCAACCGCTTTCTCGATCGAAGAACCGTAGCCGATCCCAACCACCATATCGACACGGCGCGTGTCTTCAGCGGTGACGTTCTTGATGGTGTCACCGAAGATCTTGCCGTTGGGCACCATGATCTTCACGTTGTCCGGAGTCATCAGGGTGGTCGTGAAGATCGCCATCTCCTTGACCGTTCCGGCAGTCCCGGCGATATCGACATAGTCGCCGATCCGATATGGTCGGAAGACGAGCAGCATGATGCCGGCCGCAAAGTTCGAGAGTGAACCCTGCAGGGCGAAACCGATGGCGAAGCCGGCTGCGCCGAGCACGGCCACCAGGGAGGCCGTCTCGATCCCGAAGTTGCTCAGGATCGCGATCACCGAGAAGACGAGCACCAAGTAGTAGGCTATCCCGGAAGTAAAACCGACGATCGCCGGATCGGTCCCACGCGCCGTCAAGCCCTTCCGCAGCAGGCGGCGCACGCCGCTGGCAACGATCCTTCCAATGATCAGGATCAGAATGGCCCCGATCACCTGGAGGCCGTAGCCGGTTGCGAAATCGACTAGTCTGTCAGTTATGCCTTCCATCCCTTCTCCCTCCGTCACCTAGAGTCTAACGGGTTGCATTGGTAATTCGGGATCGGAATTAGACCATAGGTCGATTGCGCGCGCAACCATTCCCCAATGACCTAAAACAGCTTATAGGCCACGCCCAATCCCAAGTTCTCGCGGAATCGTCCGCGCAGATCGATCTCCTTGTCATAGAGTAGCTCGAAGAACAGGGAGACCTGGATGTACTTCGACACCGACGCCGAGAACGTGTTCTCCCAGGCAATATCGGCCGTCTTCCAGTAGTCCTCCTCGGGCAGTCCCTCGAGGTCATCCGACTCGGAATAGAAGAAGGCCTGGAAGAGCCGCAGCTTGGAGTCGTACTTCATCCGCTCGCCGGCGAAGGTATGCTTGAAATCGGTGACCCACTCGAGGCCTCCGTCGAGCGTCGAGGCGAACTCCGTGGGGTAGTCGATATCGAGCGGCACCACCGAGACGGTGTCCATCCCGATCTCGTTGTCGATGTGCTGCCGGATGGCCCCTCCCAAGCGGGAGTAGAGCTCGGTCTGCTCATTCTTGATCAGCGTCCGGCCGACACCCGCCGACTCGGTCAAGAGGATCGGGTTGATGAAACGATCGACCGCCGGGTGACTTGGATCGTAGAACTGGCTCTCGAAAGTGACCGAGCCATAGGGATCGACGAAGTGTCCCAACGTGAGACGGAACAGCGACTCGAAGAAGATCCGGTCGGTGGACTTCTCCGGCGAGGCCCAATGCCGCTCACCAGAGTTGTTGGGATCCTCTTCCTGCAGGTGCGTCTGGCCGAAGGAGAGCTTCAGCGTGTTGCGCCAGTTCGCCTTGGGTGACATCTGCTTCTCGGCCACCCCATTCGCGGACAGCGTCCAACTGATCGCCGCCTGCTCACCCCCCTTCCAGGAGTCACTGTAGCTGCTCTGATTGAAATTGAGCCCCAGGTCCGCCGTGATCTGCCAGCCCTCGGGCGGTGGATCATCAGCACTGCTGGCCAACGTCGGAGCCAACAAGACGGCCAAGGCGATGCAAGTCATCCTGAACATGCCTTCCCCCCGTTTCATATTCTCTCCTTCCCTGCGCAGGTCCGGTCTCGTCGAGTACGGCTGGCCGGACTCCCCAGTCTGAACCCCTGGCCTCATACGCCGCTCGGAGTACCTCGTCAAGAGGTTGGCTGGACGCCCACACGGGGAGTCACGTCCCTGCCTCCCCCCACCGGATCGGGCTCTGAATCGACGGAAACGGCGCGGGAATACTCGTTCTGGTCCCATAGTGCGACCCCTTCATCGATCCAACGAGAACCCCTGGGCACGGGCGTTCGCACCAAGCCTGCCTGCAACCCCACCTTGCCCCGGCATCGAACGGAAGGGCCAGAACAAGGGCCGCACCTGTCATCCCCGCTTGATGCCATACTTCTTGATCTTGTCGTAGAGCGTCGAGCGGTCGATCCCCAAGATTCGGGCCGCCTCGGCCACCCCGCCATCCGTTCTGCGCAGTGTCGCCTCGATTGCCTTGCGTTCGAGTTCGGCGAGCGTCTGCGTCCCTGGTGGCGTCCAACCACGTTCGTCTTCGGCTGCGCGTGCCACCAAGAAGCTGAAGTTTTCCGCACCCAGGACCCGTTCGCGGCAGCTCACCATCGCACGCTCGAGAGCGTTTTCCAGTTCACGCACATTCCCCGGCCAGTCGTAGTCAATCAATAGCCGTATGGCACCCTCTGAGATGTCGGTGATCTCCCGTCCCAGCTCGAGAGCGATGCGCTCGATGAAGTGCCGCACGAGCAACGGCACGTCTTCGCGCCTTTCGCGCAGCGGCGGAATACGAACATCGATCACATTGAGCCGGTAGAAGAGATCCTCGCGAAACTCACCTGCACGGACCTTCTCCTGCAGGTTGGCGTGTGTCGCCGCAATGACCCGCACATTGACCTGCACCTCCTCGGTGCCTCCGACCAGGAAGAAGCTCCGCTCCTGGAGGACACGTAGCAAATCTGCCTGCAGTTTCGGGGAGATGTCTCCGATCTCGTCGAGAAACAGCGTGCCGCCATCGGCCAACTCGAACTTGCCCTTCTTGCGCTCGATCGCCCCTGTGAATGCCCCCCGCTCGTGGCCGAAGAGCTCGGATTCGAGCAGTGATTCAGCCAGCGCGGCACACGAGATCGCCACGAACGGCTGCTCCACCCGGTCACCTGAGCGGTGGATTGCGCGGGCGATCATCTCCTTGCCGGTGCCACTCTCGCCCTGGATGAGCACGGTACTGCGCAGACTGGCGACGTCGCGGATCAGCTCGAAGATCTCCGCCATCTTGGGGTTCTTGCTGATGATGTCGTAGAAGGTGTATTGTTTCTCCAACCGCTCGCGCAGCAGGAGGTTCTCCCGTTCGAGGTTCTTCATCCTGATGATCCGTTCGACCAGCAGGGAGATCTCCTGTGGATTGCAGGGCTTGACGATGTACTCCTGGGCGCCCTCCTTCATGGCGGTGATTGCCGTATCGACCGTCGCATACGCGGTGATGATCACCACCGGCATATCCAGCCGGATCTTCTGGATCTCGATCATCGTTTCGATGCCGTCGATCCCCGGTGGCATCTTGAGATCCACGAAGCATATCGCGTAGTCGTCAGCAGTAACTCGCCGAATGGCCTCGGCCCCTGAAGCCGCCGTGTCGACCGTGTAGCCATCCTCGCGCAGCCAAGCAGCCAACGACTCGCGCATTACCTCTTCGTCATCAACGACCAGGATCTTCCACTGCCGTTTCACGGACTCTCCTCCTCAGATGGCCTTGCCGTGGACCTTCCGAAGCGACCCAGCCTCTCCGCAAGCAGGATCGTACATGCCGGACAAAACGTCGCACTCTTGGTATCCACCTGCTGAATCGACGTCGCCAGCGACATCGTACACCCGAGATCGTCGCAATGCGTCAACCCGAAGGTATGACCCAGCTCGTGGAGGGTTTCCTTGCAGGCGCGTTCACGGAACACCTCCTCATCGGGCGGAAGCCCATAGAACTCCTGCCGCAGGCGGGCCAGCGAGACGAGCGCAACGCGCCCATCGAGCTGTGCCTGTCCAAAGATGAAACTCAGCATCGGGATGAAGATGTCCTGCTCGGTGATCGCCACCAACCGGGCAGCCTCTTGCGGACGAAGCTCAATGAGCAGTCGCAGAATGGCGGTCGAGCTGTACTGCCTGCGTTGGGGATCATAAGCCTCCGGGGGCTCGAGGATGGGTTCGAGGACACGCACCGACAGCCCGATGGTCCGGGAAACGCATTCCCCGATGGTGACCAACAGCCCCGGAGCAACCATCTGTCCAGGTACCAGGGCGATGAAGCTCACGCCTTCCCCCCGAGCGCACCGCCCCCGAGATCATCCGGTCTCCTTCCCTCACTCGGCTCATTGCCGGAAGACACCGCTCCGCCCGGTGGGCTACCGGCTTCAGGATCTGTTGCCCCCTCGCACAGGACTGCCTCACCGACGTCAGGACCCAGCGGCAGCTGCACGGTGAAGATTGTACCCCGACCGACGGCGCTCTCTACGGTGATACTGCCGCCATGCGCATCGATGATCCCGTAGACCACAGCCAGTCCGAGCCCAACACCCTTACCCTCCTCCTTGGTACTGAAGAACGGATCGAAGATCTTCGACCGGTATTCCTCGGGAATCCCGGAGCCGCTGTCCTCCACCTCGAGAATGACGGCCCCTCCATCGCTCGCGAGCCGCGTGCGGAGCATCACCTGCCCACCGCTTTGGACGGCTTCGCCGGCATTCATCACCAGATTGATCACGACCTGCTGGATCTGCGCCCGGTCGCATAGAAGTTCGGGTATCCCAGGCCCGAGGGACAGCTCGAGGGCGACACTACCTAGCTGGAGCTTGTGGGCGATGAGGGGAATGGTGTGTTCGACAATACGATTGACGTCTGCCAGAGCACGCTGCGGTGCCGAGCGCCGAGAGAAGGACAGCAGATCGGAGACGATGCGCCCGACCCGGGCAGTCTCGTCGCTGACGGTCTGAAGATAGCGTTGGAACTCGGCGACCCGCTCGGGTGGAATGCCATCCTCTTTCAGGATGCGCTGCATGAGCATCGAGAAATTCAGCACCCCCGACACCGGATTGTTGATCTCATGGGCAACACTGGCGGCCAGCTGCCCAAGTGAAGCCATGCGATCACTTTGAATGAGCTTCTGCTGCGTGTGGCTGAGCTGCCGGCTGCGCTGCTCGACCTTCTCCTCGAGACTGCGGTTCAGTTCATTGAGTTCCTCGAGGGCCGTGCGCAAGCGCAGGCGCATGTGATCGAAGGCCTCTCCCAACTCCCCCAGTTCACAACCGCTGCGGACGTCGATGCGCTGATCGAGATCCATGTCGCTGACCGCCTTGGTACCGGCGATCAGCCGACGGATCGGATTGCCAACCCAGTGACGAATGAAGAGCGCGATCAGGAGTCCGATCAAGACGATCTGGATCACGGTCATCAGCGCTGCCCGGCCCTGGATGCCCGCCAGCTCATGATCGACCCGGTCGAGATCGAGGGCGATGTCCAAGACCCCGAGCACCGTTCGCTCGACCGGGTGGGCATGGCAGGCAGCATTGCTGCAGGAAGGCTCGTTGTAAATCGGCGTCACCATCGCTAGCCGGCGGCCATGAGGCCCACCATAGATGCGTGCACGCGAAGGCACATCGATACGCACAAGCGGTTCTTCCCTGGCGTGGCAAAGAAAACAGGCCTCAGCGCGCTTGTCGACTTGGCGCGGTGCGTGCGGATCGGTCGAATAGGTGACACGCCCTTCCTTGTTGAAGATGCGGATGCTCTCGATGCCCTGCTTCTCGCCGATCGTCTCGATGATCCGATAAGTCGCCTCGGGCTGATCGGCCATCATCGTCTGCCAGGTCGCGCTGGTGATGCTGCGCGAGAGCTGATCGGCTCCGGTAATCATCTCCGCGAGTAGCTGCCGCTCCTGTGAACGCACATTCAGATAGGTGAAGACCACCTCAACGAGGGCGACAAGAAAGGTCAGGGCGAGGATCAGCCGCCAGGTCAATCCTCTGGGCAGAAGAAACATCACGACCCTCCGCAAGCCGATTCCTCGCCGCGATGCGAATCGTTCGGGAGGCACACGCCCCCGGCATCCACACCCCGTACAGTTGCCCGCCGACGGGTAGGCCGCGCAGAGCATCTCCGCTCAGCAGTCCGCGGACGGCGGTCCGGCGCGGCTACACCGGCGCCCATTCTAGTCCAGGGTGCGGCTGGGCACCACCCCCCCGCCCTGTGACCCTGCCGGCGGTCATGCCGCTGGCCATGCCGGTGGCCATGCCGCTGGCCCCGCCGCTGGTCATGCCGCTGGTCATGCCGCTGGCCCCGCCGCTGGCCATGCCGCTGGCCCCGCCGCTGGCCATACCGCTGGCCATGCCGCTGGCCCCGCCGCTGGCCATGCCACTGGTCATGCCGGTGGCCCGGTTGATCCACGTGCACATCTTCGTTAGGATGGGATTGAGTGAGCGAGGGGTGCGATATGCATCTCCGCGTAGCGGGTGTCCGTATCCGTGCGGAAGCGACTTGTCGGCACCGGAGCGCTGGGGCCGCCGTCGAGTTCCCTTCTCCCCGACCTGGGTTCTCCCAGCTCCATAGGAGGTTCCATGAACGAACAGGGCGGCGTGATCTTCACGCGCCGGGCCTCGGGCTTAGTGCGCGAGCTCTCCTGGCTCGATGTCTTCATCTTCGTGGTGGCCGGCCCGGCTGCCTCGGGTGTGATCTACTACTCGGTCTCGACCGCGGCCGACTTCCCCGGGGCGAGCCTCCCGCTCGCCTTTGCCATCGGCCTGCTGATCTTTTTCCCGATCAGTCTGTTAGTGGCGATCAACTCGGCGACGATGCCGCGATCGGGAGGGCTCTACATCGCCGTCAGCCGGGTCTTGGGTCCGACCCTGGGGTATTTGAGCGCCTGGCTGCTTTTCGTCGGCTACGGTCTCTCGAGTGGCGTGCTCGGCTATATCGTCGTGGGATTGATCGGATCGGGTTTCTCCACCGCCGCCTTGACCAGCGGCGTCGGCTGGCTCGCCTCCCTTGGTGAGGCCATGCAGACGCCGCTGTGGCAAACAATCGGCGGTGTGCTCTGGGTTGCGCTCTTCTGGGCCGTCGCCTGCCGCGGCATCCGTCACGTCAAGCACATCATGCGCCTGATCTTCTTCATTCCGCTGGTTGGGATCACCATCGCGGTGCTCTGGTTCTTTCTCTCCGGCGACCTCGAGAACGTGATGCAGGCCTTCAACCAGACCTGGGGTGCAGGAACGTTTCAGGAAATCCAGGCCCGCGCAACCGAGCTGGGCTGGGAGAAGCATGCTTTCTCGCTCGCCAGCACGATCAAGGCGCTGATCGTCGTCATCTGGGCCTATACGAGTATTACGATCATCAACTACGCCGGGGGGGAGATCAAGACGCCCAAGACCAGCATGATCCGCGGCTTCCTCTTCGGAACGCTTTTCGTCGGGCTCTTCTATGTAGTCATCGTCGTCGCCGTCTACCGCGCCTTCGGCGACTTCGTCGGGCAGTATGACTTCCTGCATGACAACCACCCCGAGGCCCTCTCGGGCATCATGGGGGGACTGGTCCAGCCCTCGATCTCCTTCTACTTCATGGCCATCGCCAAGAATGTCTGGTTTGGTCTGATCGTGACCATCTCGATCGCCCTCTGGTTCGCCAACTCGATTCTGCCCGGTTTCTTGGCGAATTCACGGCTCGCCTTCGCCATGGCGATGGATAGGTCCTTCCCCAAGGCGCTTGCCAATGTCAACCGGCGCACGGGCTCGCCGACGACGGCGGTTCACTTGAACGCGGTCTTCTGCCTCATCGGTGTCTTGATCATGACGCTCTCGGTCGATGTAATCCTCTCGGTCCTGACCCTGACGGTCTTCTTCATCTTCTGGCCGTTCGGCCTGAGCGCCATGCTATTGCCCTATCACAAGCCCGAGATCTACGACCGCTCGCCGGTCAAGTGGGAAATCGGCAAGCTGCCGGTGATCTCGCTACTGGGGGCGTTCACCTTCGCAGTCGGCTGGTTCTTCATCTACCTGTCGCTGAAGAATTTCTCGCCGGTCATCATGATAACCCTGGTATTGGTGATGATGGTCGGCATGGTCGTCTATCTGGTTCAGCAGGCGAAGAACAAGCGCGAAGGCATCGACGTCAGCAAGATCTACTCGCAGATCCCGCCCGAGTAGTGAGCACCGCGTGCCTCCCGGCCGGCCCGGAATACGCTCGTGGCATGGCACCGTCGGGCGAAGGGCGGCGCCCTGCAAGAGGCAACAGCGAATGGGAATCGGCGCCGGCCAAGAACCGGCGTCGAGCGAAGGGGAGGAAACGGATATCCTATGGCCAAGCTCTTCTTCTCGGTCGATGTTCATGGGGCAAGCAGCGTGTGGCGCAAGTGGGTTCGCATTCCCGAGCTCTACGGGGTCGATGCCCTGCTGCTCTGCGGTGATCTCACCGGCAAGTCCTTGGTGCCGATCATCGCTCAGGGCAACGGCAAGCACGCGGCCTACTACTTCGGCAAGAACTGGACGCTCGCCGAAGGCAGTGAGCTGGACGAGATGGAACAGCGCATTCAGGATGCCGGCGCCTACACCCTGCACTGTGACCGGGATCGCATCAAGGAACTGCAAGACAATCCCGGGGAAGTCGAGCGGATCATGCTCGCGCTGATCAAAGACCGGCTTGCACAATGGATGGACATGCTGCTGGCGAAGATCGACGTCGGCAAGATCGACGTGATCGTGATGCCCGGGAACGACGACGACTTCGAGATCGATGACGTGATCAAGTCCTTCAGCGACCGGGGCATCCGTTGGTGTCTCGATGACGTGGTCGAGGTTCTGGGAATCCCCATGATCAGTCTCGATCATGTCAATCCAACGCCTTGGGACACCCCGCGCGAGGAGAGCGAGAAGACGCTCGGCAGGCGGATCAAGAAGCTGGTCGAGCGGCTCGATGACCCCTCGCAGGCGATCTTCAACTTCCATCCTCCGCCCCATGGCACGATGCTCGACCTTGCCCCTGAACTGGCCGGCGACATGAAGCCGGTGACCATCGCGGGCCAGGTCAACTTCGTGCACGTCGGCTCCAAGGCGGTCACCGAGGCGATCGAGAAACACCAGCCCCTGATCGGCCTGCACGGCCACATCCACGAAGCCTATGGCGACGACAAGATCGGCGAGACGCCGATCGTCAACCCCGGCTCGGAATACGGCGAGGGGATCTTGCGCGGCTACATCGTCGAGACCGCGGGCCGCAGTATCACAAACTACTGGAAAGTCGAGGGATAGGCCATGACTGCAGAAAGTGCGGGTGCCGCCTCCGGATTGGAAATCCCGTGTATTCCCTCGGGGACCGAATTGACCCCGGAGGTACTCGCAGAGCAGGAGACCCGGTTCATCAAGGTCCTCGATCAGCTTCTCCCGCGGGCGCACGAGCAGGGCGTCACCCTGCGCCTGATCGGCTCGCTCGCCTTCCGGATCCAATGTCCTGACACCAAGTACATGGAATACGACAACCAGCGCTACCTGACCGACATCGACTTCGTCGCCTATGGCAAGCAGATCGACAAGATCCAGGACCTCTTCTTCGAACTCGGCTGGACTGAGAACCAGAACGTCTTGCGGCTCTTCGGTCACCAGCGTCGCATCTTCTATCACCCGAGCGAACCGATCCACTCGGACGTCTTTATCGACAAGCTCCGCTTCTGCCACGACATCGATTTCCGCGGCCGCCTCGAGATCGATGACCGCACAATCAGCCTCGTCGACCTGCTGCTCGAAAAGCTCCAAATCGTCGAGATCAATCGCAAGGACCTGATCGACATCATGGTCTTGCTCAGCCAGCATCCCATCTCGACAAGCGGCGAACGGAAAGGGCACATCGACGGCACCTATCTCGCCCGCCTCTGCGGCCGCGATTGGGGCTGGTGGCGAACCGCCTCGATGAACATCGAGAAGACCGCCCATTTCGCCGGCGAGTATCTGCAAGCCGAAGACGCCGATCGAGTGCGGCGCAAGCTCGATCAGCTCGCGGAGCTGATCGCCCGCCAACCGCGCTCGCTCAAGTGGAGATTGCGTTCACTGATCGGTGAACGGATGAAGTGGTACGACGAGGTTGAGGAAGTTGACCGTGGTTAGAGCGAGGCGTCGGCGTCCGAGCCGCCGCCATCAGGTTCTCCGGACGCACGGAGTCGCCTGCGTGCACGGGCCAAACGACAGCTGTCGTGTATTTCCCTACTCCGTGGTGAGTCGCCCCAGAGCGTCCAGATGCGCCTCGAGACCTCGCCGGCCTCGCGCCGTCAAGGCGTACCAGCTCACCGGCCTGCGATTCTGAAACTCCTTGCGCACAGTGACGAAACCCTCATCCTCGAGCTTGCGCAGCTGGGCACCCAGATTGCCGTCGGTTTCCTCGATGATCTCCTTCAGCCGACTGAAGGAGAGTTGATCGTTACGCGCCAGGAGGACACAGATTCCGAGCCGAGCGCGGTGTCCCAGGAGCTTGTTCAGGCCTCTGAGCCCCGCGCGGATGCGACTGTCGCCACTATCTTTCTTGCGTGGCATTTCGGCGACCTTGGTGAGAAGCAACAATCACCAGCGCAATCGCAATGAGCAGACCCAGAGCGGTCCAGGCGTAGCGCTCGAAGAGGAGCGTCCCGACGAAGCCGAGCATCATCACGCCCCCCAGCCACAGGAAGACGCGATCGAAGTGCACGCCGGCACTCCACCAGCCGAAAGCCACGACCAGCAAGATGACCCGGCCCATCTCGTCCCGGGGAATGTGCCCGGTCAGAGCCAGCAGGACCGCGAGGGCGGTGAGAACCAGCATACCGCCCCAATGGAGCGCGTGCCGGATACCGATATCCCGCCGGATCTGCCCACTACGCAGGCCGCTGCGGCGGCCCAGAAACCCGCTGGCGATCCCGCCCAGCGGGCCGGCAATCATCCAGAAGAAGCCGACGGCCCGCCCCGAAGCCAGATCCACCAGCGCGAAGCCGACCAATACGAGTGCCGCCCAGAGCAAGTAGATTGAGGCCGGAGTAGGCTGGCGGTCGGATCTTCTGACCAGATCCTTGACGTAGCCAAGATCTGACTCCATTTGCTTGGAAATCATGGAATGCCCCCTTCCGTTTATTAGAGTACTCTATATTTTAGAGTACCAACCCAAGGCTGTCAAGCCCTGAATCGAATCTCACGGATCGTTTTTCGCTGCGGGAAGACCGCTGCTAGAGACCGCCACGGCGGCGCTAGCAACCGCGCTCGCTCAAGTGGAAACCGCGTTCACTGATCGGTGAACGGATGAAGTGGTACGGCGGGTCGAGGAAGTCGACCGTGGCTAGAACGAGGCGCCGGCGTCAGAGCCCCCGCGCGCGCCTCATCGATTCCGGCACCGGCGACTGCGCGGTGCTCGGGACGTTTCCGGCGACCTCGGCCTGCCGCAAGAGGGGGACATTGATCGCCAGGCAGTGGAGCGCACCCTGGTTGCGGACGAGGGCCTCGCAGTCGATCCCGACGATCTCCCACTCGGGCAACACTTTGCGGAAGATGGCCAAAGCCTGCGCATCCTCGCTGGGGCAAGTGGCTGGGTACTGCGGAACGAGCAGCGCGCCGTTGGCGAAGAGCACATTGTTGTAGGTTCGCCAGATCCCGTCCTGGTGGCTGGGCAAGGGGATCCGGAAGACCTTCATCGGACCAAGCGGCGTCTGCTCGCGCCCGATGCGTTCGGTGGCTTCGTCGAGAAGCTGGGCATTGACCGGATCTGCCGCCGGATCCGCCTGCGCAACGACGGCGACATTCGGGGCCGTCAGAGTGACCATCAGATCCAAGTGGCCGGTCGGCTCTCCCTGCAGCGGCGGAACCGCGAGCCAGCGCTGAACCTCGCAGTAGTCGCGCATCATCTGCTGCAACATGGGAATCTCGCGTCCCTTGACCTCGTTGGCGACAAGCACCCGGTAGGTGCTGATGTAGAGCCCGCGTCCATTGCTGAGCAGGTTTCCACCCTCCAGGAGCATGGGCATCTCTCGCAGCGGGAGCCGGAAGAACCCGGCCAGATAACGGGGCAGCTGGTCCTCACGCTCCAGGCCCGGGCGGGCGAACTGTGCGTCCACCACCTGCAGATTGCCGTCGACGCGCCGGACGAAGAGCGGCCCGAAGTCCCGGATCCAGCGACTCTGGTAGGGGATTTGGGCGAAGTGGATCGCTCCCGGAGGCACGCCGCGTCGGTCACACATCTCTTGAACGCGGCGCCCATGATGCTCATCACACACGAGACATAACACCGGGACACGTCCATCGATCGCCGCGACGATCTCGGCGATACACGCGGCGTTGTTCAACACCAATTCCGTGCCGCCAATGACCAACGCCTCACAGGGCTCGAAGTCGGCGGGAATGCCCACGCGCCCAGCGGCCTCCACCTCGTCGCCCGCGCCACCCGACATGGGCCCAGCCCCGGCGGAGCCGATCCCGGCCATCGCGAGCCACGGAGTACGAGCCGACACCTGCGGCGTGTGACCGTCACCGCTAACGCTGCCCAGGAAGACCGCCGCCAGCGCAGCCGCAACGATCGTGCCGACCACCGCCACCAGCCACGATCTCCATCTGTCCCCGATCATGTCCATGGTGTTCCCCGAAGAATCCCGCGCAACTGCAGATACGCAGGCCGGAACCGGGTGGTTTCCTGCAGGCGGAATGATCCTCACGCTGCACGGCATCCCCCCTCGCCGATACCTATACAAGAGGCAGGCCATGAGGAGACGACATGGCGTAGTGATCCATGACTACATAGATGGACACGCTTGAGGGAGCAAAGGTTACACTTCTCTCATCGTCATGCGCCGACATCTGCGAATTCGCCTTGTCGCCCGTGTGAGGTCGCGAGATTGCCGGCGCGAGTATCAAGAACGTTGATAGACTGGGAAACTGTCTTACAGCCCGAGTGGTCGCGGATGCGCGCTTCGCCTTCAGAGCTCTGGGCGGCTAAGCGGCTCTGCACGAATCACGAACGTGCCGGTGGCGAGTGGACCGCTCGCCGATTGGGCTGTGCCGAATCGCGAGAAGTGATCTAGCCCAGCAGCCTCCTCATGACGCGGCGGCTCAGGCGCCGCCACTCTTCAACAAATCCCCCACGAAGAGCGATGAGTTCTTGACGAAGAAGACCGTCGGAAGATCACCCGCGAGCTCCTCGATCCGCTGAGCATAGCTCTCCGCCTCCCCCGCCGCGGGTGTCGCCAGGCCGAAGAAGACGACATCGGCCTCGGCGCTCTCCGCATGGATCACATCGCGCACGCTGCGGTCCTTGGGCTTCATGATCACCCGTGGCTGGGCTTCGATGCGGATCTCGGGCATCAACCGGCTCAAGTATGTCTCGGTCTGCTGCCGGGCCAGATCGTTGGAGGCGATGCTCAAGACCTCGACGCGGGACCCGTGCCAGGCGGCGTTGCGGGTAAGCAGGTGCGCCAGCAACAGCATGAGATCCCCATTGCGCTGCATGCCTCCCCACCAGACATGGACCGTGCGGGGCGCGCCGGAGCGGGGCATCGAGTAGCTCGGCTGAATTCTCCCGATGATCAACGAGCGGCGCACGCGCTCGAGCCGGCGCATGACGCGCAGAAACTCGGTCATCAGCCCGCGGTCCTTGGGCCAGCCGAGCAAGACGGCGTTGCTGTCCATCGTGCCAAGCCCGTTGGCTTGGGCTACCTGGGTAATGCCCTCGACAATGTCGGAGACAACCATCACCTCGGGAAAGACGACGAGCCGCTCCTGCAAGAACAGCTTGCGCATGGTTCGGCGGCGCGCGGCAAGATCGAGGTCCTCCTCGAGCAGATCTCCGACCACGAGCTCACAGACCGTGACCACGCCTCGGGCCTGGCTGAACCAGTCCCCGAAGCGGATCAGGTCGAGATGCTGGACCGGGTCGGAAACGAAGACGAGCACATTCGGCCGCCAGCTGCGTGCACTCATCGGCCGGTTCGCGTGGCGTACCAGCGCCCAACGGACGAGCGCTTCATAGATCCCCCGCCGAGCGTCGCCCCAGCGCAGCTCCCGTTGCCGGCGGGAGAGCAGGGCCCAGAGAACCCCCTCGGCGACAAAGGCGAGCAGGCCGGCCAGGGGATTGATCAAGACCATCGCAAAGAGGCACCCGATCGCGCCCAGCAGACTAACCCACCAGGGCACTCGCAGGCGCGGACGCCAGGAAGGATCCTTGCTCAGCGTCTCGAGTGCGGTGACCACGTTGATCGTTCCATAGACCGTCAGGAAGAACATCGTCACGACCGGCGCCACGGCGTTCAGGTCCCCCAGGAAGACCGCCACCAACGAAATGGCGAGCGAGATCAACAGCCAGGGGGTCAGCGCCCTGCGCCCCTGCGCCTGGCCGGGAGTGCCCGGCCGTCCGCGCAGGCGCCGGGGCAGTAAGCGGTCCATGGAGAGCGCCTGAAGCGTGCGTGGCGCGCCAAGCATCGAACCGACCGCGGAGGAAAAGATCGCCCCCCAGAGCCCCGGCAGGATCAGCAACGCGCCGAACGGGGCGATCCGCGTCCAGACGAGCGGATCCTCGCGCAGGATCGCCCCCGGGGCGCCGAAGGCCAGCAGAACCGGCACGCCGAGATAGACGATCAGACCGGTTCCCACCGCCAGGAACGCTCCCAGCGGAATGGCCCGCCCCGGATCACGCAGGTCGCCCGAGAGCCCCAGCCCCGCCATGATGCCGGTCACCGCCGGGAAAAAGACGGCGAATCCCCGCCAGAGGCCGAGTTCACCCGAGGGCGGCTCGAGGGCGAACCCCGGCCCGGTTCCCCGCGCAAGCGCTCCGATCGCAAGACCGGCCAGGGCGACCCCGATCAAGATCATGATCGGGACCTGGGCCTTCAGCGCGGCGCCGGCTCCGAGATAGACGAGCAGGCCGACGCCGAGGACCACGCCCAGGGCGACCGGCTGCAACGGCAGCGCGGGCCAGATGATGCGCAACGACTCGGCCAGACCGAACGAATAGAGCGTCACCGACAAAGCCTGTGAGAAGAAGAGCGGTAGCCCGATGGCGCCGCCGACCGCCAGCCCGAGGCTGCGCGAGGTGATGAAGTAGGCGCCCGCGACACCGATGCGGATGTTGGTCGCCACCGCTGAGAAGGAGAGGGTCGTGATGATGGTGATCGCATTCGCCAGGCAGATGACGAGGATCAGCTTCGGCAGGCCGAGATGTCCCAGCAGCCACCCCGTGCGCAGGAACATGATCACCCCGAGGATCGTCAGCACCGTCGGGGTATAGACGCCCAGGAACGTCCCGAGGCCGCCTCTCTGTTCGGTATCGCTGCTCACATCACGCTCTCCCCCCCCCCGGGGGGGGCATGGCTGCCTTGAGTCCATACAGACTCCCGGGAATGATAGCGGTCGAGGAGGACTTTGCACCCTCCAAACCATGGTTCGCCTGGACCCGACCGACGGCAAGCAGTACAAAGAGGTTGCAGCCGCAAATCCCAAGGACCGGAGGGCCCATGAGTTCATCACCCAAGACCCCTGACCGGAAAACCTCGCGCACGCGCCCCGCGGGCGGGCCGGGCGAGCTCGACCCGGCCGACCGCGCGGCAGCGCGCCGGATGGCGACCGACCTGCTCACCTTTCTCGAGGAAAGCCCCTCGGCCTACCATGCCGTGGCGGGGCTCGAGACGCACTTGCAGGCCGCCGGCTTCCAGACGCTCGACGAACGCCGGGCCTTCGATCTCGAGCCCGGGGGACGCTACTTGCTCCAGCGCCAGGGAACCTCGTTGATCGCGTTGCTTCCCGGCACCGCGCCGCCTTCCAGGGCAGGCTTCCGCATGCTCGGCGCGCACACCGACAGCCCGGCGCTCAAGCTGAAACCCCACCCGGAGAACGTGTCCGAGGGTGAGATTACCTTGGGCATCGAAGTCTACGGCGGACCGCTGATGGCGACATGGACCGATCGCGATCTTGGTCTCTGCGGGCGCGCGATCATCTCATCCGACGGCCGCAAACTTGAGAGCCGTCTCTTCTGCAGCCACCGGCCCATCGCCAGCACTCCAAACGTCGCCATCCACATGAATCGCAAGGTCAATGAGGAGGGGCTCAAGCTCAACCCGCAGACACAGATTACGCCGCTGCTCGGCTCGCTCGCCGGGGGGCTTCCGGAGGAGGATGCCGTGCGGTTCGTGCTCGCGAAGTTGCTTGGCCTGCCTGCGCAACAGATCGTCGACTTCGACGCTTTCCTCTACGACACCCAGGCGCCCACGTTCACTGGGTGGAACGAGGAGTACATCGTGGGTGGACGACTGGACGATCTGACCATGTGCTACGCCGGGCTTCAGGCGATGTTGGATGCAGCGGACAAGCCGTCCGGCGCGACGCGCATTCTGGTTTGCTACGACAGCGAGGAAGTCGGCAGTCAAACCCCACAGGGGGCGCGCTCCAACTTCCTTCCCCACGCGCTCGAGCGCATTGCTCTCGCCCTGGGAGACAGCCGTGAGGGCTACTTCTCTGCTCTGGCCGCCTCGCAGCTCGTCTCGGCCGACAATGCCCATGCCCGCCATCCCGGCTACGCCGACAAGAGCGAGCCGCGCCACGCGCCACGGCTCAACGGTGGACCGGTGATCAAGGTGCACGCCAGCCGGGCCTATGCCACCGACGCCTATACGGCCGCCCTCTTCGAACGCGCCTGCCGGCGGGCCGGGGTGCCTTTCCAACGCTTCGTCAATCGGGCCGATGTGAAGTCGGGCGGCACGATCGGAAGCATGACCGCAGCGCAGCTCGGTGTGCCGACTGCCGATGTGGGCAGCGCCCAGTACGCGATGCACAGCATCCGTGAGATGGCGGGCACCTATGACCCCTGGTACATGCGCAAGGCGATGGCCGCCTTCCTACAGGAGGGATAGGGCGAGAGCCCGGGGCGGCGGCTAGCTTGCGGGCGCAACTCGCCGCCGCGGGAGCATGCGGATCAGCGGCACGCCGGCCAGCGCCAGCAGGGCGCTGATGAGAAATGCCGTGTGCAGCCCGACAACATCCCCGATGGCGCCGAGCAGAACGATGACCACCGAGCGCAGGCCGAAGCTGATCGCCATGTAGACCCCGTTGGCGAGGGCCCGATTCTGCGGCAAGCTCTCTTGAACCAACGCCATGATCACCGGGGTCACCGCCAGCCCACTGAAGCCCGCCAAGACAAGACAGGGGACTTGGAGCCAACCCTCGACGAAGAGAAAGGCGACCATGAAGAGGGGCGTCGAGAGCATCGAGGCGGTCAGCACCCAGCGCCGGCCGAGTCGATCGCTGAGCGCGCCGCCGAGCAGCGCTCCGGCCACACCGGCCGCCTCGACGACCGAGAGCGCGGCGCCGGCGAACCAGAGGCTGGCGCCCTTCTCGCTCAGGTACATCGGCAAGTAGGTCGTCATCGCCGAGAGCACGAAGGCGCGCACCGTGATGATGCCGCCCAGCGGCACGAGCAGGCCCCGCATCGAGCGGATGGCTTCCCGCCAGGGGCGCGGCCGGCCTTCGTCCGGGGGCCGGCCGGGAACATGCCGCAGGCGCAGATAGAGAATCAGCGAGGCGAGCAAGCCACCGGTCAGCAGCCACGGCGTGCCCTCGAGTGTCAGCACCTGAACGGCGCTCACGATCACGAGCGGCCCGAGCACCCGGCCGAGTTCCCCACCGACCATCCAGACGCCCATCCCGCGCCCGAGATTGGGGCCCGAGAGGCGCCCCGCCATGACCGGGCCGACGGCATGCAGACTGGCCGCGCTGATCCCCGCGACGAGCAGCAGCAGTGCCAGCGCACCGTAGGCGGGGGCCACACCGAGCAAGCTCATCGCCACCGCGGAGACGGCCGGTGCCAGAATCACGAAGTAGCGCAGACTGACCCGGTCGGCGAGATGCCCGATGAAGGGCTGCAGGATCGAAGGGCCCTGGATGAAGACCGAGAGCAACCCCGCCTCCATCTTGGACAACATCAACTTGGCGATGAACACAGGCAGCAGCGGCGGCAGGAAGGCCGTGTAGGTGTCATGAATGGCATGCACGATACCGATGGTGACGACCCCGCCGGTCTGGAAGCGGGCGCGGCGATCGGTGGATGGCGATCCCGATCCGCCCCCCGATGTGGCGAGTTCCCCTGCCTTCACGAGACCTTCCCACCCTCATGCCCTGATCGAATCCGTCCCATGCGCGGGATCTCGGGACATCCCGAGGACCCCGGCGAGCCGGCCATTGTGAGGATTCCTGGGCCGGCAGGCAACTCCTTCCCAGGATGGTCCGGGGGATGGCTTCCCCAGGATGGGTCCGGGGGATACCTTTCCCAGATGGCGGACGGGAACACCTGGCTGGCACGCGGACGTTGGCTCAGACAACAAGCAGGCAGTCGTGCTGAACGCCGCCGAAGACGGAAGAGTTATGAGCTTGCCTCCATGGCGTGCCCAAAGGCACTGGCGGCCACCCTCCGCCTTCGGAAGATGGCCGCCGTAGACGCTTTGACAAGATCGCTCCGTATCATCGAAGCAGGACAAGCCGCCGGGTCTGATGAACTTCCCCTGCGGCGAGCCGCAGGAAGTAGATTCCGCTGGCGAGGCTACGCTTCCCGTCGTCTCGGCCGTTCCATGTGAGGACATGCTGACCGGCCACTCGGCTGCCCGACGCCAGGATCCGTAAGCGCCGGCCGCTCACGTCGTAGACACTCAGATCTACCTCGGACGGCCGCGCCAACTCGAAGCGGATCACGGTTGATCGGCCGAAGGGATTCGGGGCACTCCGCATGAGTCGCGTTGCACCCCGCAGCGCGTCCGCATCCCAATCGACACCTTGCGGCTGACGTCGTGCCTTCCTGTATGAGAGGGCCGAGATGTAGATCTCCGAGTGCTCTCCAGTCTGGATCCCCACGAATGCCACGCTGCCGAGAAGCTTCGTGTTCTCCGGATAGAGCGCGTACCAATGCCAGGCCTCCGAATGATATGGGTCGAAGGCCAGACTGTCGAGATAGGCAGGATCACAGACGAAGACCTCGTTCCCGTAGAGGAAGATACGGGTCGGATCATCAATGTCCAAGCGGCCAGCCGGATGGATATCCTCAAAGATCACAGAATCGGCGCTTCCATCCTGGTAGTTGAGTCGGACCTCCAATGATTGGGACGGACTTGGGTAATCTGGAGACTCGGCGCAGCCATCGCAGCTCGCCAGGAAGACCATCGTCTCGACCGTGTCGCTGATGGCGATCGGCATGGTCATCTCGCCCATGGAAATCCTGACCACGTTCTCGTCGGCTGCCTCATCAATCAGGTCGGCGGAGGGAATCTCTACGCGGAGCAAGTGCAGGTCCCCATGTCTATCAGGAACCGTGATCATCGAATCTGGAACTGGGCAATCCGATAGCCGCACGTTAGCAGGTCCATACTTGGTGGCGAAGTGAATCCCCGGTGTGAGCCATGCTTTGGGATAGAAGGTGAACGGAGCCAGAGAATCCGACGGGAAGTAGCAGCCCTGGTACCCGTGCGCTGGAGAAGCGATGCCCATGTTGCCCGCCGGAATCAGGCCCGGATAGGATGAGATTGCACCCCAATCGAAGTAGGGTGTCAGATCCACCGTGATGTCAATCACCGACCGCGGATCAACAGCGATCGCGGCGTTCCAATTCGCCCAGGCGATGGCGATGTTCACTGGCGTGTCAGACCAGTTGTCATGCACCACGATATAGTCGGCCAGAGGAAGCGGTCCTGCTCCGTCAGGATCATAGCTTCTGAAGTAGCCAACGCCGGTGACGGCGTGGCCGATGCCTTCTTCACCCTCGAACTCGTTCCACTCCTCAATGTGGTCCGGATGGGACGACCCACTCTGCCACGGGCCCCAGTCGCAGAACTCTATGGGATCCCCGGATTCCGGATCTGTGACGATGATGCCTTCCGGCACCGGATTCCAGTATAGGAAGTCGATCTTGACCGGGCGCCCCGCGTCGATCTCGTCTGCGCAGAAATTGAAGGCCGAATCGGTTGACGCTGTGTAGACATCTAGATAGCTGAACGCCCACGTATAACCACTCTTCCCCGTCGGAAGAGTGGGAGGAGGTGTGAGGAAGGGATTGGCCGCATCCCACCGGACAAACTCTTGGAAGCCGGGCATTTCATCTGCCGCGTAGGTGCCTGGAGTCCCGGTGTTCATTCGGGCCGGACTTCCAAAGCCGTTGGTACCCATGAAGTAGCCGATATACTCGGCCGCCGTTTTCACGCCGAGTGCGGCGTTTACTCCCACTGCGTTGGGATGGCCCTGGACCACATCCCAGTATTCGGTGATGTTGACAGCTGCCATGGGGGCACAGAAATTCGTCGTGTCCGGGGTTATGGTACTTGTTGGCGGCTGATTGGCATCTGGGACATTGGGGATATAGCCCGCCACACCACCGGGACCGCATCCAACGGGCCACGCCCCGATGAGATCACAGTCCTCATTCGGCGGGGTGAAGGGCGCACAGGGCGAGTCGTCCTGTAGGTGAAAGTCTCCGCTCCCTGAACTGCAGAACACCGGATCCGAGCAGATATTGCCGCTGTTGCCCTCCTGATCAACGATGCACCCGACCCAGTCCCCCCCTTCATTGCCGAAGACATCGCAGCAGATGAGAGTCGCGCTGCTCGTGAGGTCGCAGTGCACGGCTTCTCCACCGGTGCCGAAGGCGATAATGATATTCTCGAACGTCGGCGAGGCGGACATGTCGCAGTAGATCCCGTTGGTCAAGTTGCCCACGAAGGTGCAGTTGCTCACCGTTGGGGAACCTGCTTCCCTGAAGAACATCCCGCTGCGCCCGTTCTCCAAGAAGGTGCAATAGGTGACTGTGGGGCTAGCCCAGCTCCGCATGAATATCCCGTTGAAACCGTTCCCCGAGAAAGTGCAGTTCGTAACCGTGGGGGAGGCACTGCTCCGGCAGAACATCCCATCGTTCGTGCTCCCCGAGAAGGTGCAGTTGGTGATTGTGGGGGAAGAGCTCTGCTCACAGAACATCCCGTATACGGAGTTCCCCGAGAGGATGCAGTTGGTGAGCGTGGGCGAGGAGGACACGGTACAAAATATCCCCCCGTACGAGTCAACACCATTTGTGATCGTCATACCTTCCACCACAGATCCTGATCCCTCGCCAGAGTGGAAATAGAATCCCCGTCCGCTGTCCTGGCAGTCGATGATGCACAACTCCGGGTCGTGGCTTGACGATGTCACCGTGATGGCCTTGCCGCCGAAATCGAGACCGCGATTGCCGGGGCCAGTGTACGTCCCGTCGGCAATCATGACCGTGTCTCCATCCTGGGCCGCATTGATCGCGGCCTGTATGGTGGAGTACTGGGATGGAACGTAGAGCGTCGTCGCAACCAGGGCATCCGGGGCGTGCACCAAGTAGCCGTACCCATTGGCCTCATCAGCATGATTGTCCGCCCAGTCCGCGATGCCAAACGTCGGAATACTCGTTCCGGATATGGTTGTACGCCAGTCTGCCCAGCTGCTGCCCCCCGGGTTGTCGAACTGGAACCGGAAGAGCGCAAAGATCGCGTTGGTGCAGCCGGGATCCCACCAGGAGGCCCACCACTCATCCCCCACCTGGTGCACGGCGAACTGCCACGTCGGGGCCGGAAGACTCCAGTTCGTGTAGTCGGCCGGATCGGGATCATAGACCCGGACGTGGAAGTCACAGCGGCCGCCGGTAGTCGGCGTGACATCGTACCAGTAGGTTGGCGGGTGGCTCGGATTCGTACCCCCCTGAGGCTCACAGACCACCAGATCTGGACCCAAGCAGTAGTGGGCCGTGGTCATCTTGAGGCTATACGCCCAGGTGTGCGCGCTGCTGCTGACCATCCACGAGTAGCTGGCAATGTGGTACGCACACCCTCCCGGCGGCCAGGGGTCCATGTAGTGGATGTTGTTACTGTTGTCTATCCCCCGCCCGATGATGTAGTGGCCGCCCCCACCGGTCCACGCCCAGTTGATGATGAAGGGCCGGCAGTTGGTGTCGATCTCGCTTCCTATCGTGGCCAGGCTCAATGCCCCCACCGAACCGACGCTGCTGACCCCCCAGTTGGACAGCAAGTCCTGAATGCAGCCCGGGGCCCCGTACATGCAGTTTCCTCTGTTACAGCAAGTCGGGTCGGCCGGGTTCTCACAGCAGTTGCACGTAGCGCACCACCCATGCCGGTTACACGCATAGTCGGCAATGAGGCACTGGAGGGTGGACACCTGTTCATAGTAGTCGATTGTGGCCTGCGTGCAGCCCGCCCAGCACCAGTTGCTTTGCTCCTGGCACACCAGGGGTACCGGCAGTATCCTGGCCTCAGCAGACGGCGACGCGCACATTGCCAGGGCCAATGCCAGGAGGATGATCCCTCTACTCGACGATTTCATGTCAGGCCTCCTTCATTATGCTGGCCCGCGCCGGGCCTACTCCTGAGTCGTTTCCAGATTCGCCCACACGAAGGGCGCCAGGATGGCAACCACCGCGGAGACATCCATCAGCTGATACTCAAAGGCCTCTCCCTCTGCCAGCATTCCGAGTGAGCGAGCCGTGGACTCGAGTGACACGAGATGGGAGAGATTATCTTTCGTCACCGAGATGAACTGGCTCCCCGTCTGGAAGACACGGACGTATTCCAGCTCGTAGCCTTGTGATCGAGGCCACCGGTCCGCCAGCTCTCGCATCTCAATGGCCGGTGAGAGACCGCCGAGATCAACGGCTGCCCAGATGCCATCCATGTCGTCGATGGTGAGGAGTGTCCTTGATGTTCCATCACACAGGACCGGAAACTGCCACAGTGTGGTGGAATGAATCGTGGCTGCGGTTGGCTCTCCCCCTGCCACCGCCAGGATCTCGCTCGGCAGCATGGTGTAGACTCGGAAAGGCTCACCGAGGGTTGCCCGGGAGAGTTCGTCCTGATCGTGAAACCCGAAATACTCCAACTCGTTCATGGGCACGGCCCGCAGAAACTCCAGCAATCCATCTCTGGCTGCCGCCACTACCCCTTCTGGTGCCGGGTCAGCTCCCCCCGCTCGCGCCGTTGCCGTCAGAGGGACACTCGCCACAGACAACGTCCAGAGGATGACAACGGACACCACCAGTAGGACTCTCTTTCGGTCAAACATCTTCCATCCTCCTTTCAACACCAACCAGCGATCGCCGCTGACGGGCCCTCACTCACCCTGTCGTCTTATCTCCGCCAGCCGCCAAGGCCCATTTCTTGGGTCTCATCTTGCGGCGGCGTGATGACGGCGCCCCCCGGACCAGTTCTCCGAACGATCATGATCCAATCGAACGTGGCGTCGGTGAATCCCAGGATGCCCTGGTCGGTCACCGTTAGGACGCAGTTGCACACATTGCCGAGCGCGAACACGCCGGAGAGTCGTCGCATCATAGAGTCCTCCTTCCCGGCCCAAGCGGGAGCGGAGTTGTCGAAACCCGCTGGGGAGTCACCGTTCTCGTGCACCTATACCAACGGCCCTGAGCGGTGAACCTAACAACGTCTCTTCGACGGGCATGCCAAGGGTCAGGCCGTCAGTAGACAATGGGTGTGTCCGGGTGAGGTCGAAGGGGTGTGCCGTCAGCGCACTATGGGTGTGCTCAGATGAAGTTGGGGACGCAGGCGAGGATGAGGGGCAGTAACCGCAAGCGGGACAATCCTATCCCGGATCCCCGATCAGCACGAATCCGGACCAGTAGACCGGATGACGGAAGAGCTGCTGGCCCCTTTCGTCGCGGTAGGCTCGGAGCCAGCCCTTGGCCTCCCGGAGCGCCTCGGCCTTTGGCATCGGCTCTCCGCGTCTGCCCCGGCGCACGTCCTGATACGCTCCGGTGAGATTCTCGTAGAACCGACCCATCAGGAGGCAGGTCGCCTCGTCGTCCACCCTCCAGAGACTGACCAGAAGGCTTCGCGCCCCTGCCTGCAGGAAGGCGTGCGCCAAGCCGATGTAACCCTCCCCCGCCACTTCCCTTCCCAGACCCGTCTGACATCCGCTCAGAGTCACCAGATCCGCATCCAGATCCCATTCGCGCACAATCTCCTTCGCGGTCAGCAGCCCGTCGAAGACCCGCGTGTCGGCCATGGCCGCCTCGAGAGGGTCCGGCAGATCGGCGCGGGAGAGGATGATGGCTGAGTGCTTGGGCACCTCATCATCGACCAGTGCATGCGTCGCCAAATGGATCGTGCCGAATCCGCGCAGGGCTCCTGACTCTGCCAGATGCACGAAGCTCTGCTCAGACGCTTCGGCACCCAGGAGCGTTCTCGCTTCTGGGAAGACGGAGGCTACCCGCCCGACCTCCTCTCGCGTCCAGGGGAGGCGCGGGAGACTGGCCAGAGCCGCAGCGTTCCCCGCCAGCGCGCTGCGGAGCGCCGCGGGTTCGGGAAGGCGTTCTGCCAACGCCAGGATCACTTCCTCCGTCTCTTCTTCCCACTCCATGGCAGCCAGGTGCTCCGCCGTGAACGGGGGATCGCCCAGCAACAGGGCCGTCCGAGCATTTGGTGTCTCACCTTCCGGCGCGTTTTCCTGAAGCCAAGTGTGGACCGTGGCCGAGGGAGCATAGGAGACCGCATAGCGGTCCGCCAGATAGACGCCGGCTGAGTCCACCAGCGCTTCTATTGGAACCCCCAGCATTGGACCCGCGGGAATGACGACTAGATCATCGACGCCGTCCAGATAGCGCGTGAGAGGAGCCAGCCACTCTGCCCAGACGTGCAGCGCAACCGACCTGAGGCCGGCCACCTCCGTCACCCGCTCTTCCCAGGACGCCGCAATGGCCAACGCCTCCCGAAAATCGCGTGTTTCCCCAAGAGGGAAGGGGGCAGTATCGACGTCAGGAGCGGCGCCGAGCGGAGCCCAGTAAACCGGACCCTCATTGCGAATGACGTAGCCCCACGAAGCAACGTCCTCCGGACCCATCTCCACATGCAGCCAGCCGAGCAGCGCGGTTTGATCCGTCAGGACGTTCTGAACCCGCTGGAGTGAAAACGCCTGACCCTCGGTGACCGGGTACTTCGCGGCAATCTCCCTCTGGAAGGCCCACCAGGCAGCCTCGGCCGCCGGCAGGCGGGCGCGCGTCGCATCGAAATCCAGAGCCACCTGTACAACGGTGTCTGAACGCGCCGATTCCCGCAGGACCGCCAGCTGGCTCTCGAGTCGGCTGACCGTCCGCTGCAATGAATCTTGGATGACATTCTCGGCCGGGCTCAGAGATCTGTGCTTCGCGGCGGCGAGAAGATCCGTCAAGGCTCGACCATGGGCCCGCTCCGCCGCCGGCCAGGCCTCGACGGCCTTTCCCAGCATGAGCCGTGTGACTGCCAGCGCGGCATAGGGTGAGTTCTGGAACGTGGCCCGGGCGTAACCGGTCCCGACACGTAACCGGGCGGTCTCGAAGGCTGCGGCTGCCTCGGACAGGAACGGCTCGGCGGCCGCAGGTCGACCCTGCGCCAAGAGGCAACGAGCAAGGTCGTGGAGGTTCTGAACAACATCGGGGTGGCCGGTACTCAGGAAGCGCCGCCGAATTCGCAGGGCTTCACGGAAACCGGCCTCGCCTTCCCCCAGCTTCCCCTGGACCATCTGGATGGTGGCCAGCTGATGGAGGCACCGGGCAACGTGCAAACGCTCCTCATCCGGGACATACCGACAGTTCGCCAAGGCTTCGCAGCAAAGCGACTCGGCCGCCACATGGTCGGCCTTCGAGCGCATCAACGTGGCCAGACTGAGCAGCCCGGCTGTGATGTCTGGGTGCCCTTCTTTGCGGATACTCCTGATTTGCTCCAGTGCATCCCAAAGCAGGGGTTCGGCCACGTCGGGTGCGCCGCATTGGCTGAGAACCGTGCCCAGCGCGGTCAGGCTCTGAATCGAGTGCGGATGCTCTGCACCGAGATCCTTGCGGCGCATCCTGAGAGCTTCCTCGAATGGCCCCACTGCGGTCACATAATCCCCCTGCTTCCACAGAACGATCGCCTGGTGATTCAGCAGCATGGCGGTCAACCAGTTGTCGTGTCTCCAGTGCCCGCGGAAGGCGGCCAGGCCATCGCGCAGCCAGGGCATCGCCTTGGCGTAGTCACCCTGGTCGATGTAGAGTTTCGCCATCCTGGCCCAGAGTCGAACGACGTCCGAACGACTGTCCTCGATCTTGAGAGGCCGCGGCTCGTATGCAGCCCAAACATGCAGCGCGGCCTTGTAGAGCGAGTCCGCCCGGTTCTCGTTCCCCTCGGCGGCATACAGCTCCCCGAGATACTCGAGTGTCCTGGCGACGTCCGGATGGACGCGCCCGTACAGATCCAAGCGCATCTCGAGGGTTTGCCGAAAGAGCGGCTCGGCTTGGGCATAGTCGCCCATATGCGAGAGGCAAGCCGCCAGCTCATGGAGGCAGCCGGCCACCTCCATGTGATCTTCCCCAAAATGGCGGCGTAGGATCTCGAGCCGGCGCTGGTGGATGTCTGCTCCAACCGAGTACTTCCCCGCGTGCCAGAGTGGTATCGACTGCACGAAGAGCGAATCGGCCTCCGCCAGCTCCTCCTGCGCCCAGTCCGGAAGACCCTCTATGAGCTCCAACGTCGCGATCAGTCTTTCGACCTCGTCCACGTGGAAGGCAGACGGTCGCGCTCTCTGCAGCAGCATCTCGTGATAATCCCGCGCGGCTTTCGAGGACTCGTCATACCTGCCCTCCGCACGCAACCTCTGGATTTTCAGCAGGGTGTCGGACCACGGGCTCCTCGCGGGATCGCCGGTTTGGGAGGTCGCGTGGGAGAGGGCAGCGAGGAGCAGTAGCGCCAGGAAGAAGGGCACGCCGCGAAGGGCCCGCACAGCTCTGACATGTGTAGGTCTCATTGGAACACCGGGCCTCGTCTTGCCCGCCCTCGGCCGTTGGCTCAGAGGGTCCTTCCCTTGGTTGATCTCCCGCCGTTGCCCCAAGGAACTCCGGCCCCCGCGGCAGCGCCTACCGCTGCTCCAGGCGACGAGCGCGCTCGCCGACCTCCCCAGGTTCCCGGACCAGAAGGCGCAGCAGAGAGTCGGCAGCCGTCTCGCGGCCACACCCCTTCAGTGCCACATAGAGCGTCCAGCGAGCTTCGCTGCCCCAGGGGTCGGGCACCAACAGGAGCGAGACCGCCCCTAGGACTTCAACGACCTCTTCGTACTTCCCCATCCGGGCCAAGGCACTGCCGAGGTAGATGTCCCTGACCATCTGATGCACTCTTCCCAGTCCAGGTTCCTGATGCGCTCCTTCCGGTCCAGGTTCCCTGGCTCTACGCAAAACCTCTACGGCCCGTTCGAAATCGCCACTGTCATAGGCTGCGAGGCCTGCCATAAGATCGTCGCGCGGGCCGGTTCCCGGCACCTCCCTGGGCTGCAGCCGGAAGGAGTACGAAGGTAGTGCGTGAAGCAGCAGGGATCCGGAAGCTCCAGGGGCTTCCGGGGTCTCAATATCGTGGGGCCACAGGATCAGGAGAAAGACCGCTGCGACCACCGCCAGCCCGGCGGCGAGCTGGAAACGCGGCCGGCGGCACGCCACCCAGAGACTCCTCCACACCTGTCCCGCAATGCCCCGCGAGCGATGCTTCTCGTGTTCCGGGATCCGGAGCGCCGTTCCGCGTTTCTCCACCGCCAGTTCTCCCTGCGGGAGGAAGCGTAGAACTCTGGTGGCCTCCCGGCGGGCCACATCGGCGGCCCGTTCCCGCAAGAGTCTCTCGCACGCGGGGCAAACGGCGAGATGTGAGAGGATTTTCTCCTCTTCGTCCGAAGAAAGGAGACCGTGCAGCAGGTCTAGACAGCCGTGCTCGTCAAGATGATCACCTTGCTGCCCACCCCTCGGATCTTCAGGGGGTCGATCGTTCATGCTGTCACCCTAGATCGTCTCGGGCCGAAATCTCTTCCACAACTCAACGAATGCGCCCGGTGGCATATCGCGGGACTCGTAGCCCCGTCGGTTCATGCACTTCCGGACTGTCTGACGACTCCGCTGGAGCAGGACATCCACGTGGCTCGCCCTCAAACTGATCTTGGGATGCACGGCGATGTCCTTGCTTGACATCCCGTAGAACACCCGCAGAAACCAGATCCATCGTGAACGCGGGCTCAGTTGCTCCGTGCATCGTCGGAGTGCCGCAGCGAACTCCCTTCGTTCCACCAGGCCATCGGGCGAATCCACCCGAGCCGCCATGCTCTCTTGCTGAGCCAGGCGGACACCCCACTTGGCGCCGTCCTCCTCTCCAAGCGCGACCCAGCGACCAGCCTTGCGAACGAAATCCAACAGACCGTTCCTGGCCACTTTCGAGAGGAAGCTCTCGATCTCCGCCGAAGAGCGATTGGAGAGGTCTGTCTTCCCTGAAACGATCCTGCGCAGCAGATCTAACGACTTATCCGCGGCCAGATCCTCGCGGTCTTCCGGAGCCACGCGTCCGAGTCGCGATGCGTGGAATCGCAGATAGAGGGAAAGCGCGGAGAAGAGAATCTCCCAGGCCTCTCCGCTGGCCCTTCTTTGTGAGGATTCATCCTGGGGATTCTCGAGTTCAGACGAGACTTCCCTGAGGCGTGTCGGCCACTTCGGACTCATGGAGGTAGACATAGCCAACGGACCGTGGGATGGCGCGCTGATTCGGGAATGCCAGCCGCGCCCCCCCGCATCTCACCCTCCCGGAGGTTCAGCATTCGTTAGCGGCGTCCCGGCGACACTTCACACAAGACTCTGCCAGAACGTCCGGGACCAGTCAAGGAACGGCGCATAAGAATCTCCTGCCACGCCTGGGCAGTGATGCCGAGTAGAAACGCGGCCGAGGAACGCGGGAGTGGGCCATCAGTGGCTATGGTCCCGTGCGGAGCGGCGCGGGTCGCTTGAGTCGGCGCAGTTCGCGAAGACTCCCTTTCGTGCCAGCCTGGCAGTTTGGTCGATGTGTCGGCAGGCCTCCTCATATCGCCGGGCTGATATGGAACAACCGATGTCAACCCCGTTCGAGTTGATTCTTCATCCGGTGTCCCCCCTATTCATTGGGGAACTGGAGGAGACGGATATGCGGGGGCGCTTCGATGACGAGTCACTCTGATATACGTGGATTGCGCCGGTTGCCCGATGCAGAGCCAACATGACCGTGCTCCGTGGCAAAGGCGTCCAGTCCAGTATCGCGGATGCCCTGGGAGTGACCGCGGGGTCGCATAGCCCGACGGGGGATCCTTTGGATCGTGCCCCGGTCATCCGTCTCCTCTAACTCCCTACCGATTCCTCATCACATTCCTGGAACGTGTGTGGATCGAGTCCTCAGGCCGCCTCGAGTGGCTCCCCCGGCTCTGCGGCTGCGCGCAGGTCGCCCTCGCGCAGCACGGCCCCGCATCATAGCGAATCCGCGCTTCACCCGGCGCTTCCCGAACCAGCTTCCGGCCCAAACGCCGCAGGGCACGCGCTTCATTGATCGCCATGAACTCCCGGGGTTCCGGTTCCAGCACCACCACTGCATAGCGTTTCTTCGATGCGTCCAGCGCTACCCATGTGATAGTCTCACGCATGCGCGAGCTCCTTCGTTTGTATGTGCCTCTGGCAGATAGCGTCGCGGCGACGTGCCAACGCACGAATGCTACAAACGGGGGGCGGTTGTTCCATAGGGTCTAGTGGTGAGGCACTTGTGATGTCGTTCCGTGGCCCAGTTCGGGACAGAGCGGCAGAGACCCCAACGACAGTCCGCACCAACGTTCCCGTCAACCGTCATACAACCGAGAGTGTCCGGCGCTCGCTTAGGCCACGAGCCGATAGTCGTGCTGAACGCCGCGCCGCTGCCGAGCGTTGCATGAGAGACCCTCGGGAGGACTGATGAACCCGGCAGCGCTCTTGATCATCTCCAGTCTGCTCACGCTGGCGTCCCCCCCCGCGCAGCAGCCCGACGGCGTCCCTTCCGGCTGGCAGGGACGTCTCGAGGTCGCCGGGGGCCTGCCCCACATCCACAATCCGCCCACGCCCAGCGAGGCACCTCAGCCCGTACGGCTGGTTCCGGTCTGGCGCACCGGATCGGATCCGCGCGAAGGTCCCTTCGGCCGCCTGGCCGGTGTGGCGGCCGACTCGAGCGGATGCCTCTACCTTCTCGACCGGCAGATGAAGGAGGTCCGCGCCTACAGCTCGCAGGGAGCGTTTCTGGGCGCGCTCAGCCGTCCCGGAGAGGGACCCGGCGAGTTGCGCAATCCGCGCAGTCTGATCGTGACCCCCGACGGCTTGGTCGCCGTGGCTGAGTTCATGCCGGGCCGTCTCGTGCGCCTGCATGCGGACGGCACGCCGGCCGGTGACATCGACCTGCAGGCAGTGTTGCCCGAAGGCAGTACGGTTGTCACAATCCATACGGCCTCCCGGGGCCCCAACCAATACATCCTCGAAGTGCGCCTCATTCGCATGGAGAAACAGCGGCGGATCGAGGATCACCGCCTGATCGGTCTCTCCTTCGAAGGGGAGGCGCGTGCCACCTACCTCGAGAGCCGAGTCGCCCGCGATCCGGGAATGCTGCTCTTCACTGATCGCCAAGACACCTTCGAGCGGGGCCACTGGGTGGCACTGAGCGATGGCCGCTTGGCAGCCCGCCTGCACCGCGACGCCTACGAGATCGGGATCTTCAGCCCTGACGGCGTTCGCGAGCGAGTCATCCACTGCGATGGCGTGCCCCGCGTCGCCCGCACTCAGGCGGAGCTGGACGAGCTGGAGGCGGAAGTCACCCAGAGCACGCGCGGCCGCCCCCCGGGATATCGGATCGAAACCGACTTCTCGCCCTACCGGCCCGCCATTTCGCGCCTGTGGGCCGGTCCCCATGGTGAGCTCTGGGTGCGGAGCTGCCGTCACGACCGCGATCTACCCACCGGAATCAGCGAGCGCATCGAGGTCTTCGACCGCGAGGGGCATTTCGTCCGTGAGTTGCTTCTCGCGCTGCCGGGCGGATCACTGCCCCCCGATTTCTTCGTTCTCGACGAGCTGCTGTTCGTCTTGGAAGAACATCCCGACCCGGAGGAGACCGGCGGCGTGACCGCGCAAGTCACCTGCCATCGCATCTCCGCCGATCCGGAGTAGACAGGCAACCCCGATCTGCACCAACCCCATGCCGACGAACGGTGTCCCCCGAGTCTGCCTCAACCCCATGCCGACGAACGGCGCGCGCCGAGTCTCGGTCGATCCCGAGCGGGTGGTTCCGCCGGCCGCACGCCCCTCCCCTCGATTGACCCTCGCCCGGCGGTAGGGTAGCGTTCGATCCCCTGAGAGGAGGACCCCGGAATGCACATTCACAAGTTTCAGATATCTCCGTCCCTTCCACAGAAGCTACTCCCCCTCAAGGAGTTAGCCTACAATCTCCGGTGGACCTGGGATCCCGACACGATCGAGCTCTTCCGCCGGATCTCCAAGGACCTCTGGGAGTCGACGGGCCACAATCCCGTCCGCCTCCTGGGCGAGGTCGACCAGGCACGACTCGAGGCGCTGGCCGAAGACGAGGGCTTCCTGGTCCACATGCTACGGGTGAGCGCGGAACTCCGACGCCATCTGAAGCGCAAGACCTGGTTCCACCGTACCTACCACGCCTACAATGACGCGGTGATCGCCTACTTCTCCGCCGAGTTCGGCCTGACCGAGTGCATGCCGATCTATTCGGGCGGTCTCGGCATCCTGGCCGGCGATCATGTGAAGTCCTGTTCGGAACTGGGCCTTCCTCTAGTCGGCGTCGGCCTGCTCTATCAGGAAGGGTACTTCCAGCAGTACCTGACCAACGATGGCTGGCAGCAAGAGCGGTATCCGGTCAACGACTTCCACACGATGCCGGTCGTCCTGGAACGCACCGAGCAGGGCGATCCTCTCACCGTCCAGGTCGAGATGGCCTCACGGCAGGTGGCGGCTCAAGTGTGGCGTGCCCAAGTGGGCCGCATCCCACTCTATTTCCTTGATACCAATATCCCGGTGAACTCCCCATCCGATCAGGACATCTCCGATGGACTCTACGGCGGCGACCGTGAGATGCGCATCCAGCAGGAATTGCTCCTCGGCGTCGGCGGCCTGCGCGCGTTGCGGCTCCTCGGTCATGTCCCAACGGTCTGTCACATGAACGAAGGCCACTCGGCCTTCCTCGCTCTCGAGCGCATTCACGGCATGATGAAGCGCTACCAGCTGAACTTCGACGAGGCCCGCAATGCAACCGAGGCGGGCAACGTCTTCACGACCCATACGCCCGTACCGGCCGGCATCGATGTCTTCCCCGTCGATCTGGTGGAGACCTATCTGCGCCCCTACGCCGAACGTCTGGGCATCGAGGTCGGTCGCCTGGTCGAGTTGGGCCGGGCCCCGGGGAATGGCGACTTCAGCATGGCGGTGCTGGCGATCCGGCTCTCCAATCGCATCAATGGCGTCAGCCGACTGCATGGGCGGATCTCGCGGCAGATGTTCGGAGATCTTTGGCCGGACGCCCCGCAGGAGGAGGCACCGATCGGCCATGTGACTAACGGCATTCACGCGCGTTCCTGGATCTCTTTCGAGATGGCCTCGCTCTACGACCGGTACCTGGGCCCGCGCTGGACCGAAGACCCCTCGGATCAATCGGTCTGGGAGAGCGTTCTCGAGATCCCGGATGCCGAGCTGTGGCGCACCCATGAGCGTCGCCGTGAGCGGCTGGTCGCCTTCGCCCGGCGCTCGCTGGTCGCCCAGCTTCAGCGGCGCGGTGTGCCCGATACGGAGGTCGACCTGGCACGCGAGGTTCTCGACCCCTCGGCACTGACGATCGGCTTCGCCCGGCGCTTCGCCCCCTACAAGCGGGGAACGCTCCTCTTCCGCGACTTCGAGCGTCTGGTCAAGATCCTCACCGACGCCGAGCGGCCCGTACAACTCATCTTCGCCGGCAAGGCCCATCCCCAGGATGAGAACGGCAAAGGAATCATCCGCAGTCTGATCTCTTTCTTGCGCGACGCGCGCATTCGCACACGCGCCGTCTTCCTCGAGAACTACGACATGCGCGTATCGCGCTACCTCGTGCAGGGCGTCGACATCTGGCTCAACACGCCGCGCCGCCCCCACGAGGCCAGCGGCACCAGCGGAATGAAGGCGACCGCCAACGGCGGACTCAACGTGAGCGTCCTCGACGGCTGGTGGGATGAGGCTTACGCGCGCGAGGTTGGTTGGGCTATCGGTCGTGGAGAGGAGTACCAGGACGAAGCCTACCAGGACATGGTCGAGTCGCGGGCGCTCTACGACTTGCTCGAGAACGACATCGTGCCGCTCTTCTACAAGCGCGGCAGCGACGACATTCCCCGCGGCTGGACGGCCAAGATGAAGGAAGCCATGCGCAGGCTGTGCCCGAGCTACAACACCAACCGGATGGTCTGCGACTATGTCAACGACTACTACCGCGCCTGTGCCGATCGTTCGCGAAGGTTGACGGCGGAGAACGCCAAACGGGCACGAGAACTGACGACCTGGAAGCAACATGTGCGGACGGAATGGGATCGGATCCGCATCCAGGCTGTGCGCTCAGCGGGCAGCGCCAAGGCGCGGGTGGGCGACAAGGTCAAGGTAGAGTGCGAGGCCTCGCTCGCGGGGCTCGAACCCTCCGATGTCTCCGTCGAGATCTATCACGGACGCGTGGATGGACACGGGGAGATCCATGCTGTTGACCCGATCGCCATGCAGCCGGTCAGCCGGACCGGAGAAGGCAATACTTATTCCTATGCGGGCACGATTGAGTGCCGGCACAGCGGCCAGGTGGGATTCGCCGTGCGCGTCTTACCGGCCCACGAGGACCTTCTGCACCCCCACGCGATGCGCCTGATCACCTGGGCGGAGTAGTTCCGGGGCGACCGATCGGCGGATAGTGGAAAGACTCGGCGTCTTATGAAGGTGGCCTTTCTCATTCTCGGCGGCGCGGTCGTGGCCCTGCTTGGCCTACTGCTGATCAGCTCGATCCACGAACGCCGCCAGCGGGCGGCGGTGATTGCCGCCGCGGCCCTGATCGTCTTCGCCGCCGGCTGGGCCGGGCTGCTCTGGGCCGCCGGGCAAATCGGCGGGGCGGCCGGGGTGGCGTTGCTGATCCTGCCCGGGGCGGGCCTGCTCATCGCCGGCCTGCTCTTCTTCGCACCCCTGGCTCACACGAGCCGGATCCCGGTCGGGGCGATCGAGACGCGGGTCGATGAACGGAATGTCATCTTCGCCCGCGAGGAATACCGGCCCGGAACGGAGAAGTACCGGCAGTACTAGCAGCAGCACCCGGAGCGCAAGGCGCTCGACGATGAACTGCGCGCCCTGCCGGAACTCCTGGCGCCCGGCGGACGCTTCTACGATCCGCGGGACTCCGCGGAAATCGACCGGATCTTCTCGGTGATCGAGGATCTCACCACCCGCGTCGACGGTTCCACCGCCGAGGCGCGCCAGCCGGCCGATCCGCGCCGCATGACCGCAACCATCAAGACCCTCGCGCGGCGTCTGGGAGCCGATGATGTCGGCATTGCGCAGCTCAACCCACAATTCGTCTACGCCCACGTCGGCCGGGGACCGGAACCCTGGGGCGCGCCGATCGAGCTGCACCATCGCCTTGCCGTCGTCTTCACGGTCGAGATGGACTTCGCCGCCGTGGCCCAGGCGCCGCGCCTGCCGATTGCCCGCGAGGCGGCACACCAGTATCTGAAAGCCGCCCAGATCTCGGTCGCCCTGGCTTCCCATATCCGCACCCTCGGATATCCCGCGCGCGCCCACATCGCCGGGAGCAACTACCAGATCATGCTGCCCCCGGTGGCCCACGACGCGGGTCTGGGTGAACTGGGCCGCATGGGCTACCTGAGCTCGCCCCGCTTGGGCGGCCGCATCCGCCTGGGCGGTGTCACAACCGACCTGCCGCTCGTGCCGGGGCGCCCGATCGCCTTCGGGGTCCAGGATTTCTGTGAGCGGTGCCGCAAGTGCGCGATCAACTGCCCCTCGGGCGCGATCCCCAGCGGCCCGCGTTCCACCGTGCGGGGCGTGGAGAAGTGGCCGCTCGACATCGAGCAATGCCTGCGCTACTGGCGGCTGGTGGGCACCGATTGCGGACTCTGCATGCGGGTCTGCCCCTTCAGCCATCCAGGAACCCTCGTCCATCGCTTGGTTCGCGCGGGGGTGCGGCACTCACCCATTGCCCGCCGTATCTCGATCGCCGGCGACGACCTGCTCTACGGCCGGCGCGTGCAGATCAGGTGAGCCCCCGATCAAGTCGGGGCACGTCCGACCAGCATCCGCGGAAATCACCCGGGTCCGGTCTCCAACTCAAGGGCTTGCGGAACCCGCTCCTCCAGGGTAGGGATTACACAGGTCCGCAGGGAGGGACTGGCCGTGCACTGTTTTTTCTCCTCCGATCTACATGGCAGTGTGGCGAGGTATCGCAAGCTCTTCGCCCTGATCGAGGCCGAACGGCCCGAGGTCGTGCTCCTTGGCGGTGATCTCCTCCCGATGGCGGGTGACGAATCCTGGGCCGAGACCGTCGGGGGGGAAGATTTCATCCACGATTTCCTCGCCCCCGAGTTCAAGCGCCTGGCCGTAGTCCTGGGCGATCACGCCCCCCGCACGCTGCTGATCCTCGGGAACGACGACCCCCGCGCATTCGAGGCGGCCTTCTTGGAGGTGGCGCGCCAGGGAACCTGGGAATACCTCCATGACCGCCGCCTGGCGCTCGGCCCGGTCACATTCTATGGATACAGCTTCGTTCCGCCGACACCGTTCCCTCTGAAGGACTGGGAGCGCTACGATGTCTCCCGCTTCGTCGACCCCGGAGCCGTCCCCCCCGAGGAAGGGCGTCGTTCGGTTCCCGAGTCGTCCCGGACGATCCGGCATGCACGCATTGCCGAGGATCTCGCCCGCCTGGCAGGGGATGAAGATCTGAGCGCGGCGGTGTTTCTCTTCCATGCTCCGCCCTATCGCACCAAGCTCGATCGCGCAGCCCTCGACGGTCGCAGCGTCGATCATGTGCCCCTCGATGTCCACGTCGGTAGCATCGCTATCCGCCGGTTCATCGAGGAGCGCCAGCCGCGGATCAGCCTGCACGGCCATGTCCATGAAGCGGCGCGACTGACCGGTTCCTGGCGCGACGAAATCGGCAGGACGCAGCTCTTTACCGCGGCGCACGATGGTCCCGAACTCGCTGTGGTGCAATTCGACGCGTCCGATCCCCAGCAAGCCGTGCGCGGCCTGTATTGACTCCGGACGATCCAACGCTCCGCGAACACACGGACAACCTGCCTGGAGTATTAGGCACGTTGGGCACCCGCAGGGCATTCGCACCGGCGACCCGCCGGGCAAGGCGGCGCAGGGCCAGCAGCCGATCGCTGCCGTTCACCTTGAGTCGGCCCGTCCCGCGCTCTAGAATCTGCACCCCAGCGTACTCTGGCCGCTCGGCGCCCCATCGCCGGAGGGCGCTGCGGGGCCGTTGGATTTCGGGGCGCGTTGGATTTCTCGGCAGGGGCCAGGAGGCTAGGCCATGGCGCGCAGGGAACGGTCTCGGAGCGGACTGCAGGACTCGCCGGCCGAGCGGGAGGACACCCGCGCCGGGCGGCGAAACCTCTCCCTGAGACGGCCGAACCGCTGGGTTCTGGCACTGATTCCCCTGGTCGTTGCGGTCATCGCCTTCTCCGCCTTCTCCGGCGCGCTCGATGCGGAATTCGTCAACTACGACGACGATCGCCTCTTCACGGGCAATCCGATGTACCGCGGCTTCGGCGCCAGCGAGCTGCGCTGGATGTTCAGCACGACCTACATGGGTCACTATCAGCCGCTGACCTGGCTCTCCTCGGCCCTCGACCACGCGATCTCCGGGACCGATCCTTCCAGCTACCACCGCAACAACTTGATCCTCCACGCCCTGAATGCCCTGCTGGTCTACTTCATCGCCCTGCGGCTCTTCACCGCGGCGCGGCGCGAGCGCCCCGAGGCGACCGGCCTGCGCACGCGCCTGGCGGCGGCCGCCGCGGCGCTGCTCTTCGCCATTCACCCCCTGCGCGTCGAATCGGTCGCCTGGGCGACCGAACGCCGTGACGTGCTGAGCACCTTCTTCCTGCTCCTGGCGGTGCTGACCTATCTCCGCGCCGTCCGGCCCCGATCGCCCGAGCTTGCCTCCGGGCGCTGGTACCTCGCCTCGTGCGCCGCCCTGCTGCTCTCGCTGCTCTCCAAGGCCTGGGGCATGTCCTTCGTGCTGATCGCCCTGTTGCTCGACATCTACCCCCTGCGACGTCTGCCCGACCGCGTTGGAGACTGGTGGTCCGCGGCCGCGCGGCCGGTCTGGTGGCAGAAGGTGCCCTACCTGATCCTCGGGATCGGCGCCGCGCTGGTGGCGGGTTTGAGTCAGCACTCCTCACTGCAGACGATGAAGAGCCTCTCGGAGTGGGGCTTGATCGAGCGGATCGTGCAGGCCTTCTACGGGCTCGCCTTCTATGCCTGGAAGACGTTCTGGCCGACAGGGCTGGTCGCGCTCTACGAGCTGCCCGCCGACCTCGACCCCCTGGCGACGCGCTACCTGCTCAGCTACCTCGCCGTCCTGGGAGGTGTCGTCCTGCTTCTGTTCCTGCGGCGCAGAATCCCCGGGCTGGTCGTTGCCGCGGCGGCCTATGCGATCATGCTCGCCCCTGTTCTCGGCTTCGCCCAAAGCGGCCCGCAGTTCGTCGCCGACAAGTACTCCTACGTAAGCTGTGTCGGATTCGCGATTCTGGGCGGGGCGGGGCTCGATTGGCTCTACCGGCGAGGAACAGCTGTACGAACGATCGCGGGCGTCGGCACCCTGACGATTCTCGTGATCCTCTTCGCGCTCACGCAGCGCCAGACCGAGGTCTGGCAGAGCTCGCACACGCTCTGGGAGCATGCCCTCGCGTCAGGCCGACCGACCTCCGGCGCCCATCTCAACTACGGCATGCTGCAATACAATGAGGGCCGCAAAGAAGAAGCCCTGCATCACTGCCGGGAGGCGGTCGAGATTCGCCCGGACAATGGGGATGCCTGGTTCCTGCTCGGCAATCTCCTCCGCCGTCGACAGGAGTATGCCGCCGCCGAGGAGGCCTACCGCCAGGCGGTGGCGACGATGCCGATCAAACACCGGGCCTACATGAACCTCGGCATTCTGCTCCACTCCCAGGGACGCACATCGGAGGCGATCGAGGCGATGCGGAAGGCGGTCGAGGCGGTCAGGCCGCTCTTCGGCTCGGACGAGTTCACTTCCCGCCCCTATCTGCTCCTCGGGACCTTGCTCGCGGAGCAAGCAGAGATCAAGGAAGCGCGCCGCTGGCTGGAGGTCGCCGCGCGTTTCCCGGATTCCCGTGAGGCCGCCCAGGAACAGCTCGCGCGTCTCCCTTGACCTCGATCGAGGACGCGACTAGGGTCCGGACGGGTAAGCTGTCGGCAGCGCCCGGCTGTACCGGAGCCTGCCAGGCCGCTCGACGGGAGGGAAATCCATGGCCTTGATCGTGTTGATCGTCCTGCTCGCGCTGATCGTCCTCGGGGTCATCATCGTCGTCGGCATCTACAACCGGTTGGTAGCGCTGCGCAATCGCTTCAAGAATGGCTTCGCGCAGATCGATGTCCAGCTCAAGCGGCGGTACGATCTGATCCCCAACCTCGTCGAGACCGCCAAGGGATATCTGAAGCACGAGCGCGAGACTCTCGAGAACGTCATCAAGGCGCGCAATCAGGCCCTCGAGGCAAGCAATCGCGCGGCGGCGAGCCCAGGATCGCCCGCTGAGATGAAGGGCCTGATGCAGGCCGAGGCGGGACTCGCCGGCGCCCTGGGCCGGCTCTTCGCCCTCTCGGAGGCCTATCCCGATCTGAAGGCCAATCAGACGATGAGCCAATTGATGGAGGAGCTGACCTCGACGGAGAACCGAATCGCATTCGCGCGCCAGGCGTTCAACGATACTGTCATGCAGTATAACGTCGCCCGCGAACAGTTCCCCAACACGATCATTGCCGGCATGTTCAGCTTCACGGCCGCACAGCTCCTGGAAGCGACGCAATCGGCCGAGGAGCGCGAAGCCCCCAAGGTCTCCTTCAATTAGTCGCAGCGGACCGTCGGGGTCGGCCGGCACCGGGGAGAGAACCGGCCGCAGATGAACTTCTTCGAACACCAGGCGCACGCGCGCCAGAAGACCACCCAGCTCGCCGTCCTCTTCGGCATCGCCGTGGGGGGGATCGTCGTCGCGCTCTATCTCGCGACCCGCCTCACCATGCGCTACGCGGAACTGAAGAGCGGGCGGGTGGGTCGATTCGAGCTCTGGGACCTGCAGACCTTTATCGTCGTCGCCGTCCTGGTTCTGCTCTTCATCGGCATCGCCAGTGCGATCAAGATGGCCGCGCTCCGCCGCGGCGGCAGCGCGGTGGCCGAGATGCTCGGTGGACGGCGCGTGTCCCGGAACACCCAGGATCCCGGCGAGCGCCGCCTGCTCAATGTCGTCGAGGAGATGGCGATCGCCTCCGGAGTGCCCGTGCCGCAGGTCTATCTGCTCCCGAGCGAGGAGGGCATCAACGCCTTCGCCGCCGGGCACACGCCGAGTGATGCGGCGGTCGCGGTCACCCGCGGGACGCTCGAGTTGCTCTCGCGCGACGAGCTCCAGGGAGTCATCGCCCATGAGTTCAGCCACATCCTCAACAGCGACATGCGTCTGAACATCCGCCTGATCGGGATCCTCTTCGGCATCCTGGCGATCGGCATCTTCGGGCACATTCTGGCCCGGGTTACCAGCGCGGGACGCGGCCGCCGGGGCGGGTTGCCGGCGATTGCTCTGGCGGGTGTCGTGATCATGCTGGTCGGATACATCGGCACCTTCATCGGGCGTTTGATCCAGAGCGCGGTCTCCCGCCAGCGAGAGTTCCTGGCCGACTCGGCGGCGGTCCAATTCACACGCAATCCACTCGGTATCGCGGGTGCGCTGAAGAAGATCGGGGGCCACGTCCACGGATCGCGCATCCAGTCGCCGGCGGCCGAACAGGCGAGTCATCTCTTCTTCGGACAGGGCAGGAAGCTGGGGCTCCTTTCCGGACTGCTGGCCACCCACCCACCGCTCGCCGAACGCATCCGTCGGATCGAACCGACCTTCGACGGACGTTTCCCGCTGGTCGGCGCCGATCGGATCGCCGAAGCCGCGCGGGCTCCACGGAAAGCGCACCGTCGGAAGCAGCCTCGCCGCGGGTCCATCCTCCCCGGCTTCCCCGAGTTTCCCGGTCTTCCCGGTGCAGCGCCGGCCGCCGCCTTCGGAGGCGCGTCCGCCTACACGATCGGCACTGGCGCCACCACTGTTACAGGCTCTCTGCCTGAAACCGACCCAGCGGGCATCGTCGCGCGTGTCGGGCGGCTGACCGCGGGAGACCTGCAGCTCAGTGCCGCATTGCTGCGACAGATCCCCGATGTGCTGCAAGCCACCCTGGCCCTTCCAGCGGGCGCCCAGGCGGCGATGCTCGCCCTCTTGCTCGAGCCCGAGTCGCCCGAGCGCAGGCAGCAACTCCAGGCCATGCGGGCGATCACGCCCCCCCAGGAGCTCGAGGTGGTCGTTCAACTCGCCGAACCGATCTCCGCCCTGCCCCGCCAGGCGCGCCTGCCGCTGGCCGATCTCGCCCTGCCCGCCCTGCGTGAACTGCCGGCCGCAGATCTCGACCGCTTTCTCGCGCGGGTCAAGACCCTCGTCGCCGCCGACGGCAAGGTGACCCTCTTCGAGTTCGCTCTGCGGTGGATGCTCGAGTACCGTCTCGTGCGCGGGCCCCGGCGCCCCAGGCGCGTCGCCCACTCCAGCTTCAGATCCCTGCGCCGGGAGATCGCCGCGTTGCTCGCGGCGCTGGCACAGGCCGGCAACCCCAACGACGACGCCGGGACGGAACGCGCCTATCGCGCCGGCCTGGAGCGCCTGCCCACGGAGGTCGCGCGTGCCCGACCGGGGCCCGGTGAGGGGATTGTCTCCTTCACGGAGGTGGGCCAGGCGCTCAATCGCCTCGTCCTGGCGGCGCCGGAGATCAAGGCGACGGTTATCGACGCCTGCGCCTTCTGCGCCTTTGCCGATCGCCGGGTGACGGACGCGGAGACGGAATTGCTGCGGGTCGTCGCCGTTTCGCTCGACTGTCCGCTGCCGCCCTTCCTGCCGATGAGCGGAACAGGGCTCACCAAGTGCCCGGATGACGCGGCCCCGGGAAGCCCCCCGATTGTCGACACGGGGAAGAGTCACCCCGATGGTGGTTGACGCACACCTGCATCTCAACTACCGCGGGCTTACGCCGGAGCGGCTGGTCGCCTATCTCGATCGAGAGGGCATCGAACAGGGCTGGACGCTGACCTGGGAAGAACTCCAACCAAGCCGCAATGAGGTTCTCGCCCTTCCTGTCGAAGAGGTCCTCGCGGCACACGCCCGCTATCCGACGCGCATCATTCCCTTCTACGCTCCCGACCCCCGGCGGCCCGATGCGGCGGCCCGCCTGACGGAGTTACACGAGAAGGGGATCCGCGGCTGCGGCGAACTCAAGGTCACGTTGCGCTGGGATGAGGCACCCGTCGGGGAATTGCTGCGCGCCGCCGAGTCGCTCAACATGCCGGTCGTCTTTCACATGGAAGAAGCGCGCAGCGCCTATGCGCCGATCTCCGATTCGCGGGTAGAGCGTTGGATCGCCAAGGCGCTCAACAGCGACCGATTCTTGGGCCTGCCTCGCCGCGGGGTGACCACGCTGCAGTTCATCCATCCCGGGTGGCGGCGGCGGATCGCAGAGATGCAGTATCGGTTCCCCGGCTATCTACTCGACTTCGCCGCCCTCGAAGAGCGGCTGCGCGAGTTCCCTCGCCTGCGTTTCGTCGGTCATGGACCCGGCTTCTGGAAGGGTATCTCGGGGCGGGCAGCAAACGAACGTGGAACGCATCCACGCACCCGGGTCGCACCCGGTGGAATCGTCGACCGCTTGCTGTCCGAGTACGACAACCTCTTTGCCGACCTCTCCGGGCGTAGCGGTTACAATGCCCTCGCCCGAGATCTCCGACACGCCCGGCAGTTCCTGGAGCGGCACGATCGTAAGCTGCTCTTCGGCACCGACAACTTCGCCCTGGGCTTGCGTAGACTGATCGGCACAGTCGAGCTGCCGGCCGATCGACTCACGCGCATCATGGGAACGAATGCTCATGAGGTTCTGACCGGAGTGAGACGTGACTAGGGGCAATCCTGAACGGACCGGTGGGGCGGCAAGCGATTCCGTGGCGGCCCCGGATGCGGCAGCCTCGAACGCGCTAGCCGGCGCCGGCGTGGCCATCCTGGCGCGGCGCGTCTGCCCGCTCTCGATCGCGATCGCGCGCCGGTTCGCGCGGACAGGCAGTCCGGTCACGCTGATGCTCATCGAGACCGCCGAGCGCCGGCGCTTCTCTGCTCAGGAGCGCGCGTTCCAGCGGGCTCATCAAGCATTCAACGAACGGAGGGGAGAAGCCGGCCGGGGCGGGCGATTGCGCATGCTCTGGACGCGCCTGCCGCAGCGATGGCGCGCCATGCTCAGGCGCCACGCGGCGCGCGTGCCGTTGCTCAACCGCCTGGCCACCGATCGAGAGGCCCGGCGCTTGGGGATTGCCGTGGACTATGTGCGCCGTCACTCCTCTGCGGAAGCCGCCGATTGTCTCATGCGCTGCGGCATCCGCTACGTGCTGGTCGGCTCCTCGAACTGGTTGCTGAAGGACCCACTGCTCTCACTCGACAGTGCCCGCATTCTCAACGCCCACTGCGCCAAGCTCCCCGAGCATCGTGGATTGGACGCGCTGCCCTGGTCCGTGATGGAGGGGGACCCGACGGGAGTCAGCGTGCATCTCGTCGATACCGGCGTCGACACCGGACCGCTGGTACTCTTCCGCGAAGTTCCGCCGCGCCCGGGCGAGACGCTGCTCTCTCTCCGCCGGCGGGTCGACGAGGCGATCCCGGAGGCCTATCGAACAGCGGTTGCCGGGATCGAAGGGGGCTCGCTCCAGAGCGTCGCGCAGGCACCGGAGGCGGGAACCCACCACCGGCCGATGACCCTCGAGGAACTCGAGGAAGCCGAGCGGGTGTTAGCGACCCGCTCGCCCGGGCAACGTGGACCGGAGGGGGCTGCCAGATGAGCGGGCGACCGTTCCTGCCGAAGTCCGAGGCGCCACTGCCACCGAGCTCCAGCTCGCCGCCTCCGCCACACTCGAACCCGCCGCTGCCACCGAACTACAGCTCGCCGCTGCCGCCAAACTCGAACCC